>NZ_CP035485.1:2502782-3128478 GCF_006740705.1 Salicibibacter halophilus | reverse complement strand
CTACAAGTTCATGATCCTGCGGCATGCCAATGGCATAATCTTCCCCGGTGAGCTTTTCCCCAACGGTGAACATTTGTCCTTGCGCTTGCTCCTCAACGAAATAAAGAATATTCGGTTCATCATATAATACGGCATCCACGTGGCCTGCAATCACGGCCTGGTAGGCTTCTGTAACATCCGGGTACGGTTCAATATCGACATTGTCCGTATTCTCCTCTAAATAATCCTGGCTTGTCGAACCTTGCCCCGTTCCTACCGTCGCGCCGTCTGCCTCTGCATCTTCAAGGGACTGAATATCCCCGTCCTCTTCAGAAACCGCTAAAATTATGCCGGAATCGGGGTAATACGGGTCTGAAAAATCCACCGAATCCTCACGTTCTTCTGTAATGGACATCGCGTTAATCGAAGCATCATAAGTCCCTGCTTGAATCCCCGATAAAGCCGCGTTAAAATCAACCGTTTCATATTCAACGTCAAAACCTGCTTCTTCGGAAACGGCATCCATGAGATCAATATCAAATCCCGTCAACTCATCCGTATCCAAATCTACAAATGCAAACGGGACGAAACTATTGTCTGTGGCAACTGTGTATGTCTCTCCTTCAACAGAAGCATCTCCGCCGTTTTCATCCCCATCATCTTCGTCTGTTTCATCTTCAGCATCCTCATCTTCTTCATCGTCTTCCGCCTCGACATCGTCATTGTCATCGCCGTTTGCGTCCATATCGTCAGCATCCCCTTCGGTTTCATCCGCACCGCACGCGGCAACAGCCAACATTGAAACACCCAAGATCCCGGATAACCAGAAATTTTTCTTCATTCGTTATTTGCCCCCTATTCCTTTTCTCTGAAATATTGAAAAAATAATATTTATGTTAGTATACCACAATTGCTTTATATAGCAATTATCAAAAAACAATTCGACTAAAAAAGACAGCAAGTGTTATAGTTTTCCAAGATGCAAAAGAGAAAGGAAAAAATAATGATTACATCTTTTCATTTGCTTGCCATTGCATTTACCTTGTTTCTTTTCACACTGGTCTATTATCTATATGGAACAACACGCAAAAGAACGGCAATCGTTACGCATCAGGTCTTACGGCTTTCCTATCTCCTCGTGATTATAACGGGCATCCTGTTATTACCCTTGATGCCTGTAACCGTGGGACGTTTACTGAAGCTAATGGCGGGGCTGCTGACGGTAGGGTTCATGGAAATTTTCTTGATGCATCGAATGAAAGAGGATTTAGGCCGCATGCATTGGATTATTTTTGCCATCCTTCTGGGGTCGACCATTATTCTAGGACTAATGCTCCCATTGGGAATAGGCGGTTGAATAGGAAATCAAGGTCATAAAAATGTTCGGCCAATCACCGGAAGATTACGATCAAGTTCGACGAACACGATCTTCATGAATGCCCAACTGCTATGTAAGGCACCATATGGATATAGCAAAAACTCTCCGGAGGTTCATCGATGCAATTCTCATTAATGGCTAATTATTGGCATGAAGAAACGACGATCGCCGAAATCCATCAAGCTTATGATGATGGAAAGCTTACAGCGAAAAACCTTGTTCTGTACTATTTAAACCGTATCGCGCTTTGGGATCAGGATGGTCCTTATATCAATGCTGTCTCCGATATCAACCCGGATGCCCTGCCCATCGCGGAGGCACTGGATAAAGAACGTGCACAAAATGGTCGGAGAGGCGCATTACATGGGATCCCGATTCTTTTAAAAGAAAATATCGGAACGGCCGATAAGATGCCGACGCCTGCAGGATCGATCGCGCTTGAAAATTGGCGCTCGCGCGAAGACGCGTTTCTCGTCAAACAACTGCGGGATGCCGGCGCGATTATTCTCGGAAAGACAAACATGACAGAACTTGCCCATCGCATCGGCACAAATATGCCGGAAAATTATAGCTCAAGGGGCGGGTATGTCCTTTGCCCATACGGAACGCAATTTGACGTTGGTGGCTCGAGTACCGGGAGCGCGGCAGCGGTTGCAGCAAATTTTGCCCCTGTAAGCATTGGCACGGATACATCCGGCTCTTTGCTCAACCCCGCGACGCGCAATTCTCTTGTGACAGTCAAACCGACCATTGGGCTTGTCAGCCGGACAGGCATTATCCCTTTGTCTTACGCACAAGACGCGGCCGGACCGATGACGCAAACGGTGGCGGATGCCGCACATCTTTTAGGGGTGATCGCGGGCAAGGACTCTCAAGATGCAGAGACGAAAACACAACCGCTCAAAATACCCAATTATGTGGACACGCTTCGCAAGGATGGCGCAGAAGGAAAACGCATCGGCATTTTTCGTGACTATCAACCGAACATGAGCGATCAAATAGACCTTACCCTTTATGAAGAAACAGTCCTCAGATTAAAGGACTTGGGAGCGACATTGGTTGATTCAGTGTCCATACCCGCGATTAACCGCGGCGATGGCGATGCCGTTGTCAGCTATGAGTCGCGGCATTCCCTGAACAATTTCTTTGCCAGGGCGGATCCTTTCACCGGTTTTTATTCCTTTGATGAATTTTTACAATCCTATGAGGATCATTCCCACTTGCATAAATATGGCTATGATCGCCTTAGAGTCCGAACGTCGGTGGAAAACAGTTTGTCCAATGCGAGCTATCTCGTTCAGAAACTACGGGACGAAGGATTGGATGACCCACAAAGCCTGGATAATGTGTTGCAAGACCAAGCGTTGGACGCCGTTCTCTTTCCAAGCTCAAGCAGTTATGACGTGGCCGCCCGCGCCGGACTGCCGTCCATTACCGTTCCCGCGGGCTACAAAGAAAACGGCCGGCCTTTCGGAATTACATTGACCGGCAATGCTTTTTCGGAAGAAACATTATTTCAGATTGCTTTTGCCTATGAACAGGCAACGATGCTAAGAAAAAAACCGGACATAACGCAGCAACCATAATTATTTTTTATCCAATACAGCCATCGTGCAACGTGAAACACAGACTAACTTATCGTCTTCATCGACGATTTTAATCTCCCAGATCATCGTTGTCTTTCCTTTATGTAAAGGAGTGGCTGTTGCTGTCACCACGCCATCCTGTTTACTGCGAACGTGGTTCGCGTTAATCTCGAGACCAACCGGGATTTTTGTTTCTTGGTCAATATTGAGCGCAGTCCCCAAGGATGCTGCCGTTTCCGCGAGAACAACAGAAGCGCCGCCATGAAGAATACCGGCAGGCTGATGCGTTTTTGGCTGCACCGGCATCTGCAGGACAAGACGATCTTGAGTCGCCTCCACGAAGGTAATGTCCAGTAAAGCTATCAATGATCCTTCGCTAAATGCTTGTAATTGTTCTTCTACGTTTCGGGTGTGTTGTTCCATGGCCATCATCTCCTGAATAAGTATTCATTCATTTTAGCACAATAGCAGTAAAACGCCTATATGCGGCAAATGGAAAGGGCCGATCCCTTAATAGATCAGCCCTCCCCTCCTTGCTCTTTAGCTTTCGCCCCAAACTTCATCCGCGACTTCCTTGACATGACGAAGTTTTGCCCATTGCGCTTCTTCCGATAAAATGTTGCCTTCTTCAGTGGAAGCAAAACCACATTGCGGACTGAGCGCCAGCTGTTCAAGTGGTACGTACTTTTCAGCTTCCTGAATGCGGCTTTTCAATGCCTCTTTATCTTCAAGTTTACCTGTTTTTGAAGTTACAATCCCAAGTACAATTTTCAAATCAGTACGGTTGACATACTGTAAAGCTTCGAAGGTACCGGAACGTTCATCATCATATTCCAGGAAAAGACCATCGACGCCAACTTCCTGAAAGACCGTTTTCGCGACCGGATCATAGCTGCCGGTTCTGATCCACGTGGAACGAAAGTTTCCGCGGCAAATGTGCATTGTCACTGTTAAGTCATCCGGACGATCGGACAATGCTTCATTAATGATCTCCTTAAACCATTGTTGTTTGTTGTGTTTTTCCTCTCTTTGCTCTTCCGTATCGTCCTCGGTTGGCAGTATATGGGCCCATCCCACGTCATCGAGTTGCAAATAACGGCAACCTGCGTCATAAAACGCATGAACAGCTTTTTTATAAGCGGCAGCGAGATCTTTTCTGAATTGGGACCGGTCGTCATAAACACCCGGCACAAAATGCTCGTCCGCATAGAGCATACTCGGACTCGGAATGGTTTGCTTAGCCACGTAGTCCTCGCCAACAAGGCTTTTTAAGTGCCGAAAATGCTCGAGGAACGGATGGTTGTCCGGAAAATCCAACTCCCCGTTAATCCGTACAAGCCAAGCCTTCGTTTCCACTCCTCGAAATTTGTAACCATGTTCCGGTTCGTATCCTTCTACCCCGTCAAACCCTTCCAAAAAATCCAGGTGCCACCACGCTCGGCGAAATTCCCCATCGGTAATGGCCGTGAGACCCGCTTCTTTTTGTTTTTCCACAATCGCACGGATCTCTTCATCTTCAACCTCGCGCAATTGTTCCGCCGTAATGGCACCGGTTGAACGATCTTCTCTCGCTTTCTTCAATCGTTCGGTACGCAAAATGCTTCCGACATGGTCTGCACGATAAGGCGCGTGCGTTAATGATATTGACATCTCTCTCCTGACTCCTTTTTTTTAGAAAACTTATACAGGTCTTACCTGCTAAAAAAATAAGCCCTCTCTTCCGAAGAAAAGAGGGCTGTACTCGCGATCCTCTTATCTTCCTGGCGTTAGCACCTTCCACTATCGTGGGGTTGCTGAAGCGTCGTTGGGCCAGTCCCTCTGCTTCTCTTTATAAGAAACCTGAGTATTTTGTTCTGAATAATAGTCTATCAAATTTTTCGCCATTTGCAAAGCTTAAAAAAGAGAGATAAGGCGTTCGAATGACCGACGTTTTTCATGAAAGTCATGGATATTCGTCAAGATCAACCATTCGTCATTGTGATAGAGATCCGATAAGTAGCATAATTGTTTTCGAACCGTCTCAGGGCCACCGATAATCATCCGTCTGCGATTTTCCTGTATTTTTTGTTGGTCCCTTTCGGTTTTTTTGGCCGCTTTCGCCTCTTCCACACTAGGCACACGGCTGTCCAACCCCTTTTCCGTTCGCAACAGCCACATATCTTGGCTCGTTGCCAGCTCTTCCGCGTGCGCATCCGACGCTCCGCAAATGACAAAGATGGCTGTTAACGCGTGCGGGGCATTTAAATTTCCGGGGGCAAACTGTTGGCGGTAAATCTGATGGGCGGCTTGTCCGCGAGTGGGTTCGATAAAATGCCCGTATACATATCCAACCCCGAGACGGGCCGCGACTTCTGCACTGTTTTCCCCAAGGCCCAAGGAGTAGATAGAGGGAGGTGTGCTTGTCCGTGGCGTGGCCCGCACCCCATTTGATTGTTGTCCATGCACATACCGGACGAGGGTTTCCAGCTTTTCCGGATATGCGCTTAATTGGTTTTCTTTTCCATCAGCCAGCGCAGAGCGAACCCTTTCGCCCCCTCCGGGAGAACGGCCCACGCCTGCTTCAATTCTCCCCGGAAAAAGCGCTTGTAATTGCAGGAGCTGGGCAGCAACTTTATAGGGGCTGTACTGCGGGAGCAAGATCCCGCCGCTTCCTACATGCATTTGTTTCGTACGGCTTGCCACGGCTGCCATCATTATTTCCGGAGCACTCGATGCCATCCCCTTCGTCGCGTGATGTTCGGCAAACCAAAAGCGTTTGTATCCCAGTTGTTCCGCATATTGAGCCAGGGAGATCGTTTCCTTGACGGTATCTTCTGCTGTCTTGCCTTTAGGAGTAGGCATTTGCTCCAAGATTCCTAGCTTCATCGTTGATCCCGCTCCCTGACATTTCCGTTAATCATTTTTAATTGCAGCCAGTTCCTTCTCCAAGCGATGGATTTGTTTTTTCATATCCGTTATTTCTTCTTCCATGAATCGAAGACGACCTACCGTAACTCGTCGCTCATCCGGTCCGGTAGCGCCAACCGGCGTTTCCTCTTTCCGTTCATCGTAACTGAACTCTATATTTGGGTTATCCCCGTGCACAGACTTGATCGCATTGGCAATCACTTTTTCGTAACGCGTTTCCAACCACTCCGCAGCAAAAGCATTCGCTGCCTTAATCGTCCACACGTGATTTGTGATCTCTAGCCTCGTACCTTCCAACCATGTTTGAAAAGCCGGCTTGGAAATTTTTAATTCCAAGACTGCCAAAACCTCCCTCCAAACGTGTTCGTTAGCCATCATGCGCCTCCATTTTTTAGAAAGTAAACCTAAGGCATCGTTCTTTACAATTTCAGCTCCTCAATGCTACATCGCTTTGGAACTATTCATTCATTCTAGCATATTTAATGTTCCTATGATTGAATGTAAACTTGCTATTGGCCTGTGTAGACTCGCGACAATGGAAATCTCGGACAATTTCACAGTAATCCCCGATCAGATTGTCCGAGCTTATAAATAGTTCGGACAGTTTTGTATGTATCAGCAAGCACAGTGTCCGAAGTGAGATAAACCTCGGACACTTTTGCAAAAGAAACCAAGTAAATTGTCCGAACTTATGACGAAGGTCATCACACTTCTGCCAATTTTTCCCGCTCTTCCACATCACGAATGACAAAACGGCTTTTCGGAATCGTTGGCATGCGCACCATGCTGTAGCTTAGATCCTGCTCAGGGACGTCATACGTGATATGATTGGTTAAAAACTCCAAGCTTGTTTGCATAAGCATCACCGTAATCCATTCGCCGGCACAACGGTGCCCCATGTAATGGTCCCCTCCCCCTTGTGGAACAAATGCAAACGGACTCCCTTCCCATTCCTTGAAACGTTCGGGCATGAATACATCAGGATCCTCCCATAAATCCGCGCGATGGTTAATCCCGTGAACATCAAGCATAACAAGCGTATCCTTTGTAAAGGGATATCCTTTCCAATGAAAATCTTTGCGAGCAATCGCCCCCAACAATGGTGTAAATGGATAATATCTTCGAATTTCCTGTACAAACATTGTCGTATATGTGTCATCTCCGGCACGTAATTTAGGTAATGTTTCCGGGTGATCATGTACCGCAAGCGCCCCGAAAACAACATAACGGCCAATCGCGACAATCGGCCTTAGCACATTAATGATTTCAACAGCGGCCGTATGGGTATCCAAACGTTTTCCTTTATGATCGCGATGAAAAGAAATAATATAGGCAGCTGTATTTTCAGCAGGTTTTTGTTTATTGGCGCGAATTTGTTTGACTATCTTTTGTATCCATTTTTCCGAACTATCCCTCGCTCTCTTGCCGCGACGGTTTCGTTCTCCCACTCCTCCAAAGGCATCGATCATTTGTCCAAATTCCCGTGCCCGTTGTCCGACTTCTTCTTCCGACAAATCAATGCCTGCCCATTCACATGCAGCGCGACACATGACTTCTTCCGCTTCATAAAATAAAACAACCCGGTCTCTTTCCTTCCATTCATCGATCTTCTTTTTCCACTGCTGCATCGTTATTTTCTTAATCTCTTCCAAACGTTCCGGTGTCATTAACGACAAAAACATCAGCTTTCGATGTTTATGCTCTTCATCATCCAATCCTTGCACACCATGTTCACCGAACAAAGATTTTCGGATCCGCCGTGGTGCCACACCTTCCCGCTTAAAATAATTCTCGTCATAAAAAAGCCGCGCCGCTTCTTCACCGCTAATGAGAATCGCTTTTTTACCTAGAAGGCGCGTTTGTATGATATCGGATTGCTGATTCCGCCGCCTGTTTGGAATGTATCGGTACCCTTCATTCAATAATGTTAACGACTGGTCCAACCCTTTTTCTTTTGGGATTTGCTTCGTCGCTCTCGTCATTGTTATGCCTCCTCCACGATTATTTTTTCAACGGAAGGGAAAAACATGCGTTTTCTGCTTCATGGCAAAAAATTCAACATACATAATTAAGGAGAGACCACAAAAGGCCTCTCCTCTTCTTCTCTATTTTTGCAATTACATACCCGCTTCATACTGGAGACGTTTTGATAACTCCCGGAATTGTTCTTCGTCAAATCCCGGAGCAAATTCTTCCGGAACATGTTCAAGATCCGGAATTTCACCACCTTCGGGAAGGCCGTCGACGACTTCAAGCTCGCCTGGCGGTCCAACCGGTGTCGGTCCATTCCAGATGCGGTCGAGCAATTTGTAATCGTCGTCGCTAAAACGGAATAGCTTTCGGTGGGTTCCTTTTTCTTCGTATTTTCTGGCATGGTCATATTTTGAGTTATCCAAATCGGGGACAGGCAACATTTTCATCATGTTCACACCTGTAATTTCTTCCAGCGCTTTCGCATAAGCAACTGCATGGACACCTCCGCGTACGAGCAAATAACCTGCAAGCTCACGAGCAGTTTCATTGTCCGTCATTTGATAGACACGCATTTTATGTGTGCGTGCCCCGCACTCCAGATAGAAGTTATGCAGCAGATCATTGACTAAGTTGCCGCTGGAAAACACGTTATCCCCAGTCCAAGCTTTTCCGGCAGAATCAGCCGGTATCGCGTTTTGTCCACCTAAAATAAAATTAAACTTGTTTTCATAACCCATTACCGGAGCAAGTGGTGTATCGTCCGGATTGGTACTGCCATTCCCAACAGAACCATCAAGATTTAGATTGATCGTATTCGACACTAACTCCACGTGACCGATTTCCTCAGCCGTAATATTGGCGATAAGCTCATAAAATGGCCGTAACTTTTTCTTGGATCTAAAATTAAACGACTGAAACATATAGTTATTCAACGTTGACATTTCACCGAATCTACCGCCCAACAGTTCCTGCACAACACCTGCTGCTTCGGGATCTGGTTGATCTGGTCTAGGAAGGTCGATTTGCAGCTTGTCCACTCGCTTAAACAAAGGAATACCTCCTATAGATATAGTGATTGATGTGAAATGCCACCACAGTAAACCCATTCCCCTTGTTTATGGAAAAACAAACCTATTATTATCAATAAATTCCTTACGGTAACAATTTTCATATAAGTGCATCATAAACAAGCCTTGCTGCCATAATGAGGACGGTGAACAAAAGAATCCATTTAATCAGTTTTGTTTTGCTTCCCATAATAATTTGACTGCCGAGCCAAGCGCCACATGCATTCCCCCCGGCTAGCAGTAATCCCAACGTCCAGTTTACTTCTCCGCTTATGCCAAAAATGAGCAGCGAAACAAACACATACGAGCCGCCGACCAATATTTTGACGCTATTGGCATGGATAAAAGATAATTGAAATACGAGCAAAGCCGTAAAGACAATATAAAACCCTGCTCCTACTTGAATAAATCCGCCGTAAAAACCAATCGCAAAAAAGATAAGTAATCCTAACAGTTTCCTTGATATGGATAATTTATGTTCAGACCCCGGTCTTTTTGTCGGGTCCCATGCAATAAAAATGATCGTAACAACCATCGTCACCGCCAGAATAAGTTGAAAAAGTTCATCACCGATGGCAACAGCTGCAAATGCCCCCAACACAGAGCCAATCACAGCCGGTACCATGACCATTGCACTTACCTTTTTTTCCAATTGGCCTTTGTGCCGGAAGGCCAGCACCGCAATAATCGTTTGAACAACGATGGCCACACGATTGGTGCCATTTGCTTCTGCGGACGGCAGGCCAAGAAAAATCAACATCGGCAGCGTAAGTAAGGAACCCCCTGCTGAAACGGTATTAATGATGCCCGCGACTAGTCCAACAACCAAAATAACCGGATAGGTCCATATATCGATATCCATCGTAAACCCTCTTTTGCCTCCAGATGTTTCCACTATAGCATATTATGAAAACCGTAAAGAAAAAGCGAACATGGGCGTCATACCTCATGCTCGTTTTTTGAACGGCCACCAGTTCTTTTCCCCTAAAAGCGTAGCGACTGCCGGAACAAAGAGCGGCAACAGAACGAAAGAATAAAACAGCAGCCCCAACACGATGAGCGTGCTGATTTGCATAAGTGTTAACACTCCGGAAGCCATCATGGACGCAAATGTCCCTCCTAAAATCAGGGCGGCTGATAACACTGTTCCACCGACTTTTTTCATGCCTTCGATCATCGCCGTTTTCAAATTCGGGTCATCTTCCCGTGTTTCATTAAAACGTGTAAGAAGAAAAATGGAGTAATCAACCCCCAGTGCCATTAATAATACAAATCCAAAGAATGGAACTGCCCACATCAGGCCATCATAATTTGCCAAATCCGTGAATATCCATTCCGTAACCGCTGCTGCCCCAAAGTAAGCGGCCACTAATGAAAAAAGGACGTACATGGGGATAATGAGCGAACGAAAAAGAACGCTCAAAGCAAGAAAAATGCCGGCCAGCATAATCGCCGCTGTCGTCATAAAGTCTTCAGTCGTGATGTCATTCAGATCTCTATTTTCGGCGGCAATGCCATCTGCTAAGATGGTAGCGTCTTCAAATGGGGTTTCTTGAAGCGAAAACGCAGCAACATCTTCAATACGTTCCACCGTTTCGATCGCTTCGAACCCATAAGGGTCGTCTTCCATCGTCACTTCAACAAGGGAGACCACGTGCTCATCAGGGGTGGCATAGTGATCCCAAAGCTCGTCAAAATCATCATCTTCCATCATTTCGTCGGATATAAATATACCCTCGAGTGGATGGGAAGGCTGCCCGGCCATATCCTCGGTAAACGACTGCATGCTTTCAAGCCCTTCGATCACTTCAAGCGTACCTTCATCAGCTTCCTGCAACCCTTCCTCGATTTCATCAAGCCCTGCTTCTGCTTCATTTAATCCTTCCGATAACGCTTCGTGGCCTTCTTGAAGTTCTTGGAGCCCATCATCCAAATCCTCTACACCTTCATGCATCGCTTCCAAGCCATCTACGGCCTCTCCCATACCGACCGCCAGGGCTTGAACTTGATCCTGAATCTCTGTTAACTCATTTTCAGCTTCTTGTACAATTCCCTCCGGCGACGGAACATCCAACTCATCCAGCGGTGTATCCAGAGCGAGAAATTGCTCGATGTCTGCCAAGTCTTCCTGAGCATCTCCCAATTCCGTTTCTATCTCCGCTCTCGTCTCTTCGACCTCATACAGAGTGTCCACAGCATCGGCTATAATGGCTTCGCCTTCTTCCATGCCGGTGATCATTTCTTCCACCGTGTCGGAGATATTTGCTTCCGGCGGCTCTTCTTCCAGTTGATCATTTAGCTCTTCGAGCGACGTCCGCCAATCTTGCAAACGTCCCTCAAGCTCCTCTTCAAAAGCCGAAGGGTCAAAAGCAAGCGCTTGAACGGCTTCTCGCGCGTTTTGCAATTGTTCCTGCCGTTCAGCAATCTCCGCCAACGCTTCCTGTCGGGCGGTTTCTGCATTCTCCAACTGTTCTTCTACTGTTTCCATGCCGGGTGCCGCATCTTCGATATTATTTAGCGTATCTTGGTATGCTTCGATTTCCTCATAAGCTTCCCATACTTCAGCTTCCGCTTCCTCAAGCTCTCCGGCCATTTCCGTTAGGCCTGCTTCCAATTCCTCCACACCACTAAGCGCCTCATCTGTTCCCTGGATTAGTTCCTGTACGCCCTCCTCTGCTTCAGACAGCTCCTCGGCTCCTTCTGCTATGCCTGACAGCATTTCTTCATGGCCTTCTGAAACTTCTTCCAGCCCTTCGATGCTTTCCTCCAGGTTTGAAGTCAGCTTTTCTGCTTGTTCAGGAATCGTAATTGCATCGGTACGCTCCCCCTCCGGCCGAGTGATCGTCCGAACATCATCGACACCTTCCGCTTTTTCTACATTGAGCGCCATCATTTCCAAATAGGGTAGCGCATTTGCATTTTCCCATGTGCCTTCCGGCGCTTCTACAGCCAAAGTTGTAAAGAAAATATCGCCTTCCCCGAATGTGTCCGCGATCAAATCATAGGCCATAATCGAATCGTAATCCCCTGGAATCTCTTCAACATTGTCAAAAGAAACGTCATTATCATAGAGAAAAAATAAAGGGACCAGAATGATCGCCACGAGCACAAGGGTGAATCCCGGCCGGTAGACCGAGAACGTCCCCAGTTTCGTCCAGAGCCAATTGTTTTCCTGCTCTTGTTTCGGTTTGCTCGGCCAAAACATCTTATTGCCGACAAGGCTCATCATACTGGGGAGCCACGCCCATATCCCCACTGCAAGGACAACCATCGCGACCGCGACGCCGACCCCTGATTGATAAATGTCAAAATCCGCGAAGCCAATCGTTGCAAAACCGATAAATCCGGTGATCACCCCATATAACACGGTTTTTGTCGAGGCTCGGAATGTCCTCAACATCGCATCATGGGCCTCCCCGCTTTTAGGCATTTCCTCCTGAAATCGCCGCATCAATAAAATACAGTAATCCGTCCCTACCCCGAAAACGACAGCCATAATAAAAATCTGCGTATAATTGGATACGGGAAAACCGATGCCTTCTATGAGAAAAGCAACGATACCGATCGAAAAAATATAGGCAGTCCCCAGTAAAAAAAGAGGTAGGATCGGTGCGATCGGGGACCGAAAGATGCTAAGTAAAACAATAAACACTAAAGCGACCGTAATCCATTGAGCGGTAACCAACCCTTCCTGAGTCGAATTATCCAAGTCTTCTTCGATAACCGGGGCTCCTGTTTGATAATGCGCGAGCCCCTCTACTTCCGTATTTTCATCAATTATCCCGCGATACGCTTCATACTCGCCATCATCGAGGTCCATTTCGAGCATCACGAGGAAAAGTTCTTCCTCTTCACTTACGAGCTGTTCTTCCTGTTGCTCGCCATCGAAAGGGGAGACAATGTCATACAACGGCAACTCCCCGGAATCATCTTCTAAAGCTTCTACCACATCTTCGATGCCATCCGCTTGTGCTCGCGACAATCCTTCTTCTTCGTAATAAGCTATAATCACTTCTTCCCCTGAAAACCCGCCGTCCGCCTCGATCAATGCTTCGAATTGCTGTGTCGGATAGGCTTCGGGAATTTCCACTTGCCCCTCTTCCCGAACCAAATCTTCCATGTCAGGGGCAAGTAAAAAAAGAACGGAAGCCAAAAGGGCCCACACAATCGGATAGATGATTAAACCTGTTTTTCCAGTCAGTCGCTGTAACACGTCGCTATTCACCTCACACTTACCTTATCGTATAGGAATATCCAATTTCCCGTAAAGAAAAATAGCAACGCCCGTGGTCCCTTTTCGATGGTGTGTTCACGAGCCACATTTCTTGAACGTAAAGCAACATTCGCTATATAATGATGAAATACTAATCACTCATTGTCTTACTCATGGAGGGCTCATCTTGGAACCTATTACCGTTACCCGTGTGCAAACATTAATAGATTCGTTTGCCAGAAAAGATGTTTATTTACATTTAGAAACGACCAACGGTGCCTATGCGTCTCATTTTGACCAGTCTTTCTTTTCGGCGGGCGCCTATATACGTAACGCGCACATTAATTACAAACACGGAAAGATTACCGGGGATGGTCCTTACCGCGTCGGCTTGGAGCTGGATATTGGGTGGGTGTACGGAGAAGGACTCACACATTTCGAGCTCAACGAGAATGGCCAACTCATTCTCGCCGGATTAAACCATGAAGATAAAATTGCCGTTACGCTGGAACTTTCCGAGCAACCGTTTAAAAAATAAAGGGGCTGATCTAGGTGAAAACAGAACGTCACGTACTTGTCATTTTCCCCCATCCCGATGATGAAGCATTCGGCGTTTCCGGGACCATCTCCGCCCACATTGCCAACGGAACACCGGTCACGTATGCTTGCCTTACCCTCGGAGAGATGGGAAGAAATATTGGAAATCCACCGATTGCCACACGTGAATCCCTTCCGGACGTACGAAAAAAAGAATTGGAAGAAGCAGCGGAAGCAATGGGACTCACCGATTTACGAATGATGGGGTATCGAGACAAAACCATCGAATTCCTCGCTCCCGGTGTGCTCAAAGGCATGGTGGAGGAACTTGTCGCAGAGCTAAACCCAACGCTTGTCATTTCTTTTTATCCCGAGCATTCGGTACACCCCGATCATAACGCCACGGCTGAAGCGGTCGTTGAAGCACTTGCCGATATGCCAAAAGAGACAAGGCCAACCTTTTACGCCCTTGCCATCACTCTTGATAACCCGGATGTTGTCTACTCGGTAAAAGATTACATGAAGGAAAAGCTCCAGGCATTACAGGCCCACCATTCCCAATTCGGTGCTACCTTTGCCGAACGGGAAAAGCACTATCGAGATGGAGACCCTGAAATTGCGGAGAGCCTGGAAAACGAACGTTTCTTTAAATACAAATTTGCAGATGACACATAAGCACCGGCCGTGTTTGGCGCGGTGCTTTTTTATGTTTTGCTTTCCGTATTCACGAGAAGAACCTGAGCGTCCCCATTCAGACCAATATATTCTTTTAACGCTGCGAACGCTTCATTTTTGCTGATTTCATTCAACAAGCCTAGCGAAACCGCACCGGCTTCTCCAGCCACGATCTTTGGGTCATTTTCCATCGATTGGCCGAGCAGATGCATCCCCTTGACGGCAACGGAATCAGGGCAAGTCACAAATACATCGGCGATCGTTTTCAATATATCCCAAGCGAGCGGGTTCACTTCGCCGCACGCGAGGCCTTTCATATCGGAGGTAAGATCCCCGCTCGTTTTACGAGCTTGCCCATCCTCTGCTAACGCAGACTGGTATAAACAATCTGCCTTCGCCGGCTCAACAATGACAATGGTTATCTCGTCCCCAAATATTTGCTTACAAAGCCCTGCGATCGCCCCTGCAAACGACCCCACCCCTGCCTGTAAGATCAAATGTGTCGGTTTTCGTTTTTCCTGAATTTGTTCCAGAACTTCCGCAACAATCGTTAAATACCCCTGCATGATCCGGCTGGGGAATGTTGTATAACCTTCCCAGGCCGTGTCCTGGGCGACGATCCAATCTTCTTCTGCCGCTCTATCTTTAACAAATTGCACGGAACAATCATAATTGCGGTCGGTAATCTCCGCTTCGGCACCTAAAGCTTGCACTATTTCCAGACGCTTACGTGAAGCGCCTTTCGGCAAATAAACCTTGGCATGTTGGTTGAAAAGTTTAGCGGTCCATGCTAATCCTCTTCCATGATTTCCGTCTGTCGCCGTCGCGAATATCCGGGGAGGCCGTTGTTGCACAATATTTTTTACGCTGGAAAAGTCTAAAGTTCCATCCGCTACTTTTTCGAAAAAATGAGCAGCCAACGCAAAAGTGGATCCCAACACTTTGAAAGATCCTTGTTCAAACCTTACACCTTCATCCTTTACGACAAGCCCACCAATGCCTAGGTTGTATGCGAGCGCCTCCATTTCATATAAAGGGGTGGCGGCATACCCGGGCACACTTTTATGAAAAGCAGCCGCTCGGTACATCGCTTCCTCGTAAGCGTCAAATAGAATACACATAGGAATCAAAAGTCATCCGTGCCATAATCGCCTTAGAAATGATTGCGGGAGGTTATGTGATGACGCTGAAAGACAAGAGAATCGAGTGGAAAGCTCGGTATGATGCCTGGAAAGAAAGCGGACAACGTGTGGCCGAATGGTGTCGTGAGCAGGACATCAACGTCAATCAAATGTATTATTGGGTCCAGCGATTCAAGGATGACAAGATATCATCGGAACCGGATTCAACCCAATGGCTGACGGTCCAAGTCGACGATGATGATCCTATACCTTCCGGAGGATCGGAACCTATCTTTATTCACTACGGTGCCATCTCCGTCGAAGTAAGGCCGGGCGCCCATGTTGGGTTATTATCCGATATCATTCATGTGTTGCGAAGCCAATGTTGAATGTATCATTCGAGCGCGTGTACCTGGCTCGGGGAAACACGGATCTTCGCAAATCGATCGACGGTCTGGCCGTTATTGTCCAACAATGCTTTGATCTCGATCCTTTTTCCCCTTGTCTGTTCGTGTTTTGTAATCGGAAACGTGACAAGTTGAAAATCCTGCAGTGGGAGCACAACGGCTTTTGGCTCCATTACCGCAGGTTGGAAAATGGCACATTCCATTGGCCATCGGAAACAGAAACGGCACCCATGACCATCAGTCCGCGCCAACTTCGGTGGCTGCTGGATGGTTTGCCCATCGAGCAGAGGCAGGCCCATCGGGAGGTCAAAGCGCGTACCATTCTATAGAACATTGAAATTTAGAAATACGGGCATTCGACTGGGCAAGTTGGATGCTTTTCCGTATACTTATGGTATGGCACATACAGCGCAATCATCAAACCCATCAATTGCATATTATCGAGCGCAAAATGAAAAGCTTGAGCTGGAAAAAGAGGCGTTGGAGGCTAAAGTCCAATGGTACGAAGAACAATTTCGCCTAAGCCAACAACGCAGATTCGGATCTTCCAGTGAGAAGACCGATGAAGACCAGCTCTCTCTTTTCAATGAGGTCGAAGGTACATCCACCCCGACGGTTGAAGAATCAACGGTCGAAACGGTTACATATAAACGCAAGAAACAGCGTGGCCAACGCGAACAAAAGCTCGAAAACCTGCCGACGGAAACGATGGACTATCATTTATCCGATGAGGAGCAGGTCTGTTCGTGTTGTGGCGGAGCCCTACACGATATGAGTACGGACGTGCGAAAAGAATTAAAGGTCATTCCAGCGCAAGTGAAAGTCGTGGAGCACGTCCGCCATGTCTATGGCTGCCGCCATTGTGAACGCCATGACATCGAAACGCCTATCGTGACAGCGAAGATGCCGGAACCGGCATTTCCGGGAAGCTTAGCCTCTCCATCCGCCGTGGCTCATGCCATGACCCAGAAATATGTGGAAGGCATGCCCTTGTATCGGCAAGAGAAACACCTGGAACGTTTCGGTGTATCTATCCCCCGCCAGACTCTGGCCAATTGGATGATGTCCGGTGCCAACACGTGGCTCGAGCTGATTTACAACGAAATGCATGCCCAACTATTAGAGCTGGATGCCTTACACGCGGATGAGACAACCTTACAAGTGTTATCCGAACCGGAACGATCGGCAACATCGAAGTCCTATATGTGGCTGTTTCGCTCCGGACAAGCCGATGTGCCCATGGTGCTGTACGATTATCAGCAGACCCGGGCGAATAAGCATCCCCGCCGATTCCTGGATGGCTTTCAGGGCTACCTGCATGTCGATGGTTACGCAGGATACAATGGCCTTCCCCATGTCCGTTTGGTCGGCTGTTGGGCGCATGCGCGTCGTAAATTCACGGAAGCGCTGCAGGCATTGCCTGAATCCGCAGCCACGACGTCTGTGAAAGCGAAAGAAGGTTTGGCCTTCTGCAATCAGCTTTTTGACATTGAACGCCATTTAAAGGACGCAAGTCCACAAGAACGCTATGAAAAGCGTTTGGAACGCAGCCAGCCCGTACTGGAGGCTTTTTTGGCATGGCTTCAAGAACAAACGCCACATGTATTACCAAAAAGTGCGCTTGGCAAGGCGATTAAATATTGTCGTAACCAATGGGAGCGTTTAGAGGCATTTTTAGAGGATGGCCGATTGGAGATCGATAACAATCGAGCCGAACGATCCATCAAGCCGTTTGTGATGGGGAGGAAAAATTGGCTGTTTAGCAACACCGCAAAGGGAGCAAAATCCAGTGCGATGATCTATAGTATTGTGGAGACAGCCAAGGAAAACGGATTGAATCCATTCCACTACCTTAGCTATTTGTTTGAGGAACTTCCCAATATGGATACAACAGATCAAGCGCAATTGGCTCAACTTCTGCCATGGTCCAAAACACTCCCGCAAGAATGTTTCGTCCCTAATCAATCTAAATAAAGCATACATGACATCCCCGCCTGTTATTAGGTGGGGATTATTTGACGCTTACGCTTCCTCGCTTATTATTTCATTGCATACCGAATGACTCTGCCTATGCTTATTCCCTGTCCATGAAATATACTTCATTTTCCCAACCCCCTTTTAAGTCTACTGAAGAGCTTATCGTATTTTATCTAAAAAAGAAAACCACGAACGTTTCGAACAAAGTAACATATAAAAATCCCCTCGGTTGAGGGGATTCATAGTATAGGCGCTATCCGAAAAAGGCTTCCGCTTTTTCCAGCTGTCCTTCTTGTTCGGCCGGCAAGTCATTTTCATCGACGATTGCACTGACTGGGCAAGCAGCAACACACGCCCCGCAATCAATACACGCATCCGGATCAATATAATATTGATCCGACCCTTCTTCAATACAATCAACCGGGCAAATCGTTACGCATTCGCCGGATTTTTCATCTTGGCATGCATCCATGATGACATAAGCCATAGTAATCCTCCAATCTATCGTTCAAAGACTACTCATATTGAGCCTTATCTACATTTAAAAAGTCTAATGCATTCAGACCGTGGATGTTTTCTTTCTCCTCGGCACTCAATGTTGTTAATGTATCGACCACTTTTCCGGATGGAACTTCACGTAATAAAAACGGGTAGTCCGAACCGGCAATAATTCGGTCAGCTCCAAAACGGTCGATCATAAATTGCAGATTATTTTCATCGTAAACAAGTGAATCATAATAAAGAGATCGCACGTAATGACTCGGTGGTTTTTCCGTCTTTCTGATATCTGGCCAAACGTTCCAGCCTTGATCCATTCGCGGAAGCAAATATGGCAGGGAACCTCCACCGTGGGCAAAACATATTTTCAAATTCGGATATTTATCCAACATTCCGCTCATAATGATACTTCCAGCTGCTAAGGCTGTTTCGGAAGGCATTCCGACCATGTACATGAAATTATGCCGTGGAAATCGTTCTCTCCCCAATGTTGCCCAGGGATGAACAAATAACGGGACCTCCCATTCATGTGCAGCTTGGAAGAAGCGATCCAATAATTCATCATCCAGGTTTTTGCCGTTCACGTTGCTTCCGATTTCAAGGCCTTTTAACCCTAATTCCGTAATGGCTCGTTCCATTTCTTTTATTGCCAGATCAACATCTTGTAAAGGAACCGTGCCTAGACCGATAAATCGATCCGGCTGCTCATTTACTGCTGATGCAATAAAATCATTTTGGAATTTCGCCATTTCCAGCCCTTGTTCAGCTTCTGACCAATAAGTGAATGTTACCGGTATCGGGGACAACACTTGAATGTCTATGCCTTCTTTGTCCATATCTTTCAATCGTTCGTTAGTATCCCAGGCATGATTTGTGATCTCTCTAAATTTATTTCCTTTGATCATGATGTTGGCACCGCAACTACACGTTTTCTCCAGGACAGGCCAACGGTCATCCCCGTATTTCTCAGCTAAATTCAGGAAATCCTCTGAAATAATATGCGTATGAAAATCCACTCGCAAAGTTCGTTCCACAACTAACGCTCCTAGTAGTCATAGTATGAAAGATTTACTGTTTACTCTCCCATTTGCACTCCATACGTAAAATACGTTTCAGGCGGTGTGCTTCCCCACATTTCCAGACCTAATTCACCGACATCAGAGTCCCATTCAACCGCTTGCCAATCCGGGGAAAAGATTAAGAGACCGCCTGTCCAAATTTCTACGCGGTGGCCGGAGGGTTCAAACACATAAATGAACTGTGCACCGCTTGTTCCGTGCTTCCCGGGTCCCCATTCAATTTTTATGCCTTCTTCCGCCATTATGTTCGCCGCTCGAATAAGTTCATCGCCGGAATCAAGGTAATACGCCAAATGATGAAAAGCTGCTCCATTTTGATTGGAATTTCTCATAAATGCAATTTCATGGGCAATATTTGTTCTGCTTAACCATGAACCAAGGCGCACATCTTCCCCGTTCTTAATGTAATACCGATGATGGATCCCTAGAAAATCGGTCCACCATTGCTGTTCTTTTTGTACGTCATCCACCATGACATTGACATGGTCAAAACGACGAGGGGACACGCCTTTGGATCGAAACTTGCTCGGGTGGCTTGGTAATTCTGATTTTAAATTCGGGTCTTCTGTAACAAATAATTCTTTCTCCCAATATAATTCAATCGGTACACCTGACGGAGATTTGAAATGAATGCTGTCGCCTAAAGCTTTCTTTTCTCCACCTTCGACCCAGCTGAACGCAATGTTCATTTCCTTTAACACTTTTTCAAACAGATAGAGAGATTCTTTCGAACTTACGCGCCAGCCAACACGATTGACTTCCGACGTATCGGCGGCTTTTAACACCAACGTGTGGTGGTCAAAATCTTGCCACGCCCTTAAATAAGCACGATCCTCTTCAATTTCCGACAATACTAGCCCCATCACTTCTGTAAAAAACCACAATGATTTCTCAAAATTATTCACGCTGATTTCTACATGGCCGATGTGGGCAACGGTTCTTAAATACGATTCCAATCTTTCCTGTGCTGTATCTTTACTAATAATTTCTTCAGCAGCCTTTGACATAATGGTAACCTCCAAGCTACATTATCCGTTTTTTGTCAGTCACAGCAGAGATTAATCCCCTAGCCTATGACTGTTTTTTTCTTCTTTTTCTTGTTCTCTCTCTCCATGATTGTCGTGCTGTGGGCCGTGGTTAGGGATTGTTTCGGATCAATAAATACTTTGGCGTTACTCACAGCAATCGGAGCATCTCCGAAGCCGGTAGCCATTAATTGTACTTTGCCTTCATAAGTGGAAATATCACCGACAGCATAAATCCCCGGAATATTCGTCTCAGCCTTTTGGTTGACGCAAATGCAATTTTTCTCTATATCCAAGCCCCAATCATTAATCGGGCCTAAGTTCGAGATAAACCCGTAATTAACGATAAAGTCATCCGCTTCCAATTCTATTTCCAAATCGGCTTTTAATTGTTGTAACTTGATGGATTCAACATTGCTTTCTCCCACGATTTCAGTTGGCTTAAATGGCGTTAACACATTGACAGTCGATTCTTGCAACTTTTTTACGCTGTAATCGTGTGCTCTAAATTGTTCTCTTCGATGAACAATGGTGACACTGGAAGCAGTTTCTTCAAGCATTAGCGCCCAATCGACAGCTGAATCCCCGCCACCAAAAACAACGACATCCCGATCTTTGAAAGCATTGAGGTTTTTAATGCTGTAATGGAGGTTTTTATCTTCAAAAAGATGCTCGTTTTCCAATTTCATCGGCCTTGGTTTAAACGCGCCATTGCCGGCAGTTATGATAATGGTACGGGAGTAATGGGTTTGTTGGTTTGTTCTTATGACGAATATGTCGTCTTCTTTTGTAACCTCGACCACTTCTTCATTCAAACAAACATCCGTATCAAAATGCTGCATTTGTTCCTCTAGCCCGTCAACTAAATCACTGCCTTTTATCTTGGGAAGTCCGGCGACATCATACACGTATTTGTCCGGGTACAATGCACCCAGTTGACCGCCTAATTCTGGTAAACTTTCAATAATCTTGACGCTGGCTTGCCGCATTCCTGCATAAAATGCGGTGAACATGCCTACCGGACCTCCGCCAACAATCGTCATATCATAAATCTCTTCCTCATTGATCATCGTTCCACCGCCTTTCTAAGTTACCGGTCACAATTATAGGATTAAGCTGATCTTTCCATGCGGCCGTAGACTATCAAGCTGCAAGATCACCTTTTTGTGTTGGATGGCGAGTTCATTATTCTGTAGAACAAGATCGTAATAAGCTTTCCCGATAAATGTGTCCATGACCTCACGTTTCGTTCGGTGGGCCGTAAAGTTTAACTCTACCGAGATTACGTCTGATTCCAGATTGTTAACGATAATATTATGATAGTTTCGCAGAGTCGTTGAATGCGGAAATTCCACATGCGCCTCTTTCTTTAAAAGCCTTTCCGCTCGTTCCTGGAGTCGCGAACGATTATCATGAGCATAAAATAGAGATGTTAAGGGATCGGCATCAGGTTCACCAATGGGTGGTATGAGATAGGTCCCGTCGTCCGTAAACAAATCTGCCCATTCCTTTAATCTCCACTCATCCAATATTTTCGCTTCCGTATAAAGGAAATCTACAACATCTTGACGTGTTACAGTAGTGACCGTCATTTGTAGGCAACCTCCTTGTTAAACGATTCTTGTATTACTTTGTCGTATTGTCTCCAGAAAGCTCTCATTTGAAGTTCATCTGTTGCCTTGGCGTTTCCTTCACCTCTTACCATCCCTTTGGAAACGTCATTCCATTGCACTTCGAGATTATTGGTGTATGCCTCTTGGGCTAATTCCAATGCTTCGTTGTCATCCGGGGTGGCAAACCCGCCTGGGCCTAAGAATTCCAAGAAGTTATTGTTTCTGGCAAGTCGATGTTCTTCATTTTCTGCTTTAGGAGCCAAGGAATAACCGGATACTTCAATATACCCCGGAGAAGTAGGGTAGAACGTTCTGGCCGTGATAGCCATGATGTCATTAATGATCAGATTTGGGAAAATCACGATATTTCGGTTCCAGTTAGCGATACGATTGGCCCGTTCTTCGCCAAACCGTTCCGTCAATTCGGCCTTCATATCCTCCATGTCCTGCTTTAAATCTTCGCTCCATATAGGTGTCCACTGGGCAATCGGTCTCCCCCACGGAGCCACATATTCCATAACCGCATGGCCGTTGCCTAAGTCTTTGCCTTCGCCTTCCAATTTAACTTTCTTGAGGTCAGGGTCTTGGTCTTGCTTAATGTCGAAATACGTCTTGTGTGTCGGCATGCCATGATATAAATCGACACTGTTTTCAGCGAGCAACTTCCAGTTTGTCCTTACGCTATATTCCTGCACGCCACCTAATGCTTCCAGCCCGTATTCAGATTGATCCGCGATCAGGTCAATATATTCTTTTGCACCCGCTAAATACTCTTCTAAGGAGACTGCATTATCGTCAAAATTCACGAAAATAAAACCGCGGTAACTTTCCACTCTATTAACCGCTTTCATGTCCTTAGTGCCTTCGTCATTAAAATCGTCCGGAAAGCCATCACTTCCTGGCATCCCTGCCAACTTCCCATCATTGGTAAAACTCCAGGCATGGTAGAAGCAACGAAAAACTCTGGAATTGCCTTCGTTTTCACGGCAAACTAAAGCGCCTCGGTGCGGACAAGTATTGTATAGGGCTCGAATTTCGTCGTCTTGGCTATGAACGAGCACTAAATTGCGGCCGCCCACCTTTTTCCGTTTGAAATCCCCTTTTCCCGGCACTTCTGTTTCATGGCCAATAAACAACCAGCATTTATTGAAAATTTCCGCGCGTTCCCTTGCCAACATTTCTCTGTCTGTGAAAACACTTCGGTTAACGAGAAATTCATTTTTTTCCGGATTATCTCTTATAATCTCTGTCATGGATATCCCCTCCAATTAATGATATTCCTTAATCTGATGGCGCTTTCAATGTTCATTTATTTTGTCTTTCCTTCCACTCGAAGAGTGCATAAGCACTTACATCATCCAGCACCTATCACTCCCTGTCTTGTTAATGTTTTATTAACTTCATATCTTCATTGTAAAAGCGTTATCATTTATATTACCAATTGAATATCTTTTCGTTTTGCGATTAATTCCAAAAAAAAATTCATACATTCGTTTTTTGTTGCTTATGTAGGAACGATAAACTTTTTAACTTGCTTTCCATCGTTTATAATAAAGATAATAAAGAAGTGTTGTATCCCTTACTATTGAATGAATGCGTTTTCACTACTTAATGAGGTGACAACTAATATGAACGAAAGCCAACTGCAAACGTTTCTTACTGTTGCCGATTACAAGAGCTATTCCAAGGCTGCAGACGCCCTTGTTGTTACACAGCCTACCGTTACTTCACGGATCAAAGCTTTGGAAGATATTTTGGAGATTGAGCTTTTTAACAGGTTCGGACATGAAATCTATTTAACAAAAGAAGGCCATATGTTTATGGATTACGCCAAAAATATTTTGTTATACATTCAATATTCAAAGGAAATACAGCATATCGTGAAAGAACCAGTCATAAAAGTTGGGTTTTCTCCCGGATATTCGTATTCTTTTATTACTGAACTATTAAAAACGATCAAATCAATCGGGGCGATCGATATTCAAGTTGTGGAGGGATATGATTCCGTTAGTTTAAGTGAGAGCGTGATCTTAGGAGAAATTGACATTATCTTCGCAAGAGAAAACTCGCCGAATAACCCGGACATTATTTCCGAATATCTATTTGATAACAACCTAGTGGTTGTTCTCCCATCCAATCACTATTTGACTCAGAAGCAGACACTTCTTTTGGAGGACCTAAATGAGGAAACGATTTTAAGCTTCCGGCGGAACTCGGCACTGTGGAAATTGATTGATCAACAATTGATTGGCGTAAAAAATGTCACACGCATTGATGTCGATAATAATGAAATGCTTTTAAAAGCGGTTGCAAACGATATAGGCATTGGTATTATCCCCAAACTGGGCATTGATGAACGGTATAATGCGGAGGTGAAAATACGGCAAATAAACGAAATTTCCAGCATCCCAAACCATGTCTATGTCCAATACCGTAAGAATTCCCGCATCAATCAACTAGCTAAAAAAATTATTTATTCCATCATCAATCACAAATATTCAGAAATTCCTGAGGAAAACTAGGGACGGTTCTTCTTTAGATAAGAGACCGTCCACTAGACGTTTTTCATTTGCCTAATTTTTTCGCACTTGTCCCGCCGATCGCCCAATGTGTTTTCGGAACCTCGTTTACGACAACACGTACATTTTCTTTCGGGGAGCCTAATGATTCACTAACGCTATTCGTGATATTTTCCATCAGTGATTCAATTTGTTCAGGCTCTCTTCCTTCCATGATTTGCACATTTATAAGTGGCAAATCGTCCACCTCCTTGGATCAACAAGCCTATCCCGATTACTCTTTAACAAAAAAGGAAACATTGCCTAATCCGCCGTATTTTACATTCACAAAATCGCCGGCTGTTAGTTTGACTGCAGCGGTCACTCCACCTGTTAAAATGGGTTTTCCTGCTTCTACTTTTTCTCCCTTTTCGCTTAACATATTTGCAAGGCTTGCCACCGACTTCGCCGGATGTCCCAATACAGCAGCACCGGCACCCAAGGATTGAATTTCACCGTTTAAAGATAATGTTACTCCGACGACATCCAGTTCCAATTCTTCCGGTTTTCTTAAATACGTGCCAAATACGGCCCCTGCTGCAGACGTATTATCTGCTACAACATCCGGCAACGTAAAATTGAAGTTCTCATATCGACTGTCAATAATTTCAATGGCAGGGAATACATATTCCGTCGCCCGTAACACGTCAAGGGTGGTTACCCCTGGCCCTTCCAAATCTCTTCCTAAAATAAATCCGATTTCCGGCTCTATTTTCGGATGGATGTAATCGGATATGGAAATGGCATCTCCCTCTTCGACAACCATATTGTCGAAAACATATCCGTAGATTGGGTTGTCCACATTCATTTGTTTCATTTTGGCCTCGCTGGTTATTCCCATTTTCGGACCAACAATATTATAGCCTGCCTCTAGTTTTTGCCGCACAAGTTCTTCTTGAACGACATACGCTTCTTCAATTGTTAATTCCGGGTATAATTCCGCCGTAATTTTTCTGATTTCACGCTTTTCTTTTTCGGCGTTATGCACATAGTCGGCCAGAGCTTTCACTCGATCTTTGTCCATGGTCGCTTCTTCCTCCATCGTATGATTATGATTAAACAGAAGTTTTGTTCGTTTCAGCAAGCTCAGCTGCAACGTCAATGATCATGTCTTCCTGCCCGCCAATAATTTCTCTTTTCCCCAATTCAATGAGTATGTCTCTCGATTCGACGGAGAATTTTTCCGCTGCTCGATTCGCATGTAACAGGAAGCTGGAATAGACTCCGGCATAGCCTAACGTTAAACTGTCACGGTCTATTTCCTGAGGTTTTTGCAAGATCGGTGCAATGATATCTTCCGCTACATCCATGATTTTATAGAGATCGATACCGGTTTCAATTTCCATTCGATCAAGCACACCGATTAATACTTCCGTTTGCGTATTCCCTGCACCGGCACCTAAACAACGGATGCTTCCATCAATCCGGGTAGCCCCTTCTTCAATGGCTGCCAATGTGTTCCCCATCGCCAAAGACAAATTATTATGCCCGTGAAAACCAATGTTTACGCTTAAAGCCTCGCGCAGGGCTTTAATTCTTTCTTTCACTTGATGAGGCAAAAAGGCGCCTGCCGAATCAACGACGTACACCGTATCTGCTCCATAGCTTTCCATCAATTTTGCCTGCTCGACTAATTTTTCAGCAGAAACCATGTGACTCATCATTAAAAAGCCTACGGTTTCCATTCCCAGCTCTTTTGCTGTTTGAAGATGTTGTTCGGAAACATCCGCTTCCGTCACATGTGTGGCAACCCGTGCCATGTTTGCGCCTAGGGCAGCCGCTTCTTTTAAGTCTTCAATCGTGCCAATTCCCGGAAGCAGCAATACGGCAATCTTCGAGAAATCGGTAGCCGAAACAGCGGCTTCAATCAGTTTAAACTCATCTGTTTTAGAGAAACCGTATTGTAAGGAAGAACCTCCCAAGCCATCTCCATGAGCAACCTCAATATAAGGCACACGTGCGTCATCGAGGGCTTTTGCCGCTGCTGTGACTTGCTCTACGGTATATTGGTGACTGATGGCATGGCTCCCATCGCGCAAGGCAACTTCGGTAATTTTGATGTCCGTTTCTTTCGTCATGTTCTTCCTCCTTTCCTACACGTTATCGGCGGTTGCGCTTCGATTTTTCGCAAATTCTTCCGCTACTCTTACACCTGCAGATGTCATGATATCAAGGTTTCCGGCATATTTCGGCAAATAATGGCCTGCCCCTTCAATTTCAAGAAATACCGTCACCCTATTTCCATCAAACACAGGATTGGTACGTATGTTATAGCCGGGAACATACGACTGAACCTCGTTCACCGTGTCTAAAATCGAATTGGTGATTTTTTCTTCATCCAACGCTGATTCTTCAACAATGGCATGGACCGTGTCGCGCATGATAATTGGTGGTTCGGCAGGGTTTAAGATGATAATGGCCTTGCCTTCTTTCGCGCCACCTACTTGTTCAATGCCTTTGGCTGTTGTTTCGGTAAATTCATCAATGTTTGCCCTCGTTCCCGGTCCGACACTTTCACTTGCAATGGTGGCAACAATTTCCCCGTATTCGACCGGTGCCACTTGATGAATCGCGTGGATGACAGGGATCGTTGCTTGCCCGCCGCATGTAATGAGATTTACGTTATCTTCTTCCAAGTGTTTGCCTGCGTTCACCGTAGGCACAATAAAAGGCCCAATGGCAGCAGGGGTTAAATCAATCATTTGCTTGCCGAGCTTTTTGGCTGTTTCCGCATTTTTAATATGTGCGCCGGCACTGGTCGCATCAAATATGACATCGACTAATTCCGGCTGGTCTACTAAACCATCAATCCCGCTGTCAAAGGTATGCAATCCTAATTTTTTTGCATGTTGCATCCCCCTTGAATTGGCATCGATCCCCATCATCGTTGTTAACTCCAACGATTCGGAATTGCGTAATTTAATCATTAAATCAGAACCGATATTCCCGGATCCAATGATTCCAACTTTTAATTTATCCACCGGAATCCCCCCTTATCTATTTATTCTTCAAATGAAACATGCACCGTGCCCAGGTCTGCAAATTTTGCACGGAATGTATCGCCGGGCTTCCCTTCAATCGCCGCCGATAATGCACCGGATAGGATGACTTCTCCGGCTTTCAACCTAATGTCATAAGCGGCTAATTTATTCGCCAGCCATGCCACACATTTTGCCGGATCGTCCATTGCTGCAGCACCGACGCCTGTGTTTTGAAGTTCATCATTTTTGAATAGCGCCATCCCCATTTGTTTTAGATCAATGTCCGCTAGTTTTTTCGGTTGTTCACCGAGCACATACAATCCGGAAGATGCGTTGTCTGCGATCGTATCAGGTAATGTAATCTTCCAATCTTTAATTCGGCTATCGACAATTTCAAGCGCGGGAACGACTGCATCCGTCGCTTGCAAAACGTCAAGTGTTGTTACATCCGGCCCAACCAAGTCTTTTTTCAGGATGAAAGCAATCTCACCTTCAACCATGGGTTGCAATACACGTTTGGACGCAATGGTTTCTCCATTTCCGACGGCCATGTCATCCAGCAAATGACCGTAATCAGGTTCGCTGACGCCTAATTTTTCCTGCATTGCTTTTGATGTCAAACCAATTTTTTTGCCGGTGATCCGTTGCCCGTTTTTAATGTTTTCTTCCACGGTCTGTAGCTGCACTTGATATGCTTCTTCAATCGATAGGTTAGGGGTCAGCTCAGTAACCGGCTGAACCCCTTCCCCTTTTTCCCATGAACTGGCCAGGTGTTTGGCAAGGTCTTCTTTATTCGCTTTGTCTTCCGTTTTCATTTCTTATCTCCCCTACATTTTGACTGTAATATTGGTGAGTTCCGAATAAAAATCAAAGCTATGCATGCCGCCTTCACGACCAATGCCGCTATGCTTCATGCCTCCGAAAGGTGTGCGCAAATCACGTAAAAACCATGTGTTGACCCAAACGATTCCCGTTTCAATTTGTGCGCTAAGACGAGTGGCACGTTTAATGTTACTGGTCCACAGGCTCGCGGCTAAACCATAATGCGTATCATTTACTTGTTCCAACACTTCTTCTTCCTCATCAAACGGAACAACCGTTACGACCGGGCCAAAGATCTCCTCATTCACACATCTGGAATCTTTGCCCAAACCGGTAATAATCGTCGGTTCTACGAAGTATCCTTTATCAAATCCTTCGGCAGCCTTGCCGCCTGTCAAGAAGGTCCCGCCTTCTTCTTTTGCAATGTCCAAATAGCCAAGCACTTTTTTATAGTGTTCTTCACTGATTAACGCACCGACGTTTGTCGTATCATCAAAAGGATCGCCAACTTTGAGTTCTTTGGTTTTTGCTGCAAAGCGCTCAAGAAATTCATCGTATGCCGACCGCTCGACATAAATTCTTGAACCGCACAAGCAAACCTCCCCTTGGTTAATGAAACTGGAACGCATCGTCGTATCGATCACATCGTCCATGTCAGCATCCGCGAAAATAATGTTCGGGTTTTTGCCGCCCATTTCAAAGGATAATTTCTTCAACGTGGGTGCTGCGGATTTCATGATTTCACTTCCGGTTACCGTTTCACCGGTAAAGGCAATGGCATCCACGTCCTCATGGGAGGAAATAGCAGCTCCCGCGTCACCAAATCCGTGAACCATATTAACAACACCGTCCGGAACGCCGGCCTCTTTACAAATCTCAGCAAGAACCGTCGCTGTCATTGGTGTCTCTTCCGATGGTTTCATCACAGCTGTGTTCCCTGCCGCGAGTGCCGGCGCTAACTTCCACGTCATCAAAAACAATGGAAGGTTCCACGGATTGATTAGCCCCACTACGCCAACAGGTCGGCGAACGGCATAATGAATAGCAACATCATCTTGTTGATAAGATTCTGTTCCCATTGAAGTCATATAGTCAGCAAAGAAGTGAAAATTATTTGCTGCACGGTCAATATCAACTTTATTTGCAAGCCACAATGGCTTACCAGTGTCAAGTGATTCAAGCGTGGCTAATTCTGATTTTCTTTCTAAAATTAAATCGCCGATTTTACGGAGAATCTGGGACCGTTGCTTTGTAGGCATGTTTCCCCATTCCCCTTTAAGCGCTTTTCTGGCGACGCCTACCGCTTGGTCAACATCTTCCTTGCCACCTTTTGCAACAACGCCCAACACTTCTTCCGTTGCCGGGTTTACATTTTCAAACGTATTCTCATTGCTTGCCTTCACATATTGCCCCTCGATATAATGCGAGCAATCAATTGGTTTGACTGTTGCTTTTGCTTCTGTCAACTGCATGAAAACGCCTCCTTATCTTTTTCGGATACTATCCGATAGCTCTCATAAGCTTATTTTCATTATAAATATCATCCAAATTTCTAGGAAGCCTATTGTTCCTCTATACGCAACTTAAAACAAAAAGTCTATAAAATCTATTTTGAAAAAGCAAAAAATCCTATATAATAAAGACAATACAGCATGAACATATGTTTAATGCGTTCCTTTATAAAGAACTAATGTGTGATAAAATGGTAGATGAGGTGACATGTATGGCGAAACAGAACAAACAACCACAAACGCTTTCCTCTGTTAAAAATGCATCTCGAATTCTAAAAAGCTTTTCTACATTTGAACCGACGAAAAAGGTTAGCGAGCTGGCTGAATCATTAGGGTTGGCAAAAAGTACCGTCAGTCGAATTATGGCTACGCTCGCTAGTGAAGGGTTCGTGACAAAGGATCAAGAAACGAATGCATACCGTTTGGGGATTTCTGTGCTCACACTCGGAGGAATTGTTACAAATGATTTGGAAATTCATAAAGAGGCTGCACCCGTCCTGAGTCAATTAGTAAATAAAACGGGAGAAACCGCACACCTCGCAATTTTAGATGACCTGGATACCATTTATATCCATAAAGAAGAATGTCATCATCCGGTTCGTATTTTGACACACCTCGGCCGGAGGAACCCTTCTTACTGTACAAGCTCAGGCAAGGTTCTGCTCGCTTATAGTGAAGACCGGACTGTTGAAAATGTCATTGCCAACGGGTTAACCGCCCATACAAAAAATAGCATCACCGACCCTGATGAACTTCGGCAAGAACTAAACACAATCCGTAACCAAAAATACGCCGTCAGCACAGAGGAGTTAACGGAAGGCACAAAGTCGGTCGCCGCACCTATCAGGGATTATACGGGAAAGGTGGTCAGCGCCATTACCGTAGTGGGGCCAATCCAACGCATGAAAGGCTACAGCATACCGGACATTGCGAAGAAAGTAAAACAAGCCGGAAAAGAAGCCTCCTATCGGTTGGGATATGATGAAAGGTACCTAAAAAATCTTTAAAGTAGTGGTGATCCCCAACGGATTTCCTGCCACATAAAGACCCCGTGCTCTTTATAGCAAGGGGTCTTTCTTGATTGCTGATTTAACGCATGAAACTAAGGGTATACTATTGAGTAAGGCCTTTAATGAATGGCTTTGTTCAATACAACGATTCAGGAGGTTTATCATTGGGAACAATTTCCGTCACAGGCGCACTCTTAATCATCACCGGATGGTTCGCGCTCGTCGAGTACGATAAATTCAATGAGGAAGAAAAGCGAAAAATCCTGGAAGGCATTAAAAAAAGCCCATTAAAAATTACGACCATAGCACTTATGCCCGTGGGTATACTCGTTAATATTATCGGCGGATTTGTACTTTCACCTGTGACCATGTTGGTCGGGGCAAGCATGATTTTTTTACAGGCAATCATCGTTTCCCTCTTATTCTGGAACCGCACACGATGGAAGAGCATTTTGCTTTTGGCCGTTGTCATCGGTCTAGGGATTTTCATTTATGTTCCTTTATGGATTTAAAAAGGACTTGGCTATTACCAAGTCCGTTCATGGTTTATTTCTTAACAACATTGATCGGCAGATCTTCAAACGCTTCTTCCATGCCTTCTATATCATCATTATTCGCGATGGAATCCGGGATTTTAACTTGTACTCCCTCATCTGATCCACTGATTGAAAAATCTTCTATACTGAGATCATCAAGTTCCGCGCTCCAGATGACCTCTCCATCCGGATGAGAGGCCTCAGTATTCTCTGTCGTTTGCGCTGATACGTCTTCAATTTCCAGCTCATCATCGTCGAGACTGCTCCCCACCACGAACATATACACAAGGCCCGCGCTTACGAGCAATGCAATACACGCGAAAATTGTGACCAAAAATTTTCCGGCTTTGTTCATCGGCTCACCTCCACTATGCCTATAGAAACTTTTTATTTTTCCTATTATATCGATCCCATGACAAATGCGTTCTCTCATCATTGTTTTCCGAAATCATCTATTTTAAAACAAACAGGAAAAAGATGATCCCTTTCTTTATGCATTTTACCATGAAGGTTTAATAGAAGAAAATTGATAACTGTTCATCGGTTCCTCAAGCCTACCGATGGTATTATGGGCTTTTATAAAAGAAGCCCCGAACCAATACTAACTTAAAAATGGCTCCAATCATTGAATTTGATTGGAACCAATTTTGTTAGCGTTTTTCTATTATCTATTGTTTGTTTTCTTCATGACGGTGTACTCTCTCTAATTTGTCGCTATGAACGTACCTTCTGTTTTTTCCCCAAAGTACCCGCGTCTTTCGAATGAACGCCATGACGGTAATAGTCCTTATATTCAGGCTCCAACGGTTTTTGTCCACGGATGAGGTCGGCTGCTTTTTCTGCCAACATCAATACCGGTGCATGGATATTTCCATTCGTCGTATAAGGCATAACGGACGCATCAACGACCCGTAGGTTATCAAGGCCATGAACCTTCATGGTCAGCGGATCGACAACAGCCATCGGATCTGAAGCAGATCCCATTCTTGCACTGCAGGATGGATGCAGTGCTGTTTCAGCGTCATTCCTTACCCACTCCAGAATTTCCTCATCCGTTTGGACAGATGGACCGGGGGCAATTTCGCCTGAATTGTAGGGCGCTAACGCGGGCTGGGAAAGAATATTCCGTGCAGTACGTATTGCTTCAACCCACTCACGCTTGTCCTCTTCCGTAGATAAATAGTTAAATACGATACTCGGATGCTGATAAGGGTCGCGGGAACGGATTTTAAGGCTTCCCCGAGAATTGGAGTACATCGGTCCAACGTGTACTTGGAATCCATGCTTCGTATCCGCTTTTTCCCCATCATAACGAACCGCTAGCGGAAGGAAATGAAACATCAGGTTCGGATAATCAACATCTTCATTCGAACGGACGAAACCTCCACCCTCAAAATGATTCGTTGCTGCCGGGCCAGTACGCGCGAGCAGCCATTGCAAGCCAATCCAAGGCATTTTTGCTTTATTTAAACTAGGCATTTCAGAAACAGGCTCTGGTGAAGCGTGCTGAACATATGCTTCGAGATGATCCTCAAAGTTTTCTCCTACACCCGGCAAATCAACGAGTGGGTCAATGCCAAGGGAGCGTAAGTGTTCAGCGTCGCCTATCCCGGACAATTGGAGTAGCTGTGGCGTGTTGAATGCACCACCTGCAAGGATCACTTCGCCTGCGTTAACATGAAATTGTTTCTTATTTCTTTGCCACGTCACACCATTTGCTCGAGTGCCATCAAAATTAATATTGGTAACGACAGCAAGCGTCTCCACTGTAAGGTTTTCGCGTTTCATCACAGGGCGCAAATATGCATTCGAAGCAGACACGCGTCGTCCGTTATGCACGTGACTGTCGAATGGACCAAACCCTTCTTGGCGAAAACCATTGACATCAGGTGTTCTCGAGTAACCGGCCTCTACAGCTGCATCAAAAAAGGCCTTAAATAAAGGGTTCTTTGCAGGACCTCGTTTCAATTTAATCGGGCCATGATGTCCGCGGTACTCATCAGACGGACCTGCTCCAAAGGCTGCTTCCAGCCGTTTAAAATACGGTAGACAATGGGCATAATCCCACGTTTCCATACCCGGATCAGCGCCCCACTTTTCATAGTCCATTGGATTGCCGCGTTGGTAAATCATTCCATTTATTGAGCTCGATCCTCCGAGTACTCTCCCCCGGGTATGCGAGACTTTCCGTCCATTCATATAAGGCTCAGGATCTGTATAGTACTTCCAGTCATATAAAGGATTACCGGACGGGTACATCAAAGCTGCCGGCATTTGAATAAACAAATCCCATGGATAGTCACTGCGTCCCGCTTCCAGAACGAGTACACTTTTCGATTCATCTTCGCTTAGACGGTTAGCGAGAACACAACCCGCGCTGCCACCACCAACGATGACATAGTCGTAAGTTTGAACCATCTATAAAACCTCCTCTTATTTAAACCACTCCAAAGGATCCGGTTTGATGTTTCGGAAGACATGCTTTGTCTCCGTATATTCTTCCAGACCGGGGCGTCCAAGTTCACGGCCAATCCCCGATTGTTTATAACCGCCCCAGGGCGCTTGGGCAAAATAAGGATGGAAATCATTGATCCAAACCGTGCCCATACGAAGTTTGGCAGCTACACTTTCGGCTTTCCCGATGTCTTCCGTAAACACCGCACCGGCTAATCCATAAATGCTGTCATTGGCTTTCGCCACGGCATCTTCCGCCGATTCAAATGTTTCTACGGTTAATACCGGCCCGAAAACTTCTTCCTGCACAATCCGCATATCCGAGGTGCAATTGGTGAAAATCGTCGGCAGATAAAAGAACCCTTGTTGCAATGCTTCAGTTTCCGGTCTTTTGCCACCAAGCGCGAGCGTGGCGCCTTCTTCTTGTCCGATGGCAACATATTTTTCCACTTTATTCCGATGCTCCGCGGAAATAAGCGGTCCCGATTGGGTGTCTTCCGCAAAACCGTTGCCGAGTTTGATATTCTTCGCTCGGTCTACGAGCGCATTGATAAATTTTTCGTGCATCGAACGTTCCACGATCACACGCGCGCCTGCCGAACAAACCTGACCCGCGTGGAAGAACGCCGCGTTTAAGGCTTGATCGACCGCCACGTCAAAATCGGCGTCCGCAAAGATAATGTTTGGGTTTTTACCACCTAGCTCCAAGGCAATTTTTTTCACATTGGTGCTAGCGGCTTGCATAATTCTTTTCCCGGTATCAATCCCGCCGGTAAAAGAAATCAAATCAACGTCTGTGCTTTCGGATAAATGAGCCCCTACAGTGTGGCCCGGTCCAAGGACGAGATTTGCCACTCCGGCGGGGACGCCTGCTTGCTCGAACAACTCGAACACTTTTACGGTCGTGAGCGGTGTAATCTCGCTTGGTTTCATCACCAGTGTGTTCCCTGCCGCAAGTGCCGGCGCCAATTTCCATGCCGCTTGTAATAACGGATAGTTCCACGGCGTGATCTGTCCGCACACCCCCACCGGCTCACGGACGACCTTACTCGTGGAGTCCGGAAGCGGACTTTCTATTAATTCACCACCCTCTTTATCAGCCAACCCGGCAAAATAGATAAATACATTAGCAATATCATCCATATCATCCAAGCTTTCGCTCACGGTTTTCCCGGTATCCAGAGTTTCCAAATCAGCCAGTTCTTCGCGATGGGCACGAATCAAACGACCGATTTCATGAACGATTTCCCCACGTTCATTCGCCGGTGTTCTCGCCCACGTTCCTTCATCAAAAGCGTGCCGAGCAGCGGCAACCGCCCGTTTTGCATCTTCTTCGCTTCCTTCCGCAACCGTCGCGATCCCTTCCCGGTTGTAAGGATTTATAATTTCCCGTTGTTCAAGGGTGACAGCGTCGACCCATTCTCCATTGATATACATTTGTAAGCGCAAAAAATCACGCTCCTTTTTTGTTTAATTTTAATTAAACGTTTTGAACAAATAAAATATACCATTCTCTATTTAATCTGTCAACGCAAGCATCTAAAAAGACTTTAATCTGCAATTAAATGTACTTGCTGAGGAATATCCAGTCGTATTGATTGTCCTTTTGTATACAAATATTTACCGAAAACATTATAATCATCTGCTAAAAGTACCGTATCTCCCACTTTCACTTCATAGCGCATTGAATTTCCATGATAGACTCGATTATGGACCGTACCTTTTATCGATCCTTCCTGATTAATATGGATCATCTCCGGCCTTATTAAAGCTAGTCCATTTCCGACTTCAATGTCTTCTACGGTAAACTTCAGGTCCTTACTGACAAAGAGATACTCCTCGTTTTCTTTTTGTACGTAGCCGGATAATAAATTTGCATGACCGACAAAATTAGCAACAAATTCATTGAGTGGTCGTTGATAGATAGACTCTGGTTTGGCTAATTGTTGTAAACTTCCGTCATTGAGCACCATCACCCGATCTGATATACTCAATGCTTCTTCTTGATCATGCGTGACAAAAATAATGGTTAAATCCAATTCTTCTTTGAGACGTCGAATTTCATCTCGCATAACCATGCGCAAATTTGCATCTAAATTGGATAAGGGTTCGTCCAAAAGCAATACTTTGGGTTTCAAGACAAGGCAACGGGCAATGGCGACGCGCTGTTGCTGCCCACCGCTTAATTCACTCGGTTTTCGATGTTCATATCCTTCCAATTGCACTTGGGCTAATGCGTCTTGCACCAATTGCTGCTTTTTTTCTTTTGTTACTTTTCGTTGATTTAATCCATAGGCCACATTTTCAAAAATTGTCATATGTGGGAACAAAGCATAGTTTTGAAAAACCATGCCTGTGGCTCGTTTCTCAGGCGGCAAATTCGTGATGCGTTCTCCATCTAGATAAAGATCACCGGCTGTCGGGGTATAAAAACCGGCAATTGTACGAAGTAAAGTAGTCTTTCCGCACCCACTCGGCCCAATAAATGTAACCAATTCCCCTTTTTTTATAGTAATGGAAATATCTCGAACGGCTTGGACATCGCCAAATGATTTGCTGATATTTTCTAATTTGATGAGCGACGATTCTTGTGGCATCATTAATCCTCCTTCTTCATTAAATCCCGGCATTATTTCGACGTTCAATCCATTTTAGAACTGCCATGCATATGAGCACGATAGCAATCATAATTACGGACATGGCTGAAGCCCTTCCAACAGCTGCTTGATTTGCCAAGTTAAGAATATAGGTAGCAGCTAAATTGGTGCCCGGTGAAACGAGAAAGATAACTGAGCTTACCGAGACCATTGCAGTCATAAACGTATAAACAAAACCGGACATAAATGCTGGGCTTAACAGTGGCAGAACGATTTTCCGTAACGTATGAAGAGGTTTCGCTCCCAAATCTGCCGATGCTTCTTCCATTGAGGTATCAATTTGGTGTAACTTACTAATGCCAGATTCCAGACCGACACCGATTTTACGAAACGTCATATTTAACACAAGTAAAAGCACAGTACCTGTCAAAAATAACGGGGGACCATTAAAGATCAGCACGTAACCAATACCCATGACGGTACCCGGGACAGCTAACCCAAACAATGCCACAAATTCTAGGAATTTCTTGGCCGGAATATTTTTACGCACGGTTAAATAGCCCTGCAGGAGCCCCAAAACGGAAGCCAACAATGCTGCGAAAAAGGAAACAATAAGACTAGTGGATATAAATTCCCATCCGCTTGGATCCGAGAAATGGTCAAGTGTAAACGTATTATTGACGCCAATAATTTGTACGAAAGCTCCCAACACAACCATGATGAACATCACAGCTATGAATAAAGCCATCAATGTACTAATTCCGAACGTAACCCCTTGTATCTTTTTATTGAGCGGAACATTACTTGTTCCTGCCGAGCTATCAATCGACGTTGTTTCAATATCTTTAATGAAATAGGTTTGATACAAAAATACAATTAAGCTGGGGATGATTAAAAACACTCCCAGAACAGCCGCCATTTCCAAGTTTTGTTGCCCAGTGACTAATAAATAGGCGTCGGAAGCCAGGAACGACGTCTCACCGCCAATAATAAGCGGATTTGAAAAATCAGCTAATGCCATAACAAATACAATTAAAGATGCCTTCAAGATACCGGTGCTGGCCAAGGGAAGTGAGACTTTGAATATCGTGCGTGCCTGACCAGCCCCAAGGTCCCGAGAGGCGTGCTCCAAACTTGGATTGATGGAACGTAAAGAGCTTTCAATCATCATGTAGGCGATGGGGAAGAAACCAAGCACTTGAGCAACAACAACGCCCCAAAAACCATAAATACTAAACTCAACGCCGAATAGATTGTTGATATGTTCTGTAACCACCCCTCTTCTCCCCAATAAGATAATCAGAGATAATGAAAAAATAAAGGGAGGTGCGACCATTGGTAACAATGACAATGCCCTGTACATTTTAGATAACGTACTTTTTGTACGGGTAACATATAAAGCAAAGGGAATACTTATGCTTATAACAATAGCAGTGGTAACAACGCCTACCCCGATACTATTAAGTAAAGCTTGAAAGTACGAGGAATGTTGCAAGAATTGTTGATAATACTGAAACGAAAAGCCTTCCCCACCTATGCCAAAACTTCTCAACAGTACGGCAGCGAGAGGTAATAATATAAAAAGAATCAATAGGGCAGCCACGATAATGGCTGCCACTGCAAAGCCCGGTTCGGACCAAAAACGTTTCCAGGTTAACTTAAAACGATGACTTATAGAATCACCAACAGTTGTATTCGTTTGCACAATCATCACCCTTTAACTGTTAAAACGGCTGTCCCATTCGTCTTGAATATCTTGGCGATTATCTGCTGCCCAAAGCGCATCATAATCGATCAAATTAGGTTCAGCATCGCCCGCGGTACCTTCGATTCCAGGTTTTGTCACCATCGAACGATGTTCAGCGGCAGCTTCCATTCCTGCTTCTGAGCCGACAAAATCTACAACTTGTTGAACATTTTCATCCTCTTCGTAGCCTTCATATATCCAAATGACGTCCAAGTCATAACCAACGCCTTCATCCGGAACGACCCCTTCGATGGGATACCCTTCTTCGATAAAGTCATTTACGGCTTGGTCCCATGTAATGCCAATTGCATATTCCCCTTGAGCTGCCATTTGCCCGGGCACATCAGCAGATTCCACATATTGGCCAACATTTTGATCCAATGCTTCAAAATAATCCCAAGCTTCCTCTTCACCTAGCATTTGCATGATCGTAGATACAAACAAAAAACCAGTTCCGGACACGCTGGGGTCCGGCATGACAATTTCTCCTTCATATTGAGGATCAGTCAAATCTTCCCAAGAAGTCGGAGTGTCTAAGCCAAGATCCTCGACTAAATCTGTATTCACGGCCAATTCGTTATACCAATATGACCAGCCATACCATTGTCCTTCAGGATCTTTAAATTCATCGGGAACATCTTCCCACTCAGGGGACTCGTATGAACCCAACATGTCTTCTTCTTGGGCAAGCAAAGCTAAGCTGTGCAACTGACCCCACTGTATTTCTGCTCCAACATCCGGAAATTCAGCCTCCGCCCGACTAAACCCTTCTTCACTGGATAAATTTAAGAAATCAGCATTTACACCTGTTTCCTCTTCTAAAGCAGAAACCATCGGCTGCATCTCATCTTCTACATTATGTGTATAAATCGATACACTGTCATCCTCACCGCACGCGACTAATGTCAAAGCTGTTCCGATTAGCACACCTGATAATTTAAATTTCATAAATAAAACCACTCCTCTTTGATGTTAAGATTGTAAATTTGGTCCTATTATTTTTTTAAATTTTTTCCATATAAAAGTTATTACTTTTAGGTTATATCCAGCATCTCATAATGGTTAATAATGTAATTTGCTTCCGTCAAATGTGACTCATCTTCATCAGCGGAAGATACAATTCCTATGTTGGCTTTAGCTTTTAAATTCTTCCCCAGTTTCATATCACCGTTCGTATCACCAATGACCACTACAGATTCAGGGTCTATCATCATTTCTTGGCAAGCTTTATCCCCTATGTCAGGAAAAGGTTTGGGGTTTACTATTTGGTCCGATCCTATAATACTTTGAAAATAATCATGGATATTTAATAAATGTAAATGTTGTTCGGCAATATCGGTATCGTCAGAAGTAACTACTCCCATTTTCACTCCACTTTGCCGTGCCTTTTCCAAAAAAGCGCTCAGTCCCTGAAGTGGTTGTAAATACCGGTCCCAATCGATCGTAGCATTAACTTCCTGTATACTATTTCGCGACGTTTGAACCGCTTCATTCCATGGCAGTTTTTGTCGATAAAGATATAAGGCAGCAATAATTGCTATATCTTCCACAGTACCTATCGCCAAAGGGCCTCTGGGAGAGACAATTTTGTTTTCAATATCCAATCCTATAAATTCTGCCAACTCTGATTTACTTACAACTTGTTGGTTGCTGATTGTCTCATAAAACTGATCGAACCAGGAATTCCATAGGGAATGGAGGTCAAGGAGGGTCCCATCTTTATCAAACAAAATACCTTGAATGTGGTAATGATGACCACTTACCTGCAATTTCGCCAGAACTTCATCACCTCACTTTAAAGTCAGCAACATCATTTAATAAATTTAATCTGTTTTAAATACTATAGTTATAAATTATATCACCCTGTCGAAAGAAGTCAACCCAAATACTCATTAAATAAATGCGGAACGCTGGAATGGGGACTCTAGCATTCAAAAATCGAGAGATTGAACCCTCTTTGCAGATACTGGATAATAGTTTTGTTAGTCTAACATCTGTCTACCGGAAACTACTTAGGGTTTGCTGAAACGAAAAAATTCTTTCTGTTGCAAGGAGTTTCCCCTGATGTGTAGAAAGAGAAATGCAAGGAAAAATGGCCGCTCACGGCTAAACCTTTGCACCTTATGGTCAACATGCGAGGGATGGCGCTGCAATGGCGAAGACTCCAGCGGAAAAACGGACGAGCCAAGACCCCGCAGCGCTGATCTTGCGCGAGGAGGCTTGGCCGTTCGTCCGCGGAAAGCGAAGCCATGGAAGCGACATCCCGCCCTTGCGATCAAGTTGTTCAGCAGCCTCTACTTAAAGGGATAAATGGGAGGAGGAGTCACAAGCGTAGGTCTCGTGTACCAGTGAGCAGGCGCAGTCAATATGGACTACGCATTGATTTCATAGGTTTACTCAGGATTAATCACCCTCGCTTGTTTTACCGATAGTAGTTAGCGATTCGTCACTGGTATTTCCAAATGCATCAATCGCTTTGACATTTATTTCATAATCGGTATCCGGTTCCAATTCATTAATAGGGAGCTCAAGTTTTTCTGGAACAGGATCCTTATAATACTCTGAGAAAGCTTTATATTCTGTTACAGCTTCATCAGTCTCCTTATCTATAGCTGTCACTTCATAGGAATGGACAAGTAAGTTATCTGAAGCCTGGTCAAATTCTACAAACAATTCGGTCGATGTTGTTTTATCTTCAATAATCGTTGCCGAAGACCCCTTTTCGAAATAAGGGTTTTCATTATCACGATTCGATGTATATTCGAAGTCATCTGTTGTTTCAACAGGTGTATCGATTACCCATGGTTCTCCAACCCATTCATTGCTGTGGAAACCGCGACGTTCTATAACCACCTCATCATCGTACACTTCCACAATTAAACCATTACTGATCTCTTCATGTCCGGGAGGAAGCTCTCCTTGCAAGTAGCCATCTTCCGTCCACATATAATTGACACTGCCGGTATTTACTGATGTAAAGTCTTCCTGATGGATTGATCTAGGGTCGCTAATAGGATAGTGGGTATGCCCTGCAAAATGAATCACTTGCGGATATTTTTCCAATGTTTCATACAAAAAGTCTCCGTTTGGGCTAAGGTTCCATTCACTGCCATAAGATGTGTCTTCAAGCGGCCAATGACTAAACACAAAAATAGGTTTCTCTGAATCTCTTTCTTCCGCTTTGCTCAAACGCTCATCCACCCATTGTATTTGTTCCTTTGAGTAATATCCGTAATCCTCTTCTCCCATTACGATAAAATCATAATCATTAACAACTTCATGGTAATAGAGTGAATCCATTCCTGTTTTGTCTAGAAATCGCTCCTGTGATTCCTCTGGACTTAGATCATTAGCATACTCATGGTTTCCAATGGCAAAGAGCGATTCTATTCCATCCTGTTTATTTTCATCATAAATGTCCATCGCATAATTATATTGGTCAGTGGAACCATGTTCCGTCAAATCACCTAAAAAAACAAGGGCATCCTGATTTGGGACTACCTCACCTAATTGGTTTAGCGATTCCTCAAACTTTTCCAAGTCATCGTCCTTGCTTATTGTCTCTCGTCCAATTTGAGTGTCACTTATAACAGGAAAAACGAGTTCTGGTTCATCCCCGGGAATCCCTGGAACATTTTCTGGCGGACCATTTCCAGGAACGCTTGCTGGAGGGCCATTTCCTGGACTACTTACTGGCGGACCGTTTCCTGGAGTGTTTCCCGGACCACTTGCTTCAGTATTATGAGGAAATGTCAACAATGTCAAACCAAAGAGAATGGCTACCGGCAATTTAAAAGGACTTTTTGCTATTTTGTTCATAAAATAAATTGCACTCCTTAATACTAATAACTTGTTAGTGTGAAGATAAAACCTATTTTCAAATCTCCCTCCTTCGTTCAAAAAATTAAATATATATTAAAATTATTTATGGTTATCACTTTAGCAAATTATAATTTAAAGTCAAATTTTAAAAAATGTCACCTGTCGCGAGTAAAGCGAGGAACTTTCAACGGTGAGACTTCCCGAGGGGACGGGGGACGATGACGAGCAAGACTTTATTCTCGCCAAGGTTTTTGATTTCATCACCGAAATGCCGAAGCGCGCCAATGCCGCACTTAATCGCGATTGACACTTCAAACATGCGGTACCCTAACATTGATTCGATTTTCATATTCACACTCATTCGATCAAAACCTAAAAAATCAGCGCTTAATATAACGCTGATCGGTTCCCGGGATGGATTTACTTACATAGGGTTTGCTGAAATGAAAAAATTCTTTCTGTTGCAAGGGGTTTCCCCTGATGTGTAGAAAGAGAAATGCAAGGAAAAATGGCCGCTCACGTCTAAACCTTTGCACCTTATGATCAACATGCGTGGGATGGCGCTGCAATGGCGAAGACTCCAGCGGAAAAACGGACGAGCCAAGACCCCGCAGCGCTGATCTTGCGCGAGGAGGCTTGGCCGTTCGTCCGCGGAAAGCGAAGCCATGGAAGCGACCTCCCGCCCTTGCGATCAAGTTGTTCAGCAGCCTCTACATAAACCACGTAAGTACTCGCGAATTTCTTCGGAAATGATGATACCGCGTTTCCCGAGCCTTCGATAAGTCAAGCATTCCGACGGATAGGTCATGGGGTTTTGGTATAAGAAGGCATTCATTTTTTTCCTAGGAATCTTTTTTATCCAATAATATCTTAAATAATTCGCCGGATTCAGCCTTACTGACAAGCAGTTCCAGGAAATCATAGTAATCAAAAGAGGCTGTTGTTTTTTCAAGTTTTCGTCTGGCATTTTCCCTAATATCCTCGGGCGTATCGGGATCATCGATCAATGCTTGATACCTCGGTTGCGCCTGGCGGATGCCCTGCATGTTCACACTGACTTCCCTTTGCCAGCGCTGCGTATGAAAGTTCGTGAAGAATTTAAAATAATCCTGTTCAGCTTGATATAAATCTTTTCGCTCCCCTCTTCTAAAAACACGGTGAATAAGTTTATCGTCCAACAACTTTCGCACGCCTAAGCTCATGCTCCCTTTGCTCATACCCAACTCAATCCGTAACTCATCCAACGTCATCGGACCGCCATTCAAATACAATATCGCGTAAATGCGTCCAACGGAATGAGTATACCCATATATATCCATCGTATAGGCAATACTATCTTCAATCAGCCGGTGGCTTTCTTCCAATTCCGCTTGTTTTTTGTCCCGTAGGGTTTCATCTTCGTCAGTCATTTTAACGCTCCTTCAAATCCAACTAAATCATCGTTTATTTTGTATGGTTGATTTAAAATTTATTTAAAGTATAACGTTTCCATTGTCTAACTTCAATCCTAAGAACGTTTTGAGGTAGTTGAGGGGCATATTGTCGAATATCCCCGTTGACATCCTCTCGTATTGTGTTATAGTCAACGTGTATTTAATTTGTATTAAACATTCATTACAGATTTAACTAGGAGGCATAACATGCATTTTTTCAAAAAAGGAAAGTGGTTCTTGCCCCTTTCACTTAGCACATTGGTACTCGCTGCTTGTGGTGGTGATGATTCCGGGGAAGCGTCTGGCGATGATTCAAATGAAGCTGACGATGAAAACGGGGAAATTGAACTCGCCTACGTTGCCTGGGAATCCGAAGTGGCTTCTAACAATGTTATTAGATTGGTTTTGGAAGAAGCAGGCTATGATGTTAACTTAAATCAAGTCGAGCAGGCTGCAATGTGGCAAAGTGTTGCGCAAGGGGATACGGATGGTCACGTTGCCGGTTGGTTGCCTTCGGACATGGCGACTGACTATGAACGATATGGAGACGAAGTGGTCGATCTAGGTCCGAATTTGGAAGGAAACCGTACCGGACTGGCCGTTCCGGATTATATGGACGTAACCAGCATTGAAGAAGTAAATTCCGACAACTTTGATGAAATCGTCGGGATTGACCCTGGCGCGGGAGTCGTAGATTCAACCGAGCAAGCCGTAGAAGCGTATGATATGGACATCTCTGTACAAACATCGAGTGACGCTGCCATGACGGCTGCGTTAGATGATGCGATTGAAAATGAAGAACCGATTGTGGTAACTGCCTGGGAACCACACTGGAAATTTAACACGTATGACATTCGTTTCCTAGAGGATCCGGAAGGCATTTATGAAGAAGAAGAAGAGATCCGCACAATGGTACGGGAAGGGCTTGAAGAAGACGAGCCCGAAGCCTATCAGATTCTCGACAACTTTTATTGGGAAACCGACGATATGAACGAAGTCATGCTTGATATCTCCGAAAATGATACGGATCCGGAGGAAGCCGCCCAAGCATGGATCGATGACAATCGAGACATGGTTGATGAATGGTTGGAAACCGACAGTGAAGAATAAGTCAGCTATACGGAAACTGCTTCTATAAGCGGTTTCCGTTTTTTAGGTTTCATTTGTCTCATTTTCGGTTATAGTTAGCGGGAAAGAAAGGATGATGACCATGAAAATACTATTGGTAGGTGCAAGCGGAACAATCGGGAGCAAGGTGTATGACCGCCTTAATCAAAATCACGAGATCATTCGCGCGGGCAGAAACGGTCCGGATGTCCAAGTGGATATCACCGATGAAGCGAGCATTCGTGCCATGTATGAAAAAACAGGAAACGTGGATGCCGTTATTAACGCTTCCGGCAGCGCCGGTTTTGCACCGATTACGGAACTGACCCCCGAGAAAAATGAAACGGCGATTAATAGCAAGTTAAAAGGGCAAATCAACCTCGTCTTGCTCGGCCTTCCGTATGTGAACGAGCGAGGCAGCTTTACGCTGACCTCCGGTGTTATGATGGATGACCCTATCCCGCAGGGTTCCTCGGCCGCCATGGCCAACGGAGGCATTCGTTCGTTTGTCACATCGACCGCGATTGAAATGCCGCGCGGCATTCGCATCAATAGCGTAAGTCCCAACTTGTTGCAGGAATCCGCAGAGCGAATCGGCCATCTATTTGCCGGCTTTGAACCCGTTCCGGGAGATAAAGTGGCACTCGCGTATCAAAAAAGCGTCGAGGGCATGCAAACGGGGCAAAGTTACGAGGTTTATTAATCAGCGTAGAGGGCGCCTCCCCGTTCCGGAGGCGCCCCTATTTTCCCTTACTGCATCGCATCCGCTTCTTCCAGCCCCACTTCTTCTTCCCGCTGTTGATAGATCTCTTCCAGCCTTTTGTCACGGGATCTGCCCAAAATCTTCATCCGCGTAGACAATTGTTTCTGCGTAAAGTTCATCGTATTTCTTTTTTCTTCATCGCTGTCCTCTTCCGTTCCTTCCAAATTGATCTGAATCGCGAGCGGCGTTAATTCCTCCATTTTTTTCATAACCTGGTCATAGATATGGGGGTACTCGCTGATAATTCGCTGCAATAAAAATGTTCCATACGCAATATGACGAGATTCATCTCTTTTTAAGTAACCAATTCCTTCCAATAATGCCGGCATCGCGTTAATGCTTTGCAACGATTGATAAAAACCAAAATAGCCCGTCTCCGCCAACACACCCTCCACGAACATGTTATAGACCGTTGCCGCTTCCGCCACAGCCTCCGGTGATTGATCATGTACGAGGCGCTCCATTGCCGCGGGAAGAATTTCGCTGAAAACTTTATGGTAGGCAGCTGAATGATACTCTGTCAAATCCCGTTTTACCCCAAGTTCATTTAATACTATTCTGAAAAATTCCGTGTGTTTGGCTTCTTCAAACAAAAACGTGGTTAAAAACATTTCTTCTTCCAGACGCCCTTCATTGGAGATGGTCATGATTAACGGAAGCAAATCCCTGGTTACGGCTTCTTCCCCTCCTTGGAATTGCGATATCAACCGCAGTGTCCCTTCCTTTTGCTGTTCACTGAACGTCTCCCAGTCCTTTTTATCCTGTGTGAAATCCAAATCCGCCGGGTTCCAAACCCCAAAACGTTTCGCCTTTTGAAAAAGTTTAAATGGCAGAGAATCCTCTTGAAGACCGGCAGCACTTGTCGTTTGAAACGGTTTGTGCGTCATTTGCATCCTCCTTACCCTTTGTTTGTAAAGGCTTACATTTTCATTTTTACAGGTCCCGCGTTCATTGTAAATCACGACAAATGTAGGGTATTTTAGAAGAGACAATATACATGAAGGAGGAATCATCATGCCAATTGCGATAAAGCGGATCTATCAAACAGCGGAGAAACCAGACGGGTCCCGCGTTCTCATCGACCGCGTCTGGCCACGCGGCCTATCAAAGGAGAAAGCCCACATCGATGAGTGGGTGAAGGAAGTAGGGCCATCGAAAGATTTGCGGCAATGGTTTCAGCATGATCCGGATAAATTTCAGCGCTTTAAAGAGAAGTACAAAAAGGAACTGCAGGAAAATGAAGAACAACACGAAGCATTGCAACGGTTAAAAACGCTTGCCAGGGCGCATGAAAAAAACATCACCCTCGTCTTCGCGGCAAAAGAAGAGACTTACAACCATGCTCAAGTGTTAAAAGAAATATTGGATCAGCAGTAGTTCTGTCGGTGCTGGTTATGTAGAGCACCCTGACGACAAATAAGAGGGACATGCCTCATATTTGTCGTCATCCGAAATCTTTTTCTGATACGCAAAGAGATGCACTTACGCTTTAACATTCCCTTCTGCCGAGATTGGTTTACGGGTAAGGATTCCGGCCATGTGCATCAAATTATAGACCATCGTTTTCACTTGTCCTGCGGTGAACTCGTTTTTAATCCCTTCTTCCTCTATATAGGAAGGTCCCGGTCCCGCTTCGCCAGTCCAATATGTGACGGGTTCCGGTGGCATGGTAAAGCCCATGTAATTCAAACCAAAAACAACGGAAGCTGCTGCATTCTTGGCTCCATCTTCATTGCCTGTAACGACAACGCCGCCTACTTTATCGTAAAACATAGACTGGCCTTTTTCATTTGTCAGGCCTGCCATTTATCCGTTCCAACACTTTTTTAGCTATGCTGCTCTTTTCCCCGATCCAGAGTGGTGTTCCAACCACAACGATATTCGCATGCTTTATTTTTGTAAGGATTTCCGGCCATTGATCCCCATCTCCTGCATCCGTTGTAATGCCGTATGCCACATGGTAGTCGGCAATCCGTACACTTTCACATTCTACTTGATTCGTTTTGAGCACCTCTGCCACTTCATCCATTAATGCCTGCGTATTGGAAACGTCCTCACTTCCTTTTAATGAACAATTTAAGAAAAGTGCTTTTATATTTTCCATTACTTTCATCCTCCCTTGCAAATGGTTCTATTCCCCTCATTTCCGGACAGGAAGCAAGTTAAACCTGGACCTCCCCTTATTAATTTTTACGTCTAAAGGTGAGTGTAGCAAGAAGGATTAATAGAGCGGTGAATCCGAGCAAAAAGAGAACTTCACCTGCCGTCGTTACCGGTTGCCCGAAAAATGTGAGGTTCAGCCCCATTTCTTCCCGCACCATCGGACTCAAACTCTCCACATCAATCATAATATGTTTCATAAGATCAACGCCGTAGGTGACCGGGTTCAACGTGACAAGAAAGTCGACCCACGCGGGCATATTATTTAATGGAAACAAAGCCCCGGACATAAAAATCATCGGCATGACCAAAATATTTACGACAAGCTGAAATCCTTGCATTGAGTTCAACAAGCTCGCCACCAACAGCCCAAGCGAAGCAAACGCACAGGCGATCATGAACATGACCGGAAGAAGCTGTAAAAATGAAACAAAATCAATGCGAATGCCGAGAAAAGGCATGAGCACCAACATCATGACCCCTTGCACAAAGGCAACGGATGCAGATCCTAACATTTTCCCGATCGCAATATTCACCCTGGAAACCGGCGAGACAAGAATCTCGCGCATATATCCAAAATCCCGATCCTGAATCACCGATAGTGATGAAAAGATAGAAGTCATGAGCAATGTCATCGAAACAATGCCGGGAAAAATAAACTCGACGTAATTAAATTCTTCCGCATCGGTTCCCGCGGCAACCAACGATTCCATCGCACCGCCCATACCAACTCCAAAAACGATCAAAAATAAAATCGGCATCGAAAAGGAACCGATCATACGTGGACGGTCTCTAAAAAACTTGATTATATCTCTTTGCCAAATGGCGATAATGCCTTCCACGAACAATTCCCTCCTGTTAATCTCGGATTTCCCGTCCTGTAAAGGAGAGAAAAACATCATTTAATGTTGGTTTGCGAATATCCAAGCCCGTGAGCGGGGTTTGCAACGTTTTAATAAACTCGGAAACGAAAGCATCGCTATTTTCAACCTTGCAGTGAATCGCACCATCTTTCAGTGATAAATCGATGACATCAAACACCGCTTGAATCTCTTTCATGGCCGTTTCATTATCCGTGGTCGTAATTTCGATAATATCGCCGCCGAGCTGTTGTTTCAGATTTTTCGGCGTATCGATCGCGATGATGTCTCCGTGATCCATAATCGCGATGCGATCGCTGATTTCCGCTTCATCCAAATAATGCGTCGTTAAAAACATCGTAATGTTTTCTTTTTCCTTCAGTTTTAATATGTATTCCCATACATGCGCCCGCGTTTGCGGATCCAACCCAACGGTCGGCTCATCGAGAAACAGCACTTTCGGATAATGGAGCAGTCCACGCGCGATTTCCAGCCGTCGCTGCATTCCGCCGGAAAACTTCTCAACGAGCGTATTGATGCTCTCCGTAAGATCCACAATTTCCAAAACCTCACGGATACGAGCTTTTCGCTTTGAACGGGGAACACCGTAAAATTTACAATGAAGCTTTAAGTTCTCATTCGCGGTTAATTTTTCATCCAGCGTATTTTGCTGAAATATAATCCCGATGCTTTCGCGCACACGGTTTTGGTCCTTCACCACATCATAGCCGTTGATCGTTACCGACCCGCCCGTCGGCTGCAGCATCGTCGATAAAATGTTTATCGTTGTGCTTTTTCCTGCTCCGTTCGGTCCTAGGAAACCGAAGATTTCTCCTTCTTTTACATGAAAACTGCTATTGTTAACGGCTTGAAAAGACTTATAGGATTTTTGTAAGTTTTGCACGTCGATCAACGTTGGCACCTCTTTTCTTCTTCCATCCCTATTTTAAAGGAAATGGACGTGTTGTCCACTCATTGATTTTTTCTATACCAATCGGCCCCTTCGTCCATATGCAAAAATGGCAGGTCCGTGTCCACCTCTCCAATGAGGCGACCCAAAGCCACGTCTTCGCCTTCAAGCCAACTTGCAAAATCAAAGACTGCCGGTTCGCGGCCGCCGCCCAGAGCGATCCAAGCTTGCCTTTCTTTTGGAAAATAAGCAGACGTATGGATCGTCCCCGCCCAACTTTTATAACGATCGGAGAAAATCGGCTGGTTCGTATCGTTCAGAAGTCGAAACGCATCGTGAGCACTCAGATGGGCATTTTTCTGCAACGTATCCAGCCGTTCTTTGGAATCATCGAGATGAAAGCGATTTTCCCGCGTTTGAATGTCGAAATGATTCGTGCACGCCGTTGCCGCCCTAGCATTGACACCACGGGGGAAGCTTCAATCACCACCATTTCTCCATCTCCATCATAAACGAGATAACTGAACGAGTGACGATGAGGGATTTCTCGTGCCATCTCCACTGCTTCGGTTACGTCCTCGCAGGATTCCAAAAGCAAACGCCCGATCATGCTGCAAATAAAACCGGCACCCGGTTTTTTTCGATTCGTCAGGTTATAGGCCACGACGAGCCCTTTTTCATTGATGCCGTCCATCCGCCCGGTGATACGCTGGCTCGGACCGGCGATCGCGTACCCTTGATCCGTAGGTTGGAAAAAAAGAAAGCGGCCGTCGTAGGTTTTTGGGTGATAATCGTAATTGCGAATGATATAATTCTCCCCCGCGAGCACCGAACAACCCGAGGGCGCGATGTTCACGCGATAACCACCATATTCTTGCAACACCCGCTCCAGTGGCCACTCTAATCCATCCTGCAAGCCAAGCAATTCCTCCCATACACCGGGGGCAAATGCGCGGATCGCTTGTTTTGCCTCTCCAATGTCTATGCTAAACCTGGGAGTCCGCACCTTCCATTGATTTTCCCGGTTTTTGACGGACAAGGAATCTTTCAGCTTCTGCCCTTGGTAGTTTCCGAAATCATAATGGGATCCGCGAAATTGAATGATCTCGCTGTATATATGTTTCATATTAGAACCCTTCTTTAATCAAATTCCTTCATTTTAAGGATAATGGAATGGCCGGCGAAAATAAAGCCATAGAAAAAAGGACAGCATGCAACCCCTTTCATCCGTTGCCGCTGCCCTTTTTCTCTGTCTACGTTTTATTTAGTAACCGCCATCTTCCGCTTCTTCCGTAATCATCACGTCTTCCAATATAAATAGTCCGCTCGGCTGTTGCACAAAGCCTTCGACGGCATCGGAAACGCCGACAACATAATCGGTGTGCAATGTGTAAATTTTTGGCGCATCGTCCACAATTATCTGTTCCACTTCTTCGTATAGCTGAAGGCGAGCCTCTTCGTCAGTTTCTTGACTAGCTTCTTCAAGCAACGCATCTACTTCTTCATTTTCATAGAACGTATGGTTCCCTGAAGTACCCTGATTATCCGAGTGATAATTTGGTTGCAAAGCGAAATCAGCATCACCTGTTTGAGCCGACCAGCCGAGAACATGCATGTCTCCTCCTTCGCCTTCCTGAACGGCATCAAGGTAAGCGCCCCATTCCATTTGTTCTATCGATACATCTACGCCAATCTCCGCGAGTTCATCCTGCACCACTTCGGCAATCTGGACACGCATCGGATTCGCATCATTTGTCATGAGTGTCGCTGAAAATCCATCTTCATACCCGGCTTCAGCCAACAACTCTTCCGCTTCTTCAGGGTCGTGTGGCAAAGGATCGAGCGCATCGCTGGATCCAAATGTTAAGTCAGCAAGCGGCCCATCAGCTACCGTCCCATACCCCTCGTATATGCCCTCAACGATAGCTTCTTTGTCAATGGCCATCGATAAGGCACGTCTTACTTCCGGATCATCAAAGGGTTCATTCTCCGTATTAAACCCGATATAATCATACCCAAATCCTTCTTCACTTACTAGGTTTGCCCCATCCATTTCTTCCACTTGCGGGATATTTGTCGGTTCGATTTGTTGGGCAAAGTGAGCCTCTCCGGTTTCAAGCATTCCTATCCGCGTTCCTTGTTCAGGAACCACATTAAAGCTAAGTGAATCCAAATAGGCCGGTTCTCCCCAATAATCTTCGTTGTTCGTGAGGACGACTTCGCTCCCCTCTTCCCAATGCTCAAATTCAAAAGGCCCGGTGCCCACAGGTTCCATGTCCAAATTAGCATCCCCTTCTTCCTCCGCTTCCATAGCTGCCGGGCTTAAAATGCCTGCGGATACATGCGCGACATGCGCGGGCAGCGGCGCGTAAGGTTCACTGGTCGTGAACTGTACCGTATGCTCATCCACTGCTTCCACATCCTCGACAAGTTCGAACAATAAGGCACGCGGCGAAGCCATATCCGGGTCCAGAAGACGATCAAACGTTGCCACTACCGCCTCGGCATTAAATGGTTCTCCGTCATGGAACGTTACATCTTCCTGAAGATAGAATTCCCATGTCGTTTCATCCACTTGTTCATAGCTTTCCGCTAACCTCGGTTGAATCTCTGTGTCTTCGTCATAATAGAGCAAAGATTCATAGACGTTGTCCGCGATGATATTCGACGGCAAATCTGTAGAAGCTTGCGGGTCAAGGGTGACAGCATCGGAAGGCATGGCGAAAACCATATCGCCGCCTTCAACAGGTTCCTCGGCGGCTTCTTCATCTTCTGCGTCATCGCCCTCTTCTTCATCTACATCCTCCGTACAACCTGCCACCCCCAAAAGCAAACTGATCCCTAAAAACGGTACGATTTTTTTCATATGTATCCCCCTCGTTGCAATAGTTGATTAAATGTTAATATATTTTCTTATAATTATCAAATTTGGTAAATATAACATTTCAACACTCAATACGACTTTTTATTCAGAAGGAAAGACGCCGGCGAAGTCGCTCAAGATAGTAAAGAAGCCGATCAAGCACAATTTGATCAAGAAAATCCCCGCTTCCGATGTGCCCTCACATTTTCAAAACCGCAGTTTGTTGACACTGCGGTTTTTGAAATTACCTCTTCTTTTTTTCAATCCCCCTCCTCAAGCGTTACATTTTCTTTATCGGTAACCGGAGGATCTAATTCGAATCCCATAAATGAATCATCAACACGAGTTATTAAACTGCCTTGGCTAGCCAATTATTAATCCTGAAAACGTCGTTTCAAAAATTTCCTGATAAATCGTATCTCCGCTAAACCACATTTGCTCATTCGTCGTTTCCCATATTAACGGGTCTGGCACATAAGTTTCCGGTTCTGGTATTTCATTGTTATCTTCAAATTGTCCGTACTCTTCAAGTGATTCCAAATACTCATAAACACTCGTCTGTTCCGGATTTTCATTCAAAAATCCTTCCTAAATCCTTATTAATTATTATAATTTTCGAAATTTCTTCGCCTCTGCATTAGCCTCGCGTTGTTTTGCGTTTGCCCTATATAATCTTTTGTCCATATGGATCGTATTTGGATTATATTCAGCTTGGTCTTTTGCATGTTTCCAAGCAACATCAGCTTCTTTTTGCTTTTGTTTCGCCTGCCATTGTGCTTCTTTTTTTGATTCTTGTTTATTGTTTGAACCTTCACTAATAGCTCTCCCGCTAGGAAAATACCCACGACTACCATGAGAACCAGAACTAGGACTTATGCTATTTACGATCAACATCACCAACAAAGCTATACCTTTCACTGTAAAAATGACCGCTTTTACGGTTATTTTGAACAACTTTGTGAGCAGCTTTGCCATTTTAGGGATCGCCTTTTCTAAGAATGCTAACAAGGGGTTCAAATATCCATTCTTATCTAATCCTTTTATAATCCCTAGGCTTAATAATACTGCCGGAATAACTAATATAAGCCCAAAAATGCCGAGCGAATAATTATATGTATAAATTGATTCATTACCAATATTCAACAGAAAAGTTAGTCCTCTATCAGCAACATAAATAAAAATGATAGTAAATATCGCAGTCAATACGATAAGTGGCAATTGTAATTTTTTACTTTTTCCGCTTACTTTCCCTGAATCATATGGATTATTCATATCGCACCCTCTATTCTTTATCAGTTTTAGGCGTGAAGCTTCCATCCTCAAGAATGCTAGGAGATAGTCCGAGATATGTGTAAAATGAGCAAATGGACAGATGAATCATGAATCGTTGCCATCCCCCATCAAGTGAAATTTACTTTATTTTATCCACTCATTCCTCTGGATTAAAACTAACATACCCATTTTCAAGAACTAAATGGCCATCGACAATTTCTTCTGTCGGAAAAATTTAAAAATTCTTGACCTTGTTTGTTTTCCCTTCATTTAATAACTGCTTTGCCATAATGGGCGTGATGTTTTTCTTTCCCTTTTCTTTAGGTATCATAAATCCACAATCTGTATAGTCATATGCAGTACAACCATACACTTTCCCTTTATCAACAATATCTTCCCCACATAACGGGCATTTACCAATGTATCTCACTTTAGCATCTCTCCTCTATAAAATTTTATATAATGTGGCTCTTTTTGGTTTTGATTTGATTCATTGATCATATCCATGCCGGAGGACTCCGAGATACCTACAATTTCAGGACATAGAGAGTAAAATTATTACAATACAAGGTATATAATTTGCTTTAAAGCCCTTTTAACGACTGAAAAAATCTGCGTAGAATTATTAAATATCAATGTTGATTATCCATTTTAAAGGATTTCCCTTCAAGGTCCTATTTTTTCACGTATCTCGGAGCTAACCTCTGCTAGGGTGGAAACGAATCGCCTTTTTGCGTATCAAGATACTTAATCTTCCATCTCATGAAACGGATCTCTATTTACATCACCCTTTTTAAATTGCCTTTTATATTCTGCAATAATTAGTTTTTCTATAAAACTGCTGTTCGTATCTTCTTCTTCCTTTAGCATCATTTCCAAATACCAATCTGCTTTTATGGATATATAAAATTTCTTTTGGGTTTTTGTATCCCCATCCTTCTCTTTCGCTAGTTCGGGAAAAATCCTTCCGATATCGTTATCACTATTTGAATTCTGGATCGCCTCACTTGCAAATTGAAGAGCTAATTCGTAAGATGCTTCTACTATTTTTTCCTCTACCACTTCCTGTTCTTCAAACTTGGGATTCAAATCGTCATTACTCACATCGACATAAGTTAGAAATTTATTATTGATGTAAAAGAAAAACTTATCACTTTTGGTCTTGTACAATTGTTTCAGGGTCTTGACCCCTGCGCCTTTTTCATGGTTGAGTTCATCCGATATTCTTTCACAAATCCACTTTGCAGTCTCCGTGTTGTATACGGAACCATTAATCACCTTTTTCATGGAAACCCAACCCCCTTGAGTACCTATTTCATTTTTTATCTTATGATAATTTTAGTTCTATATCAATATTTTATTAAATTTATTTATTGGTACTAATTCATTGTTACGTATCTGGAAATGAGGAAGGCTTTCCACCACTGATAATCTATATTGATTGCCTCATAAAAAAAAGACGACCCTGTTCAAGAGCCGTCTGCGACCGTCATGTCTTTATTCCTGTTTGAATTGGTTCAAAAGAAAATGTGAATTTATCCATATTCATGATTAGGACATTTTTTTAAAGCCGAACCGCCATCAATGCATATGTGATAATTTCCATGATAAACCACCTTTTAAATCCGGGAAATACTGTACAGGCGTATGCCCGTGTTACAATTAATTTCTTTTCCAATACATCACCTTTTTTGGCTGGAAGTTATTGAAGAATGCCTCCCGAATCCATAGCATGTCACCTTCATTTTGATCTTTTAGAGCAACATCTGATCTGAAGCCTGCATGAACGTAAAAAAGAGAGGCTCCCCTCTCTCTTTATTTTTTCGCCACCGGCATCCATATTTCGCTTTTCGCCGTTCTTCCTTCCTTGGCGCCCTCCTCATTCCAAAGGATTTCCGGTCCTTCCGCGAGTTCATAGTCGGACGAAGGCAACCATTCCGAAAAAATACGCCCCCATACATCCTGAAGGGCTTTCGGGAATGGTCCCTCTATTGTAAATACCGCCCATGTGAGTGCAGAAACATCCAGCTGATCCAAATTTTCAGGTGCTTGCTTCGTGGTAGCAGCCGCCAAGTAATAATCCAATTGCCCTTTTTTTGATCGATCTTCCGTGAAATTAGCACTTACACTTAGCAGACCGGAAGGTTCTCGATCAGAGAGTGATTCGATTTGGTTAAAGGTGCTATCGCTTATGCTCTCTACGAATTCGGCAATTTCAGGGTTCACCCCCTCGTAGATCAGGTTCACTTTTTTCTTCTTCCCCACTACTTGAAAAGCGGCTTTTTCCTCTATCCGATAGTTCATTTCTTTTCCTCCTTCGATGGATAATTGAAAGGCCATTCGCGGGAAGGCTTTTAACGAGGTGCCTTTCCCCTTTGCTTCCGTGGGTGTCACTCCATGCTGGCTTTGAAACGCCCTTGCAAATGAGTCAGGCGAATGATAGCCATATTTCAACGCGACATCAATCACTTTCGTTTCACTGTTTTCCAATTCAAAAGCAGCCATTGTCAATCGCCTGCGCCGAATATATTCGGAGAGCGTTACTCCGGCAAGAAAAGAAAACATCCGTTGAAAATGATACTGGGAACAGCGAGCAACTCTCGCTACCTCACTGAAATCGACCGTTTCCGTCAAATGGTTTTCAATATAATGAATCGCTTCGTTCATTGTCTCCAAAGTGTTCATAGCGAATGACCTCCCATACGTTAAGCATACCGATTGGCCGCTCCTCCATCCCGACATTCCATGCACAAGTTTGTCGGGTCTGCCTTCTCCTTTCCCTTATGGTAAAATAAACCTTCAGAGAACGCGGGAAAGGATTCATACCCATGAGCCAACAACAGGATTTTACACAAGGAAATATACTCAAGCCGCTAATCATCTTCTCATGGCCGATTATGCTCACGAACCTTTTGCAAACGTCCTTTCAATTCACCGATAGCTTATGGGTCGGGAATTTACTGGGAGAGACGGCGTTGGGTGCGGTCGCGGTTTCAAGTACGATTATTTTCACAATGCTCTCGTTTGTCATCGGTTTAAACAACGCATCGTTGACGATCCTTTCCCAGCAAAAAGGAAAGGACAACGACGAAGGGCTCCGGCGGTACCTGAACGCATTTGTCGTCGTCCTCTCCATATTATCATTATCCCTTGGCGTGGCAGGATCTTTTTTCGCCGAAGAACTTTTGCGTTTGCTTGGCACGCCGGAAGGCATGATGGCGCCCGCCACCGCTTATTTGCAGATTAATTTTCTCGGGATGATTTTTCTTTTCGGATATAACTTTATCGCGACGACTCTGCGTGCCATGGGCGATAGCAAGACACCGATCCGGTTTGTCTTTATCGCGGTGTTGTTAAATATTGTACTGGATCCGCTGCTCATCGCCGGCTTGGACATGGGCATCGAAGGGGCGGCTTACGCGACGATCCTTTCCCAAGGCAGCGCGTTTTTGTATGGGTTATTTTTCGTGCTGCGCCGGGGGCTCGCGCCTTTCACGATGCCTTCCTTACCTAAAAAAATCGAGGTCGGTTTAATCCTCCGGTTAGGCATCCCTTCGGGGTTGCAGATGGCGGTGATTTCCGGAGGAGTCGCCGCGATTATGAGCGTTGTCACGACGTTTGGCGAAGATGTCGTCGCCGGGTTCAGCGCTGCACAACGGTTGGACAGCTTGATCATGCTGCCCGCGATGGCGCTCGGAACGGCGGTGAACAGCATGGCCGGGCAAAACATAGGCGTTGGAAATTGGGCTCGGGTGAACGTGATCACAAAATATGCAGTAATGTACAATTTTGCCGTCATGATTGGGATCGGTCTGTTTATTGTAATTTTTGCCGAGTACGGCATTCAGATGTTTATTCAGGACGAAGAAGCGGTGGAGTTTGGCACGAGGTATTTGCAAATCGTCGCGCTTTGTTATCCATTCCTTGGCATTAATTTTGTCTTGAACGGCATCGTACGTGCCTCGGGAGCGATGTATCAAGTTCTTGTGCTTAACATCATCTCCTTTTGGGTGTTGCGTTATCCACTCACCAGTTTATTTTCCGGTTTATTCGGGGATACAGGAATCGCGCTTGGCATGGGCGTCAGTTTTATGCTAGGCAGTTTGGCTGCTTATTTGTATTATCGATTCGGAAAATGGCGCGAGAAGGAATTGTTTAAGGAAGAATGATCAGCGTCTTGAGAGCGCGATCGTTGTCTAGAGGTTCACTTATCGCCTCTCTTCGGACACTTTCTGTTTGGTTTTTTGTAAAATTGTCCGAAGTCCATGCTTGCTCGGACATTTTCGTGTTGCGCTATGCAAATTTGTCCGAGGTAAGCGCACGTTTGGACAAACTTGACTCTATTTCATGCAAGTTTGTCCGAGGTCTTGCATATTTGTTCCTTTATTGGTAAAAATTAAGAAAACAGTTGACGGCGGAGGGCTCATGAAGCCCAATGGCGCATGCGCCACGCCGAAAATGTTGTCATGAAACCTCATGACATCCGTTCCACCCTCCATCAATGAAGCCCCTAGCCAAATCGGCGAGGGGCTCTATTAAACGCTCAATAATTCTTTTACATCTTCGGGCCGTAAGCTCTTGAGTTGTTGTTCTCCCGGTTGGATCACCTCTTCAACCAAAGCTTTCTTTTGTTCCTGCATCTCCAGCATTTTTTCTTCGATCGTTCCGGACGTGATCAATTTGATCACTTGAACGTTGTTCTCTTGCCCGAAACGGTGAACGCGGTCTGCCGCTTGCTGTTCCACTGCCGGGTTCCACCACGTATCAAAAAGAATAACGGTGTCACCGCCGGTTAAATTCAAACCGGTGCCTCCGGCTTTCATCGAAACTAAAAAGAGAGAGTGTTCGCCTTCATTAAAACGTTCGGTAAGCGCGAGCCTTTCCTTTGCCGGCGTTTTGCCGTCCAAGTAATGGTACAACCAGCCTCGTTCATCGAAAGCCGCGCGGATCATGGAAAGCATCGATGTGAACTGAGAAAAAATGACCATGCGCCTGCCTGAAGCGATTCCTTCCTCCACATATTCCAAAAGACGGTCGAACTTCCCGGACTTATAGGATTCATCCGGCAACACAAGTTGCGGATGGCAACAAATTTGGCGCAGCTTCGTTAAACCGGCAAGTATTTGCATCCGCTGTTCCTGGAATTGACCTCCCTCGATCGCCGAATCCACATCCTTAGCCAACCGATTGACCTGAGCCACATAGAGCTTTTTCTGATCATCGGTGAGGTTCGTGTATTGAACCTGCTCATCCTTTTCCGGCAATTCTGTCAGGACATCTTTTTTCATGCGCCGTAATATAAAAGGGCGTACGCGTTTGGAAATCTCCTCATTTTCCAAGGTCTTAAATGCTTTTTTTGTCCCTAAAACACCCGGTAGAAGTGTGTTAAAAATGGAATAAAGCTCTTCGAGACGATTTTCAATCGGCGTTCCCGTCAAGGCAAACGCGCTGGCCTTTTGTAACGAACGTACGGCTTGCGCCGTTTTTGACGCTTGGTTTTTAATCGCCTGGGCCTCATCCAGAATCAGAACATCAAAGGGCTCGGACTGATAAATATCCGCCTCTCGTTGAATGAGCGGATAAGACGTAATAAGCACTTGCGCATTTGCGCTTTGTTCCAACTTTTTTGCCTTTCCGCTTTTGGCCCCGCGATAACCACCGTATCCATTCCAGGGGCAAAACGCTGGAATTCTTTTTCCCAATTATAACTCAAACTCGCGGGGTTATGATAAGTGCCCGTAGATGCGGATTTTCATCTGCCAACGCTTGCAAATACGTGATGGTTTGAAGCGTCTTGCCGAGGCCCATATCATCGGCCAGTATCCCGCCGAGTCCGAAATGCGATAACGTTTTGAGCCAACGAAAGCCGGTTAATTGGTATTCCCTGAGCGTGGCGTTAATCGTCTCGGGAGGGTCCACTTCCACAAAATCCGGCTTTTTCACATCATTCATTAATTGACGCAAGGAAGCGGACAGCTTAAACGACTGGGCTTTTTCATCCTCCAGCGAAAGTGCCTGATAAAGAGGGACCTTCATTTCTTCTTTTAACGTTCCTTTTTCAGGAGCAAAATGGTCAACCGCATTTTTTACATTCCCAAACTCCTCTCCCTGAAGGTGAAGAAAAGTTCCACTCGGAAGGCGATAATAGGTTTGATTCTTTTTCAATGCTGCCAACACTTGCTCCACTTCCTCGGATGGAATGCCTTCTACAGAAAACGAAACATCGAGCCAGTTTGTTTCCTCGTTTGCCTCAAGGGAGACGCTCGGTTTTTTCTCGAGGGGAGCGATCATTTGCCTAACTTTCGACGTCGTGTAAATATCAATATATTCCTGCAAAAAGGGCAGTTTCTCGAAAAGAAACACGGCCATTTCCTCTTCATCATCGAGCGTGAGCTTTCCGTCCGTTTGGGTGAACGGGATTCGGCCAAGCTGCGATTCAATCGTTGCCTCTGTTTCCACATCGCGTACAATGATCGCGTGCATATCCTTATCGTTCGCTTGCTCCCCGTACGGGTTGATTTCTATGTCCCCATATTGAAAAGTCACAAGCGCGCTAAGCACGTCTTCGCTATAGTCAATTTTCATTTTCGCTTTCAACGGGTACTGCCGGATCACATCCGTTAATGCTTCATCCATTTCAACAGCTGCAACTTCTCTTAGCTTCGGCAGCACATAGGAACAAAAAGGTTCCATGTCCTCATAGGAAAAACGGGTAACTGCTCCCTGCATATCCATCGTGTTTAACAGCTTTTGAATAATCGCTGCTTGCTCCGGAGTCAATCGGTATAGGATATCTCCATTTCGCACAAGCCGATGATCCTTTGAGAAAAACAGAGTATTCCCTTCCTTTAAAAATAACTCGACCGCTTCTTCTTCCGAACTTTTTTGCAACAAGAATTCAAGACGTGCGTCGGGATGGAAAGAGTCCACCATAACGGATTCCGTCGTTTGGTCTAATTTAATATGAACGTTTTCGCCTTCCAGCAACTCGAACAGATCCGGAACCATTAAATCGGGGATATCGAGCTCACGTTCTTGGCTAAACTTCGAATAACCGGAAGGGTCGCTCTTCGTTATTTTCCATAACAGGTCGAACACTTGCTGATCATGCTCAGCGATTTGGTGCTTCTCCGGTTGATAGCTAAATTTTTTCGTAAAAAAATGGGCTTGCCCCAGTTGCACGTCTTCCATAAACCGTTTAATATTCTTCACAACATATGGGCGGCTTACACCTGCACGCAGACGTATTGAAATGCCTTGCACGATACCGGAAAACGGATTGATCTGACAATCCAATTCATAACGGATGTCGAGCATTTCTTTTTCTATGATGTCAGCCGGCGGTTCAGGTTTAAACGCCTCTTTAAAAGCATTGATCATTTGGTGCCCTTGATGTGCCCCATATTTCTCTCCATATTCTTCCGTGGACATTAATTCGTCAAGCTCCAACAAAAACGCGACGAGATGTTTACACAACCCCGTATAGGAATCAAACGCGGGACACGAACAGCTCAACCTGTCCAAATCCCCGTTGGGTTGAAATGTAATTTGGCACTGGTAGCTTCTCGTCCCGTGGACCGTTGCTTTCGTCATTTTTTCATTTTGAAAAAAATACACGGGTCCCACGCGGTCATTGTAATAATAGATTTCGCCGCGCGTATACGTCCGAGGGTCTGCCACACCTTGAAAAATATAATCCGGATGCAAATCATCTTGGTTTATTTTAAACATGCAGGGATTCCATCTCCTCAACTAACCTCAATATTACCTACATTTTATCTCTCTAACCTACTATAATACAAGAGCAAGGGGAAGTGATCGGCATCAATAAGAAACCCGCCTGCAGGAAATGAAGGCGGGTGTTTGTTTCAATGATTTTATTTCCACTCAGCAATCAAATGATCCGTCTGTTTCATAAGCGCGCTATACGCCGCTTCCTCAATCATCTCATTATTATTTTGCTGTTCAAGCAACTCTTTAAATCCATTCAAATGTTCGACGACCTTTTCGGTTTCTTCCTGTTCTTCATAATGGCTCACCGCTGTTAAGTGGGTTTTCAAATGCTCGGCAGCCTCATCCTCGGGGATCTCGTTCTCTTTTTCAAAATAATCCACAATCGACTTCAAATTTTCACTATCACGTATCCATGTCAAAAATTCACTGTTGAATTTCATGAAATCCATTTCAGTGTTTTCTGTTCCTTCATAAAACAGACCGAGCTCTCCATCAGGCAAATTGGTCAAACTGGAATAACCATATTGGCCCGGTTTGACAAGCTGCTCATATTGCCAATCAAACGAATATTTTGTATGCCCGTCTATCGTAAGTGCCGTCTTCCTCAATAAGCCCTGCTCTAACAGTACCATTAATACGCTCAGTGGGATGATTGGCACTTGAAAAAATCACCGCTTCTTGTCCATCAATTTGTCCATCATAACGAATCGCTGACATTTGACTGTATGGAGCCACTAAATCTTCTTCGGTCTCTACTTCTTCCTGCCAAGTTTCTCCCCCATCAAAACTGGTCGCGATTTGGGCGTAACCTGAGTAATTACGGTTAAAAAGCTTTAACTGACCATCGGGCATCTCTACTACTTGCGCTTCTGTAAGTTCATGAGATTGTTCTGTAAAATCATTTTCATTAATCATCTCTCCATCACCTACATCTCTTCCTTCATTAGGTGATTCTCCGCGATGCCACGTTTCACCGTTATCGTCACTGTAAATAACCGCGCTTGCTTGTCTTTCATTGTCATTAATGAAGTAGACTGGGAACACTAACCTTCCCTCGTTATGCCCTTCGCTTAATTGAATGCCATTACCTGGACCTACTCCTAAAAACATCATATACTCGTCTTTGACTTGGTCATTCAAATCGATCGGGCCTGTCCATGATTCCCCTTCATCATCACTGTAATATAATTCTAGATAGGAAGTTTCAAAAGGTTTCAAAGGAGATGTTTCACTAAATATGTTGTCTACTTTTTCTCCGTTTTCATACAAATCCCTATTCATGTCCACTGAATAATCTGTCAAATCTCCCTCTTCATCATAAACTTCTCCGTCTTCCCGAATGGTATACTCATTTTCATCTTCATCGGTAAGAAACATGTAATCTTCACCACCGATGGTTGTAAAACCAGTACCTTTATTCGTATTGGCCCCAAAACCTCCCATGAGACCGGCTCCATCTGGAAATGCAGTGCTAAGTGCAAATATTCTTTCGCTAGACTCATCTTGTGTAAAAGCCAAATCGATATTCGAAGCAGTATCAGGGTAGTCGTTAATTAAAATCCCTTCATCTTCCCATGTCTCCCCTTCATCCAGACTCCTCCGTACAGCTGCATGAATTTCATTCGGGGAATCTTCCGGACCTCCTATGCGACGGTCAATCCCTCCCAAAAGTGTACCATCTTCCGTGTAATAGAGGGCAGGGATTCTAAAATTGGGTGAGTCCATAAAACCTGGATAAAAAATACTCTCAGGATCTGAAACATATGCATCATCAGGCATAGCATCTATTCCTGTTCCTTTACTCTCGGAAGCAAAAGCTTGATTTTCCCCTTGCACGACACTAAAGATCAATCCAACACCAACTATCCCCGTGATCATTCTTTTTAACAAATGATCGCCTCCTTTTTCTGCAAAATTAAGGAATACCTCCCCTAATAGCCGTGATGAGCTGATAAACCGCGCCTTGCAAATTGGCATCATTCCCGTTTTGAGCCATCTTTAGCTGTAATGTACGTTGAAAGGAAGGCATGATTTGTGCATTTACACTTTTTCTCAATTTCTTCAATAAGTAATCCCCTTGTTCAGAAACACCTCCTCCAATAACGATCAAGGGTGGGTTGAATATGTGCACAAGTGTTTTGATTCCCAAGGCTACACCCGAAATCCATTGGTCGATTACATATTCAGCCGTCCCCTTTTCGTTCTTGGCTTTCACAAATAAATCTCGCAATGAACCACCTCCCCCAAAGTATTCTTTAGCCCTTCGCTCCAGGGATTGGCTGGATGCATACATTTCATAACAACCTTTATCCCCGCAAGGACAATCTTTTCCATCGGGATAAAGCGTCATGTGACCAAATTCCCCTGCAGAAAAAGACGCCCCCGTGTACACTTTCCCATCCATGACAATCGCACCCCCGATCCCGGTGCCAAGCGTCATGCACAGAAAATGGCGAATTCCCTGTGCAGCCCCTCGCCAATACTCGCCAAGCGCTGCACTGTTCACATCATTTTCGACTGCTACCGGCAATTGGAGCGCTTCTTCAAGCTCTTTTTTTACATTTACACCGGTATAGCCCGGAATAGATTCCGTGGCATGTACAATAGTTCCTTCGAGGTTATTTACTTGTCCGGCTGTGCTAACCGCGATCCCCTCCAACGCGTAGTCAACCTGCAAGCTTTGGGCAATTTCCTTCACCTGCGCAAGGACCCTTTTCCCTCCTTCACTCGCGGATGTTGCGGTTTGTGATTGATATACAAGTTTCCCTTGTTCATCCAAAATTCCATATTTTATACTCGTACCGCCTATGTCAAAAGCACCGAAAATCACTTTTGTCCCTCCATTCCACTGTTTAATTCAGTATGTCTACCAAGAAAATAGAAATTTCCGGAACAAAGATTAAAATAATCAATACGACGAAAAGTGGAAGCAAAAACGGTAGCACCCCTCTATACATCGTACCGACCGGAATATCCCCAACACGAGATACGACAAATAATGCCATCCCCATCGGCGGAGTTAAAATACCAATCATCAAACACAGAATCACGAACACGCCAAAAAAGATGGGATCGATCCCTACGCTTGTGACTACCGGGATGAGAACGGGAACAACAAGCACAAGCAGGGCCAATGCTTCAATAAACGTTCCGAGGATAAGCAACAACAGAGCGATTAATAGTAGTAGCACGATAGGATTTTCCGTCGCACCAAGGAAAAAATCGGCTACTAGGATAGGCACTTGCTCTCTCGCTATGAACTGTCCAAAAAACTCTACAGCCGCAAGCATTAATACAACGACCCCGGTAAGCTTCATGGAATCTGCAATGGTCACGTACAACTTTTTTAAGTTGAGTTCTCGATAGACAACAAAACCCAAGAATAACGCATAAGCAGAGCTGACTACAGCCGCTTCCGTCGGGGTGAAATAGCCGGAAAATATCCCGCCGATAATAATGATAGGCGTCAACGATGCCCAAAATGCTCTCAAAAAGTCTTTGCCGATCGCTTTTAGAGTAGCTCTTTCGAACACCGTGTACCCTCGTCTTTTAGCCAATAAATAGGCGGCCACATATAATGATAATGCCACGAGAAGGCCTGGAACGAGGCCGGCAATAAACATGGAAGCGACGGATACGTTCGCGATCGCCGCGTAAATGATCATATTAAGACTTGGCGGAATAATCCCGCTCAAGATAGCAGAAGCGGCCGTCAATCCACCATTATAGTCGTCGTCATAACCGGCTCTGCGCATTGTTCTGATTTCCAGCTGCCCTAACCCTCCGGCATCCGCAAGGGAGGAACCCGACATCCCGGAAAACATTAAGCTTGCTGTGACGTTCACGTGTCCCATTCCCCCGTTGATGTGCCCAACAAGCGATAAGGCAAAATCAAAAATGCGATCAGTGATTCCGGAAGAATTCATCAACATTCCCGTGAATATGAAGAACGGAATCGCCAATAAAGTAAAGTTATCGATGCCATCGATTAACTGAGCTCCGGAAGAATATACAAGATTCCAATCACCGATGATGAAATACAAAAGCCCCGCGATAATCAAAGAAAAACCCACCGGAACACTCAGGAACAGCAAAATGATCCAAATGAAAAAAATAATAGCGATCTCCATTACTCTACCTCCCTCGTCTTCTCTTTCCGCCATTCTTTAACCACTCGTTCAAGGAGACGGTAAATCATCAATAACGTGAGAATGGGTAGAGCAATATACATATACACATACGAAATTTGTAACGTAACGATATTCAGATGCGCTTGATTTTGAACAATCGGGATACTAATAATAAAAATAAGCACAAGAGCAGCGAGAATTAACAGCTGGTTAAAGGTATATACCCATTTTTGAGCCTTAGCGGGAAGCTTCTTAACCAATACATCAATGGACACGTGACTATCTTCTTTAATACAAGCGACAACTCCCAAATAACCCACATAGATAAACAACAACTTGCTTAATTCTTCAGACCACATCAAAGGCGTCCCAAGTCCTTGCCGTGCCGATGTTTGCGCTACCAATACAAGGAACATGCCAACAAACAAGACACTTCCAACCATTTCCTCAAAGTTGTCATAGATTTTTTTTAGCATAATGACCCACCTGCATTTTACGTTTTTAGAAATCAACAGACAGTCGTTGGAAATCGGGGAAATGAGTTTCCCCGATTTCAACTTTTAATGGCAGATCGATTACTCCCGCGCTTCATCTATAATATCCATATACTCTTCAGCGCCTTCGCCAATTTTATCCAAGTACTCGGGATAAACTTCGGATACAGCTTCTTCAAACTCCTCCAAATCCGGTTCGGTGATGGTTACACCTTCCTCTTCAAAGAATTCAAGCAATTCCTCTTCTTCAGTGACAAACAATTCTGTGTGATGTTCAGTGGCCTCTGTGATGCCATCACTTAAAATTTGCTGAAGATCTTCGGGCAACTCCAGCCAAGTCACATCGCTTACGACATAGGTATTATCGTTCACAACATGGTTCGTCATCGCGATGTAATCTTGAACCTCATAAAAACTCTGTGCTTCAATCGCCGAAAGCGGATTTTCCTGACCATCCACTTGGTTCGTCTGCAAAGCAAGATAAACTTCATCAAAGTTCATAGGCGTCGGGTTGGCGCCTGTATACTCTGCGTAATCCAACAACGTTTGCGCTTCAGGCGTTCGTATACTTAACCCTTCCATGTCGGCAAGTTCGTTGATCTCCGTATTGGTTGATGTCTGTCTTGTACCGTTGTAGCCGGTGTCCATCACGCGGAAGCTATGCTCGTCAACCAACTCTTGACGCAGCTCATCCCCATATTCCGTATCATAAATGACACGTTCAATATGATCGAAATCTTCAATGACGTAAGGCACCATTAATAGTTCGGCACGTGGTACCCATTCGCCAAAACGTCCAATTTCCGCAAACGTGATATCGAGAGAACCATCCTGCAATTGCCCGAGCATGGACAAATCATCTCCAAGCTGAGCATCCGGGTACAGAGTGATCGTCATCTGTCCATCACTTTCTTCTTCTACATAATCAGCCAAATATTCTGCGGCTTCATATTCATTGGACTGCGTACCGGGTTGCATCCCGAATTGAAGTTCATACGCTTCTCCATCTTCACCGTTGCCATTCTCTCCGTTTTGGTCCGCAGTAGCCTCTTCATCTCCCGCGTCACCATTCCCACAAGCCGCTAACAACAACCCGGACATGAGAGCAAACGAAAAAACATAGCTTTTCTTCATTACAGTTACCCCCTCTGATATTCATCCATTTTGTCCACAAATTTTTCCGTAATCCATTTCGGCCGTGTCACCGCACTGCCGACAACAACAGATCTCGCCCCAAGTTCCAGCGCGTGTTTCGCCTTTTCAGGTGTGTCAATATTGCCTTCAGCAATCACCGGTATTGCCGTCTGTCGGATGGTTTCTTTTAACACCTCCAACGGACTTTCTCCTTTAGAGTATTCCGTATATCCCACTAACGTTGTTGCAACCATATCTACACCGCATTTTTCAGCGTGAACAGCCTCTGCAACAGTGGAGATATCCGCCATCAACTTTTGATCGGGAAAGCGTTCTTTGACCGCTGATACAAAAGCGTCAAACTTAAGGTCCCCGGGGCGCACCCTATCGGTGGCATCGAATGCAATAACATCGACACCTTCGTTATATAAGGCTTTCACCTCCTTTAACGTTGGTGTGATGACAACCTCGCTGTCTTTGTAATCCTCTTTAATAATTCCAATAATAGGAAGGTCAACTTCTTGCTTAATGGCTTTGATATCAGCCACACTGTTGGCCCGAATCCCGCATGCTCCGCCGAGATCGGCTGCCAAAGCCATTTTCGACATGATAAATGGACTATGGAGAGGTTCCTCTTGCAGTGCTTGACAAGAAATAATTAATGAATTAGTCATGTTCTTCTATCTCCCACGTGAGTCTATTTTTCAATGATTCCAAGAATTTTTTCGACGTTCTTTTTCTCCTCCTCGGTCAACTCGCGAAACGGAAATTTCATAAAACCTGCATCCAAGCCTTTCTGTTTAAATACATGTTTAATCCCTTGATAAACACCAACATCCAGCAAATAATCGATGACTTGGTTCATTTGTGATTGTACGTCCCTTGCTGTTTTCAAATCAGACGCTTGGATCGCTTCATAAAGTTGTATCGCCTCTTTGCCAATCAGGTTGTAAGTACTGCCAATCGCACCGTCTGCACCGGAGACAGCAAATGGAAACAACATTTCATCGGCACCACTGAAAAATATTTTATCCGGGTGCATTTGTTTGAGCTTCGCGAGTTTTGCAAGATCGGTATCTGTATATTTAACTCCAATAACATTCGGAAACGCCAGCAGTTCCCCGTAATCATCAACCGAAAATTGCGCACCCGTAAACGCCGGATTAGAATAAATGATCATTGGGTGATTCGTTTCTTCGGTTAGCCTTTGATAATAGGCTTTAATTTCTTGAAAACTAAATTTATAGTAGTAGGGTGTGATCGCGGATAGGGCATCATACCCTAATTGTTTCGCCTCATTTCCAAGACGGACGGCTTCTTCCACATGCAACGACCCGATTTGGGCAATCAATGGAACAGTTTCCCCGGCTTCTTTTTTTACAAGGGCGAATAGCTGCTGCTTTTGTTTTTCATCCATCAGAAAACTTTCGCTCGTAGAGCCTCCTACATACAACCCGTTCACTTTCATGGTGTCGATGTTATAACGGACAATTTCTTTTAACCCTTTTTCATTGATTGTTCCATCTTCGTGAAAAGGGGTGATGAGTGCTGTAATTATTCCTTTCATGTTCATCCTCCATCCTTTTATGAAAGCGGTGCCATTTTCTTGTTGCATACACCTTACCAATATGACAATATAATGTCAATTATTTTTTTAATTATGGAGATTTACTCCAAAAATGTGTACAGTATATGTTCAATAGGGTAAGATTTTAACCATAACTATTCCTAGAGGTGATTAGTGCATGAATAACCACGGGGAGCAGCTAAAATTAACAATCCTAATGGAGCAAAACAAAAACACCTTCACAAAATCCGAGCATAAATTGCATCAATATGTCTTGGAACGTTTCGAGGAAGTGTTGTATCAATCTTTAACGGAGATTTCTATTGCATGTAATCTTGGTGAAGCCACAGTATTAAGATTTTGCCGCAAACTGGGTTTTAAAGGTTATCAAGACTTTAAATTTTCGCTAGCCCAAGAACTATCCTCTCAACAAAAAACGAACAATAATGAAACGTATATTGACAAAATAAAAAGCAATATGACACAGGTCATTGCCGATACCCATGAATTGCTTGATGCTGACACCTTGCAACAAGGCATCGACAAAATTAGCAACGCCGATGAAGTGATTGTGTACGGGATTTCTTCCTCGGGGATCGCCGGACTTGATATGAAAAACCGCCTCATGCGAATAGGAAAAAACATTGAAGTGGTGACCGATCCACATAACCAAGTCATCCGTTCTGTTTCTGTTACGGATAAAACAGTGGTCATCGCCATTAGTTTGACCGGTAGTACAAAAGACATTGTTGACGCCGTTCAAGAAGCTAAGAAAAATCAGGCTACTGTAATTGCCATCACCAATTATGTGAAATCCCCTTTATCCAAATATTCCGATCTTATTCTGCTTACGTCTGCAAAAGAAAACCCTTTAGACAGTGGATCGCTCGTCTCCAAAGTGTCTCAACTTTTCGTGATCGATTTGCTCTGCACAGGGATCGCGATGACACAATATGAACACGCTCAGCAAAATAAAGAAATGATCGCCAAATCGATCTCCAGCAAATTGTATTGATAGCCATCGCCTTCGACGCGTGCCCTCCCCCTCTATTGACAATCATTTGCTTATGCGAAATAATAAGATTAGCACTCGGCATTCGAGAGTGCTAACTGAAATGGAAAGGAGCATACACCATGGCGAAAACAGCCTTTAAAGCTGAATCGAAACGATTGTTGGAGCTGATGATTAACTCCATTTATTCGCATAAAGAGGTTTTTCTACGAGAATTGATGTCTAACGCGAGTGATGCCATCGACAAAATTTATTACCGAGCGTTAACCGATGATAGTTTGACCTTTGACAAAGACCAATACTACATAAAGGTGACGCCTGACAAAGAAAACCGCACATTGCAAATTACCGACACAGGCATTGGCATGACGAAAGATGAAATGGAAGACAACCTTGGCATCATCGCGAAAAGCGGCTCACTCGCGTTTAAAAATGAAACCGAGTTGGAAGATGGGCATGACATCATCGGCCAATTTGGCGTTGGCTTCTATTCTTCTTTTATGGTCGCGGATCAAGTCACAGTCATCAGCAAATCCTTGGACGGCGATGAAGCGTACAAATGGGAATCGGAAGGCACGGACGGCTACTCGATCGAACCTCATGAAAAAGAAACGGTCGGTACTGACATTATTTTGAAAATCAAAGAGAATGGCGAAGAAGAAAATTATGATGATTTCCTTGAAGAACAGGGATTAAAAACGGTGATTAAAAAATACTCCGATTTCATTCGCTACCCGATCAAGATGGACGTCACCGTGCAACAGCCAAAAGAAGACGAAGAAGATGAATACGAAGAGTACCAGGAAGAACAGACGGTCAACAGCATGGTGCCGATATGGAAAATGAATAAAAATGAACTAACGGATGAAGATTACGAGAATTTTTATGCCGAAAAACGGTACGGCTTCGACAAACCATTAAAACACATTCATATTAACGTGGACGGTTCGATCCGTTACGACGCTATTCTTTTTATACCGGAGAGTGCACCACCCGACTATTACACCGCCGATTTTGAAAAAGGCCTGGAACTGTACTCCAGCGGCGTGCTCATCATGGACAAGAGCGCGGACTTGCTCCCTGATTATTTCGGCTTTGTAAAAGGGATGGTCGACTCCGAAGACTTGTCCTTAAATATTTCCAGGGAAATGCTGCAACACGACCGCCAACTAAAAACGATCGCCAAGAACATTAAAAACAAAATCAAAAGCAACCTGCAAACGATGGCCAAAAACGACCGTGAATCCTATGAGAAGTTTTACAAAGCGTTTGGCAGACAGCTCAAATTCGGCGTTTACAATGATTTCGGCATGAATAAAGAAGATCTGCAAGATTTATTGATGTTCTATTCTTCCACCGAAAAGAAACTGGTTACGTTGGACGAATATGTATCCCGAATGCCTGAAGATCAAACGTACATCTACTACGCGAGTGGCGACAGCTATGACAAAATCGACAAACTTCCGCAAACCGAATTGGTCGCGGACAAAGGATACGAAATCCTATATTTCACCGAAGAAGTCGATGAGTTTGCGATCAAAATGCTCATGAACTATAAGGAAAAAGAGTTCAAGTCCGTCTCCAGCAGCGACCTTGATATTGAAAGCGATGACGACAATGCGGAAGAAGAGGAACAAGAAAACAAAGAAGTATTCGCCGCCATGAAGGAAGCAATCTCCGACAAGGTGACAGACGTCAAAGCGTCAAAAAGACTGAAATCCCACCCCGTCGTCTTGTCGTCGGACGGTGAAATATCCATCGAGATGGAAAAAGTTCTGCAAAGCATGCCGAACAACCAAGGAATCAGCGCCGACAAAGTCTTGGAGATCAATGTTAACCATGATGTTTTCAAAGCCTTGCAAGACGCCTACGACAACGACCAAGAAAAATTGAAACTGTACACCACCCTGCTGTACAACCAGGCACTGCTCATTGAAGGCCTGCCGGTAGAGGATCCGGTAGAGTTCACGAATGATATGTGCAAGGTGATGGTGTGAGGAATTACCACCCCGGGTGAGCGCGAGCTCCCGGGGGTTTTTCGTGTAACGATTTCGATTTTTTCAACACGGTGACTTCCTTTTCAGGAACGGTTTTTTATTGATGAAGTCTATTATTCTAACTGCCTTGAAATCAGCTACCAAAACAAAAATGGAGCAGGCTTTAAATCATGCCGCTCCATTTTTAAACATCAGCATTGTTCATTCACTCTTCTTTTACCGCCCAAACAAAGGATACAATCCACCCTGCAAGCGTCCATCCAGTGAGTAAATTAAGAGCCGCGATCGAACTCTTTCTTTCTAAACCTCTTGCAAAAGTGACAATTGTAGGGAGCATATAAATGACAACCATCAACAGAAGGAATGCGACCAAAAGAAACGGACCAGTGATATTCATCATTTCTACTGCCAAGCTTTCTATCACAATGATCCCACCCTTTTTATGAAATGTTAGTATCTAATTTAAGTATAGTTCAAAAGTCAGCAATTTTTAATGGATATTTTGTGACTTTAGTGAGTACGTTTTGTGACATTTATAAATCCTCATACTTTTATGATAGATAGAGCCCCGGTTCGGACAATGTTAAGCGGAAATACTGGGATACTGTCCGAATACATACAGAGCTTGGACAGTGTTGTGATTCAGACAGTATAAATTGTCCGAAGGCAAGGTTAGCTCGGACACAATTACGCCCCAAAACGAGGAAGGTGTCCAAAGGTAGGATTGATTTACATCGAAAGGAGCCGCATCTATGTCATCATCGAATCTATCAAATTCTTAAGCCATGACGACCCGCTGGGCCGATCAATCAGGAGAAAAACTGCCACTTTCCTTTGCTTTCCCCGATGCTTACACCGATGAACAAAAACAGCAAATGACAACATCGATCAACGACAAAACAGGCTGGGAAACTGTGCCCGAAAGTTTCTCCATCCATTTTCCAGAAAAAACGTTCGAGCAACCATCCCTGAAAATAACAATGTCAAAGCGATCGCAATTCAACTACAGCCAATCACTCTCAACCAAAAAAACGCTTTGATGTCACGGATCGCAGCGTGCAAATGGAAAATAATGAAGCCAGAGAAGAAACAATACAATGAACAGAGGATTGCGATGTTTCATTATATAAAATCAGCTTCAAAGGACAGGGCAACGACATCGTTTTGGAAGTTCACTTCATTTCACCGGAAGTGGCCAAACGGCATGAAATCGATCTGGAGGAACTTTCATATCGCCCGGTTTCCCCGTCACATATGCAGAAAACCCAACACAAAATGAAATTATAAAAGAAGCGGTCACACGTATCCCCTCGTTATGGGAGCTGAAGAAAAACCCGATCCGGACCGGAAGAAGCAAAGCTAGTCGAAGAAGCGATTCAGCAAACAACCGGATATGGGATTGAGTTGAAATAGCGGCGGAAGGGAAATACCGAAAATCCAAAGCCACTAACTTGCCATCAGAAGCACATTTATGTATACTGTAAATAAGAAACACATAGGCTAAAAAAGACCGAAGGTGCTGCTAACACCGACGGTCTTTCATTACAACAGAACGTATCCTTCAGGGATAAGCGTTCACGCTTTTAGCATGAAGTAGTTACCCAGAGGTTGGGATCTCAGGGGTAGCTACTTTCGTTTTTTGTTAGCATCTGACGCTACATAATACACAAGTGTAGACACAGCTACACAAAGCATCAAGGCTTCAAAAACAGTAATAGAGGATCACCTCCCCTCTGTCCGTTAGCAACGAACGGCCACAGACACGAAGGTTAACGAGGTGAACGCTACCCCTGAGAATTTTGTTCTATTGTTCTTCTATTCTATCATAGTTTAGCTTGATCGACTTCCTTTTTTGTCGCTATTTTTCAGACTAAGGGCAATGTCCATGTATGCCGGTGAATAAACGTCGACGCACCTCCAAAGAAAATACGATTGAGTGGATTGTCGAAGAAGCGATTCAGCCTTTATTCGAATATTTCCGGAAGGAACATGGAAAGCGCCGGGATGCCAGCGACTAATACGAGACAAAGGATCATGACGATAATCATCGGGATAGCAGCTCTTACAATACTTTCAAAATGTACGTTTCCTACACCACTTGCCACGAACAAGTTTACACCTAGTGGTGGTGTTACGAATCCAATAGCCAAACTTAAGACCATGACAACACCGAAGTGTATCGGATCCACGCCAACTTCAGTCGCGATCGGCAATAATATGGGTGTTAAAACGACAATCGCGGATATTGTATCGATGAACATACCGACGATAAGGAGAACAACTAACATAATGAGCAGAATAACAAACGGGCTTTCAGAAATTCCCGTTATAAAATCAGCAATCGTCACCGGGATCTGCTCAATGGTCAATACATAAGCGAATGAAATCGAAAACCCAATGATGATAACGGTCGTTGCGTTAATCAGTGCTGCTTCAGCAAATGAGTCGTATATATCCTTCCATTTCAATTCTCTATATACAAACGCACCGATAAGGAAAGCATAGGCAGCTGCCACTGCGGCAGATTCCGTTGGCGAAAAGAAACCGCCGTAAATCCCTCCAAGTATGATGACAGGCACGAGGAGTGCCCATTTTGCGTTCCAAAACGCTTTAGAGACATCTTTTAACGTCGGAACCTCACCCGTCCCCGCGTAATTTTCCTTCTTGGATATCACATAAGCGAGGATCATCAAGCTTACCCCGACCATAATGCCCGGTATAATCCCCGCGAGAAATAAAGCTCCGATGGAAACACTGCCGGTAATCCCGTACATAACGAACGGAATACTTGGCGGGATGAGTACACCCATGGATCCAGACGACGCTGTGATAGCGGCGGCAAAACCATGGCCGTAATTATTCTTCTTCATTGATGGGATCATAAAAGAACCAATCGCGGCAACAGCTGCAGGACCTGACCCAGAGATGGCCGAAAAAAACATACTGGCTGTCACCGTCACCATCGCAAGCCCACCGGCCAAAAAACCGACTAATGCACGTGCCAAATCCAACAAGCGGCTGGAAACACCGCCTTTTCCCATCAACACCCCTGCCAAGATGAAAAATGGGATCGCCATAAGCGGAAATGAATTGAGCGAATTAAATCCTTGTTGAACGATAATAGACGTATTGAGGTCGGTAGCGAACACAATGGTAATTAACGCTGATAACCCTAATGAAACCGCGATCGGAACACCGATAAAGAGAAAAACAAAAAAACTGATGACTAACATTGCAATGGTCATGACTGTTTCACCTCTTTTTCACGGTTTTTAAATAGGAGATGCATTTGTTGAATCAATCGAATCGTCATTAAGATCCCGGCAATCGGGATCGCGAGATATGGGACACCCATGGATATATCAATCGTTGGTGCACGCTGGCCACTCTCAAAAATCGCGACAACAAATTGCACGCCAACCCCGGCCAAAAATACAGCCATAATAAAGAAACTGAGGAGCGCCAATAAGTCGACCGTAAACCTTGCTTTTCCGTTAAGCCTATCCGTGAGCAAGCTGATTTTGACGTGTTCGCTGTATCGAATACCAAGGCTTGCACCGATCCATATTTGCCATATATGTAGAAAAACCGCAACTTCTTCACCCCACACAAGCGATTGTCCAAAAAAATTTCTCGCTAACACTTGGTAGAGAATGAGGAGAACCATGATGGCCATCGTTGCAACCATTAATATTTCTTCCAAGCGCTCATCAATGAGCTTTCTCCATTTCATAACATCCATCTCCCATATTAGTCATTCCGATAGGGCTCGATCAATTCCATGATTTCCGAATCAATCTCATCTTCAAACGCTTCATATAAATAAGCAGTTTGATCGATAAAGACTTGTCTCTCTTCTTCCGACCATTCATTAATTTCCATGTGCTCTTCCAATACTTCAAAAGCTTCTTCATCTTGTTCGCGAGCCATAACTCTTTGCTCATCTCGATAATCGTCAGCCGCATCATCTACAATTGCTCTAAGGTCCTCGGGTAGATCCATATAAAAATCATCATTCATAAAAACGATCGTCGGTGTATAACTGTGAGCGCTAATCGTTAGATAGTCTTGAACTTCATGTAAGCTACTCGTATAGACAAGATTGTAAGGCCCTTCCATCGCGTTCATCACGTTTTGTTGCAAGGCTGAATAAAGCTCTCCAAAAGGATAAGGTTGCGAGTTTGCCCCCATCGCCCGAAACATTTCAAGATGCACCTCATTTTCCATTGCACGGATATTTAGGGGTTGCATATCCTCCGGAGACTCAATTGGACCCTCATTATTTTGGAGGTGGCGCATCCCTGTCTCCGCAAAAGTAAGACCTTGGAGCCCAATGTCTGGCAACCGCTCCAACAGCGTTTGTCCAAACTCCCCATCCAACGCTTCATATGCTTCTTCATGGCTATCGAACAAAAACGGAAGGTCAATCGCAAGAAAGCTGCTATCGAAACCGGCTAAAGGAGCAGATGCGGTAACAGTCATTTCCACATTGCCTTGTTGAACGGCTTCAATGGACGAACGTTCGGACGCATACAGCTGGCCGGCCGGGTAAATATCAACACGAATACGCTCATCAGATTCGTCTTCAATCGTTTCCTTAAACTGTTCTAATGCGAGATGGGTCGATTGGTCTTGTGCGACAGCATGTGAGGCGCGAATATGATACTCCGCATCATCCTCGGCATTAGAAGCACCCATTTGGCAAGCCGTCAATATAAAACATAGGCATAATAAAGCACACGCCAGAACTCGTTTCATTTTTAGGGAACCTCCCTAATCAAAATTTTAACAACCTTACTGCTTAAGATCCTCAGCTGAATATTTCGTCCAACCCTCAAATTAATGATAAGTATATTTTACCCGCTTAATGAGATGTTACTCTCGTGATGAACGATCTGGTGAGTTTCTACGGCGTTTCCAATCATAAATTCATGTATGCAGGATCCGACACTCGATTGCCCACATCCTGCTCTTGGTACCAATATCTGTCTTCATCATCATCTTTTTGGATAAAAAAGTGAAGAACGGCATTACACTTTTTTTATGGAGGCTTCACCCAAATCAAGAAGAGGAACGACAGATTGTTCTCCTATCGTTGGTAGATGCCGCAAAGTTACTCTCGATCGTTTACCCGAATGGCAAAGACGCACGAGCTGCTCAAAAACAACTGAAGCATGTCAATAAAAATCTCCCCGTTTCCAAAGCGGTAAAAGATACCATACAAGCCATTGAAATCAGTGTGATTGCTGCCATCGCAGTGACAACGTCATCCTCAAATCAATCAAACTCTTCATGAAAAAATGAGCCTTCTCCCTGTTCGGGAAAAGGCTACTCGACCTTAATTCACTTTCTTAGCCCCTTGCCAATGTTCTTCTCTTAGACGGAACTTTTGCAGTTTGCCTGTTGCCGTTTTCGGCAAGCTTTCCACGAACTCTACGATTTTCGGTGCTTTAAAGCGGGCAATGTTGGAACGGCAAAATTGGATAATGTCATCTTCAGTTGTTTTAGCATTCTCATACAACACGATGACCGCTTTCGGGATTTCGCCCCATTTTTCGTCCGGAATCGCGATCACTGCCGCATCCATGACATCCGGATGTTTAAATAACAAGCCTTCAACCTCAGTTGACGAAATATTTTCCCCGCCGGAAATAATCAAGTCTTTGGCCCGGTCACGGATTTCAATATAACCATCCGGATGCGTGACGGCTAAATCACCGGTATGATACCAACCATCGCGTATCGCTTCCGCCGTCTTTTCCGGATCTTTGTAGTATCCTTCCATGACAACATTTCCGCGGGTGACGATCTCTCCCAATTCATCCCCGTCCCAACTTACTTCTTCTCCGTTCTCATGAACCACTTTCGTCTCTCCGTTAAACGCAAGCTCAATCCCCTGCCTGGCTTTTATCACCGCTTGTTCATCAGCCGGTTTGTCATCGAATTCTTTTTTCCATTCACAATAAAGGATGAAAGGAGATGTTTCCGTTAAACCGTATACATGAATCATATTTAACCCCAAAATATCCTGGGCTTTTTTAATGAGAGCTGCCGCCGGAGGTGCTCCTGCGGTTGCCATTCGAGGCTGCGTCGTGATCTCGGTTTCCTTGGCCTTCGGATCGTTAATCAGCATGTTGATAACCGTCGGCGCCCCGCAAAGCAAAGAGATGTTTTTATCTTCAAACAAATCAAGGATGTGCGGGGGATCTACCTTCCGCAAACACACGTGGGTAGCGCCCGCTGCTGTAATCGCCCATACTCCGCCCCAGCCATTGGCGTGAAACATCGGGAGCGTGTGAAGATAGACATCATCGCGGTCCACACCAAGATGATACATGAAATTGGCGGCATTCAAATAGTTCGCGCGATGGGTAAGCATGACACCTTTTGGTTTGGACGTCGTCCCGCTTGTGTAATTTAACGTGAGCAGTTGGTTTTCATCGATTTCAACCTCAGGTGGAGCAGTATCCTCCGGTACGCTCATGATAAATTCTTCATAATCGATCCCTTTTAATGTCGTTTCATGCCCTTCCACAGAGACGATAATGATTTTTTCCAATGATAGCTTTTCCCTAATTTCCTCGATCGGACCGGTGAATTCTTCATCAACAATCAGCATCTTCGCATCGCTGTGATTAATAATATATTCTAAATCTTCCGCTGATAGCCGGTAGTTCAGGGGGACCATTGCCGCGCCAAGCTGACAAATGCCGTAAAAACTCTCGAGCATGTAATGGGTGTTCGGAATCATCACCGCTATATGATCGCCTTTTTGGACGCCCGCTTCATCGAGTGCGATAGCAAGCCGGTCGGTTCGTTCCCCGAATTCCTTGTAAGTAAAATGTTTTTCTCCATCAATTACTGCTGTTTTTTCCGGATAATACTTAATTGCTCTACGTTTCCAGTCCAATGGTGTAAGGGATGCTAGCATTCTATGCACTCCTCGTATAGTAAGTTTAAGCCCTTCAAATCTTGGGCAAATTCCACAAGATATTTTGTAGATTCATATGGTTTTTCCTTGGATGTCTCTAGATATTTCTAGATAATGATCATAGGATCATTTGGGACAATTCTTTTCTCTCCTGTGGTTCGACCACAACTAAAGACTGTCTCTCAGTGTACGTGCGGCACTTCCTACTCGCAGGCTGAGCCCTCGGCCTCTTGAACTCAGGGGAAGCAGCCCCTGGGGCGGCTTTCAATGCCGATGGAGTTCTGATACACGAGGTTGATGATCGGCGTTCACACTAGAGATATCTCGAGGCGTCCAAAGAACGACCGAATGATTCTACAATGAAAGGAGGAATCCCCCCATGCGAATGTTTGTCGGGCTTGACGTTAGCTCGTTTGATATGAAAGTGTGTGTGCTTGATCAAGAAGGTGATCAGCTTTCGGTTTTTACGGTTTCCAATGACTGGCCGGGTGCCCAGGTGCTCAAAGAACGGTTGCTCGAGCTCTTGGCCGATACAGAGGTTGACATCCTAAAGATCGGTCTGGAGTCCACATCCGTCTACAGTTTTCATCCATCCATGTTCTTGCATGATGACGATGATTTAAAACCCTATGGCGCCCAAGTCTTTGTGATCAATCCGAAGCAGATCGCCAACTTTAAAAAGAGCTTCGCAGACATGAACAAGACCGATGAGATTGACGCCTTTGTGATCGCCGATTATATGCGTTTCGGGCGCAATCAGATGTCCGTTGTCAAAGAAAGCCAATACGTGGCTCTCCAGCAGTTGACACGTTCGCGTTATCACTTGACCAAAGCGATGACGAAAGAGAAACAACACTTCTTGCAGCACTTGGAGTATAAATGCAACACCTTTTCCAAAGAAGTGGATTCATCGGTGTTTGGCCATGCTATGATGGAACTCTTTCTTGAAAAATACAGCCTGGATGAACTTGCCCAGCTTCCGCTTGAGGACCTGGCTCGGTTTCTTCAAGAGAAAGGGAGAAATCGTTTTCCCGATCCGGAAGCTGTCGCCGCATCCATCCAGAAAGCCGTCCGTTCATCGTACCGATTGGACAAAGTGGTCGAAGATTCCATCGATGTACTTTTAGGAACGTCCATTGAGCTCATTCGTTCCTTCCAAAAGCAAATCAAGGCGATCGATCAGTCCATTACTCGAATCATGAAAGGACTGACGCAGACGCTGGAATCAATCCCGGGCATTGGTCCGGTCTTCGCCGCAGGCATCATTGCCGAACTCGGTCAGATTGACCGGTTTCCCGATGAAACAAAAATAGCTAAATATGCGGGACTGTACTGGCGAAAACACCAGTCCGGGCGGTTTACCGCCGAAGATACTTCACTGACACGTCAAGGGAACCATTATTTGCGTTATTACCTCGTTGAAGCCGCCAACTCGGTACGAAGGCAAATTCCGGAATACCAAGTCTTTTATCAGAAGAAGTATCAAGAAGTCCCGAAACATCAACACAAACGTGCACTCGTGCTCACGGCAAGAAAACTCGTGCGATTGGTGGATGCGCTGCTACGCAAAAACCAACTCTTTACGCCAGAAAGGGGCGTGAACCTCTGACCGACATCGGCTGAGGGCTAGCCTTTCATTTTACCAGTATTTTACATTTTATTACTGGTGTTGTTCAGTGCGCGCTTTTTTCGCCTAAATGTCCTTTGACAACTTCATTTACTGTGATTTTGAACTTGACATATTACCGCAGGTCTTTTCTTAATGTGCCATCATCATAACATACTACTATTATGAAAAGCGTGAATTTATATAAAAAAATAAAACGCTCCCATCGATGAGATGAGAGTGTTATTGTGCACCTTCACGCTTCTATGTCACGAATCTTTATGACCACTCCGCCAAACTTACCCGCGAACAAATTATAGATGAGCGTAATAAGCGCCGTGATCCCAAGATAAATCCCTCCATACAAACCGACGCCAAGCAGGAAAATAGGTAAACCCATTAGCCCCACGAGACCTTCCGCAATCAGTATAAATATGGACCCTAAAATCGTAAAAATACCGAACAAAGCAATAGGGATTGCCAAAAAATAGATCGTCGCCTTCATCACACTCGGAATCGTTAATTTGCGGATTTCAATGTGTCTATCTTGATCCAATTTTCGCATCTCCTCTCGTTTCCATTTTTCAGTCGAAGAAAATTCCCACCACAAACGATGGGAACACCTGAATCACTGATTTTTTTACATAAACATCAACGCGCCAAGAACTGCGTTAATTAACGTTAGGATAAGTGTAATTGCCCCAACCACGATGCCTGTAATAGCCGCCCATCGATTAGCGGCTTTTAGACTGAGCGCCCCCAAAATGATCGCTACAACGCCAATCGGAAACCCAAAAAATGGAACTAACCAAAAAATTAAGTTGACAAGTCCCAATATGAAAGCAGCAGTTGCCATGCCACTATTCGCCGGTTTGTGATCGACAGCCGTTTGATTCACCGAATTTTCATTATCCATGCTTATCCACCTCATTTCTCTTGTTAAATACATGGATGATTTCTAATACTATTACTAAAATTACATGTTTTAGGCTTAAAGTCAATTCATTACTTCTTTATTTTGCCATTGAACACCTCTCTTTCACAATATTTGTATTCCCTCCATTCCTATGCCATGATATAAAGAATATTGCGTCTTAAATCATTAAATGGTGATCGATATGAAAATGAACACGAGCGGGGACCGATCATCGCTCCCTGAACCAACGATGTATCGCATTCTCATCGTGATTGGTTTTGTACATTTGTTAAATGATTCGATTCAGGCAGTTGTTCCCGCGATGTTTCCCATACTGGAAAGCTCGATGGGATTAACATTTACACAGTTAGGGATTGTTGCTTTTGCTCTGAATGTAACCGCCTCCCTCGCGCAACCGATTGTCGGCTGGTATACCGATCAAAGGCCTTCCCCATATGCACTGCCGATTGGCCTTATGTTTACGTTTGTCGGTGTCTTCGGCCTTGCGCTCGCGCCCTCGTTTTGGTTTCTTGTCGTTTCCGCTATATTGATTGGCATCGGATCGGCCACTTTTCATCCCGAAGGCTCCCGTGTCGCGAATATGGCGGCGGGCGGGCGCCGCGGACTCGCGCAATCGATTTATCAAGTTGGCGGAAATGGCGGGCAGGCGTTGGCACCGGTCATTACCGCCCTCCTTCTCGTCCCGCTCGGCCAGATCGGAGCCCTTTGGTTCACGATTGTAGCTGCTGTAGCGATTGGATTATTGTTCTACATTGCCCGTTGGTATGCCAGACAAAAACCGGTGACGGCCAAAAAAATTAAAAAAATAGCTCACGAACAACCAAAAACGAAGCACCCAGCGCGCAAATTGTTGATTTTTTCCATTATTCTGCTTGTGTTTCTCGTTTTCGCCCGTTCATGGTTTCAAGCCGGCATGACCAACTTTTACGCCTTTCATTTAATTGAAAATTATGGATTAACTATTCAAGAAGCGCAGATTTATCTCTTTATTTTTTTGGCTGCAGGTGCAGTTGGAACTTTTTGCGGCGGCCCGCTTGCTGACCGATTAGGCAAACGGAATGTGATCATGATGTCCTTTTTGGGAGCAGCGCCACTTACGATGTTTCTCCCGTTTGTTCCATCATTTTTGCTGTATCCGTTATTGGCACTTGTCGGTTTTATTCTTATTTCCAGCTTTGCCGTTTCCGTCATCTACGCTCAGGATTTATTCCCGGGCAGCATAGGCATGGCTTCAGGGCTGATCGTAGGGTTGGCATTCGGAATTGGCGCTGTCGGTTCCATCGGTCTCGGCGCCTTAATGGATATAGCAGGTATAACCAATACGATGATTTTCATCGGCGCCCTCCCCCTACTTGGCATTCTCACCATCTTCCTCCCTTCCGACCAACGGCTGGAGAGCATTCATGAAGAAGGGGGCTGAATAAGGGAGGAAAACAATTGGCGGAAGCTGGTAGTGGTTCGGGCTTCATGTACGCTTCATGGCGACCAAACCGGAGCGGGACTTCGCGGGTCGGGACTCATGCTCGCTCCTTCAAGATTATGGATCAACTTTTTTACTAATCATCCGTCCCAGCCCCTGCTTCCCAGGTGCTGACACCAAGCCGCCGATGTAGTGTCTCCCGCTTCTTCCAGCCTTTTTATAATCCACTGCACGAACGCGTCGTGAACATGAAAGAGTGTTCCCCGATTTCGCAAGCGCCCCGCTTCGGTACTTCGATAAGTCCCAAGATGTTTAAATTCATCATAGTGAATCATCTGTTGAAATTCACAGCGCCCTCTAATAGTGATGCCATCGTCATTAAAACCTTCTTCCACCTCTGCCAAACCGACCAATCCCCTCTTTTCGCTGCCACTGCGGTAACATAAAATTAAGTCCCCGTCCCATGCCATTCTAAAGTTGCGGGGCAATTTTCGCACCTCCCAAAAGATAGTCCTCTGGCTAGCTAAAATATGTTCCCAACGGAAAGGGGCAACTGTATCGGAAGCGACCATAAACCACGTATTCATCATCAATTTCAACTCCGCATTAAACTTTTCTATCTTAATTATCCCATGCTGCCCTAGCAATTTCAGCCTCAAAGGTCACGTTACTCTTATCACGCTCCCATTTCTTTCAATTTTTTCTATTATAAATCATTACAACTGCTGCCAACATTAGTATACTGTAATTAAGAAGTTTAGGGGGGTAAAAATGGGCAATAAATCAGATGTCGAAATCGCACGAGAAACTGACATGCTACCGATCGAAGAAGTTGGCAAAAAAATAGGCATTAAACGACATGCGCTTGAATTATACGGGGATTACAAAGCAAAAGTGGATATAAACAAAATGGAAAACGTAGCAGGTAAAAAAGACGGAAAATTAATTCTTGTGAGCGCGATTACACCGACACCGGCCGGGGAAGGGAAAACAACGACCGTAGCCGGATTGGGAGATGCCCTTCAAAAAATAGGAAAAAACACGGCAATCGCGTTGAGGGAACCTTCATTAGGCCCGGTCTTTGGAATGAAAGGCGGAGCAGCAGGCGGAGGATACGCGCAAGTCGTTCCAATGGAAGACATTAATCTTCACTTCACGGGAGATTTCCATGCCATCAGCGCCGCAAACAACCTATTGGCTGCTATGGTTGACAACCATATCCATCATGGGAATGAATTAAGTATCGACCCTCGTAAAATTGCCTGGAAACGTGCCGTTGATATGAACGACCGCCAACTTCGTTCCATCGTCAATGGATTAAACGGAAAAACAAACGGCGTTCCGCGGGAAGACGGCTTTCACATCACTGTGGCATCCGAAATTATGGCGATTTTTTGTCTATCCAATGATATCGACGAGCTAAAAGAAAAACTCAAAAATATTATCATTGGCTATACATACGACGATCATCCTGTCACTGCAGGCGAACTCCGGGCGCAAGGAGCGATGGCAACATTGCTCAAGGATGCCATTAAGCCCAACCTTGTCCAAACCCTTGAACATACGCCGGCTTTTGTTCACGGCGGACCTTTTGCAAATATCGCCCATGGGTGTAACAGTGTTGCCGCGACAAAATTAGCGTTAAAATCTGCTGATTATGTTGTCACTGAAGCCGGATTTGGCGCAGATTTAGGAGCAGAAAAATTTATGGACATCAAAGCCCGTTATGCGGATATAAAACCTTCAGCATCTGTTGTCGTCGCAACGGTCAGAGCATTAAAGATGCATGGAGGCGTTTCAAAAAATGAATTAGCGGAAGAAAATCTGAACGCCCTTGAAAAAGGATTGCCAAATCTATTGAAACATCTGGAAAATATCCAAACCGTCTTTGGCCTGCCCGCGGTTGTTGCGATTAATAAATTGCCGACCGATACAAATGCGGAACTTCAATTAATTGAAGACAAGTGTAAGGAATTAGGCGTAAACGTCGTGCTTTCCGATGTTTGGGCCCATGGGGGCGCAGGCGGAGAAGCATTCGCAAAAGAAGTTGTTCAATTGACGGAGCAAAAAAGCCAGCCCGCATACGCCTATGACTTAAATGACCCCATTACGCTCAAAATAGAAAAATTAGTCCAAAAAGTATATGGCGGTAACGGGATTTCGCTTACAGCATCCGTCGAAAAAGAAATTGCCAGGCTTGAATCACTGGGATTTGGCGACTTCCCTGTTTGTATGGCGAAAACACAATATTCCTTTTCCGATGATAAAACGAAAACAGGCCGCCCCACTGATTTTGATCTTACGATCAGAGGCGTAAGCATATCCGCAGGTGCAGGCTTTATTGTCGTTCTAACGGGATCCATCATGACCATGCCCGGCCTCCCCAAACAACCTGCAGCCGAAAAAATTGATATCAATGAAGAAGGAAACATTGTCGGTCTGTCTTAATGCAGAGCTAAACTAAATTTGCGAAGGAACTATCGCGGGAGGAAAAGCTTAAGTGAGCCCGAAGTGCGACAGCACGAGGAGGCTCGCCACCTCCCCGCGAAAAGCATTTGATACACAAACAAGTTTACTCCAACCTTTAGGAGATAACCAGCTATAGGCGGGAGCTCCAATCTATAACTGCGGTGACCTATTTCCCCAAACATAAAATCCCGGCCATTGCAGGACCGGGATTAGCTTCGTCCGTATAAATTTTCGCTCTCCTTCAAGCGATTGCCTCGTTCTTTTCGCAAACGTTTATCATAAAAGATCTGAAAACCAGCGAGACAGAGGGTGAACCATGCCAGCGAAATCGCAAAGGCGGCGAGAATATCCGTTGGAAAGTGCGCGTCCAACATCACACGACTGCTGCCTATGAACAAAGTCAATAAAACAAACAGCAGCGAGAAGATGATTTTCGCGCGAGTTTGACGAACATATAGCCAGATCAAATAAATGATCAATGCCCAAAATAAAAAAGCTCGCATTGCATGGCCACTCGGAAAACTATACGAAACCCATTCAAACGTATAACCAAAAATCTCAAAATAACTGCTGTCCTCCGGGCGTCCGCGCTGAAACAAAAATTTCAAAGCTAGATTTAACAAAACGCCTCCGCCCATTACTGCTGCAACAAAAAGGCTTTGAGCATAAGCCTTCTTTTTTAAACCTAGCCATAGCATTAAAAGAGCAGTGAAAATCATGAGCACTTCACCGGAACCGAGAAAAGAGATCCACGACATAACTTCGGAAAGGTCATATTCGGCACCAGCAAACCAGTTACTAATCACAGCATCAATGACAGAAGCTGTATGTTGATTCGCGCTAATCGCGATCAAGGTAAACATCACGGTTGCAGAAATAGAAATCAATAAAAGGATCGTAATACTTCGCCACACAGACCTACATTCCTTCTTTTTAAGATGCTTCGAATATACCACATGCACACCATGGATGTCTTTACTATGTGTTATTTTTGCATCTTCGGGGAAATGTATTTCTATGAAGGAGGTTATAGGAGATGAAAGGAATCGGAATTAATCATTATGGAGATCATCGTGAATTAACCATCGTTGATTTGCCAGATCGAGAAATCAACGCCAACGAAGTACGTATTTCCCTTCGCGCCAGTGGCGTGAATCCTATTGATTGGAAGTTGCGCGAAGGTTATTTGAAAGAGGCACTCCCCTTTGATCCCCCGCTCACCCTTGGCTGGGATGGCGCAGGTGTGATCAAAGAAGCCGGGAAGTCCGTGGACGCTTTTCAAGTCGGAGATGCGGTTTTTTTCAGGCCGGAATTAACCGAGTATGGAACGTATGCAGAAGAAATCATTGTGGAAGAAGCGTTGGTGCAGCCGAAACCTGAGAATCTTTCCTTTGCAGAGGCGGCATCCTTGCCACTCGTAGGCTTAACCGTTATCGAGGCTTTAATGGAAATTGCCGAACTAAAGTCTGGACAAAGATTGCTTTTTCTTGGCGGCAGCGGCGGAGTCGGCACCATCGGCATTCAAATAGCCAAAGCACTTGGCGCTCATGTGACGACGACTTCCAGTGAGAAAAACCGTGCATTCGTCAAGGCCAGAGGAGCCGATACCGTTATTGCCTATGATCAACAAGAGGAACCTGACGGCGAGTTCGATGTGCTTTTTGATACAGTCGGCGGATCTGCCTATGCAGAGGCGCTGCCCTACTTGAAAACCGGCGCTTCCACAGTAAGCATCGCCGGCGGCGCCAGTCAGAATGATGCTGTAAGCAAAAACGAAGAAAAGAAACGCATCCATGCCAACAACATGTTCATGCAACCGACCAAAAAGAATATAGCACAGTTGCGGACGTTTATCGATCAAAATCAAATCCATCCCGTGATCTCTCATACACGCCCTATGACAGTAGATGGAGCAAAACAAGCCCACCTCGACAGTGAATCAAATCGAACGCGCGGAAAAATCGTACTCGTGAGGGAAAACGAAGAAGAAATCACATAAGCGACCCGCACTATCAGGAACTTGAACACAGGAAGGTTTGCAACCCAAACCTTCTATTGTATATCTGCCCCTTTTGTATCATGACTTTTAATGATCCTTCCATTAAACTATGGGTAGCACATTACGTTAACAAATAACGGAGGGCATAACATGGATCTGCTGACACTCATCATTATCATCGTAATGGTCATCTTTTTCTTCCCCGTCATCATGCGGGGCATCGGCTGTTTGCTTCGAACCATCTCCATCATCATACTCGTGATCGGCGCATTAGTTCTGCTGGGAATGTTTCTCTGAAACCTATAGTGGCCAGGAATCCCGGCAACTTCTCGTTTTATTCCACCGCTCCCGTATCATCAATGGTAAAATCGACGTTGACCTCAACGTCTATGTCCGGATAAACTTCTTCTTCCCATTGCTGAATATCAAGCCCTCGCACATTCTGCCCCACGCGCTCCCCAATGCCGATCGGGTCAATATTTTGCTCCTGAAATTGTTCAATAAGCTCACTAAATCGGCGTTCAAATTCTTCCGTGGCCCCCTGCTCCAGTTGCTCAATATTTTCCTGCCCATATCCCTCAATGCCGTAGGACTGCCGTATGGGACCTTCCATTTCCACATCCACCTGCACATGGGTGCCGTCCGGTTCTTGGTTGATCGTCCAGTCCGAATCGCTGGATAGGCGATGGAACGATACCCCTTTGTTTTCATTAAGCGCCATATGGACGGTACCTTCCTCCGTGGACTCGATGAGCGCCCGAAAGTTCTGCGCATCATCGAGGGTTAAGGTTTCAACTAATCGATCTTCCTGAAATAAAGCTAAACCGACAACCCCCACATGGCCCTCTTTTAGTTCAAGCATTGGCAGATAAGCATCTGCCCCTTCCGCGTAGTAATTATACATAAAATCATGCAAACTCGTTTGCGGCATCTGTTCCTCCTGATTCTGTTCAATCAACTCCTTTAAATAACGAAAGATTGGTTGATCAAAATCGTAGTCCCCCTCTAACATGTCCCGCGCAGGTTCCCGTGTGATGGCCACCTGCATGTCTTGGTTGATCATTGGATTTCTTTGTATCGTATCAAGGGAGGGAAAGACCCCCTCTTGGGAGGCGAAATCTTCATGAAACAAATGCACGCGCGTTCGACCCGTGTCAACATAGCGGGGCGATTCTGCTTGAAGGGAATCATAAAGGTTTTCCAGCGATTCCCCGGACACGTTGATCGTTTTGTCTTCCGGCATCAATTCTTCCGCAGCCATAAAAATGGTGCTTAAACCTGTGATGCGGTATTCTCCGTCCTCCAAATCATGGCCCATTGCCTGAATATAGAAAATCTCTTCCACATGATGAGACGTAGGGCTACAGCCACCAACAAGAAATATTACCATAAAGGAAAGAATGCATATCCGTTTCATCAACGAGACCGCCTCCTTCTCGAGACGATCATTTCGATCAAGTATAAAAGAGGAAGATAAACGAAAACAGTATAGAATCCCACATTACCTGTAAAAGACGAAAGGGACTCAATCTCCCAGCGTGTAACAAAAAAGAAAGCGGCTGTAATAATAAGAACCGTGATTCCTTGAAGCGAACGCCGCTGGGAGATTTTAACCGTTTGTTTGGCAGCACGGCTCGCCGCCCATAAGCCTAACGCCAAATTCGGCACGAGAATCATAAACCATATAGACACCCCGAGATATTCCATTCGCCACAAGGAAATCGTCGGCCATATGATCGTGGAGAGATGATCCTCATGGAAAAAAAGCACGGGGAGAATGAAGCTGAACAAATAAACCATCACGCTTAAAATGACACTAAAATGCGCCCATTTTTGCGATCGCTGTGCCTCTTTAATAAAAGGATAGGCCATAAAAAGAACCTCAAACCCCAAAAATTGAAACGTCATCATTTGCGTAGCCAGCCATATATCCATGATGGAATGATCCCATATGGGCAACAAACTCCCCAATTGCATTTGTCCGTAGGGAAAGCGGCTAAAAACCAGGAACGGAATCGCCAATAAAACGGAAAGCACACTTACACCCGTTACCATGCGCAGACCGCCCCCTACAAATAAATAAACAAGAGCCAGCAAAAGAAAAGAGAGGAACCCGTGATAGACTTCCGGAAATAACCACACGCGCAGGATTTCCACATAACTCACCAAAATAACAAGCACAAACAAACTATAGTAAACGATCCAATACACACTCAAAAGGCTCCCCAGTATTTTTCCAAACACTCTTGTTTGAATGTCGATGATGGTTTCGTTTTCCTGCAGCATTTGATAGACGAGCCAAATGACGATATGGAGCATTAACGCTGAAATAATAATGGCCATCCAACCATCCTGACCAACAATTTTTACAATCGGGCGTTGAAACGTAAAAACACCCACGCCGACTTGCATGACGGTCACGATATAAAAAGTTAAAAACGGGGGGATTCGCCTCGTCATCATCGTTTGTTCTTGCATATGCCTACTCCTCGATATCTTTTGGGATCGTTTTTCTTTGCTTCACATCAAACCGCTTCCGTTTTTGCGGCCGCAAGACAGATGGTCTTTTCTGCTGCTTTTGAATCGGCATCTTGAAAATCACATCTCTAAGATCTTTGACTCGTAACGGATAAAGAGGAGCTAAGTAAGGATAGCCCAAAGATGTCAACTTGAATAAATGACTGAGGTAAAGTAACGAGCAGAAGACCATCCCAAATATCCCAAACCATTGCGCAAATAGGATAAAAGGAAAGCGGATTAACCGTATGGTATTGCCCATTTTATAAATCGGTGCCGTAAAGGACGCGAGCGCCGTAATCCCGATCATAATCAAGAGCACACTGCTGGCTAAAGATGCTTCAACGACGGCTGTTCCAATAACAATACCGCCGACAATCCCGATCGTTTGAGCGATACGGCTCGGAAGCCTGGCCCCTGCTTCCCGGAGCAGTTCAACTGTTAACTCGAGGATTAAAACCTCCACGATCGGCGGGTAGGGAACTTCGATTCTTGAAGCAATGAGCGTGTCCAACAACTCGTCGGGGATCAACTCCTGCTGATAGGAAGTGACAGCAATATAAAAGGATGTAGCATGGACCGAGAACAAAAGGGCTACGATTCGAATCAGTCGAAACGCCGACCCGAGCGGCCACAGCATGTAATGATCATCGGGAGATGAGAAAAATTCCATGAAGTTTGTCGGGCCAAGCGTCGCGTGCGGGGACCCATCCATGAGAAACGCAACTTTCCCCTCTGCCAATGCCGATGTGACCCGTTCCGGTCTTTCTGTTTCTAACAGTTGTGGAATATGAGAGTTCGGATGGTCCGAGATGAATTGATTAATTTGAGAAATATCTACGATCTCATCATAATCTATATCCTGAATCCTTTGTCTCAATGTTTGCACAAGCTGCGGGCTCGTGATGCCTTCAATATACAAAATCGTCAATCGGCTTTGGCTGAGGCGTCCAACCTTTAGCTCTTCAACCACGAGTGCCGACGTATGCAGTCGCTTACGAACCAGATTTAAATTGACATCGATAGACTCAATAAAGGATTCATTTGGTCCAATAACAGTGAATTCATTTTCCGGTGCCTCGACCGCCCGCTCTTCTATCAATTCTGCCGGAAGGCTAAGCACTTCGTCATTTTCGCCTGTCTTTTGAATTATAATGTGGCCGCGCAATAAATGCTCTTCTATCAAATAGCCCTTGCGCAGGATTTTGGTTTCTTCAAGGGGGATCACCCGCTGGAGATCCATAAGGGTATGCATATCTTTTCGTTGCACGTAAGGAAGGACCTCATCATGGACGTAACGCTCCTCCACGACAGACTCCAAGTAATGTAAGTAAAACGGACTTTCATCAAACACGCGAAAGGAAACGAAATCCGCCGATTTATAAAACGTCTTCAAAATATCTGGTAAGGTTTTTTCCTTCTGTTGGTTTATTTTTTCTTTTTGGAATCGCTTAAACATATACGTCACCTTTTGGGAATATCTATAGGTTTAACGTGTACGAACGATAAAAAGATTATTCGCTAATAAAAAACCGACCCATGAATATTTGATTATTCATGGACCGGGTTCACGAACAGAGTAACCGTTTTATCGGCGTCATCAAGCCACTCTTATATCGCGCTTATTTATACGGATCTTCCGCCTACTATATTAAAAGTTAAAGTCAGGATGGAGGTCATCATATGGAACCCCTTACGCTCATCATTATCTTCATCATGATTATTTTTTTCTTCCCGGCGATCATGCGGGGCGTTGGCTGTTTAATGCGGACGATCGCGATCATCGGGCTTGCCGTAGGTGTATTACTCCTGCTGTGGCTTTTTTTGTGACAATGATTAAAAAGGACAGTGGGTTACCCCCGCGCGGCAGCAAGGAAACGACGGTATCCTAAAATAGCGATCGCTAGGCCAAGCAATGCATAACCAAGCAAGATACCGACATGCATGAAAATGTCCATGATTCCGCCGCCGTACATCATGACTTCCAAAAAGCCTTGCTGTGCCCAATATTGCGGTAAGAATAGTCCCATCGTTTGCATGAATTCAGGTAGGAACTCGGTAGGCACCCAAAGGCCTCCAATCATGGCGCCACCAAGAGCAATGATTTGTGTGATGGCAAGCCCCATGTTTTCATTTTTCGTGATTTAAACTTAGCGCAAGGCCCCATCCAGTTGTAATTACCGCCAGTGCCAGCGAAATGAGAAAGAGCGCTGCAATGTTTCCAAGTTCTACGCCATAGACGAAATAACCGAACAACAATAACGCGGCAATTTGTGCCAGCACGATCAAAATGTAAGGAAACCATTTCCCGAGCAAGTATTGATACTTCGTAAGCGGCGTGCTCGCCAAGCGCGCGACCATTCCGTTTTGCATATCCTTCACAAAACTCATGACCATACTAATCATAATGAAAAAGGTAAACATCACCGTGTAACCGGGAATAATATGCGTAATTGTATCAAATTCGGCACTCGCGACTTGCTCTTCCGCGACGATTTCGATCCCGGAATCAAGAATCTCATCCGCATCTAATTCGGCATCATTAAGTGCCGATCGCATCCCGTCTTCTTGAAAGGAATAGCTGACATTTTCGATGAGGCTGCGAACCGGTGCAACGCTTTCCTCATTGACTGGGTTGTAATGAAAAAAAACAGGATTCTCTTCTCCGCTCATCATTTGGTCTTCAAAACCGGATGGGATGTGGACGAAGGTATTGATATCCCCGTTTTCCAACTGTTCCATTGCCTCATCCGGACTCTCCTGTGCGTGTAATTCAAAAGTGTCACTCGACCCGAGCGCGGAGATAAACTGTTCACTCATCTCGGACTGGTCTTCATCCATATAGGGGATATCGAATGTGACATCCGTCGTTTGATTGCTAAAAATATAACCAAACAAAACAATAAAAAGAATAGGCAAAATCAGCATCCAAAATAAAAGACCTTTATCTTTTAAATTTTTTTTAAGTTCAAAACGGAATAGGCCGTAGATCATATTTTCCCCTCCCTTCGATTTTTCAGGCAGTATCTCGCAACGAGGATCCCGTCAATTTCAAGAATATATCTTCCAAGCTCGATTGCGTGATTTCCAATCGCTGGACACCCAGGCCTTGTTTCTGCAGATGAGAGGAAATCGTCTGTAACGTAGAGAGAGCAGATGTCGTTTCAATGATATAACCATTATGTCGGATATGCACCTCCCCAAACGATTGCAACTGATCTTTATGAAGGCCGCGTGCTTCCACATAAATCGACGGCTCCGTATGTCGTTGCCGAATCCGGGTAACCGTTCCGGATTCAATGACTTTCCCTTCATCGATCAAGGCAAGTTCGTCACATAACAGTTGGATTTCCTCCATGTAGTGGCTGGAGTAAAGGATCGTCGTTCCCTGATCTTTAAGCTGGCGAATCAAGTCAAAAATATAATTGCGCGATTGCGGATCCACACCGACGGTCGGTTCATCCATAATGAGAATATCCGGTTCGTGCAAGAGTGCCATACCGATATTGATGCGTCGTTTCATCCCCCGGAATAGGTTGTGAGCTCCTCTTTTTGCCGTTCGGCGAGCCCGACCATTTCAAGAATGCTATCCACACTTTTTTGCAAGCTGGAACCACGCAATCCGTAAATTTTTCCAAAAAAACGTAGATGATCACGTGCGGATAAAGTTTGTTCGAGGCTGATTTCTTGGGGAATATAGCCGATTCGTTGCTGGATCGCGTTCAGGCTTTTTCTCAAATCCTGCCCGTCAACGTCAATCTTTCCGGAATAATCGAGGGCGATCCCTGCAAGTATTTTCATAAGTGTCGACTTGCCGGCACCATTCGGACCCAGTAACCCGTAACACGTTTGGGGCGGGATCGAAAGATTAACGTCCTGTAATGCTTGTTGGGAGCCGTAAGCTTTACTAATTTTTTCAATGTGAATCATCGCCATCATTCTCCTCTCCATATAACATTTCCTCGAGCGCTTGCACGTATTGTCGATACGCCTTTTTCCCGGTTTCCGTTACGCTGCACACCGTCTTCGGTTTTCGTTTCTCAAATGTTTTAACCACTTCGATGTAGTCCGCCTCTTCAAGCTTGCGAATATGGGCACCGAGATTTCCGTCGCTTAGGCCGAGCTTTTGTTTTAAAAAATTAAAATCCCCTTCTTTATATGTCATAAGCAAGCTCATAATACCGAGCCGGGCTTTACCATGAATGAGATCGTTAATGCGATTAAGTGGCGCGTCACTCATTATTTTGTCCCCAACGTTTCAACATCCAACCGGTGAATAAAAGGCTTCCACCGCCGATAATAGCAGTAAGCGCCGGGTGATACGGCGGAAACAGAAAAGCGTTTCCCGCGGCTATGATCGCGAACCAGATGCCCATCAAGAAGATTTCTTTTCCTAAAGCGACTCCTATGAACATGTAAAGCACAGCGACGACAATGATGGAATACAGCCCGATGTACTCCACCTGAAATTGTAAGAAGCCGGTGATGATTAAGGTAACGACCAATAATGTTGTAATCGAAAAACCGATAAACCCAAATGTTAATTGTCGATCGACAACTTTCGGTAATGGATTTGCTTTGACCTGACGGACCGAGGTGTAGATGGTAAGTGTCATGCCCACGATCGAGAGTGTCATCCAAATCCAGTGCAGAATGTCAACGAATCCCAACGCCTCAGCCCCATAACCGATGATCCAGGCTATCCCCCAAATGATAAAATACGGACTGGCTTCAGAGGCGCTGTTACGCGTTTGGACCGTCAAGTGTTTAATATAATTTAAATCGTCAAACGCTTGTTGCGTGTCTTGGTTTGGAGATTCCTTATTCATGAGCGGGGTCTCCTTTTTTATTTTTATAGAACTCTGTAATGTAGAGTACTATAAATTATGCAGCATTGCAATATTTTGTTCAGTGCATGTAATTCCATCTTACACTGTTGACTACCTAACGGCTGGCGCCTCCATGCGTTAGGGCTTCAGCAGCCCCCGTTGACTACCTTACGGCTTTCGACTCTATGCGTTAGGGCTCCAGCACACTCCGTTGACTACCTAACGACTTCCGCCTTCATGCGTTAGGGCTTCAGCACACGCTAGTGAAGATTTACCATTGACAAACAACCTCTCCTAGAAATATACTTATATACATAACTATATAACCATATACCAAACTGAACCAAAAAGGTGGTGAACACTTTTGAGTCAGTCCTTCCACGATAGGAAACCGATATTTGAGCAAATCAAAGAAAAGATCGAGGATCAGATATTGAACGATCAATTAAAAGAGAACGAGCAAATTCCATCGACAACGAAAATGGTTCATTTTTATAAAGTCAATCATTTAACCGCGTCCAAGGGGATTCAAGTGCTGGTGGATGAAGATATCATTTTTAAGAAAAGGGGTGTGGGGATGTTTGTTGCTCCCGGGGCTAAAGAGAAGTTGAAACAGAACCGCAAGGAGTTGTTCGCAGATGACTATCTCACGCCCATGCTGCAAGAAGCGGAAAAACTAGGCTTATCAGATACGGAGATCATTGACATGATTCATAAAAAGAAAGGGCGTGAATCCAATGAATTTTGATGTAACGTTTCAAAACGTATCTTTAAAATACAAAAATGTTGACGCCTTGGAGGACATTTCTTTTTCTCTGGAACAAGGCAGAACCTATGGTTTAATTGGCAGAAATGGTGCCGGAAAGACAACGCTGCTTTCTCTGCTTGCATCTTTGAGAGAGCCGACGTCGGGGATGATTCACATAGGTGGAGAAACGCCGTTTGAAAATAAAAACATTATGCCGTATGTGAGCTTCATTTTTGAAACGGAGGATTACAAAGATGAATACGAATCGGCGAGGCGTTATTTAGAATTCGCTGAGCGCTATCGACCTAACTTTGATCTTGCTTATGCCAAAGACTTGGCTGCCCAGTTCAAACTCCCTTTGGATAAACCGGTAAAAGAATTATCGAGCGGCATGCAGTCAGCTTTGAATGTCACGCTCGGTCTTGCTCATCGCTCCCCGGTTACAATCTTCGATGAAGCTTATGTATCCATGGACGCTCCAGCCCGTGAGTTATTTTATCAAGAGGTGTTGGAAGAGCAAGCACGTCATCCGAGGATCCTGATATTGTCTACGCATCTCGTATCGGAAATGGACTATTTGTTTGATCATGTTCTGATTTTAGATCGCGGTTCCCTTATCATCGATGAACCATTTGATAAAATTATCAACCGCGGCGCATCGGTGACAGGCACCTCGCAAACCGTAGATGCGTTCATCCGCAATCGCAAAACATTAAAAATACAGCAACTCGGAGATACGAAATCAGCGATGATATACGGAGAAGTCAGTGACGCCGACCGGAAGGAAGCCGGAAAATTGGGATTGGATATCGGTCCGGTCTCCCTGCAAGATTTGTTCATTCATCTAACAAAAGAGGAGGAGGGCTAGAATGAAAGCAAAAAAAGTAGCCACCGACTTATTTATTACGCAAATGAAGTGGACATTATGGTATATCCCAATTTTATTAGTTGTGTATCTTCTACTCTATCTGTTTACACCTGAAATGCAGGCTGAAAATTGGAACCTTATGTCCGTCATCTATCAACCTACTAAAATTTATATGCTCGTCATTGGGCTTTTAACTATCATGGCTTTTCTCACTTATTATGTAAAAAATGGCATTACACGCAAGGATTATTTTGTAGGTTCATCGATCGCTGCCACGGGCGTAGCCTTCAGCATCATGATCATTTCCGCAATCCTTGCCGGAATTCTGGCGCTGATCGGATCTTTCACAACCTTCGACCCGGGCACTTCACAGATGGATTTTCTGAATACGACATCCGTTTGGCTCATGCCTGTCCTCGTCTATAGCCTGATCATTCTATGTTACTACATCGCTGGCTGGATGGTCATAAGCGGTTATTATCGTTTCGGAGGCTGGGGTCTTTTAGGATTTATCGGGATAGGAGTTCTCTATATTTCAGCCGTTGATTTATTATGGGAAAACGACTGGACACTACCGCTAATGAGGTTTTCGAATATCCCAATGCCTGTTCTTTCACTCTCTGTTTCACTTGTTTGCACCTTATTATTGATTGCGGTCGGGTTGTGGGTCGTTCGCTTAACCACTAAACGAATGCCTGTGAAGCCCGAATAAAAACGCAAAAGTTATCCTGACAAAAATACGAAAAAACATCCACACTAAAACTTGTGGATGTTTTTATTTTACAGAAACAGCTATATAATCAATTATCCTTGCTTTTGTTGCAGTAACTTCAATAGATTTATAAACTGATCGTCTCGTGAACGGATCGCCTCTTCTCCGTTATCATCATAGTTGTAAAAACCTTGATTCGTTCGAATGCCAAGCTGATCGCTTTCAACCATATCCTCTAAGAAAGAAGGAACTTCTCTTGAGTTAGAGAGATCTTGCGATATGTTTCCAACCATAGCTTTTGTTGTTTGCAGGCCGGCTAAATCCTGGCTTTCCATTGGTCCGCAAAAGGCCCACTTAAAGCCCATGCTTCCTTTCATAGCAGTATCGATATCTTCTGCAGTAGCCACTCCCTTTTCCATTAGGTTGAACGCTTCACGAAGCATAGCCACTTGAACGCGGTTGACGATAAAACCTGTGATCTCTTTTTTTAGCACGACTGGAGATTTTCCGATTTCCTTGATCAAGTTATACGTTGTCTCTACGACCTGCTCGTTAGTGTTTTCATCTTTAGCGATTTCCACCGTTGGCACAATTTGTGGCGGGTTAAAGAAGTGAGTAATGATAAATCTATCAGGATGATTTGCGTTTTGTGTTAATTCTTCCAATGGAAAAGTGGAGGTATTAGACGCAATAATGGTGTTCTCCGAGACAACGCTTTCAATAATTTCATACGTTTCCAGTTTTGGTTCAAGAATTTCCGGAATTGATTCAAAAATGAAGTCCGCGCCTTGTATCGCTTCATGCAAATCTGTTGTATATGTGACACGAGCTAACGCTTCGTTCCTATCGTTTTCAGTCAGCATTTCCTTTTCAACCATTATTTTTAAGCTGTTATTCATCAGTTCTTTTGCTTCTTCCAACGATGACTCGCGTCTAGCTCGAATACATACATTTTTTCCCGCTTGGGCAAATAATTGAGCAGCACCATGTCCCATAACACCTGCTCCAAGTACCGCGATATTATTCATTCTAATACCCCTTTTCGTATGTGTATTTAACCAGAATCGATGGATCAGAAAAGATTTCGGATTTCCACCTTAAGTAATATTTGTACGATCAAAATTTACGTTGAAGCTGCACTTCTTTCATACATCCCCCCTGCCCCTTTCCAAGCTTATCATTTTTCGTAACTTTCCACCAAGATTAGTTTATATTCTCATCCTAGTAAAAAGAAAAAAGCAATCACAAGAATCACTAAAAAGAACAGTGTCTGATGAATGTTTGTTTCACTCCTCGAGTTCTTTTGATATTTATGAATAATTGAAAATACAAACAAAAAGCATAGAAGTAAAAAATAACCAATAAAGAAATAAAGAAAAACTCGCCATTCCTGCACCTAATCAAATAAGGGAAAGAACTCTACACCTATGATAAACAAAGTCGCTGAGATCGCTCCTAATATACCTGTTAACATAGGCATTTTGAGCCATAATGATGAGGAGAAAATATGGTTTTCTTTTTTGTTCTCAAATAAAAATAATAAATAGAAACAAATGATTACTAACAAAATAAACGTGACAGGTAAAAACGGAAATTCGGTTAATCCAAACAATCCCGAAAATAGTTCAACGAGTGACATCACCATTATTAAAAATCCTAAAATAAAAAATTGAAAAATCGTCCACCGTGACAATATTAACACTCCTCTAATCTGACTTAGTAACTCTACAAACCAATCTCTTACAACTTTAAGAATAGGTAGCAATAGGTAAACCTTTGAAGTTATCCCCAGCTTTTCGCTGCTCCACACAGGACGTGCTAGTTTCCCAGCACCCTGCGTGTTTTTCCCTTCCCATTCTGCAGTCCGTCCCACTGAAGACTCGACGCGCTCGGATTTCTCCTTCCCGGTCCGCAGACCGTCCCTCTGAGGACTCGACGCATTCGGATTTTCCCTTTCCGGTCCACAGACCGTCCCTCTGAAGACTCTACGCGCTAGGGTTTCTCCTTTTCGGTCCGCAGACCGACCATCTGAAGACTCGACGCGCTAGGGTTTCTCCTTTTCGGTCCGCAGACCATCCCTTTGAGAACTCGACGCGTTCGGATTTTCCCTTTCCGGTCCACAGACCGTCCCTCTGAGGACTCGATGCGTTCGGTTTCCCTTTTTTCAGTCCGCAGACCGTCGCCCTGGAGACTCGACGCGCTCGGTTGTCCATCTAACGAGATGTACGATGATGATAAGTTCCTCGTTACCTTCAAGCAAAAGAGGCCATTGCCCAAATGCCTTTTGCCCAAAAGCCCGCACTAAAGAAAATTTACATCAGCAGGAAAGATACCAGCCATTGTATAGCTGAGGCCAAAGATGATAAGAAATATGGTAGCAATTCGGCTTTTTCGATTATCCGGCCAAAATTGATGTAAGCAAATTGCTCCAATAAACATAACAATACCTGTAAATGTAGACGTTCAATTCATCAGTAAATGATAGGGTGAACAGATTTCCAAAGATGAAAGTACATATGTATCGGTTCCACACGTAGTTACACCAAGATCACTCATGGGCTGTTCAAGAAAATTGTACGGCGCAGTGGTCGCTTGAATAACGATGTAGTCGATAATGAAATATACACTTAGTGATATCCAGCATATAAAACCAAGCTTTGCAGTTATAGCGCGTTGATGTCTAAGTAGGAAAATCACGCATATGACGATAATGGTTAACAAAGCCATTAAGAAATAAGGTAGATCCATACTCATTCATCTCCCACTGTATAGTTCAATAATTTGAAACAACCTTATTCGCTTTTATTTTCTAGACATAATTCGATTGATTTGAGTGATACTTATACTGAGTTGTTACTGAACAGTACATTTAATCTTCTATCGATTCAATACCTGAGGAGGCACCATAATGGAAAATAATGTTCACTTAACATCTGCAGAAATTGCTTCCCTTTGGACAGCCTACATGAATGACAGTATGTCTGCTAATATCTTACGTTTTATGCTCAATCACATTTTAGATCAAGACATTAAGCCTGTTGTTCAGTCCGCCTATGATATTGCATCTAATCATTTAAACCAGTTACGCTCAATTTTTGAAGACGAATCATACTCAGTCCCAAATGGTTTTGGTGAACAAGACGTCGACATGAACGCACCATGGTTGTTTACAGATACATTTTGTATATCCTATATAAGGCATATGGGAAAAGTTGGCATGTTATCCTATAGTGGCTTTGTGTCGATGAGTGACAGAGAAGACATACGAACCTATTTTTCACATGCCTTGACGGAAACAAATAATCTTTATAATCAAGCGAGCAAAATTGAACTTGAAAAGGGGATCGCTGGCAGGCATCCTTATATTGAAGTCCCTAAAAGCATTGATTATGTAGATAGTAAAACATACATGAGTAGCTTCAATCCATTCAGCGATCAACGTCCCCTAAATGCCATTGAAATTTCCCATTTATATATGAATGTCCTTTCGAATTCTATAGGGATGAAATTGTGTATCGCCTTTGCTCAAATCTCCCCGCGCAAAGAAGTTCAAGATTTTATGCTACGAGGCAAAGATATCTCAAAGAAACACGCGAAAATTTTTACTGACAAGCTTTTAGAGGATGAAATTGAGGTCTCAAATATACCAGATGTAGGCGTCAGTGATTCAACCACCCCAACGTTTTCCGACAAATTAATGATGTTCCATATGTCTCTACTCATTTCCTCAGGTGTAGGAAACTATGCGACAGGTGCAGCTACTAGTCAACGAAGCGATATTGCCATTGATTATGAACGATTATCGTTTGAAAACGCTAAGCTCTCCAAAAGTGGAGCTGATATCATGATTAAGCATCACTGGCTGGAACAACCACCAGGAGTGAAAGATCGGGAAAAATTAGCGAAGGATAAAGATAAGAGCTGATCTAAAAAATCGGTTTTTTGTTACAACAACATAATTTCTACTTCTGAAGCAAATACTCACAAGCCCCTGTTCCGAAGGATGTCATCATACTCAAGATAAGCGACCGATAATTGCAGATTTGTATTTAGGTTTTGTCTATGCAACTCTATTATTCCTTTCCATTGCTTGCTGTCTTCGTAAATGTTTTCATTATGTATAAATAATTTTACCATACAAAAGCACGGGTCTCCTCGAAAAGCCCTAATTATCTACAATGCATTTGTTCAACATAATTGGCATCTTCGACAATCTGGTCCAATTGCTGGAATTTTGTGTTCCCAAAAATACCCCTTTGGAATCATCATATCCAAAGGGGTAAACCTTCGCAACATTTGTATAAACGTCGCGACTTTATTTTACATCCACATTAAACTCTATCATTCATTTACACCCTACTCTACCGTGACACTTTTTGCCAGATTCCTTGGCTTATCAACGTCGCACCCGCGATGCAGCGCAGCATAGTAGGAAATTAATTGGAGTGGCACTACGGCTACGAGTGGGGTTAAATAGGCGTGCACGAGTGGGATGACGACTTGGTCGTCTGCTCGGTGGCAGCCATCCATGCTTACGACGCATGGGTTGGCGCCGCGAGCGACCACTTCTTGCAGGTTGCCGCGTATATTCAAATCTACGTTTTCTTGGGTGGAGAGCGCAATTACCGGGGTTCCTTCTTCGATCAGCGCGATTGTGCCGTGTTTTAATTCCCCGCCGGCGAAGCCTTCCGCTTGGATATAAGAGATTTCCTTCAATTTTAATGCGCCTTCCTGAACGACATGATAATCGAACGACCGGCCGATAAAGAAAGCATTGCGTGTTTCAAACAAATAATCACGGGCGATTTGTTCCATGTCGTCTTTCGCATCGCATAACGTTTCCATTGCGTTGGCGGCAATGCTGAGTTCATGAAGGGCATCGAAATCGGTATCGCTCCCGGCGGCATGTGCGCCGTCCATGGCGAGAATCGCCAACACTGCCATTTGTGCTGTATATGCTTTTGTGGAAGCGACCGCTATCTCCGGACCTGCGTACGTGTGTAACGTATGATCAGCTTCTCGCGAGAGCGTAGAGCCCGGAACATTTGTAATCGTCAGCGACGGGTGTCCCGCTTCTTTGACATTAACGAGAACCCCGCGGCAATCTGCGGTTTCGCCGCTTTGCGATATGAAAATAAAGAGCGGGTTTGGGGACAGTAAAGGTTGGTTATACAGAAATTCACTGGCAATATGCACTTCTACCGGCTTCCCAACGACTTTTTCCATCAGTTCTTTCCCTACGAGTCCGGCGTGGTAACTCGTTCCCGCCGCGATAATATAAACGCGGTCGGCAGCATGAAATGAAGTGCGAATATCATTGGGGAGTTTGATCTCATTGGCCTCGTCTTGATATTTTTGTAAAATATTACGGATCACGAGCGGCTGTTCATCAATCTCCTTGAGCATATAGTGCGCATACGTGCCTTTTTCCGTGTCACTTTCATCGAGTTCAGCAGTGAATGGTTCCCGTTGCACCTCATTGCCGTCCAAATCTTGAATCCATATGCCGTCGCGTGTGACGGTGACGACTTCTTCATCCATGAGTTCGACAAATGTTTTCGTAATGTGAAGCATTGCCATGGAATCGGACGCAACAACGTTGGCATCTTCTCCCATCCCTACAAGAAGAGGACTTTTATTTTTTCCTACATAGATACGATCATCCGATTCCCCATCAAGCAGAGCAATGGCATAGGAACCTTTTAGAAGCGACAATGTCTTCCGAAAAGCTTCATTCACCGCCAGGCCTTCAGATACAAAACGCTCCATGATTTGTATGATGACTTCCGTATCCGTTTCACTTCTTAGATCGACATCGGAGAGGTATGCTTCTATGAGGCTTTCATAGTTTTCGATGACGCCATTGTGAACGAGCGTAAAACGTTTAGTTTCACTCTGATGGGGGTGGGCATTCCGGGCACTAGGTGCTCCGTGGGTCGCCCAACGCGTGTGCCCAATGCCGCATGTTCCCTCGGGCTTCGTTTTCTCCACTTCGTCCCGTAACGACGCGATCCGCCCTTTTTCCTTAACGAGCTGCAAATCTTCCCTTTTCTCATCCACAATCGCGAGACCTGCCGAATCATAGCCGCGGTATTCAAGTTTTTCGAGGCCTTTCAACAAGATATCCTTTACACTTTCTGTCCCGATATATCCTACAATTCCACACATACTGATGCCTCCGTTTACGCGAGGCAAGGCATGCCAAGCAGGGGCAGGCAATTCCTTGCCCCGCTCTTCATATTGTTGCGGCCACTGCTTTTACTTTTGTGCGAAGAGTCGCCTCCTCGTTTTAGGCAAAAGCTAACGGTTGTGCCGCAAAAACCGGGAGGTATCCGCCGATACTTCGATAAACCTCCTCCTCGTCAACTGTTTTTATTTCCGTCCAAAAACAGTCCGGGCGCTTGTTGAATGGATAGTCCCATTCAATAAATAAAAACCAACGTTAGCTTACTACATATTCCAAAGATTCGTCAATGAAAAAATCCGTTGTGGCAGCCTTTATACACGACTGCCCAACTGATCCCAAATGACAGATGAGATCTCCTCCACATAATCTTGGCAAAGGGTCTCTGTCTCGGCCTCAACCATGACACGCACGAGTGGTTCGGTGCCGGAGGGGCGTACGAGCACCCTTCCATTGCCCCCCATCTGTTTCTCCACTTTGGCAATGGTCTCCTGGACAGCTTCGTTTTCCTCAACTGCATTTTTATCTACCACTCGGACATTTTCCAAACGTTGCGGGTATTTTTCAACATTTGCGGCGAGTTCCGATAAAGTTTTGTCTTTTACTTTCATAATATTCACGAGTTGCAAAGCTGTTAACAGACCATCGCCCGTTTTGACATAATCAAGGAAAATTATATGGCCAGATTGTTCGCCACCTAAACTGTAGCCTCCCCGGCGCATTTCCTCCATCACGTATTTATCGCCCACCGCGGTCTTTTTCGAAACAATGTCCATGTCTTTAAGCGCTTTGTATAAACCTAAATTACTCATCACCGTGGTCACAACCGTATGATGCGCCAACATTCCTTCTTCCTTCATGAAACGGCCGCAAATGTAGAGAATTTTATCCCCATCGACGATATTTCCTTTTTCATCCACAGCAATAAGCCGATCAGCATCGCCATCGAAAGCCAAGCCTATGTCTGCTTTTTTCTCCTTGACGAGATTGACGAGTTGCTCCGGTTTCGTGGAGCCGACATCCACATTAATGTTCGTCCCGTCAGGGTTGTTTCCAATCGTTGAGATTTCGGCATCCAGGTCCGCAAACAATCTCGGCGCTACTGAAGAGGCAGCACCATGTGCACAATCAAGGGCAACGTGTAAATCCATAAAGTCTTCGTCTACCGTTTGCTTTAGATGTTGAATATATTTTTGTACTCCTTCATAGTAGTCACTTACACTGCCAAGGTCAGCACCTGTCGGACGAGGGATATCCGTTTCCTGCTCAATTAATGTCTCTATCTCTGTTTCTTGGGCACCGGACAGTTTAAATCCATCCGCTCCGAAAAATTTGATTCCATTATCCTCCACGGGGTTATGCGAAGCCGAAATCATGATACCGGCGTCAGCACTGATTGCTTTCGCGAGATAAGAAACCCCGGGAGTGGTAATGATCCCCAAACGCATAACTTCTGCTCCAATAGAAAGAAGACCTGCAACGAGGGCACCTTCCAACATTTCTCCGGAAATCCGTGTATCACGGCCGATTACTACCTTTGGAGGCACATGGTCCTTCGCCAATACATAACCACCCGCGCGCCCGAGCTTAAATGCAAGCTCGGGCGTAAGTTCAGTATTCGCTACACCTCTTACCCCATCTGTGCCAAAATACTTACCCATATCATATCGCTCCTTCTGGCTGCCCCTGCAATAGAGGTTGTTCAAAAATCCCGATACTGAAAGTCAGGAACGCCCATCACCCTGATTTAGGCTATTCAGCACTTTCAGGATTTGTTATTTCCACTTCCACACTTTCCGTTTCCGGCTGGTACATAAAGTCGTTCGGCCCTTCAACTTCTACCTGCATTTCATACGATGTTACATCGCTTTCAGCCATATTTTCATCATCGATTTCTTCATAGTCGATATATAAGCGGACATCCTCTTCGCTTAAATCATCCATTTCGGCTTCGTCACCCTCAATGGTAACATTAAGGAGTTCTTCATCGGCGACCGTTACTTCAACATCTTCCGGTACATTGTCCATCTGCAATGGAAGCTCCATGGTTTGAGTGTCTTGTTCTTCCACTTCGTCTTCTTCTGCACCTTCTTCTTCGTTTTCTTCTTCATTTTCTTCTTCGTTTCCATCCTCATCTGCGTCTTCATCTTCATCTTCGTCTTCAACAATCGCTTGTACAGTTGCTGTCTCGGGCTGGACATGAGTGACTCCGTCCGGCATGGCAATGTCCAAATCCATCGTCTCGCTTTCGGCAATCCCGCTTAAATCGACGGGACCTACTGCAAGCGCAGCTATGTCATCAATGGCCCCCAAATTCCCATAGATGGTGGCATTTTCCGGATCGACGGAGAGGTCAACGAGTTCCACGTCTTCATCAAGGGAGCCCTCGGTTTCCACTTCCAACGGAACTTCTGTCGAAGGAGGAGTGATGGGAACGACGACATCCACATTAGTTGGCTCGACGTCAAAATCCAGCTCTTCGCCGTAAGGACCGTAAACCGCTACCTCCACCGTTTCATAAATTGTTTCTTCCGCGCCTCCGACATCAATATACGCTTGCAGCGAACCGATGTCTTGCAGCTGGGAGCCGGCTCCCTCCACTTCCACTTCTTCAGGGGTCACTTCCGGCTCCCCAAGGGTATAGCCTTCCGGTAATTCCCCTTCATTCATGAACTCGATTTCTACCGGCAGCGTGGTCATTTCGCGTTCTTCCAATGTTACCTGGATCGATTCCGGTTCCGTGGACACATCAACCCCGGCGGGAAAATCACGGTGTTCAACATTTACATTGTGTACGCCCGGGCCTAGATCTTCGAGGTCCACATACACTTCATAATTCGGGCTCGTCACCTGAAAAAGATTTAACGCACTTTGCGTGCCGGACAGTTGAAGATCCACCGTATCTTCCATCTCAACAATCGCGTATTGCTCGTCATCATAATATACTTCCAATTCCACGGCTTCTACGGTTAACTGTTCAGAATTCGTAACTGGAAAAACATTTGGTTGATTTCCTAAATCATCCATATTGACCATGAAAAAAAGCATCGTTGCAATCACCAAGGAAAAGAAGCGTAAAAACCACCGATTATTGAAGAGCTTATCCATTTTTACGCCCTCCCCATTGCCAACGGGTTTTGACATTTTTTAACAGTTGATTTTCCAACATCTTACGAAGGCGGTCTTCGTCAATCCCGCGATGGATTTCGCTATTTTTTGTAACCGATATATCCCCTGTCTCTTCAGAGACAGTGATAGTGAGTGCATCCGTCACTTCGCTCACTCCGATAGCCGCGCGATGTCGTGTCCCCAATTCTTTGGAGATAAATGGGTTTTCTGACAGTGGCAAATAACACGCGGCGGCACTCAACACATTGTTTTGAATAATAACAGCTCCATCATGGAGCGGCGCATTGGGAATGAAAATATTAATGAGCAACTCGGAAGAAATTTGCGCTTTTACCGGGGTTCCCGTTTCGATATAATCGTCCATCCCCGTTTCATTTTCGATCGAGATCAACGCGCCGATTCTTCTTTTGGCCATATAACGGATCGATCTCATCAACGCTTCGATCGTATTTACGGAGTTCTTTTCTTCAGGGGTCGGACCCCTTCCGAATAGCCTGCCTCGCCCAAGTTGTTCAAGCGCACGCCTCATCTCCGGTTGAAAAATAATGATAATAGCCAAAACCCCATATGTAACCACGAGGTTCATGAGAAATTGCATCGTCTGCAAGGCAAAAAGGCTGCTAAGAAACCAGGCAGCCAAAATAACCGTAATCCCTTTAATCAATTGCACGGCCCTCGTCCCGCGCACAATCGTTATCAATTTATATACGACAAACGCCACTAACAAAATGTCCACGATTCTCGTTAGCCACGTGATGAACTCCTCGCCAAACATTACGTTTCCTCCCAATAGGAATTGAAACCGAGAAACCTCGAGAGGTTAGCTTTTTTCTCCCGGTGAGATCAGCTTTCGGAGGCCAGCGGTCGGAAAAGGTTTTTTCAGGAAGAAAGGATGCTCTCCCGATATCCGGCTTCCGATGCCTGACTTCCGGAAAAACGGGTGCCAACACCCAGATTGTTCCGACGCACAGGACGCGCTAGTCGGCGTTGCCACATGACGTGATGGTTTTAGCCGACTCTCTCTATCCACAGGGGGGATGAAACCGCCCCCTGACGGAAGTTTCATTTTATTATAACATAGCTAAGGGCATATAGGTTACTTTTGGCACTCGATAAACAAAATGGTCCATTTTACAATTATACCCTCTTTTTCTCATTCCATATCCATTGATCATTCATTTTTCCCGGCATTTGCAGGCAAACGGCACCACGTCACCGGATCATCCCTCATCCATATATCGTTTTTAATCGTAAGTGATTACAAGAAATCCGTATTTGAAAAAGCATTAAAAAAAGCAAAACCCCATGTTTTGCCATTAGTCATAGTATGGAGCGGGTGATGGGAATCGAACCCACGTCATCAGCTTGGAAGGCTGAGGTTTTACCATTAAACTACACCCGCAAAAATATGTAATGCCATACGCCATTGTTAAAATGGAATGGAGCGGGAGACGGGATTCGAACCCGCGACCCCCACCTTGGCAAGGTGGTGTTCTACCACTGAACTACTCCCGCATATGTAAGATGGTGGAGGAGGACGGATTCGAACCGCCGAACTCGGAGAGAGCGGATTTACAGTCCGCCGCGTTTGGCCAACTTCGCTACTCCTCCAGTATAAAGCTTTAGCAATCAATTTGCAAAAAGATGGTGACCCGTGCGGGATTCGAACCCGCGTTACCGCCGTGAAAGGGCGGTGTCTTAACCCCTTGACCAACGGGCCACAAATGCTTACCGCTGTAAGCTGACAAGTTATATTATATGAGCCACGCGGATAAAATGCAAGTGGAAACTGATAATTTTTTTATTGATGTTCCTATTGACAGTAAACCTTTTTCCATTTCAAATACGCCGTTTCAAAGCATAACCCATCATTGTTCTGGTTCAACGACCTTCACCAATTGTTTCCCAACATTCTCTCCGGAAAATAAACCGAGAAAAGCGTCCGGCACTTTATCGAACCCTTCATGGATCGTTTCTTCAAAATGAAGCTCACCATTTTTAACAAGTGGGGAAAGAACCTCATAGGCTTCACGAAAATGTTCGGAAAAGTCCCCAACGATAAATCCTTGCATTTTAACTCTTGATTTAATAAAAGGCATTTGCACACGCAAACCGATGTCAGACTCACCGGCAGATAGATTGTAAGCGGCGATCGCCCCACAAAGGGGAACGCGGGCGAATGTATTTAACAGCGGCCACACAGCGTCGGATATCTCCCCGCCGACATTTTCAAAATACACATCGATGCCATCCGGGCATTTTGTTTTTAATGCTTCACTAACATTTTCTTCTTTGTAGTTAACCGCCTCATCAAACCCTAACTTATTCACAATATAATCGCCTTTCGATTGCGAACCTACAATGCCTACGACGCGCGCCCCGCGTTTTTTCGCCAACTGTCCGGCTATGGAACCGACGGCACCGGCCGCGGCTGAGACAACAACCGTTTCTCCTTCCTTTGGCTCGCCGATATGATACATGCCAAAATAAGCGGTTAAACCGGGCATCCCCAAAACACCGAGCGCTGAGGAAACGGGCGCGCCATGAACCTCCGGACGCCGCAATTGATTGGGATCGGCAACGATGTATTCTTGCCAAGGGAGCGCCCCCGTGACGATGTCCCCTTCTTTTAATTCCTCTGTTTCCGACTCCATGACTTGCGCGACAATGCCGCCGTTTAACGGTTCCCCTACTTTAAAAGGCGCTGCATAAGAAGGACCGGTTGACATTCTTCCTCGCATGTACGGGTCGACCGATAAGTATAAGGTCTTTAACAATACTTCATCCCGGTTTCTGGATGGCACGTCCACATTTTCATATTGAAATGTTTTCGCAGAAGGCATTCCGTCCGGCCTTTCTTTTAGCTTGATTTGTCTCATCGTAGACCTCCTTTGGCATCATACTATTTTCTATACCCAAAACCCCTTTCGGAATAACTTTATTTTTACAGCAACACTAATTGAGACGCGTCCCGAACCAAGACGATGGCTCCCTCATAGGTGCAATAATCGCTCGATTGTACCTCTAACCAAAACAATGCTCCCCCAGAGGGACAATAATCGCTCGATCGTACCCCTAACCAAATTGATGCTCCCCTCAGAGGGACAATAATCGCTCGATCGTACCTCTAGCCAAAACGATGCTCCCCTCAGAGGGACAATAATCGCTCGATCGTACCCCTAACCAAAACGATGCTTCCCTCAGAGGTACAATAACCGTTCTCCTTGAATCGCCCAAAGTACGCCGCCCACCTACCTTTCGTTTCATTTTTTGCCATCCCATGTTTGGCGAATGGGGAAGACGGAAATAACTAAGCAAACCCCTTGGAAAGGAACGGTGTAATCATGATACGAACTATTCTAATGATTATTGGCCTTATTGTGGTGGTCAGTATTATCCTCAGTCTAATTTAAGCCGGAAAACAACAAGAGACTGCCCTGCATAATTGGAGGACAGTCTCTTCATTTTACCTTTTGCTCCCTTGTTTTCCGCCTTTTCCATTGTTCCCTTGCAAGGCAAAAAGGTTGGTATCAATGGAAAATGTTAACTGTTCGCGATTTCGTTCCCGTTTCAGCGCCAACTGGATCATCTCATGGGTAAGCGTGGTGAAATCTTTGCCCGCGGGCTCCCATAGATAAAAAGAAAGCGAGCCCGGGATCGTGTTAATCTCGTTGACGTAGACTTGGTTTTCGCTTTTGTCGATCATAAAATCAATACGGGATACGCCGCTGCAACCGAGAATGCGAAAGGTGTCCTTTGCCAAGCGGCGGATTTCAGCGGAAAGTTCCTCGTCAATAGGGGCAGGGATGACGCGATCGGTATTTTCCATGCCACCGCCGCCTTTGGTGCCTGTGCTTTCTCCTTTTCCTCCCGCACTTCCCTGGTATTTATCGGCATAACTTAAAATATCTTCCGTTTTCAATACTTCTTCCAGCTCGGAAGTCTCTGCCTCTTCCGTGTCTCCAAGTACCGAGCAATTGATTTCGGTTATGTCAGAGAGCAATGGCTCAACAACGAGTTTGGAAGCGAAAGCAAATGCTTCATCCACGACCGTTTCAAGCGAAGCCGCATCACGGGCAATGTCAATCCCTACACTTGAACCAAGGTTCGCCGGTTTAACGATGACCGGGTACCCGAGTTTATCCTCGATCTTTTTTTGTAGCGACGCTTGTTGCCCTGCCCACTGATGCTGATAAAACCAAACATCCGGAAGGACCGGCACTTTCTGGTCCCGAAGCATTTGTTTCATCATAATCTTATCCATACCGGCCGCGGAAGAAGTGACATCACTGCCGGCGTACGGGATATTCAACAGCTCAAAAAAGCCTTGCAACACCCCGTCTTCGCCAAACGTCCCATGCAAAACGGGAAAAGCGACATCGATATGGGCGACCTCTCTTTTTCCAAACTTGGGCACCGGATTTTTCTGTAAATGAACGCCGCCGTTTTCAGCAGGTACAGGGGTTACCGATTGCACTTCTTGCAACAAGCCATCCAAGTCCTTGTAAGCTTCGATGTCCAACAATTTTTCCCCGGTGTACCAGGTGCGGTCTTTCGCCATATAAATTGGGACCGGCTCATATCGCCGATCGTCCATGGCGTCGATCGCCTGCAAGCCTGAAATCACGGAAACCTCATGCTCAACGGAAATTCCTCCGAAAAAAACACCGACTTTTGTTTTCATATTCGTTGTTCCCCCTACTATTCATTGAACGTATCCGGCAAATCGTTTTCCAGTAACACGACGGAAGGTTCCGGTGCCGTCACTTCACGCATTTTTTGCAACGCATCTTGCAAATCCGCAGCCACATAGTATCGCGACTGTGGATATTCGGCTTCCGCCAGTCCGTCTTGAAGCGGTTCGGTTTGTTTTTTGCCAACGAGAATAACAAAATCACAGACTTGTGCCGCGTGGTGAGCGAGCGTTTTATTAAGCTCATATTCCTTCTCGCCAAGCTCGATCATCCCAGGCGTGACGAGTACCTTTTTCTCCGGCATCGATCCTAACACTTCAAGAGCCATTTTCGATCCGGTTGGATTGGAGTTAAAGCTGTCATCAATGATCGTGAGGGTTGCGCTCGATTGTTTCAATTCAAGACGATGAGGAATCGGCGGAACCCCTTTAATGGCACGGGCGATTTTTTCAAGCGGAATGTTCTTTTCCGATCCGATGGCCACCGCCGCAAGAATATTGTAGATGTTATGCCGGCCCAATAATTTCGTTTCGATCGTCACGCTCGTGCCGTCATATTTTCGTACTTTAAACGTAGTGCCTTTTGCTGAATACGTGATTTCTGCGGCACGGTAATGAAGGTCATCGGCATCGATCCCGTAGTACATCGTGCGGCAATTATTCGTTTGCGGATAGGCGCGGATGTTCTCGTCATCTTTATTAAGAAAAGCTGTTCCATCTTCCGGCAGTGTTTCCACGATTTCAAATTTCGTCTTTTTAATGTTCTCAAGGGTTTTAAACGTTTCCAAATGTTGTTCGCCGATTGCGGTAAGCACGCCGTATTTCTGGTGAACGAGTTCGCAGATTTCGGCAATATCATTCTCTTGCTTCGCGCCCATTTCAGCGATAAAGAGTTCGTGATAAGGCTTTAACTGTTCCCGAATCGTTCTTGTAACCCCCATTTTCGTATTGTAACTTTCCGGGGTCATCAAGACGTTGTATTCCGCTGCCAAAACAGCTTTTAAAATATGCTTTGTGCTCGTTTTTCCAAAGCTTCCCGTGATGCCAATCACTTCCAGATCAGGCATCGATTCCACAATGCTTTCGGCGTCATTAAAAAAACGTTGATTAACCTGCGACTCGACCGGCAAAATGATGACATTTGCAATCATGACGATAAAAAATACCAGCACGTTAGCGGCAACTAGCAAAAGCAAAAAGCCGACCAAGGCATTCACGCCAATCAGCCATGCAATGGCAAGGGTGAGCACATAAAGGGCGCCGGTTGTGACCAAAAGCCTTTTGACTCGCGGCGTATACACAAGTTTCTTTTTCTCCACGGTTTTCGGCCGTCTCCAGATGAGCAATGCATAGGTTGCGATGGCCCATAATACCGCGAGCGAAAAGCCCCAAGCATCTGTAAGCCCCCAAAACGGAAGCAAGAAAACGATTCCGAGTGCCGGCCACACGTCACGAGGATACATCGCTTTTTCCGGATGCTCTTTCATCCAGCGGAAATACCGTTCCGACCGGTAAGCATTGAGTTGGAGCATATGCACGCTCTTTTTCACGCGTATAATCGTATACCAAGCCCAAGCGGCAATAAGTAAAAGAATCAATAGGTTACTCATGCGACGTACGGGCCTCCTTGTCTTTTTCGAGAAAATGATTGAGGATGATTAGAAATTCCTGCGTATTATCAAGGTAAGCATAGTGACCGGCGCCTTTCAGCACGACAAGGCCGGCATCGGGAATCATATCTTCCATTATTTTACCATCGGATACAGGCGTCGCCTCGTCGTGTTCCCCCCATACCAATAGTGTTGGCACTTTAATATGCGGCATATAATGGCGCAAATCTTCATTCACAACTTTCACGAGCGTTTGCTGCATCACGCCGGATACATTTTGATAGTCGGTGGATCCCAGTTTCTTTTTCACCTTAGCGAGTATGTCTTCCTTGCGTGATTTCAGACCGGGTAAGTTCAGTAACGCTTTACTCGTTTTATAAGTATATACTTTCACTTGATTTTTTAACTTGCGTTTCGGTTTAATCCCTGCGCTGTCCACTAAAATAACCTTATGCACGTCACGGTCAGAGGCATAACGAATCGACACCCTGCCTCCGAATGAATGTCCAATAAGGATCGGGCGTTGAATGCCATGTTTTTTTATAAATTGTTCCAACGTATTTGTATAATCATCGACGCTCCACGGCTCCGCCGGTTCCGGGCTTTTCCCAAACCCCGGGAAATCAAGCGACCAAACCTTGAAATACTGTTCAAGATTCCGGTGTACCGGGGAAAAAGCGTCAATGTTGGCTCCCCACCCGTGCAGGAGAATGACATCCTTCCCCTCACCCGAACAGTGGTAATGGACTTGCCCCCCATTTATATCTGTAAACACGGTTATACGCCCCATTCTATTTATCACTTGGCTGATGTTATAAACTTTACAAGAGAATCATTTCATATCATATCATAAATCGCGTACAGTGAAGACACAAATTTTATATTAAGTTCTCTGTCGTGCTTATGAACAAATAAACACGAGCACCGGGAATGTGATCGTGTTAGAGAATTGCATCGGCGTGCATATCCAAAGTTTCTGTCTTCCACCATCCATGCTTATGCAAAGTCACCTCTGCCTATGCACGGACGAGGTCCATCAACTAACCGGACAAGCCGTTTGCCGCTTGTTCATCAGCAAGGACGGTAACATTCGGATGTTGTTGCAAAGCGGTGGCCGGAAACGCGGGTGTGCTCTCCCGATACAGCATGCCTCTGAGCGCTTCGGCCTTATCCGCACCCGAGACGAGAACCAAAATTTCACGGGCAGCTAATATCGTTTCTATCCCCATTGTGATTGCTTTTTTAGGAACATCGTTTTTATTGTCAAAGAAGCGGGCATTGGCCTCTCTTGTTTTTACATCAAGATCCACAACGTGAGTGGCCGAAGAAAAAGGCGTTTCCGGTTCGTTGAAACCAATGTGGCCGTTATGCCCCAGTCCTAAAACTTGCAAGTCCACGCCGCCCGCCTCCTGCAACAAGGCTTCATAACGCGCGCATTCCGCCATTAAATCAGTTGCTTGTCCATCAGGCAAATGTGTATTAGCGGCTAAAAGATCAACCTTTGAAAACAAATGATCGTTCATATAGGCGCGATAGGTTAACGGATGGTCCGCGGGCAAACCGATGTATTCGTCCAGATTGAAAGTGCTAACCTGCCGGAAAGAAAGTTCCCCCTTCTGATGTTGCTCGACCAGCTTCTCGTACATGCCCTCTGGGGTGCTCCCCGTTGCCAACCCCAATACACTGTTTTCTTTTTCTGCGATCCAGGCAGCTACACGTGCACAAGCTTTTGTGCTTAGATCTTCATAATTTTTGCAGATTTGTACATCCATCTTCTTATCGCTCCTTGCTTTGATACGCTAACCGACCTCGACACCAGGTTTCTTCTACGCCCAACTGTTCGTTGAGCAACACGATGTCTCCGTCTTTATGCGCGTCGATCGAGCCTTTGTGATCCTCAACCCCCAACGCTTTCGCCTGATTGCCGGCGGTCATGGCAGCGAGCTCGGGGAAAGTGGCCCCGGTAAACGCGCGCATATTGCGCAAACACGCGTCCATCGTTACAATGCTGCCGGCAATCGTACCGTCCGCGAGGGTGGCTTTCTCATCCCGTACGGTTACATCTTGCCCGCCCAGATCATACGTGCCGTCTCGAAGCCCCTTCGCTCTCATGCTGTCGGTGATGAGATAAAGATTACGGAAACCGCCGGTCCGGTAGGCTGTTTTTACAGCAGGCGGCGAACTGTGCAACCCATCCGCAATGATTTCACTTTTAAGTTCATCGATCGTATAAGCCGCGCCGACGACACCGGGTTCTCGATGATGAAAGCCGCGCATGCCGTTGTACAGATGCGTGATGTGTTTCGCACCGGCTGTCACAGCGGCCTTCATTTCCTCGTACGTCGCATCCGAATGGCCGATGGAAGGAACCGCACCCATTTCGTTTATGTAGGCCGTTAAGTCGAGCCCTCCTGATGTTTCCGGTGCGTAAGTGACTACTCTAATGGTATCATCAGCTGCTTGCCGGAAAGCCTTATAGAGGTCGAGGCCATCCCTTTTAATATGCTCCTCCGGCTGCGCGCCTTTTCGTTTGGCGTTAATAAAAGGACCTTCCAAGTGAATGCCCAGCAATTCGGCAACACCCGCTTCCCTTTGCTCGCGGTAATAAGCAGCTCCCGTCTGCAACGCCGACGTGATATGTTCTTCCTCCTGTGTAATCGTGGTCGCGAGATAGGCGGTTGTCCCCTCGGATGGCAATGAAATCTCCAACGTTTCAAACACATCTCGGGTTGCATCCATCACATCGACGCCATACCCGCCATGCATATGAATGTCAATAAATCCGGGGAACGCAAGCATATCTTTTCCGTATACCCGTCTCGGGATGCCGGGGAAATCATCATCTTTTATATCTTTTCCTGCCGCAACAATCTTTCCATCTTGTAAAAAAATAAACCCATTCGTCCACAAGCCGTCATTTTTGACTAGCCTCATTCCATGCAGAATCACGCTTGAGTGGCTCACCATCTCTCTCTTCCTTCCGTTTGTTTTGTTCATCATATCATTCTAATTCATGGTTTGCTTTCACATTTGTTTGGGAATGGTGATGATAGACGCTGAAAAGGAGATGTTACTGATGAAAGTCGATGCTTTACGAACAACAGATGGAAAAGTGTTTAATTTCCGTTATGGTGATATTGAAGTAAAAGATAATGACAATTGGACGGCTACCATTCGAGGCGTTGAAGAACAAAATTTAATCTTTGATGCCGTGAGTTCAAAAACACCGATGTATTTTGAGTTCGAAGCTGACGGAGGCACTTATGAAGGCCGCGCCATTGTGGCGGATATCGATGGCGAGAGCAAAGAAAACGTCGTGACCTTGGAAAGCGCGGGCAATTTGACGAAAAAATAAGGCTTATATCACCCGGACGTCCTCTGCACCGAGGCGCTTCCCTAAGCGTCTCGCCCCGCGTTCCACCCGTTCCAAACGCGTTTTTGACCATTCGCGGGATGGATCTGCATATAAATGAATGTCAACCCTTCCTTTTTCACGGTCAAAAAAAGGATCCGCCCGTCCGACCAGCTGATCACCAAGAAGGATCGGGAGCGTATACGGACCATAAAGCCGTTTATGTTTCGGCGTATAAATTTCCCAACGATACGTAAAATCGAACAATTCTTCCAAGCGTTTCCTTCGCCACAGTAAATTATCGAGGGGCGGCAAAAAAGAAACAGCCTCGTTGTTGCGCTCATTGCCCGCTTCGAAGGCCAGTAGCTGTTCGGCATCTTCCTGCAATATCATGTAATGACCGGCTACTCCTTCGATTTCCAGCGAGATAAGTGTGCCATCAGAAATGAAAGCATCCACCCAAGTCTTGCGCTCCTGTGCTGTCATACGCTGCCAGCCAAATCGCTGATCGCGCTCATCAATAAGGCGATACGCGCGCAAATATTTATGCACAAGGCGCTCTCTCGCTTCTTCTTCGCTTATCTCTTCTGCTTCTTGTTGAAAGGCAGCGGGAATAACATCACGACTCAGGGCAAAATAGCGCTCGGATCCTTGTCTGCCGCATACTTGAATATCGCCGGTTTCAAACAACATCCGCAATACATAGCTTGTTTCTTTTGTCGTTGCGTGCGTCGGGTGATCCCAAGCACCAACGACTTTTTTATCTGAGCGAAAAGCTTTGGATGGCAATGGTCCTTGATCCGCCAAGGCTTGCAGAATCTTACGCTCCGTGCTTTTATACAGATGCCTTTCCTCCGCCCATGTTTGTGCACTCGCCCTTCTTTTCGTTTTAAAAATCGGATAATCCTCTATCGGCAACAAACAAGCGGCGTTGGCAAAATATTCAAAGCCCTGTCCATCCCACAATTCACGCTCGAGTTCTGTCCGGGAGTATGTTTCCAAGCGGTTGAAAAAAACAAGATGGTGGTTTCGTTCGATGATGGCCACCGGATCCAACTGCACGCATTCCAACTGGCGAAGTGCCGTCGCCATGCTCGGACCGAGCGTGCCGAAATGATTCAGACCCGATTTTGCGAGCAGAAAACGACGTACCCCCTTTTTGCTAACTTGAATGGCCATGTTTTTACCCCTTACACTTTGATGGTGGATTGAACGTCCGACCAGCGGTGTCCCCAATGATTTGTCGGCCCTTGCCCTTTTCCGATGTTAAGCGGGTTGGAAATCGCGGCCGTAATATATGCTTTGCCGTCTTTCACTGCTTCATAGAGGGGCTTTCCGTTCGCCAGACCGGCGGTAATAACGGCTGCGTACGTGCAGCCACTTCCGTGGGTATGCTTCGTGTCAAAGCGTTCCGCCGAGAACTTTTCAAATGTTTGGCCGTCATACAAATAATCGTCGGCCTCGCCTTCATAATGCCCGCCTTTAATCAACGCAGCTTTCGCCCCATAGCCTTCGACTAAAATCCGCCCGGCTTCCTTCATATCGTCGATCGTCTTGATCGTCCGGTTTGTCAACGCCTCCGCTTCCGGCAAATTTGGGGTCACAACCGTTGCCAAAGGAAGAAGTTCTTTCGAAATCGTTTCCCTGGCCGTTTCCGAAATGAGGGCGTGTCCGCTGGAAGCGATCATCACGGGATCAAGCACATATTTGGCGACATTCGCTTCCTTCAATTTTTTAGCAGTGGATGCCATCACTTCCGGCGTGGAAAGCATCCCCGATTTCACCGCATCCGGGGCAATGTCTTCAAATACTGCGTCAAATTGGCTTTCCACAAAATCAAGCTCGAGGTCCACAAAAGATTTCACTCCGAGCGTATTCTGGCTGACCACCGATGTGATCACACTCATTCCATATACACCGATCTCCTGAAACGTTTTCAAATCCGCATGGATTCCGGCTCCTCCGCTCGGATCCGTTCCTGCCACCGTTAATGCTTTTGCGATTTCCGTCATTTCCGTGCCCTCCTTTGGCTCGCCGGTTTACCGGCACCGGCGGCAGCACCGGAAGTGATGAACTGATCCCGAGGAAACTTGGAATTTCCTGCGCTTATTGATCGTACAATAAAAAACACCCTCGATTGGAAGGGGTGGCAAAAATGCGGACAAACGTAACGTTCCCATGTCCATTCTTACGCCACTTTCCTCCGCCGGTACCCTCCGGATCAGGTTCAAAGGGTTGAAGCCATCACTTCTCTCAGCGCTGTACGCACCCCTAGTGGTTTTTTTCTTTGTTTTATTCTATCATAATTCTGCTGTATCTTCATATTTTTTCTCACACTCGGGAAACCCAATTTTTCCTGAAAACATGGTACCATAAGGGGAAATTGGAAAAGAAAGGGGGAAAACAGTGGACTTTTTATCAATCGTTGTTGGTTTGTTATTTTTTCTTAACGCAATTTTTGCCGGCATTATTGTTTTTATGGAACGGCGTGATGTGCACGCAACCTGGGCTTGGCTGCTCATCCTGGTATTTATTCCCTACCTCGGGTTCATTCTTTACTTGGTCCTCGGGCAAAATTTGACCCGAAAACGTTTATTCGATTGGGACGGCATTGAACAAATAGGCTTGAAAGACTTGATCAATGATCAATTATACGATATGAAACATGATCGCTTTGATTTTCAGTATGGAACATCAAGCAACCACCGTCACCTGATTTCATTGCTGCTTCGCAGTAACGGCGCTGTATTAACCCAAGACAATCATGTGGACGTGTTCACGGACGGGGTGGATAAATTTTCGCAATTGTTGGCTGACATTGGGAAAGCGAACGACCATATCCATCTGCAATATTACATATTTCGTAATGACAACCTCGGAAAGCGCGTGATCAATCTGCTGACACAAAAAGCGCTCGAAGGGGTGCAAGTGCGTGTTCTTTATGACGATATGGGGTCCCGAAAGCTTTATCCGAAACATTTCCGAACGCTCATTGAAGCGGGAGGCGAAGTCGGGGTGTTTTTCCCGTCCCGTATTCCTTATGTGAACTCCCGTTTGAATTACCGCAACCACCGCAAAATCGTAGTGATCGATGGCGAGATTGCGTATGTTGGCGGTTTTAACGTCGGAGATGAATACTTGGGACATAACAAACGCATGGGCTATTGGCGCGATACCCACTTACGGATGCGCGGTTCTTCGGTGAAAGCGCTGCAAACCCGCTTCATTCTGGATTGGAACCAAGCCTCCAAAGACAAAACCATTCAGTATGAGCCCCATTATTTTCCTGATTTGCAACCGCAGGGAGAGATTAGCACGCAAATTGTCTCCAGCGGACCCGATACCGAATGGGAAGAAATCAAAAACGGTTATATCAAAATGATCACATCGGCACGCGAATCCGTCTACATCCAAACACCTTATTTTATTCCGGATGCCAGTTTGCTTGATGCCTTGCGCATCGCTGCCCTAGCCGGCAAAGACGTGCGCATTATGATTCCGAACAAACCGGATCATCCCTTTGTATACTGGGCGACGTATTCCCACATGGGAGAATTGCTTAACTCGGGCGCCCGTTTTTACATTTATGATGCAGGATTTATCCATTCGAAAATGCTCGTCGTCGACCGAAGCGTCGGCACCATCGGAACAGCCAACATCGACGTGCGCAGCTTCCGGCTGAATTTCGAAGTGAACGTCTTTATGTATGATGAACAACTCGGCGAAAAAATGGCAACGATTTTCGAAGCCGATCAAGCATTCTCTTCGGAAATGACCCCGCAACGTTATCAGGAACGCGGACACTGGGTTCGTTTCAAAGAGTCGATCGCCCGGTTGCTATCGCCGATTTTGTAGGCGACGGAATGGGAACAAAGCGATGGGCTCAGCGCGGACCTTTCGACCGGGCTTCATCGGCCGTTCTTGACGACCTGAACACTGCTTTCTGAACGAGATCGGTCGTCATGACCCTTGCATGGCGACTGAGTAACTCGGGGGAGACTTCTTTCGGGCTTCATGACGCGTTCATAGCGACCACGCGGCTCCGGTTGAGCTTCGTTTGGGCGTCCTCATGATGACCGACACACTCTATTTCAGCAGCGTTCGGCTACCATCACCCTCCCATGGTGACCGTCGGTTTTTCGCCACTATGGTTAACCCGCCTCGATATCCACAATCACGGAAAACGGCAAGTAATAGCGTTCGTCATCGGCTGCCTGCACGTGAAAGCGCCCGAGGGTATGATCGATAAAATAGCACATGCCGCGCTGCTCCCGAATCTCCCCTTCCTCCCAATACGTGAACGTGAGCGGGGCACCTTCCTCCATCGCTTGCCGCAACGTCCATTCCATCTCCGCCCAACGCTGCTCATCGAGAAGCGGGGGCGCCGATTTTTGCTGGGATGATCGGTATCGCAGCCACTGCTCCCGGTGTTCCGGCAAAATCATCCGGCTCGATTCCCAACGCAAATTGCTCCCGGGTGTTAACTTGTTCATCTTTTACCCCATCCCTTCTATTTATAATGGCCGCCGAGCTTCTCGGCCCGAAGCAGCGCCTGCCCGCCCGCGGTTAACGACGATGCCCGTAACACGGCCGCATCCCCATATTTATTTTTCAATTCATCCACCGTATGGTTGAGCACTTCGCGGTCACGATCCGGATAAAACAAGTTCAACTGGCGTGCTTCATCTGTCATTAACCCGTCGAGGCTAATGCCAAGGCTTCGGACCGGATCTTGATTCCAATGCGTCAAAAACAACTGCTTCGCCGCATCAAAAATAACGTTGCCATCATTGGTCGGATCATATAACTTAACCTGGCGATGAAAACCGGACGGTTGATCAAAATAATTATGGCCGCGCGCACCGACGGTCACGGTCGTGCCGAGATAGCGATTCGCCCGCACGCGCCGGGCAACTTCTTCGCTTAATTCCATCAGCACCACCTTGATCTCCTCCCACGACCCGTAATCACGGGGCAAGGTCATATGATGGCCGATCGCTTTGCGGCGAATGTGGGTGTCAATCGTGACCGGCGATTCATCCCATCCGTGCGCCGTCCAAAACAACAATTCCCCGTTAATGCCCCATCGTTTGCGCAAATCGGAAAGGCTCGCGCGCGCCAGCTGCCCGATCGTGCGAATGCCCATATCATGGAAATGCCGGGCCATACGCCAGCCGACCCCGAACATATCTCCCACCGAAAGCGGCCAAAGCTTTTCTTGTAAATTTTGTTCATGGAGATGAAAAATACCGCCGGGTTGTTTTTTGGAAAAATGGTCGCACGCCATCTTCGCCATCACTTTGTTCGGACCGATGCCCACGCGTGCGACAATGCCCGTTTCCCGGTATATTTTGGTGACCAGCATTTCGGCCGCTTCTTTAGCAGTCATGTCCAGCCCGGGCAGAACGTTTGTCATTTCGACGAAAATTTCATCGATGCTGTACGGCTCCACTTCATCCGTGAACGCCTCGAGGGAAGCCGCGATGCTTACGGACATATCGAGATACAGCTGCATGCGCGGCCGGATCACGACGAGGTATGGGCATTTACTTTCCGCTTCCCACAGGGCTTCCGCCGTCTTTACGCCCCACTTTTTCGCGAGCGGACACGCAGCCAGAATCACGCCGCTGCGAATCTCCGGATCCCCGGCGACAACCACGGGATGCTCCTCCAATGCCGGGTCCTGCACCTTTTCAATACTTGCAAAAAACGCCTGCATATCAACGAGAAAAACGATCCTTGATGTTTGCACTGCCATAGATGATCTCACCTTCATAGAACGTATGTTCCTTCTATAGTATAGCAAACTTTTGTTCGTTTTTTATACTGGGAATTTGCAGGAAATAAATTGATCGGTTCCGCCTAAACATGTTGGGGTATAATGATGGCAATGGACAACTGAGGCAGACAAGTCGATGCCTGTGATTTCGCACTTTCCCATTTTCATGCTATACCGGCTGATCCGATTATCCATATATTCCACACTCCGGTTCGGAAGCATTGAGATCATCAAAACGCCAACCTCTCGTTGGATATCTGGACGTAGCCGTTTGTGTATGCTTTCCCTGCCCTTCTTCGTATAAGGGGTATTCGCAGGAGTAACCCCCTAGTGTTGACGGTTTTAACATCGACAAGCGGGAATAATAGGGGGCTGCTTAACAACGTGAAACGGTTGTCATATAGGTGTTCACCGCAAAACCCTTGCACCTCATCCCCACATTGATATGGGTCGGATCAATATGGACACAAAATAAAATTGATCGAGATGTTAAACATCTGCTAAATGGTTTGAATTTGGGGGAGTTTGTCTAAATACACACCAGCAATTTTGAACGTTTTAAAACCCTAATTATAAAGCTGGTGATAATCTGGTGGTGTATTGGCGGGATGTTCGTGTTTCCCTACCGGCTTGAGATGATTGTAGATATAAGCCTGTAGATCATAGCAAGACGTGAGAACTCTAGATTTACTTTTGTGGCTCGTCTAAAATAATGATGAAGGTCTGAAACAAAACTGTTGAAAAGAAGCGCATTGACAGCTGAAGGAGAAGCTTTGATTCTTCGAATATATTTTTTCGCTTCTTGCTTGATCTTCTGCTTTTTGTCTGTCTTGATTCCTGTACGCGCTACTCTCTTTTTGCCCTTTTTATCAGCACGAATGGTGAACCCAAGAAATTCCGATTCCTTTTTCCGTAGATTTACAACATGGGATTTCTCTGGCGATATATCCAGTTTCAAACGGTGCTTCAGGTATAAGCGAACCGCATGATACCATTTCTGGGCTGTTTCCCCATCTTTACAGAGGATTTTAAAGTCATCTGCATAACGGATAAGTTGACCTTCTTTGAGTCGGGTGCGTTTCTTGGTAATTTCTTTCCCAACTTTGGATTGATAGGGCTTAGACAATGGAAAGAACTCCCATTAAGATACCATGTTATTCTATTAAGGTGCGCCGTTCAAAGTGTTCCCTCACCCACCACCCACGAATCGTTTCCGCACCCCAAGTAGAAATCCTTTGACTGAATATAAAATCAAGCTTTCGCTTTGAGGTATTAATAATTCAGGATTCATTCAAGAAAAACCTAGCTTGGGAAAACCGCCCAAGCTAGGTCCTTGTCATGATCACTGCCTGTCCGATAGCCGGTACTCATAACCGTGAACGCTTTTATAATACTCCGGATACATCTCCCCATCACATTGTGGCAGGCAAACATAGGCGGGACACTGGGGTCGCCGGGATCCATTTCGTCAAAATCGCGTACCACTGTGTAAGGGATCGCTTCTTGTTCATGACACTGTAAACAAAGAAAGTTGACGGTCTTGGGATGCCGGTTCTTCGAGGGCTTCTTCTTCTTTTTTTGTTTCTTTTTTCGGTGTTTCGATACGGGGGACATGGCCGACCTCCCTTTCCAAATAGCTTCTGGCTGTTTCACCCAACGCGACTTTAACCACTAATCGCCCGTTCTCAAGACAGACTTCTCCCTTGTACTCAAAGTAGTTATCGCATTTGGGACACCGCAGAGGATCCTTATGTCCGCTGGCCATGACCCGTTCTCTCCAGGTTTGGCGGCTCAGGGTTCGCTTGACCTGGGTGATCCACTTCTTCTTCGTTTTTTGCCAGGCCGCCAGTACCTTTTTACTCAAGTTTTTCGTTCTTCTCGCGTATAGCCCGTAATGGCGGATCGTTTTAAACTGTTCATCCGGAATATGACAGATCAGACGCATGATAAAGGCCTCGACACTTATCGTTTCATCCTTCTCTTTTCCATCCATTTTATCGTGATACGTAAACGTCACCATTTGCCCGTCATAGGCCTCGATCCGATTGATACCAATCGCCGGTCGACGCATATAACGACCAATATATCGGAGTTGGTCTTGCACCTTTCCCCGGTGTTTAGGGGCATAGATATAGAAGCCTTCTCCGTTTTTGGAGAACGCTTTTTGGAGGCGCGCTTGCACGCGTTTCTTGTCTTTTCCGGATAAATGCTTACGAATCAGCTTTAAAACAACGGTTTGCCATTGTTTGCGAAGCATCTGGAAGGGGAGAAAATCATACGTTTTCCATGCCCCTTTCTTTGTCATCCCGCCCATGGTCACCAGCATGTGAATGTGGGGGTTGAAATTGACTTGGGAGCCAAATGTATGTAACCCCACCATGATCCCCGGGGTCACTTTGCCTTTCTTCTCGAAGTATTCTTTGATCAGTCGTGCACCTTCATCCATCATTGTTTTCAATAATTCCCGGTGGAGAAGAAACACGTCTCGCAGGCCTTCATCGATGGTCAAAATCACATGACGATGGTTCACCTGGAACACATCTTCCATGAGCAGACGACTCCATTCCTCGCTCTCGCCGATCGAACAGGTCGTACAAAATCGGCCTTTACAGCGATAGGGAACTTTTCGGGTCTCATGGCATCCTTCGCATACGAAGAGCTTGAATCCATTCTCAGGATCCCCGCAATCCCGGAATTTTTCCACCTCTTTATGGACAATGGGGCGGATGCGGTCCCCATGTTTTTCGACAAATTGTTCCCAATGTTGATGGTGGTCAAAGAATATACGTCGAAGAATATTAGGTTCCATATCTCCACCCTAACACATTCCCCGGCATAGAGGGGGCCAAAATTTATACTTTCTTATCTTTTAAATAAAGGACTGAGCTTGGGAAATCCGGACTCAGTCCTTTTAATTGTTCCATTTTATACAAGGAAGTATTTTTGCGTAAGCGGAAGCTCATGCGCAGGTTTGCAGGTAAGTTTTTCCCCGTTTGCGTATACATCATATGTCTTGGGGTCGATTTCAATGTCGGGAAGTAGATTATTATGCTTCATATCTAGTTTGGATAGCTTGCGGATTTGTTTTACTGGCGTAATTTGTTTCTGCAAACCTAGGTGTTCAGGCAGTTGATTTTCAATACCTGCTTGCGACATAAACGTAAGCGACGTTGAGGCATTGGCTTTTCCGTAGGATGCATACATTTGCCGCATATAAACAGGCTGAGGCGTTGGAATTGAGCCGTTGGGATCACCCATTTGGGCTCTTGCAATATGACCTCCCTTAAAGACGATCTCAGGCTTTGCTCCGAAAAATGCGGGATCCCATAAAACAAGATCAGCAATTTTTCCTGGTTCAATGGAGCCAACTTCATGACTAATGCCGTGTGTAATAGCTGGGTTGACCGTGTACTTGGCAATATAGCGTTTTACACGATTGTTATCACTCTGATAATCTCCTGAAAGTAGCCCGCGCTGCTTTTTCATTTTATCGGCTGTTTGCCATGTCCGAATGAGAACTTCCCCTACACGTCCCATTGCTTGGGAGTCGGAAGAAGTCATGCTTGCTGCGCCGATATCATGCAATATATCTTCTGCAGCGATCGTACCCGTCCGAATACGCGAATGACTAAAGGCCAGATCCTCCTGAACATTTGGATCCAGATGGTGACATACCATCATCATATCCAAGTGCTCGGCCATCGTATTTTCGGTATACGGAAGCGTTGGCGTTGTAGAAGAAGGTAAAATATTTGCAAAAGACGCGAGTTTCATAATATCCGGAGCATGACCACCGCCTGCGCCTTCAATGTGATATGTATGAATCACACGATCCCCGATCGCCTCCAACGTATTCTCCAGATAACCGGCTTCGTTTAATGTATCTGTGTGAATGGCTACTTGAATATCATTTTCTTCGACCACCTTCATGCAGGCATCAATCGCTGCAGGCGTTGAACCCCAATCCTCATGAAGTTTAAGGCCTATTGCGCCTGCTTCTACTTGTTCGATCAGAGGTTGTTTCGTCGAGGCATTTCCTTTCCCTAAAAAACCTACATTTACCGGAAAGTCTTCGGCTGCTTCCAGCATGCGATGCATATGCCAAGGACCGGTAGTGCTCGTCGTAGCCTTACTTCCCGTTGCAGGGCCTGTACCTCCGCCGATCATCGTGGTGACCCCGGAAGAGAGGGATGTTTCCATTTGTTGGGGGGAGATAAAGTGAATATGGGAATCTACCCCGCCGGCAGTTAAAATTTTTCCTTCCCCGGCCATGACCTCAGTCGTTGTTCCAATGACAAGGCCTGGTGTTACGCCATCCATTGTATCTGGATTTCCTGCTTTACCAATACCAACAATACGACCATGTTTCACCCCGACATCTGCTTTAACGATGCCTGTATAATCGACAATCAACACGTTTGTGATCACAAGATCGAGAGCCTGTTCCCGAGCAGTTACTCTACCGTTCTGGCCCATTCCATCTCGAATCGTCTTTCCACCGCCAAACACAACTTCATCTCCATAAGTCGTATAATCATGTTCGACTTCAATCCACAAATCTGTATCCGCTAAACGCACGCGATCGCCTGTTGTCGGTCCGAACAATTCCGCATACGTTTTACGATCCAACTTCATGTTTTTTCACTCCTTGCTCCCAATCGTCAATTTTTTCTCTGGTTTTCTTTTTTCCCCGCGTATCCATATAACCATTGCTCTTATTATTGAAGCCATAGACGCTTTGCTTGCCGCCAAAAGGAACAAGCGTAACCGCTTTTTCTTCGTCGGGTTCAAAACGTACAGCTGTACCGGAAGGAATATCAAGACGCATGCCGATCGCTTTCTCCCGATTAAAGCTTAGGCCCAAATTCGCCTCCGCGAAATGAAAATGAGACCCAACTTGGATGGAGCGATTCCCTTCATTTTTTACCGGTAGTTCAAGAGCGTCTCTACCTTCATTGATTTCTATTTTTCCTTCTTGTATCTCCCATTCCCCTGGTTTCACTCGATTTTCATCGATTTGCACTGGCTCATGAATCGTAACCAGTTTTACCCCATCAGGAAACGTAGCCTCGACTTGTACAGAGTCAAGCATCTCAGCCACCCCTTCCATGAGTTCATCAGGGGAAAGAACGTGTTGCCCTTCTTTCATTAATTCTTGGACACCTTTTCCATCACGTGCCCCCTCCATCACAAAACATGAAAGAATAGCCGTTGCCTCCGGGTAATTAAGCTTAACCCCCCGCTCTCGTCGTTTGGAAGCCAGTTCACCGGCTAGAAATAATTGTAATTTCTCTTGCTCAACGGGTGTTAACTTCAATGAATAAGCCTCCCATCAATAAGAATTAATTATAACTTTAAATGAATGAATGGATGGTTACAATTTTTGTGTAAGAAAATCTCACACAAAATAAATAGTATGTTAGATTAATTAACATTTGTGTGGAATATTTCATTCAGCATTGATAACATACGATTATTCCAAGCGAGAGGGTGCAAATGATGACTTCCAAGAAAAAACTCATACTTTCAGTAAATCTATTCGGAATCGTTATAGCGGGATGTAGCGCTATTGCTGCATATGAAGCAAACGATGAATCAGGTGAAGAAGAGAAAATTCCCGTAGGAATTCTTCATTCGTTAAGCGGAACGATGGCGATGAGCGAAACATCAGTCATGGATGCAGAACTCATGGCAATTGAAGAAATTAATGAAGCAGGAGGCGTCCTCGGTAAAGAACTAGTCCCTATTATCGAAGACGGCGCATCTCAACCTTCAACATTTTCAGAGCGAGCAAGCAAGTTATTGCAACAGGATGGAGTGGATGTCATTTTCGGTGGATGGACGTCGGCTAGTCGAAAAGCGATGCTTCCTGTATTAGAAGGAAATAACGGATTGCTTTTCTATCCTATTCAATATGAAGGAATGGAAGCCAGCCCTAATATTTTTTATAATGGCGCGGCTCCTAATCAACAAATTGTCCCAGCTGTTGATTGGTTGCTTGAAAATAAAGGCGACGAATTTTTCCTACTCGGTTCTGATTATGTTTTTCCAAGGCTCGCGAACCAAATTATCAGTGCCCAACTGGAAGAAAATGATGCCACATTAGTCGATGAGCAATATACGCCAATGGGCCATACAGATTACAATACGGTCATTTCAAGAATTCAGGAATCAAAGCCTTCCGTCATTTTCAATACACTAAACGGTGACAGTAATGTGGCTTTTTTCCAACAGCTCGCAGACGCTGGCATTACGCCTGATGATGTGACTGTTCTGTCAGCAAGTGTTGCTGAGGAAGAAATCACAGGGATTGGTGCAGATGCAATCGAAGGACATTACGCAAGTTGGAACTATTTTCAAAGCACGGATACAGCCGAAAATGAAGCTTTCGCAGAAAACTATCAAGAAGCATATGGCAGCGACAGAGTCACAGGGGATCCTATTGAGGCGGGCTATTTTATGGTTCATCTTTGGGCTAAAGCGGTTGAAGAAGCCGGTACCACGGATGTTGATGAAGTACGAGCCGCCGCGGACGGCATTCAATTTGATGCACCGAACGGGACGGTTACGATTGACGGAGACACACAGCATGTACACAAAACCGTTCGGATTGGAGAAGTACAAGAAGACGGACAATTTGAAGAGGTATGGAATTCAGGTAAACCCGTCGAGCCGGATCCATATTTGGAGGAGTTTGATTGGGCAAGCGACATCACGGAACCTTAATTAACACGGACACAAAGGGTGAATGAATATGGAAAACTTCTTAACGCAGATATTTAACGGTGCTAGCTTGGGCTCGATTCTTCTCCTTATCGCCCTTGGGCTTGCGATCACATTCGGTCTCATGAGAGTGATTAACATGGCCCACGGGGAATTGATTATGATCGGCGCTTACACTGCCTATGTAATTCAATTGATTTTTGTGACTTACGTACCGGATGCCATGTTTGATTTCTATTTTATTCTGGCTATTCCGGGCGCCTTTTTAATCGCTGCGCTTGTGGGGTCATTGTTAGAAACCGGGGTCATTCGACATCTTTACGGACGACCATTGGACAGCCTGCTTGCCACCTTTGGTATAGGACTTATCCTGCAACAAGCAGCGCGGTCAATATTCGGCGCGCCAAACGTTGGGGTCACTAATCCTTCGTTTCTCTCGGGCAGCCTTTCCGTGTTTTCTTTAGAACTGCCATATTCCAGGTTGTTTATTCTGGGACTCGTCGCCCTTTGTTTTACGGCACTTGCTTTGTTCTTATACAAAACAGCATATGGGCGAAAGATTCGAGCCGTCATGCAAAACCGGGATATGGCCATGTCTGTCGGCATTTCATCCCGAAGAGTGGACAATCTAACCTTTGCCATCGGCTCAGGTTTTGCGGGAGTTGCCGGTGTTGCCCTTACACTTCTTGGACCTATTGGCCCGACCCTTGGTTTGACCTACATTGTTGATGCTTTCATGGTTGTTGTGGTCGGCGGTGTCGGCGCTTTAGTTGGCACTGTGGCAGGTGCGATGGGGATCGGTGTTTTTAATACGCTTTTTGAGTACTGGACAAATGCTTCAATGGGCAAAGTTCTTGTTTTCGCCCTGATTATCCTTTTTCTACAGTGGCGTCCATCCGGTCTTTTTCCGCAAACATCACGATCACTCGATTAAGCTGGGAGGCTACCAATGAACACACAGATTATTCAATATTTCACCAGTCGAAAATGGCTGTTTATGATTCTATTCGCCATTTTAGTTGTTTTGCCATCGATCCTTACCGATTTTCATATTAATTTATTGGGACAGTTTATCGCCTTTGCTATTCTCGTTATCGGGCTGGATTTATTATGGGGATACACCGGTGTGCTTAGCCTTGGGCACGGCATCTTCTTTGGGGTGGGCGCTTATATCATGGCCATGTACTTAACGATGGCTTCTGAAGATAGCATCATCCCTGAATTTATGATTTGGAATGGCATTACAGAATTACCGGTATTATGGGTGATGTTTCAACACCCGGCAGCGGCAATCGCAGGCGCGATCGTTGTCCCGATGCTTATTGCCGGCGTTATAGGATTTTTCACATTCCGCAATCGCATTAAAGATGTGTATTTTACAATATTAACGCAAGCGCTGGTCATAGCCACCGTGACGCTTATCGTAAGCCGCCAAGACATTACGGGAGGGTCAGATGGCTTGACAGGCTTTACGAATTTTTTCGGGCACTCATTGCAAACACCCTCAACCCAGCTGTTTCTTTATTACGTTTCACTGGCAAATTTAGCTATCGTGTTTATTCTCTGTTATAAACTAACAAAAAGCCGTTTCGGTAAAGCGCTGATCGCGATTCGTGATCAAGAAAATCGCTTACGGTTTTCAGGGTATAATACAGCGATTTACAAAACGTTTATCTTCACCTTATCTGCCGGTATCGCAGGTCTCGCGGGAATGTTGTTCGTAACCCAACTAGGGATCATTACCCCTGAAGAAATTGGGATTGTTCCTTCGATTGAAATGGCCTTATGGGTAGCTATCGGGGGCCGAGGCACATTGGTCGGTCCGGTTATTGGAGCGATACTCGTCAACGCAGCTAAAGCAGGATTTAGTGAAATGTACCCTGAAATGTGGCCTTATTTTCTCGGTGCGGTTTTTGTCATCGTCGTTCTTTTCTTCCCTAAAGGACTCATGGGAATCGTTGATCATTTCAAGAAGCGAGGTGAAAAAGATGTCTCAGGCAACAGTATTCCACAAACAGGAAGCCATTCTTAAAGCTTCACAAGTCACAGTTCAATTCGGCGGTTTTAAAGCCATCGATAACTTCTCCTTTCGCATTGATGATCATGAGATCCATTTTTTGATTGGGCCCAATGGGGCTGGAAAAACAACGTTTCTTGATGCCGTATGCGGAAAAACATCGACTACTTCCGGAAAGCTTTTGTTTGAAAATCAAACAGAGCTGTTCAAGAAAAAAGAGTTTGAGATCGTTAGATTAGGCATAGGGCGCAAGTTTCAAGCACCATCCATTTTTACCAATTTATCTGTCGCAGATAATTTGGAATTGGCGATGAAGCAAGATAAACGACTTCTCCCTATTTTAAAAGCTAAACGCAATGGGGGAGAAGAGTCATCCATTGAAGAAATGCTTAAACTGATTAACCTGAAAGTTGCCAGAAACCAGGAAGCAGGGGCGTTATCCCACGGCCAAAAACAGTGGTTGGAGATCGGAATGGTCATGATGCAGCAGCCTCATTTACTCCTGCTTGATGAGCCGATCGCAGGGATGACGGAAGAGGAAGAAGAAAAAACCGGTCATCTTCTTTGTGAACTAAAAAAGAAGTGCGCGATTCTCGTCGTGGAACACAACATGGATTTTGTTCGTTCATTTTCAGATAAGGTAACCGTTATGCATCAAGGGCAATGGTTATGTGACGGAACCATGGAAGATGTTCAGGAAAATGATCAAGTGTTGGATGTTTACTTAGGAAGGAGAGAAGTCAATGCTTAAATCAACCAATCTTGAGGTCGGGTATGGGGAGTCCGTAGTTGTCCGAAATGGGTCACTTGAAGTAAAAAAAGGACAAGTCGTGTGTCTCATGGGTAGAAACGGTGTGGGTAAATCAACACTTATGAAAGGTATTATGGGTGTCTTAAAGCCGACACAGGGGCACCTCTACTATAATGGGGAGTCAATCATTGAGTCTCTTCCGACAAAACGTGCTCACAGGGGCTTTGGGTATGTTCCGCAAGGAAGAGAAATTTTTGGCACGCTCACTGTTCAGGAAAACCTTCTGATCGGTCTTGAATCGAACGGCACAAAGCAAAAAACGGTACCCGAGTGGATTTACGACTATTTCCCTGATTTAAAAGAAATGAAAAATCGAAAAGGCGGAGATCTTAGCGGCGGACAGCAGCAACAGCTTGCGATTGGACGAGCCCTCGCTGCAAATCCGAACCTTTTACTGCTGGATGAACCGACAGAAGGGATTCAACCTAACATTGTTGCTGACATTCAAGACATCATAGAAAACATCAAAAGCAAACAAAAAGACCTATCGATTTTACTTATCGAACAAAGTGTTGACTTTGCAAGGCGCATTGCTGACTATTACTATATTATGGACAATGGCAAAATCGTATATGAGGGGGGAGAGTTGAAAGAAAAAGATACCCAGCATTTGTTAGGGATATAGAGATACAAACAAGGCGATCCCTCCATAGACTCGCCTTACTTCTTACGAAATGTTTTAACGCTATAATCACGGGAGGGAACTTCCCCCTTCCCTTGGAGGGTTTGCCTGTCAGGGAACGATACGTCCAAAAATCTGGTTATATGCCTCAATCATTGCCCAAAACTTCAAAAGATACACGAAATACCTTAAAAAGATGGCCCCAGCCACCGTGTAAAAGGGGTGGGCTGGTTTTTTTCAAAAGAAAAATCATCCTTGATACTATACAATGCCGTTCATTTTTGTTGGAAAAGACTTTTCACGAGCATTAAAACTCTAGTTTTTGGATGCTAACCACAAATATTGATTTTGTATGTTTTCAGCCATTCATTGACTTGCCACAAATAAGCAAGCAGTTGCGGCCCCGACATCAACTGGCCAAAAAACGGGGTGTCGATGTCTTTCCCTTTGGAATCAACAAGTGCCTGATATCGGGTGCGATCAATGATATCATGTAAAGGTGCTTGCCGATCGTCAAGAATCTGTTTCGACATTTCAACAAGACTTTCAGTATATTGAGGATGGTGCGTTTTCGGATATGGACTTTTTTTACGATAGAGTACTTTCTTCGGAAGCACCGGTTCCAGGGCTTTTCTCAATATTCCTTTCTCAATGCCTTTATATTGCTTTTGATCCCATGGAATGTTCCAGACGTATTCGACCAGCCGATGATCTGCAAAGGGAACCCTTACCTCCAGACTAGCTGCCATGCTCATACGGTCTTTCCGGTCTAACAACGTCGTCATAAACCAAATCATATTTAAATAAAACATTTCTCGTCGTTTTGCTTCTTCGTTTGTTTCTCCTTCCAAACGCGGCGTTTCCGCGATTGATTCCTGATAGCGCATACGCGCATAATCTTCCACGTCAATCCTTTCCTGCCATTCGGGGTTTAACAGTTGCTGCCGGAGTGATAAAGACGACATCCATGGGAAATATGGGCGGTCAAGCAATTCTTTTTTATAAAACCAAGGATAACCTCCGAAAATTTCATCTGCACATTCTCCCGATAATGCCACCGTCGCTTTCCTTTTGGCTTCTTTGCAAAACCATAACAACGAACCGTCAATATCTGCCATACCCGGCAAGTCACGGGCCCTTACCGCTTGCCCTAGCGACTCCGTCAGTGCATCGACAGTCATCATTTTGCGATGATGCTCAGTATGAAAAGTTTTAGACATCTCTTCAATGAAAACATTATCATCATCCGGTTGAAAATCATTGCGTTGAAAATAACGATCGTTATCTTTGTAATCAATGGAGAAGGTATTTAAAGGTCGTTCTTGTGAATAGTGAGGTGAGGCCAAAGCAGTTAATGCACTTGAATCAACCCCTCCGGACAAAAAAGTGCCGACCGGGACATCCGAAACAAGTTGACGTTCGACTGCATCCTTTAAAAGATCCCCCACGATTGCGGCATTTTCTTCAGGATCAATGTTTCGTTCAAAGCTTTCTACCTGCCAATATCGCCTGACTTTTATGCCATTACGGTCAAAGGTAAGCAGATGGGCCGGGCGTAATTCTTCAATATTTTCAAACACGCCAAAGCCAGGGGTTCTGGAAGGTGACAAAGCCATCACTTCCGTAATCCCGGTTTCAGAAACCGTCGCTGAAATATCTCGGTGTTGAAGCAATGCTTTGATTTCAGAAGCAAATAATAACCCCGTTGATGTCCTTGCAAAAAAAAGTGGCTTTACACCCAGTCGATCACGTGCCATAAATAATTTCTCTTGATAATCATCCCATATGGCGAAAGCAAAAATACCATTTATACGTTGGACACAAGCTTTTCCCCAAACGAGATAAGCATTCAATAATACTTCAGTGTCTGAATGCGAGCGAAATTGAATCCCTTCTTTTTGCAGCGCTCGCCGAATCTCCTCAGTATTGTACAGTTCGCCGTTATAAACAATCGTCGCTTTCTTTTTGCCAAATGTAAGGGTCATCGGCTGTCGTCCGCCTCGTGGGTCAACGACCGCAAGTCTTGTGTGCCCAAAGGCGACTCTGTCATGCAGCCAAGTCGCTTGGTCATCCGGCCCCCGATGAATCAATGTATTCGTCATATCCTCAATCTGAGTTTGCTCATTTCGCATATTACATTTCCAATCAAGCCAACCTGTAATTCCACACATGCTTACAGCCTCCTCTGGCACTTGCCCTTATCAACATATGCAACGGTACTTCTTTACGTGAGCCCTCATGGTCACTAAAGGAAGTTAGCGTCTTTGCAAAAACATTTAACATAAATCATGTTAGATAATATAACATATATGTTGAGAGATCCTTCAAATTTCGTTAATATACCATTAATGCAACTAAATGGTTTAATTATGGCTTCTAAGAAAAACTCATTTTTTTGTTCATATGTAAGGTGATTTAACATTTAAATGGAGGGAGAATAATGAAGAAGTTAGAAGCCATTATTCGTCCGGAAAAAAACCAAAATTTGCGAACGATAATGGATAGCATCGGTCAGCTTCAATATCGCAAACCAGGAGTGATTGGAGAGAACAAAGCCCAACACTCGGCAGTGGCATTACCTGTTCTTTATTTCAACGGTACCCCATATTTGCTTTTTGAACTTCGCAGTCAAAACATGCGTCAGCAACCTGGCGATGTTTGCTTTCCGGGCGGGAAAATGGAAGCTTCGGATGCCAATACCATTGAAAGTGCTGTCAGAGAACTGAGAGAAGAGACGGGTGTTTCAAAGAACAACGTATCTTATATTGCACCCCTCGACCGATTGATGACGCCTTATGGGATTGTGATTCACCCCCATGTCTTTATGATTGATAAACCAAACTTTTCACCCAATGAAGAAGTGGAGGAACTATTCACCATCCCTATCGATAATTTAAGTCAACAGCAACCAGATACATTCATAATGGAATTAAAACCGGATCTCCCGAATGATTTCCCTTACTCAAAAATTGTGCGCGGGAAACATTATCGATTCCCTAAAGGGCAAATCCCTCAGTATTTTTATCAATATCAAGGACGACATATTTGGGGGATGACATCAAGAATCCTTCATCACTTTTTAGAACTGATTACAGAAAACCATGCTCATTTTCACGGCACAACTACCATTCCTAAATCCCTGATATAAAAGGATTTTAGGTGCAGTGGATATTGTTTTCACATACCTCGGAGTAAAGCCGAATAAGATTCACTTTCACAGATGGATTGAACATGGATGATCGCTTGATATTCACGCATCGAAAATCAGTTATCGAGAGAAGCGTTTAAGCGCTAAACTTCTTAGAGTTAATTTCACCCTGTAAGCTGAAAAGTGTTTCTGTCCCTTTAACGGAAACTCCTTAAATGCTCTATTGAGCATTATACTATACGAGGGAGGGATAAAAATGGGAGATTTCCCTGAACTTGTCGAAAAACGAAAAGATAAAATCATTCATCAGTTATTGGAACAGAATCATTACAAAGTCGGAGATATACATCTTTATGAACTGACTCTAAGTGAACTAGAACATTTATACGACTCGCGTTCTACACGGAAGAAGCAGTACGAACCATAAAAGCAAGAACTTATGCGTAGTGACCAGGATAACCAATGGTAATTGGGTACGGTCTTGGAATGCTTGATCCTGATCGAAATCCGGTGTTTCGATACGGGGGAGATAACCAATCTACTTTTCCAAATAGCTTCTAGCCGTTTCGCCTAAGGCGACTTTAACCACTAACCGCCCGTTCTCGAGACAGGCTTCTCCCTTGTACTCAAAGTAGTTATCACATTTGGGACACCGCAGAGGATCCTTATGTCCGCTGACCGTGACCCGTTATCTCCAGGTTTGGCTGCTCACGGTTCGCTCGACCTGGGTGATCCACTTCTTCTTCGTTTTTCACCACGCCGCCAGCACCTTTTTACTCAAGTTTTTCGTTCTTCTCGAGTACCGCCGGCGGCGACACAATGTCAGATTCAAAGCGATGTGACATCCTAATATTTGCGACCCGCGCAATACTTGATGCGATCAACACCCCACTTGCTCGCATCCTCTTACTCTTGCACATATTGCTTCCGGACATTATCAGCGATGAAAGGAGAAAGCTCCCCATTCGCGCACAGATACAATTCATGCATTGCACGCGTGCAGGCGGTATAAAGCAAGTAACGATCCCGTTCCAAATGATAATTCGAAGCAGAAGCATCACTGGCGATTACCGCGTCGAATTCGATCCCTTTCGCGAGATAGACCGGCAATACGAGCAAGGCCCCTTTAAATTCGGACGTCTGTTCATGGATGAGTTGCGCGTCCCGCCCTGCTCTTGTCAACTGCTCCCATATCTCTTCACTTTCCGCGAACGTCTTCGTCACAATCGCAACCATGCCCAGTTCCCTTTCTTCCAGACGCTTAGCCAACTCGCCCACATATCGATCATGCTGGGTCTCATTTTCCAGTTGCTTCATCTCTGGCTTTGGACCCGGCCGCTCAAATGCCTCAATCTGTTCTCCATTTGGAACTAATTGCTTTGTAAATTCAACGATCGGTTGTGTAGACCGATAACTTCGATGCAACGTGATTGTTTCCTGTTCTTTTTCAGCCGGTTCTTCCACGAGCGGCGCATTCCCCGCGCTTGTATGCGCGTGTACCGCTTGATTGGCATCTCCGAGCAATGTCAGCCGGCTCGACGGAAACAAATGTTGCAGATAACGAATTTGAATCGTCGTGTAGTCCTGGGCTTCATCGATGAAAATATGACGGATATCCGCGTAGACAGGCCTTCCTTTTAACAGATCTTCAAAATAGAAAAAAGGCGCGGCATCCTCCCAGTGCATCTCTTTTTTTTGAAAATGGTACGTGATCTCTTCAGCAATCACTTTATGCCCTTCCCACCGGAAAAACTGGACATACATTGCTTCAACGTCCAAAACGTCAAATGCTTGAATTTGCTTTTTTAGGGCCTTCACTTTACGACGGACAACAAGTTTCCGCAATAAACCCTCTTCCAATACCGCCTCGTTGAATGCCTCCTCGTCCCCGTTCTCCCTTACCTTTTCAAACACACGGTTGTACGTCTCATGATCCAACAGGTTCATTTCCTCATCGACCCATGCTTTCGGCCTTTCTTCTCTTTCGGTGATCTGCAACATTTTCATCAGCCATTCGGCCACTGCCTCCAGGCGATCCGAGATCGACATGGACGACGCCATTTGATAAAAATAATCCTGAAGTTGCTTCTTTGTCACCCATACCTCTCCGCGAAAATAAAGATCTTTAAAAATAAGGCCGGAATGAGAGAGCGTATCTACATAATTGTGAAGGTGCTCGATGAAACGAGGCTCCGTTTTCACCGACAAGCCTTGGGAACGGATGCCCTCCACCTGCTCGGATAAAAAATATTCAATATGGGCGTGGGGGCTTTCGAGTTTCCAGCCGTTCGGCAACCGTTTTTCAAAATGATGGTAAAGCGTGGACTGCTGCAAGTTATCTTCCCCGAGTTCCGGGAGAACGTTGGAAACGTACCGGGTAAACAGCGGATTTGGCGAAAATAATAACATATTCCCGGCATTCAACTTTTCCCGGTGCTTATAAAGAAGATAAGCCACGCGCTGCAAAGCCGCTGATGTTTTTCCGCTCCCCGCGGCTCCGCGCACGATGAGCATTTTGCTTCGCTCATTGCGGATCACCTGATTTTGTTCCCGTTGAATCGAGGCGACAATGCTCTTCATTTGCGGAGATGATTGCTGGCCGAGCAATGATTGTAAAAGTTCATCGCCAATCGTCAACCCGGTATCAAACATCCCGTCAAGCTTTCCGCCCCTTACAATGTATTGCCGCTTCAGGGTAATTTCGCCCTCTACATCTCCATCTAACGTCGGGTAATGGGCACGCCCGGGCGCAAAGTCGTAATACATGCTGGATATGGGCGCGCGCCAATCGTAAACGAGAAATTCTTCATCGTTTTCATCCATTAGCGAAGCAATGCCGATATAAATCGGTTCCGTTTCGCTTTCCCCGTCTTCCGTGAAATCAATGCGGCCAAAATACGGACTTTCTTCTAATTTATTCAACGTCTTTTTTTGTTGATCGAGAAGCCCGTGGCTGCGCTCGCGTTCGCTAAGCAATTCAGCGCGTTGTTTCAGGCTTGCTTGCGTTTCGATGACATCATCCGGCTCATCAAGATTGACGGTCACATCATCCCAAAACGTGCGCCGAAGCTCGATGACATCATCTTTCAGCTCATCGCTTTCCCCTTGTAACGCCTCTTTTTTCTTTTGCACATGGGAAATGACAGCCTGCAACCGCTCGTTCTCATTTTCCCAATCGGTATGTTCTTGACTCACCGGAAGTTCTCCTTTCGTTCTAAAAAACAATTCCATCTTATGTTATCATTACAATGAATTTTTTAGAAATTTATGATCAAAAATCCGACGTGGCGGATATTCAATTTATCACTTTTCCACGTGCGTTTCAAAACGAGGAGGATCGTAAGATGCCTAAGATCACCTTTTTTGACCGAAGTGACGGTTTTCTGATTCCTTTTCTTATTCTATTGGTGATAGGAACAACTTTCGTTTACCCATTGTTGCCGGACTCGGTTGCCATTCAATTTAATCCGGCTACATCCGAGGCTACCTCCATGGTACACAAAAGTTTTGGCATCTGGGGATTGATTGGATTGATGGCAGTGATATTGGTCATTTGCAACGCGTCCAAATATCTGCCGCCGATCCGCCCCCTCTTCGATCACGGAGAACCGTCAAATCAACAAATCGAGGCGGCAAGCATAAGCAAGGCAATGCTTATCCGCGTCAAATGCGCGATCATCATCGCCGTGGGCGCGCTTCACGTAGGTATCATTCTTTTCAACCTCGATGCTTTACCTTACCCGATATTTTCGCTTTTTACTACAGGATTCATCGTTTTGATGCTATTATACTTGGCTCGACTAATGGTCACATTCAACCCGCCTATGAATATATGGGAAAAGGAACAGCCTATCGAGGTGAGAAAAGTTGCGAACCGTTATATTGCGATCGGGATAACGGTGATGGCGGCCAGCATCGCGAGCATGCGTTTCTTCACCAGCACGGAATGGTTATTGCCCTGGGTTGTGCTCACAACGATTTTCACTCCGCTCGCCTTGATTGGAGTCGGAATTGTAAAAGCCAAGAAAAAATGGGAGGAAATCGAAGCAGATTAAAGCCATTGGGTCATTTTAAAAAATCCAATTGGAGGGTTCAACATGTCGACAATTGAGTTGATCATTGACAACGCAACCGTCATCACTATGGAAGGAGAGGGGCTCGGCATTATCGAAAATGGAGCGGTCGGAGTCGACGGAAACAGAATCGTGGCTGTTGCTCAAAGCGAGGTTGTCCGCCGCGATTACACCGCCCATCGGACGATTGATGCCAGCCACAAAGTAGTCATGCCCGGCCTGATTGACGCTCATATGCATAGCGGTCTCGGGATTTTGCGCGGCATTGCCCAAGACACTGATAACTGGATGGAAAAAGGGCTTTGGCCATTTATGCAATTTTTAACGCCCGAGCAACGTAAAGCAGGTTCCCTCGTGAATATCATTGAAGGACTGAAAGCGGGGACGACCACTTTTGGCGATTATGACAGTGGCATGAACACCATCGTGCAAAATCACATCGCGCTGGGCACGCGCGCCCACGTGTGCGACATGATTAATGAAATGCCGGAACGCATGAGTGATTCCCGTCAAGTCGGTGATCTTTATCCGTTGGATCCGACCGTCGGCGAAAAGAAACTGCAGGACAATTTGACCTTGATCGAAAACTATCATGGAAGCGAAAACGGTCGCATTACTTGCCTCTTTGGACCGCAGGGGCCGGATATGATGTCTAAAGAACTGTTGCTTGAAGTGCAAAACCTTGCGAAAAAATTTGATACACCTATACATATGCATGTCGCTCAAGGGGATCGGGAAATCGATCAAATGGTGAAACGGCATGGAAAGCGAAGCATCCCGTATTTAGAAGAGATCGGCTATCTCGATGAACGCTTAATGGCGGTTCATTTAACAGAAGCAACGCCGGAGGAGGCGAAAACCGTCGCCCGTTCAGGAGCAGCGATGCTTCTTTGCTCGGGCAGCATCGGCATTATCGACGGGATCGTCCCGCCCGCTGCTGAGTTTTTGGAGACGAGTAATCGCCTCGCCCTCGGATCCGACCAGGCTCCCGGGAACAATTGCAACAATATGTTCAATGAAATGAAATTCACATCCATTTTAAATAAATGCCGGAATGGAGATCCTCGAGCGTTTCCGGCATGGCAAATGTTAAAGTCCGTAACCATCAACGCCGCGCAGGCCATCGGCTTAGGCGAGGATATCGGTTCTTTGAAACCTGGCAAAAAAGCAGACGTGATTATTTTAGACTTAGACTCTCCAGCCATGTTTCCCACAATCCAGGCGCCGATCCGAAACATCGTGCCCAATCTCGTCTATTCCGCCAATGGCAGCGAGGTCGAGACCGTGATCATTGACGGCCAGGTCGTTGTCGACGAAAAAATCGTGCAAACGGTGGATGAACAGCAAGCTGTCGTGGATGGGCAGGAGCACGCGAACGACCTGGCATCTCAAGTACGGGGAGTGGACACCCCGCTAACGAAAATGATGACGGATGGTTTACTTTAAGTCATTTGGCTGATATATTGCTCTTTTTGGCTGATAAAACCAGGGTTTCGGCTGATATATGAGGCAAATGATGGTAGGATAGTTAAAAAAGGTGGTGATCCTATGGCAGAAGTGCATCACCGTGAAGCAATCCTCTCCAAAATATCAAATATATTACGGGAAAACTTAGGCGATAAGCAAGTCACTGTATATTTATTCGGTTCCTGGGCTAAAGGAAACATTCATACTAGTTCGGATATAGATATCGCGATCGACCACAAAAACCTGCCCAACGGCTTCTTATATCGCATAAGAGCAGCATTTGAAGAGTCAACGATCCCCTACCAGATTGACGCTATAGATTTGCCCAATGTCGATGAAAACTTCAGAAATAAAGTGTTTAGGGAGGGCATACAATGGGACGTTTGCAAGAGCGAATCGCCACTGCGGACAAAGCATTAAAAACATTGGAAGAAATCCATGATATTGAAAAACCCTCCGCTATTCAAAGGGATGCTTTTATCCAACGCTTTGAATATACGTTTGAAAGCGTCTGGAAATTAGGGAAGGAATATTTACGTGAGATTGAGGGATTGGACTATGGTTCACCAAAAAGAGTCGTCCGCGCCAGTCGCGAAGTAGCATTACTTAGCGCGGAAGAAACAGTTGCCGCTTTGGAAATGGCTGATGACCGCAACCTTACCATGATCAATCACGTGTAATCTGGTATTTCACGAGCATAATCTGTCACTTTCCGAGCATAATCTGTCATTTGTCATCGATATTCTGTCACTTTGCCACCATAATCTGTCACTTTGTCAGGTGCACGCGGATCAATTCCCCATTTTCAGCATCTTCTTTGCGATGTTCAGTTTGTTTTTATAGGGCGGATACAAAAAGGGGACACGAATGCGCGTGCTTCTATTGCTGACACCCTTCTGATTGCTAAACGTTTGGAAAGTGTAGTATCCATGATACTCACCCATTCCGGACGGTCCGACGCCGCCAAATGGCAAGTGGGGGTTCGCGACGTGCATGATCGTGTCATTGACGCATCCACCGCCGTACGACGCTCGCTCCATGATCTTCGTTTGCAATTTTTCATTCTCGGTAAACAAATAAAAAGCAAGCGGTTTTGACTGGGCGTTCACGTCAGCAACAGCCGCGTCGATATCCGAATAGGTGAGCACAGGCAAAATCGGCCCGAATACCTCTTCTTGCATCGATGCCGCGTCTCTTCTTGAGGAAATATCAAGAATCGTGGGCTCGATAAAACGATCCGCCCGGTCGTGCGCCCCGCCGTACACCACCGCGTCACGATCCGCATCGAGCATAGCCTTCAGGCGGTCAAAATGTTTTTCATTAATAATACGTCCGTAATCTTCGTTATTTTGAATATCATCGCCGTAAAATTTATCGATTTTCTTTTGCAACAGTTTCACGAATCGTTTCTTGGCTTTTTCATGAACCATGACGTAGTCAGGCGCGATACACGTTTGGCCGGTATTGATCAATTTGCCCCAAGCAATCCGTTCCGCCGCCTTTTTCAAATCGGCGTCTTTATGAACGACGGCAGGTGCTTTGCCGCCTAACTCCAGCGTAAATGGCGTAAGGTTCTTGGACGCCGCTTCCATAACTATTTTACCGACTCTCGAACTTCCCGTGAAAAAAATGTAGTCAAAGCGCGAGTGAATCAACGCATTGCCCGTGTCGACGCCTCCTTCAACCACCCGCACATAGGCCGGGTCGAAAATATCGGCGAGCATCTTTTTGATGAGCCGTCCGGTTGCCGGGGTATGTTCCGATGCCTTCAATACGGCGCAATTTCCGGCCGCTATCGCTCCGATCAACGGTTCCATCAATAACTGAAACGGATAATTGAACGGACCGATGATTAATACCGTCCCGTAAGGTTCATGAACAATGTAGTTTTTCGACGGCTGCATATAAGTCGGTGTCTTGACTTTCTCCGGCTTGCTCCACGTTTTTACGTTCTTGATGGCATCGCTGATGCTGTTCAAGATAATCCCGATCTCTGTTAAGTAAGTTTCAAACGGGCTTTTTCCAAGATCCGCCTGCAGCGCCGAGTAAATCTCCTCCTCATGCGCTTCGATCGTTTTTTGCACCTTTTTCAAATGTTCGATTCTAAAAGAAACATCCCTGGTCGTTTCCGTATGAAAAAATCGGCGATGTTCGGCGAGCAAATGTTCCGCTTCTTGCCCCGTGGTTAGATCTTCTTTCATGTTATCCCTCCCGATTGATCTTGCTTCTATCCTATCATTCTCATTGATAGCCGAGAACTAACTCTCATCATCAAAGAAATAACAACCCAATTGTGATAGGTATAAAACTCCATAATAAGGCAATCACACAAAAGCCCATAATGTCTCTGATACTCAATCCTGCAATAGCCAATAGCGGCAATGCCCAGAAAGGCTGGATCATGTTAGTCCAAGCATCTCCCCAAGCCGCAGCCACAGCTGTTTTGGCATTATCCACACCGATTTCCATACCTGCTTCGATCATGATAGGTCCCTGAACAGCCCATCCACCTCCGCCGGATGGAACGAAAAAGTTTAAAAGTCCTGCGCTCAAAAAGGTAAATAGAGGGTACGTAAACTCAGTCGAAATATCGATGAAAAATGAGGCCATTATAGTAGATATCCCTGAAACTTCCATCATTCCCATAATACCGGCATAAAAGGGAAATTGAATAATGATGCCACCGGCATTTTTCACTCCTTCATTCACCGTGTTTAAATAGCGGCACGGCGTTTTGTGAAGAAGAATGCCCAGAAAAAGAAAGGTGAAATTCACGATGTTCAATTCTAACTCTAATCCGCTCTGCACAAAATAGTACACGACATAACCCATGCCCAAAAAGCCTATGACCATGGAGATCACCATACTATTTTCCAGTCGTACGGCTGGCGTTGGCTTTTCTCCTTGTGACTGTTCAGTAATTGGCGCTGGAGCGTCCTCCTTTTCATCCACCAATAAAGAGGGATCGATTTTCGGGGCATCATCAGTAGCACTCAGCATTAATCGATTTATGATCGGAAGTGTAAAAAGCAATGTGAGAACAATGAATAGATTGGAAGCACTAAACAGCGTCTCTGTTATCGGAACGAGACCCATCTGTTCCTCCAAGAAATGCCCAGGAGTATTAATGGTTAAAGGGATAGAACCCGATAAACCCCCATGCCAAACCAAAAAACCCGTATAACCACTAGCCACGAGTAAACGAAAATCCGTTTCAGGAACAACTTGTACGAGTTTTTTTGCAAGTAAAGCCGCCAAAACCAAGCCGAATCCATAGTTAATCAAGCAGGCAATTCCAGAGACAAATGTTACCAGCATAATCGCTTGTCCTGGCGTCTTAGCATTTCTGGCAATATGTAATAAAAGGGAATTAACGAGTGGAATACTTGCAAGAATATATCCGGTTACAACAATAAGGGACATCTGCATCGCAAAATCCAACAGATCCCAAAATCCTTCGCCCCAATACGAAAGCATGTCTACCGGAGAACTATCCGTCATCAGAAGTCCTGAGACGTAAACAACCAGTGTCAATACGATGGCAAATAAAAAAGCGTTAGGCATATAACGTCTAATAAGATGATCAAAAAAAGAAGTCAAAGACTTAATCATATCACTCTTCCTCCCTATATTTGTATAGAAAATTGTTTCATGTCAGGCGCGTTGATTTACCTTAAAATACCTTCACATAGGTGTCCTATATGTTCGATCACGTAGCAATCCAAAGTATCTTAGTGCAAATGTTATCTATCGGAAGTTTCTAATAATAGGAATACCTTCCGGTATGAAACGAGAAAACCTATGCTAGTATCAGATGAGTCCTCGGAAACAAGACCGTTGGACTCAAAGCGTTGCTCAGAAGCTAAATGAGTCCTCAGGAACAAGATCTGCGGACTCCAAGCGTTGCTCAGAAGCCAGATGATTCCTCAGGAACAAGATCTGCGGACTCCAAGCGTTGCTCAGAAGCCAAATGAGTCCTCAGGAACAAGATCTGCGGACTCCAAGCGTTGTTCAAAAGCCAGATGAGTCCTCAGGAACAAGATCTGCGGACTCCAAGCGTTGCTCAGAAGCTAAATGAGTCCCCAGGAACAAGATCTGCGGACTCCAAGCGTTGCTCAGAAGCCAAATGAGTCCTCAGGAACAAGATCTGCGGACTCCAAGCGTTGCTCAGAAGCTAAATGAGTCCCCAGGAACAAGATCTGCGGACTCCAAGCGTTGCTCAGAAGCCAAATGAGTCCTCAGGAACAAGATCTGCGGACTCCAAGCGTTGCTCAGAAGCCAGATGAGTCCTCAGGAACAAGATCTGCGGACTCCAAGCGTTGCTCAGAAGCCAGATGAGTCCTCAGGCTCGGTTTTGGAGACTCATAATGGTAGCTGAACGCCAATTAGTCCACAAATTCATCTTTAATAAGGCTTCACGAAGCGTCATATTTGTCTATGCTATTTTATCGGATAAATCTGGATAATCAACGCGCCTGGTTTCATGTACACCCCCCTAACTGTCACTGTTATAATAGACTTTATTGTAATTTTCATTGCAAACAATGTCAATAATTAGAATTTTCTTGTTTGATCACTACGAATGGTTATTTTCCCTCCGTAAATGCCTCCTGTTTTTTCATCTGACACTCATCCAATGACAAATGTCACTACAAACGTACGGGAAATCGAGGCATACTACAAGTAATCACTAAATGAAAAGAGGTTGTGTCCCATGACCATCGCGTCGATGCAAGGCATTGTCAAACGGTATGGCAGTGCGCTTGCGCTAGATTACGTTGACCTTAATATCCAGGAAGGAGAAATTGTCGGGTTACTCGGGCCTAACGGCGCCGGAAAGACGACGTTGATCCATACACTACTTGGCATGATTCCATTTGATAAAGGCAGTGTCCAGCTATTCGGCAGTACTAAGAAACCTTTTAGCAATGAAAATAAACAAAAAATGGGGCTTGTCACGCAAGAACTCACTGTTTTTGAAGACTTGACCGCAAAAGAAAACCTCGATTTTTTCGCAGGTGTTTACGGGTTGAAAGGCGAAAAACGAAAACAAAGAGTCAAAGAAGCATTGGATTTTGTCGGACTGTCGTCAAACGCAGGGAAACTACCGAAAAAGTTTTCCGGAGGGATGAAACGAAGACTCAACATCGCGTGCGCGCTTACGCACCGTCCTAAGCTGCTCATTATGGATGAACCGACAGTCGGGATTGACCCGCAATCCAGAAATCACATTTTGGAAACGGTAAAAAAACTAAAAGAACAAGGCACGACGATTTTATATACAACGCATTATATGGAAGAAGCACAAAATATTGCTTCTCGCGTCGTCATCGTCGATCAAGGACAAATCATTACGGAAGGAACGGTTAACGATTTAATTGCCAACATTCAACATGAAGAAAAAATAAACATCGAAGTAAGCGACCCTACATCGCTGCCAACGGAACGGTTGGAAGGCTTAGAAGGGGTAAGGCAAGTGCATGTTGACGGCAGCTCGGTACAAATCATTTCAAACGTCGGTTCGGGCATTCTTGACCGTGCGCTCTCCATCGTGAAAGAAACGAGCGGTGTCGTCGGCATTCAAGCGGAAAAACCAACGCTGGAAGATGTGTTCCTCACCCTCACGGGAAAACAGCTTCGTGATGGACAGGAGGGAGAATAATGCGTGAACTTTATACCATTCGCTTCACTGCCCTTAGACTCAGTCGTGAATGGATCGTATTACTCCTCCTTTTTGGCGTACCGATCGTACTTGTCACGCTCTTTTCCGTCATTCTCGCGGATATCGAGTATATGGGCGTCTCGGCTGTGGATGAAACAAACGTGTTGATGGTGCTCGCTTTCCAATTATTCGGCGGCACGGTCGCGATGAATTATATTTACCTTGATTTCTTCACCGAACGCCGTTACCGCATTCAATCGCTGCCGATAAACACAAGCCTATACGGATTCACCCTCATGCTTCTCGGAACATTGTACTCGATCCTTTTAGGTGCTATTTTGGTAGGCTACTCGACGCTCGTTTGGGACGTCAATTGGGGAAATATCCCTTGGTCGATTTTCATCATTACACTTATGGCGTTGCTATCAAGCATTATCTGCCTGCTCCTCACATTTTCCGTGAAAAAATTTTCAATCGCGGAACGCCTGAGCGAGGTTTACGGTATCGGGGCTATTTTGCTCGCCGGTTTATTTTTCCCAATGCCTGATAACGCTGTGATCAATTGGGTGAACGAGTACGTCAATCCGATTGCGCTTGCTTATGAGGCCGTTGACGCATACAGAAATGCAAATGTTGAAGATGCTTGGATGAATGCGGGGCTTCTCGGCGGGCTCATTGTCATCACCTTTGTTATTATGCTATTGCTTGGACGGAGACGGATGCCATGACGATATTTACATTTGCCCTAAAACGCATTTTCAGAGACAAATCAAATCTGGCTTCTCTCACGCTGTTTCCTATTGCAGCCATTTTCCTGCCGGCAAATGATAACTGGCCACTTTTGCCGTACGGTTATCAATTCTTCGGTGTGCTCATTCTTTTCGTTGCCATTAGACTCACCGGACTCTTAATCGATGATCGGCAAAAAGGCGTCGTCAAACGACTGGCCGCGGCGCCGGTGACCCATTTTCAATATCTTTTTCAAAACCTGCTCGCCTTTTCCGTGATCGTCATCGCCCAATGCATCCTTGTGATCGCGGGTGGGGTGATGTATGGGAATGAACTGTATGAACCTTTGTGGCTCCTGGTGCTATTTCTCGTGTTCAGTTTCACGGCCATCGCATTCACCCTTGCCTGGAACACGCTTTACCGTAACAAGGAGACATCTTTTCTCATTTTTATGGCCGTTATCATGATTATAGCCATGCTCGGAGGCCTTATCTTGCCTGTCGACATGTTGCCGGACACACTTGAAAAAATCGCGGTTATCTTTCCAACCTACTGGCTAGCGGAAGGGATTGAATGGGTCGTACTTGGAGAAAACATCGGAGATTTTCTGTTGATCAACGGTGTGTTGTTGCTCTATGCGCTCCTTTTTCTTATCATCGGCAGCATTCGACGAATCGGTTAAAGACCTTTGCGACGCCGCGGTGCGGAATCTGGCACTTTGGCGTGATATTCTGGCACTTTCATTTATTTGCCTTCGGCGCTTTAGCCGAAGGCAATTCATGGTATAGTTAAAAAAAGTTCAGCGGGAGGGATCACGCGATGCGGGACGTATGGCGTTTCATGAATATTCTTTTTCTCTTCAGTCTATGGGTCGTTCAAGACGAGAATATCATCAGTTTTTTGCTTATCGTTTCGCTCGCGATTCTCGTCTGCCTCCGCTGGCGTTTTCAGCTCCCGGCCTGGACCATTCTCATTGACATCGGTCTTTGTATCCTGTTTATGCCGACCTGGAGTAACAGTGTTTTTGGATTCGCTTTGCCTCTGTTTGAAAGTTTTTCGAGACAAAAATATATCTATACCATCCCGATTGTCGCCCTGCTTCCCATCGGCGAAGTGTTCTCTGTTTTGCTCTTTTGGTTTCTTTTTCAAGCGGGGTTTTTCGGTGTGATCGACAACCAATGGAAGAAGCAACGCGACTTGTATATCTCGGAAGCCGATCGTGAACGTCGTGCTCGTTATGAATTGGAGAATATAAAGGAGGAGTTGCTGGAAGCCAATTGTAAAACCGCCCAACTTGCAGAAGTATCCGAGCGAAACCGAATCGCCCGTGATCTTCATGATCATGTCGGGCATGACCTAACCGGGGCAAGCTTGGCCATGGACGCTTATGAACAGCTGGAAGGAAAAGAAGCAGAAGAAATGTTCTATCAAGTGAGGCTTAGGATCGCGAGAGGAGCGTCAATGCTGAGAGATACCGTTCATGATATGACCCCGGTGACAAAAATGGGAGCAGACGTCCTCGAGCATATTGCGAAGGAGTTTCAGCATACCGCTGTTGATTTTCACAAATCCGGGGACATGCGCAATGTCCCGGTACAGTATTGGAGCTTACTGGAATCTTGTTTAAAAGAAGCGTTGACAAACGTTGCCAGACACAGTGATGCGACAAACGTCGATATTCAGTTTGATGCAACAGATACCATCGTGCGGTTGAGCATCCAAGATAATGGCACGGGCACTGCCGACCCGAAAGAGGGATCGGGTCTCAGAAACTTAAAACTTCGCGCCAGGGCAGCTGGGGGAAGCCTCTCCGTCAATGCCGAATCCGGACACCTCATCGTCTGTGTACTGCCGTTTCAAAAAGAGGAGGGAAGCTCGTGAAGATTTTAATTGTCGATGATGATCCACTCGTACGGCAAAGCCTCAAACTATTGCTCGAAAAGGAATCGGATATTGAGGTCAGCGGTCTTGCCGCAGACGGTCAGGAAGCAATCGATCAATGTGAAAAAATGAGGCCCGATGTCGTGCTCATGGATATCCGCATGCCGAACATGGACGGCATTGAAAGTACGAAGCAGCTCAAACAGCAGTGGCAGAAGCTCCAAATCATGATGCTCACTACCTTTAAAGATGAACAAAACATTCGCCTCGCAATAAAAGCGGGAGCCGAAGGTTATTTATTGAAATCAACCCCCGTTGAAAACATGGCCCAGCAAATTCGGGCATTAATGGCAGGTAGCTCCGTCCTCGATGCCGATGTTTTACAGCAAATTATGGAACCGGACGTTCGTGATAATCTCGACGAGCTCACCGAACGGGAAAACGACATAGCCGCGGCCATCGCCCAGGGTTTATCCAATAAAGAAATCTCTGAGCAGCTGTATTTAAGCGTCGGCACCGTGCGCAACACCCTCTCGGTCATTCTGGATAAACTTGAATTACGAGACCGCACCCAGCTGGCGATTTATTATTGGAAGCGGGGGGATAATTAATTCAGTGGCGTCATGGAACTAGCTTTTCCTTCTCACGGTGTCATAGAGTGCACCAAGAGTAGAGGATAGCCACTTCGGAAGGCTGACATTTTGCCTCAGATCAAAAATTTGCATCATTCTTAATCTCCATGGTATTATGTAGATAATCATATTATAAAGAGAATACAACTTGCATAGGTTAAAAAAGACCGAAGGTGCGCGAACACCAACGGTCTACAATAGAACGTATCCTTCAGGGATAAGCGTTCACGCATTGTTTGCATGAAGTAGTTACCCAGAATTCCAACACTCAGGGGTAGCTACTTCTTTTTTCTGTTGCGATCATCCGATGCGATAAAATAAACAAGCGTAGACACAGCCACGCATAGCATCAGTGCCTCATACACAGAAATGGAGCATCACCTCCCTTCTGTCCGTCAGCAACGAACGGCCGCAGACACGAAGGTCGACAGGTGAAACGCTACCCCTGAGAATCTAGTTCTATTGTACATTTATATTATACTAGAGCTGGCTTTTTGTTATATCGTAAATCTGAGGTGAATGTGATATGTATTCAGTTTTTATCGTTGAGGATGATGATAAAATTGCAAAGATTCTACGTGATCATCTCCGGCGATATGGTTATTTTGTCGACAAGTCACGACACTTACATGCCATTAAAGAGGAATTTGCAGAAATAAAACCCGACTTGGTCTTATTAGACATCAATTTACCGTACTACGACGGTTATTATTGGTGCAGGCAGATCAGAACCTTATCCAATGTCCCTGTCATTTTTATTTCAGCTCGAACAGACGATATGGATCAGGTGATGGCAATCGAAAATGGCGGAGATGACTATATCACCAAACCGTTTCATCTCGATGTCGTACTCGCGAAAATCAAAAGCGTTTTACGAAGAACGTATGGAGAGTATGCCCAAGAATCAGGGATGGAAGGGCAAACGCGAGCGTTGGCAAACCTATTTATTTTTCCGGATAAAAACGAACTGGAATATCAGGCGCAACGCATCGAACTTTCCAAAAAGGAATTTACGTTATTCCAAAAATTAAGTGATAGCCATGACTGCATTGTCAATCGAGACGATCTCCTCGAAGCGCTTTGGGATGAGATTGATTTCGTTGACGATAATACATTGTCCGTCAATATCAATCGATTGCGTAAACGCCTGCAAGAATTAAACATTCACGGTGCCATCCAAACCATTCGCGGACAAGGGTACAGGCTGAACGTGAACTGGGGGGAGGAGGTGCGCCGATGATCCGACATTACCTCGCCGACCGGCTTGTTTTCATCCTCATCTATTTCATTAATACGGCAGTGACCGTACTCGTCGCTTTTCTGGCTCTCATGCTCGCCGGGCTCGCCCAACCTTGGAACATCTTTGCTTACATGGTGACTCTGGCTGTCTTTTTTCTACTAACCGGACTCGCCATTGATTACATACGGAAGCGGCCTTATTTAAAAAAACTTGCCAGCATGGGTGAAGATCAATCATTAGCGTTGGACACCGCCCTTGAATTGGAAGCAATGCCAATGCCCACCCATGAAGCCGCGATGTTCACCGACATGCTCCGGCGATCCCAAGCGCGTTACCGTGAGGATTTGGATCATTACAAAGCCTTGCAAAACCGGCATCAAACCTTCGTCAATCAATGGGTTCATCATATGAAAACGCCGGTATCCGTGGTCTCACTTCTAACTCAACAAGGGAAGCAGCAACACGACGACCAAGACGCAAAGGTGTTATTCGATGACATCAGCGATGAAAATGACCGTTTTCGCCACGGCCTTGAACTCATGCTTCATTTGGCGCGGCTCGATCATTTCGCGATCGATTTTGTCGCCAACCAAGTCGACGTCGTTCAATTAATGCGTGACATCGTTAACGAAGAGAAGCGGCAATTTATCAGGAGAAAAATATACCCGGAGATTCGCGTGGAAACGGATGACGCAATCGTTTATAGCGACGAGAAGTGGCTGCGCGTCATTTTTCACCAACTGTTGCTGAATGCCTTGCGCTACTCCCATCAAGGCAGTGGTGATTACATAACAATCGTCGTACATAAACAAGGGGACGCGACGCTTGTGGAGGTCCGTGACCAAGGGATCGGCATCCCCGCACATGATGTACCGAATATTTTCTCCCCGTTTTTCACCGGAGACAACGGGCGTCAAAAAAAGGAATCAACGGGCATGGGCTTGTATTTAAGCCGGATGATCGCCAGTCACCTCGGACATTCACTTTATGCCGAATCGCGGGTGGATAAAGGCACAACGATGACCGTCCGCTTCACGTCACGAACATTACACGAAAGATGACAACATTGTAAGATTTCTGAGCCAATTTGAAAGTTAAATCGATGGGACACTGCTGCCCTCTTTTTTAAAATAAAACTAGAAATAAGGTAAAAGGAGTGGCCGGCATGCAGCTACTTGACGTTAACGCCCTCAGCAAAACGTACTATCCAAAAAAAGAAGGACTCTCTTACAAAGCATTATCCAACTTCCACCTGCAGGTCGACAAAGGTGAATTCACCGGTGTCATGGGTCCGTCGGGAAGCGGGAAAACGACACTGCTTAACATGCTCGCGACCATCGATACCCCGACGTCCGGAAACATCTTCGTCGACGGTACGGACCCATCAACCTTGAATGATAACAAACTCGCGATATTCAGACGGCAACAGCTCGGTTTTGTGTTTCAAGATTTCAACTTGCTGGATACGTTAACCGTGAAGGAAAATATATTGCTTCCCCTGGCGCTCGATAAGCATCCGAAAAAGAAAATGGACGCGCGCCTGGACACGATAGCAGAACAGCTGGGCATTACCGATATCCTCGAGAAACGAGTCACCGAAATTTCCGGCGGTCAGCAACAGCGTACCGCTTGCGCTCGCGCGATCATTCATGACCCGAAAATGATCCTCGCCGATGAACCAACGGGAAACCTGGATTCCAAATCTGCCCGTCAAGTCATGGATACACTGACGACGATCAACAAGGAAGCGGAGGCAACCATCCTTACGGTCACCCATGATCCGACCGTTGCGAGCTACTGCGATCGCATCGTATTCATTAAAGACGGCGCGTTTTTCTCTGAAATCCGAAAAGGCGAACGTCAACAAACCTTCTATCAAAATATCCTCGATACGCTGTCGGTCCTCGGAGGTGACTTCCATGAACATCCGTCACCTCGCGCGTAAAAATTTAACCGGGAACGCCCAGCGATACGCCGCTTATTTTATCAGTTGCGTATTTGCCGTCAGCATCTTTTTTATTTACGCTCAATTTATATTGCACCCGGATGTGATGACAGGAGATATCCAAGGCGGAGACACTGTTCGCCAAGGGATGATCGCGGCACAAGTCATTATCGTGATTTTCTCCGTCTTTTTTATCGCTTACTCAAACAGCACCTTTTTACAATCGCGATCAAAAGAGTTCGGTTTATTATCTTTATTCGGCATGAGCAAGCGGCAGCTAAGAAAACTGATTTATTTTGAACAGACGTTCACTTCGTTGCTCGCGATTGTGTTGGGCCTGGGAATTGGAACGTTATTTTCCAAGCTGTTTTTGATGCTGATGAGCGCAATGTTGAACACGGAGGCGCCAATCGCTTTCGAATTTGTGCCGATGGCATATGTCATAACCGCAATCGGTTTCATCGTTCTTTTTCAAGCGTTGACGTTAGTATCCTTCTGGAAAATGCGCAATCAAACGGTGCAAGCCTTTTTGCAAGATGCACGCAAACCGAAAATGATGCCGCGTGCGTCCCTGACACTGACAATCATTGCTTTGATTTTCGTCGGGTTTGGTTACTTTTTAGCTGTTACAGCGTCTCTTGAGTATTCTTTTTTACTCATTTTTCCGATCCTCTTTTTCGTCGTCACCGGTTCTTACTTTTTGTTCAGCCAAGGCACGGTGGCTGCCTATAAATGGCTATATAAAAGAAACTCGTTGACGCGGGGCCCACAATTGGTGACACGCACGAATATTCTTTTTCGTTTAAAAGATTACGCGCGGATGCTTTTTCTAACGTCCACGATTACAGCCGTCGTACTCACCGCCGCCGGAACGGTTTATCTCGCGAATGAATACATCATCGATCTCGTCACCGAGCAAACACCGGCGTCTGCCACATGGCTTGAAGAGGACGCTAGCGAAAATGAGATCCTCGAACCGGAACGGGCCGAAGAAATCATTGCCGCCCATGATACGGAGATTGACTATGCTTTTAATGTGGAAATGCTTCCGGTGGATGTTTCCATTGCCGGCGATGAAGGTTCCGTCGCCGTTTTTCCCGAAACCAATTACAATGAAATTGCCTCGCATCGAGATTTGGATCCATTGAGTTTGGAAGAAAATGAGATTTTTATTACATCGCCAATGCTTGGTTTTGGCCCATGGGAAGACATTGAAAAAACCGAGCAGTTAGACATGGATATGAACGGCGAACAAGTCACCATGGATATCGCCGGCACAGCGGAAGACGCGATCGTTGGGGCGACGAATCAGGGGCAAATCCAAGTGGTCATGAATGATAGCAGTTACCTTCACTATAACAACGCTCAATATGCTGATGATGAAAAACTTCGCGCGTTGGGGTATCACTTTGTGGATTGGGAAAATGAAGTTGAGGTTTCAAATGCATTAGAGGAAGAAGCCGAGGACCCTGCTCATTTATTCCAAACGATGGCACCGCCTTTCCAAGCGTTGCAACAGGGCTTTTCCTTAACGTTGTTTATTGGGCTGTTCGTTAGTGTCCTCTTTTTCATCGTCCAAGGCAGCATGTTGTACCTAAAATTATTTACAGAACTGGAAGATACAAAAAAACAACTGCTGTCGTTAAACCGGATTGGCATTACGCGAAAAGAAGCAGGCAAAATTCTCGGCCATAAGATAAAATTCCTTTTTTTCGTTCCTTTAATCGTAGGGGCGATACACGCAAGTTTTGCCTACGCGATGTTGGCGAGTATTCTTGATGTCAACCTTTTCTGGAGCGGCGTCATGGTCATTGCCATCTACGCTGTTTTGCAATATCTATATTATGTGATTACCCGCCACTTTTACTTGAAAGCGGCATTCCGATAGAAACTCTTCTATCGGTTTTTTTATTTCTCTTTGTCCAGCGCCAAGTGTTCACACAGTTCATTTGCCACATCGGTCAATGATTCATCATCTATGTCAAAGTAAAAGATGCCGTTTTCCCACCGCTCGGTTCCCTCAAGCTGATACGTTTCCATCTCCTTCAGATTGCTCGTATACGGTTGCAAAGAGACGAGATCGCCAAAGGAAAAATTAAAATTCATATTGTCTTCCAATTGATGAAACGCGTGATGGTACTTGCCGATTGCCGATAAAGCCATCGTTTTATCGGCCAACTGTTCCATCACTTCCTGTTGCCGTTCCATACGTCCGAAGTCACCGGTAGGGTCCTGATATCGCATCCGGACGTAAGCCAATGCTTGTTCGCCGTCCAACGTCTGATTGCCTTCTTGAAATTCAATTGCCCCAAGGCTGCCGCTAGCATCTTGCTCGCTGAATGCAAACGGAACATCCACGTCAACGCCGTCAAAAACATCAATAATGTCGATAAATGCATCAAAGTTTACGCTCACGTAGTAATCGACCGGTACATCCAATAAATCCTCGACCGTTTCCACCGCCAAGTCCGCCCCGCCGAACGCGTGGGCATGGTTGATCTTGTCTTTTTGCCTTCGATCTGGAATCGGAACACGTGCATCCCTTGGAATACTCAAGGCTTTAACCGTTCCTTCTTCACGGTTAAACGTCGCGAGCACCATGGCATCCGAAAGGCCGTTGAGTTCACTGTAGCGATTGTCCAAACCCATAAATAAAACAGAGATGTTGTCCATCTCCGGCTCCACAACAATCTCCCGTTTCGCGGATGCTTCCCCGCGTTGCAATGGTTCATTGGCATTTTCCGTCACGTCATTTAAATGGAATGTCACATTGTAGACGCCCATGCCCACGGCTAACAAAACCAAAAACCCAACGCCGATCAACGTATACAGAACGCGCTTTCTTTGACCCATGATGAATGAACTCCCTTGGTATGGTCGTTGTCATTATCATTCATCAAACGCCCGAGAAGGATGTATGCGCAACCCGTGATTTTTCCCGTATATATCCACTCGAAGCTGGGCATAATTAGAACACGAATTCTAACGATACGTGAAGGAAGTGAGCCACATGGATTACAGCCATCATGACGAGCATATCTTGGTTTGTGTGAATCATGGCCAGACCGGCATTCGGCTTATCCGCCGCGGCCTTAAACTTGCCCTAAAGTTGGAAGCCCCCTTGACCATTATGGTGTTCGGATCGTTACCCGAAGATGATGAACATGACAAAATTGTCGGCATGCCGTTATTTAAAAAAATATCCAATCATTACGGCGCCGAATTGATTATGCAAAAAAGCGAATCATATAAAGTCAACAAACTGATCGCAGACCGGGCAAGAACCATTGGCGCCACCCAAATTATCATTAGCCAAATGGTAGAGAGCATCTGGCGTCGGTTTTTGGGAAACACAACACTTGATGGTCTGCTAAAAGATCTCCCTCATGCGGACGTAAGGGTTGTGCCGAAGCACAAGCATGATGATATCAATTTTGAACATGGGATGAACGCCTATTTGCATGGCAGAAAAGATGGCACACACGAGCTAGCTTTTCACCACGATGATAACGCGACACACGAAGGGGTGTTTTATAAACATCTCCGAACCGATTTCAATAACGGACGATTTGTGTTTTACGAGGAAAATGACATATTTGAAGTGCGCGTGTTAAAAGGACATGTGCCCTATTTAGAAAACATTTCCGAGGATGTGACATAGTGAATAGGGAGTTCCAGGCGAGAGGCGGAGAGAACCCCCTCTCTTTTTTTAATTTCCTATATACCAAAAAATACAGGGTGCTAAAACAGTATTTCTTCCAAGCAAGAGATGACATAGGTCTCATACCTACCTAAAACTGCAGAGTGCTAAAACGAAGATACCCGCACAAACAGGCGCACGTTGGTCTCATACCTACCTAAAACTGCAGAGTGCTAAAACACGGGAAATATTAGGGGCGCTCATTGATGCGTCTCATACCTACCTAAAACTGCAGAGTGCTAAAACAGTTTCCTTGTGCGGCGTTTCCATCATCATGTCTCATACCTACCTAAAACTGCAGAGTGCTAAAACCGATATCGTCAACATCCCGTATGATATCGGGTCTCATACCTACCTAAAACTGCAGAGTGCTAAAACAAGGGCAATCATGGTCGTTCCAGGCTAAGGGTCTCATACCTACCTAAAACTGCAGAGTGCTAAAACGCGTGACTATACTGGCTAAACGTTGGCGGTGTCTCATACCTACCTAAAACTGCAGAGTGCTAAAACGGTCCCCGGAATGTGGTGCCGGGGTTTGACGTCTCATACCTACCTAAAACTGCAGAGTGCTAAAACGGGGAGATGCTTGCTCTCAAATGGCACAATGTCTCATACCTACCTAAAACTGCAGAGTGCTAAAACCATCTTCCAACAAACCTTCTTCCTCCAACCGTCTCATACCTACCTAAAACTGCAGAGTGCTAAAACCCCAACGATTACTCACCCAATCGACGATCGGTCTCATACCTACCTAAAACTGCAGAGTGCTAAAACTTTCTTCAGCTGGGAGAAGCGGGTGCTCCAGTCTCATACCTACCTAAAACTGCAGAGTGCTAAAACTAGAATAGAAGAATTCAAACAAAGCATTCTGTCTCATACCTACCTAAAACTGCAGAGTGCTAAAACCCTCCTCGGCATCATCGACGACGTAACCAAGTCTCATACCTACCTAAAACTGCAGAGTGCTAAAACGAGTGAGTCGGCACATGGGTTTGTCGCGGAGTCTCATACCTACCTAAAACTGCAGAGTGCTAAAACGGCTTGCAGAAGGAATTCGTAACCTTCTAAGTCTCATACCTACCTAAAACTGCAGAGTGCTAAAACCTGTCGTGAAAATTTTTCATTCCTTTTCAAACTTTTCTACAAACCTTGATATAACAGGGTTTAATAGAGAATGATCAATGTCTAAACTATATTCTAACCCCATTTCTTCCATAAAATCAATGAGTACGTAAAGTTCGATACCCCTGTTCACCTGAATATCCGCTATCTGGTAATTTGAAATCGTCGGGTAGGTTTCTAGATGAACAACATAAGTATTAAAAATTTTAGAAAATGTATATTCCAACTCCTCTTTCTTAAAATCTAATGGCGCATTCCATTCCATATCTTCAAAGAATTCATTGGTTATACGTTGTTTACTGTCAATAATCAAATTATTATTCAGTAGATTATCGGAGAGAAAATATCGTGATTTTGTTAACACAATAATTTTCATTTTGTCCGTACATTTATCCAAAAGTTTTTTAAAATGTACTTGTTGCCGTGGCCCCAACATATGCTCAGGATAATAATAAATAACCAATGGTTGGACTTTGCTCGTCTTTAAAATTGTTTCAGTAATCATTGGCAACAGTAATTGAAGCTGATGAAAAATAATACTGTAATCTTGGCTCTCATTTAAGCCAAAGTCAACATCAAGTAATTTAATTAACCCATCCACATCAAGGTTTTTAGGCTGAATCGGTAGATCAGTATCAACTAATTGGACGACATCTTCGATTAGACTATTAATCGTTTGTAAATACCCCGAGAATTCCAATTCATTTAAAAAATCCTGTCTCAGCTTCTTTTTTAGCAGCGATTTACTACCTAACTGTGTTTCAGCTAGTAAATTAACAGTCGATAAACTATGAAATTGATAATTATGAGCGGTAACGTCTTCATAATCATTGTCAATCTCCTTGATACTTATTAAATCTTTGACTTTACTCCGAGGTTGAAAGTAACCGACAAGCAATTCCAGCAATTCTTTTTCATTAAATGAGTGGTTATCAAAGATGCAGCAATAGTTTGCAATGTTTAAATCCAGATCTACGTTTTCTGACCTCACTTTCCAACGCATAATCGAGAATCACTCCTGCCTAGAATTCAATCGTCCTATTGTCGCCCAATAGTTCTATATTTTTATCCTCGTCCCCAACCAGGATCATCATATTTTCGAATTGTTTTTCAGTTATCACCAAAGATCTTACGTGCCCATCTTTGGGTAAATAGCGCTTCACCTTATTCACGGTTTGTTGTGCAGCGTCTTTATTGAGGCAAGATTTTATATAAATCGAATACTGCATCATCAGGAAACCATCTTGAATAAGACGCTTACGAAATTTGTTATACGTACGAATTTGGGCTTTTGTTTCTACAGGCAAATCAAACATAATAAACACTCTCATAAATCTATAACTCATGGAAAGCAATCTTTTTAGCATTGGGTGTTTTTATTTTATTGCCTGTATCAAAATACTCAATAATTGAGCCCACAAAGATATCGATGGCACGTATAACGGTTTGGAGTTTCCCATCAATTGATATACGACTATGCAACAAATTAATCAAGTCTAAACGATATTGTTTCGTTAGAAACTCGTCAGGTGGCTGTTCAATCACATAAGCGTCTACAATTTGCCGGAATGGCTCAATAATGTCTGATGCCAAATTGAAAGGATTTCTTTCACCTCTATGGAAAATACCGATGCTGGGCAGCAACCCTTTGGCTACGATAGTTCTAGCAATTGCCGAATGAAAGATTGAATAACCGTAATTCAAAGCTGCATTCTCAATAATCTCTTTATTACTGCGATGATAGCCCTCACCAAAAAATGAGTTAAAATAGATCTTAGCCGCTTGAGCTTCACAATTCGTTCGATCAAATGGTTCAATTTCCGATAGGAGATTTAACAGACGATTAATTCTTGGCTGTTCAATCTTTGCTCTCTCCATGATTCTCGTTTGATTGAAAATCTTTTGCCCTACAACTTTTTTCCATAACTCTCCCTTTTTATCATCGTCCCATTCCAATTGTCGGGTCATGCGTTTATGTTGCCCAAAGTGGCCAGTTACCGGTAAGAGTTGTGTCTCTGGAAGGTGATCTTGCCCACATACAAGCACTAATATGTTGTGCTTTGAAAGTTCAACGATTAGTCTCCCGGTTAGTTTACAGGTCAAATCTTCAATGACGATTGAAAAAATGTCTGCCAAAGGGATTTTCAATTCGTCATCTCCACGCTTTACCTTTAGACTATCCAAATGTAACGACATCTGGTCAACGTTTGTAACATGAACCACCCTCCAAGACATGGAACCACTCCCTATTTATTATAGCTAAATCGTAGTTTTTCTCCGCTGTCAGGGAATCTATCTCCCAGAACATTGGTATTGACCTTTTTAAAATCCATGATTTTCTTTGTAATCGTAAATCTTAGCCTTTTATCAGATTTTCTATTCACAGTGTCGCACTCAATTACATTTCTTGCATCTTCATTAACACCAACAAACCTATACTCTATTCCGTCAACTACGATAATATCACTTGTGTACACACTAAATTGAAAGTTACCTACATCAGTAATCCCTTTCTCTTCAAGCTTCTCTTGATATTTTTCTTTCGGGAGAATATACTGGCCCTTCTCTTCCTTCAAATCATCGTAACGTATCGTGACAAACTTATACCGCTCTTCATCCTTGTAAACATCCATGCGAAATGGTTTTAACGATAGGGTCACCACTCGTTTGTTTTTCGGATCAAACTTATACGATAAATCCTTATGACTCCCCAATTTTTTAGATTTATATTTCAATTGCTTAACTACAGGGCCTTTGTCATTTTTACTATACTTCGTTAAATATTCACCAGTTTCTTCATGATATTTAGCCAACGGGTTTTTTGCCTCGGCATATCGGTTCATGATAGTTTCCAGTTTCGTGAATGTAGGTTGGTCATGTTCGTACATTAAAAAACTTTCACGTGATTTCTTAAACTGTTTTGCCAATTGATCATCGTCCTTGTTGTAAAGGCCTTTGATTTTCCCAATAATGAACTCCCCATTCTCTGTGTCACGTGTGGAGTAAATGGTGTCGTTCATTAATTGTCGGTTCGGCTTTTGATCGATGCGATGTGAGTATTTGTAGTGTTGATAGTTCTTAATTTCTTTCATTTTATGAAATTTTTCCGTGAAGGCCGCATCAAAAGTAGACTCGTCTAAGAGCTCACCTGTTTCCTTGTCAACGATTCGCTGTAAGCGTCAAATAATCCCCACCTAATAACAGGCGGGGATGTCATGTATGCTTTATTTAGATTGATTAGGGACGAAACATTCTTGCGGGAGTGTTTTGGACCATGGCAGAAGTTGAGCCAATTGCGCTTGATCTGTTGTATCCATATTGGGAAGTTCCTCAAACAAATAGCTAAGGTAGTGGAATGGATTCAATCCGTTTTCCTTGGCTGTCTCCACAATACTATAGATCATCGCACTGGATTTTGCTCCCTTTGCGGTGTTGCTAAACAGCCAATTTTTCCTCCCCATCACAAACGGCTTGATGGATCGTTCGGCTCGATTGTTATCGATCTCCAATCGGCCATCCTCTAAAAATGCCTCTAAACGCTCCCATTGGTTACGACAATATTTAATCGCCTTGCCAAGCGCACTTTTTGGTAATACATGTGGCGTTTGTTCTTGAAGCCATGCCAAAAAAGCCTCCAGTACGGGCTGGCTGCGTTCCAAACGCTTTTCATAGCGTTCTTGTGGACTTGCGTCCTTTAAATGGCGTTCAATGTCAAAAAGCTGATTGCAGAAGGCCAAACCTTCTTTCGCTTTCACAGACGTCGTGGCTGCGGATTCAGGCAATGCCTGCAGCGCTTCCGTGAATTTACGACGCGCATGCGCCCAACAGCCGACCAAACGGACATGGGGAAGGCCATTGTATCCTGCGTAACCATCGACATGCAGGTAGCCCTGAAAGCCATCCAGGAATCGGCGGGGATGCTTATTCGCCCGGGTCTGCTGATAATCGTACAGCACCATGGGCACATCGGCTTGTCCGGAGCGAAACAGCCACATATAGGACTTCGATGTTGCCGATCGTTCCGGTTCGGATAACACTTGTAAGGTTGTCTCATCCGCGTGTAAGGCATCCAGCTCTAATAGTTGGGCATGCATTTCGTTGTAAATCAGCTCGAGCCACGTGTTGGCACCGGACATCATCCAATTGGCCAGAGTCTGGCGGGGGATAGATACACCGAAACGTTCCAGGTGTTTCTCTTGCCGATACAAGGGCATGCCTTCCACATATTTCTGGGTCATGGCATGAGCCACGGCGGATGGAGAGGCTAAGCTTCCCGGAAATGCCGGTTCCGGCATCTTCGCTGTCACGATAGGCGTTTCGATGTCATGGCGTTCACAATGGCGGCAGCCATAGACATGGCGGACGTGCTCCACGACTTTCACTTGCGCTGGAATGACCTTTAATTCTTTTCGCACGTCCGTACTCATATCGTGTAGGGCTCCGCCACAACACGAACAGACCTGCTCCTCATCGGATAAATGATAGTCCATCGTTTCCGTCGGCAGGTTTTCGAGCTTTTGTTCGCGTTGGCCACGCTGTTTCTTGCGTTTATATGTAACCGTTTCGACCGTTGATTCTTCAACCGTCGGGGTGGATGTACCTTCGACCTCATTGAAAAGAGAGAGCTGGTCTTCATCGGTCTTCTCACTGGAAGATCCGAATCTGCGTTGTTGGCTTAGGCGAAATTGTTCTTCGTACCATTGGACTTTAGCCTCCAACGCCTCTTTTTCCAGCTCAAGCTTTTCATTTTGCGCTCGATAATATGCAATTGATGGGTTTGATGATTGCGCTGTATGTGCCATACCATAAGTATACGGAAAAGCATCCAACTTGCCCAGTCGAATGCCCGTATTTCTAAATTTCAATGTTCTATAGAATGGTACGCGCTTTGACCTCCCGATGGGCCTGCCTCTGCTCGATGGGCAAACCATCCAGCAGCCACCGAAGTTGGCGCGGACTGATGGTCATGGGTGCCGTTTCTGTTTCCGATGGCCAATGGAATGTGCCATTTTCCAACCTGCGGTAATGGAGCCAAAAGCCGTTGTGCTCCCACTGCAGGATTTTCAACTTGTCACGTTTCCGATTACAAAACACGAACAGACAAGGGGAAAAAGGATCGAGATCAAAGCATTGTTGGACAATAACGGCCAGACCGTCGATCGATTTGCGAAGATCCGTGTTTCCCCGAGCCAGGTACACGCGCTCGAATGATACATTCAACATTGGCTTCGCAACACATGAATGATATCGGATAATAACCCAACATGGGCGCCCGGCCTTACTTCGACGGAGATGGCACCGTAGTGAATAAAGATAGGTTCCGATCCTCCGGAAGGTATAGGATCATCATCGTCGACTTGGACCGTCAGCCATTGGGTTGAATCCGGTTCCGATGATATCTTGTCATCCTTGAATCGCTGGACCCAATAATACATTTGATTGACGTTGATGTCCTGCTCACGACACCATTCGGCCACACGTTGTCCGCTTTCTTTCCAGGCATCATACCGAGCTTTCCACTCGATTCTCTTGTCTTTCAGCGTCATCACATAACCTCCCGCAATCATTTCTAAGGCGATTATGGCACGGATGACTTTTGATTCCTATGTGTATTCTATTTGACGCTTACGATTCGCTCATTATCGATCATTATATTTTGTTGTTTAAATAAATCTTTAGTTTCGAGCAAATACCCGGCCATTGCCACAATAAGTGCATCTTGAGCGTGATGTTTATAGTCTTCATCACGGTCTTTGTGCAACCCCCACAGTTTTCGTAAATAATTGGTAAAAGAGCCATTAATTGGCTTAACAACCACTTCCCGATCATTTTCTTTGAAATAAGCTTTTAACAGGATCATGAGTTCTCGTGTTGCATAGCGAGTATCGACAAGGTTCCGATTGATAAACTCTTTCTGGACGTCAAACTTATTGATGTCTCGTTCTTCAAGCAAGTAATTTCGCTTTTTCTTTGACATTTTGTCTTTAGTTTTCGCAAGCTGAAGGACATGACTTTTGAATTTGTCATACGCAATTTCGCTTTGTCCAGATTTTAAATAGTGATAAGGCGTTTTATTTCCCTTCTTTTGATTTTCCTCTGTGTGGACCAATACTTTATTAGCCTGCGAATCATCAAAGGAGACGGATCTTGGGATAATATGGTCGATTTCATATTTAGCCGGATTTTGAATTAAATCTTCAATTTCGATTGGCTTTAATGAATACAAGCATCTCCCTTCTTGTAGGTGCCAAAATCGAAGCTTATTGAACATCCCGGATTTCTCTACTAAGTCACGCTCATCTAGCTTTTCCCTGACTTGTTGATTAAGCGTCTCATTCTCCCTTTGCATTTTTCTTAAAAACTTTTGTCGATCCTTACTGTTTTTCTCACGTGCAAGTTCGATCACAATTGTTTTCGGTTCCCCATATTTTTCGATTAAGGCATTAACAATTCGAATAGACTGGATAAACGAGCGTTTTACGACAGGGGATAGAATTAAATCATCCACGTATTCATATGGAATCTTGTTTCTTCCTTTTAGCTCAACCTTTTTTGGAAAGAGACCTTTTTCGGAAAAAAGCTGCATTTGATTTTTGTCTGTCTCCCACAAATCAGGCAACAACAAATTGATCGCTTTCAGGCTTAAGCTGTGGGTACTCGAGAAATTTAAACTCGCCAATTCAGTAACTATTGAACCCTTCATATTGAGTTCCAGTTCATCTAATTTATCTTTCTTATCGGCATCATCTTGCCAGACGGTAAGTATTTCGGCAATCTGGTCTAATTCAGAAACTGACAATTTAGTTAATGATGGGTCAATTTTTCTTAAGTCTTTTATCAAATCCAGTGTTGTAAATTCCGGTTGTTCTTTTTTATTGATACGATAACCGCGAATATCTTCTTCAGCAGCATCGATCACTTTAGCAATCTTTTTTAAAGTGGGGTTTCCTTTTTGCATAAAAACTTGATCAATAATTTCCTGTTTTTCATTTTTTGATAGTTTTGTATCTTCCTCACGCAATATTGTTAAATTATTCAAGTCGTTGAGCAAGTTGTATAACTGAGCAGAATAAGATTGTCGCACTGCTCTCGTTTCTTCCGGAAAATAGCTACATTTACCCATCATTTTCCGGTACCATTGTTCGATGTCCTGATCCCAACCATATTCACTGTCTGCACCAGGACCTTCATAATACTCTCTGCGTTGTTCCAGCAAGTCAATATACTGATCAATGAATGCATCATCTATACGAGAATCAAACACCTTTTGTTTGTTGAGTAAGGCTAGTGCTTCTTTTACGTAATCTTCTGTTTTAAATCGGTTCTTATGACCTCTTACTTCACCATTTTTTTCTAACCGTTCTAATTGAAGCTCACAAACGTATTTATCTCCACTAGCGATGCATAAAATATGCTGAGAAATGTCAAGCGTCCTCCAATAAAATAACATATTATTCCATATATTCAGACGTATAGATATGTTCATTTTTTGAAAAAAAAGCAAAGGGGGTGGTGGCGGTCATCCACTATCCACATTGTCAGAAGATATTATAATTTCGAAAATTTATCCACAGTGGACATCTGCATACACAGCCGCAGCGCCTTCCAATCCCTCCTTCTCCACAAGCTCGGTGAACCGCCGGAATTCCCCTTCAGGGTCGGTTCGTTGCCGACCTTTGCTTGTTCGCGTAGGCTTACGATGCAGATGTTTCACCAGTTCTTTGAAGGGCTTAAAGCAGTCATCCCGCACACAGCGCAACAGATAAAACAGCGATTGTGTACAACCTGTCAGCACTTGAAGAAGCCGTAGCAGGCAATAAGTGATTAGCGCCATCCAAATTTGGTTATACACAGCATTGGGGCTCGTCCCGTAAAACGATTTGATTTGTAAGTGCTGCTTCGCCCATTTGAAAAAGAGTTCGATATGCCAGCGCTTGCGATAAAGCTCGCCTAAGTCCTCGGCCTTACCCTCTTCGTCGTTTGTGATGAGTTGAATGAGATTACCTTCACTATCATGCGTTTCAATCAAGCGAAGGGCATGTGTCATTTGCTTTTGACCACCGCCTAGCCGAATGCGGGCATGACGGGTAATGGGGCCGTCCGGATTCACCGGAAATTCTTCGATCACATCGAATACTGCATTGCTTTTGAGCCGCGTGATGAATCGAATGTTGGTCTCCGGTTCGCAATACCGGTCAAAGGCTTCATAATCGTTGTAGCCGCGATCGAACAAGTACAGAGCGCCTTCTTCCACAATCAGCTCATTCATTTCCGTACGATCGGCGTGAATAGCTGGTTTAAGAACAGCGTCCTCCGGTGCGGTTCCATCCGGCAGACAAGCCACGTTCATATGAATTTTCAGGCCGCCTTTCCCCTGTTTGGGACGATAGGTCGCCCATCGGCAGAGGGAAAGACAGAGCGGAATGATCGAAGCGTCCACAAGATAGATGGGACTCATCACCTGCAAGCGATGACGAGGATGGATTTCTCGCTTCATTTGGCTCACGACATCGGAAAATAAGGCCTGGCTAACATCAGCGCCTATGTCACTCAAACGGCGTGTAAGCTGTGAGCTGCTAATCGAAGAAAGATTTACGCTTTCTTGGAGTTCTTCGCTATTCTTGAGTGTCAACGCTAACTGCTTCGCGCTTGGAATCTGGTAGATCTGTGCATAAATCATCAGAGCAACCAATTTTTCATGGGTTAATTTCTTAACGTATCGGTCTATCCCAATAAAATCTTCTAAAACCTTTTTGATATTTAACGGATGTAATGCTTCCTTAAATGTGGTACTCGTGGTATCCTTGTCCATAGGAGCTCCTTATAGTGAGAGATTTGGACGTGGACCACCGTCCCTCTCATTATAAGGTTTTTTATTGATTTTTTGGACAGAAATTCCATAAATTTTATATCGAATTTCGGGGTTTTTTGCTTGACAAATAGTGTTTCAACTTAATGCATCACTAGTGATTTATCTCTCAATTTTCTTTCGTTTAATTGCAATTGTTCCTTTGTTGATATAGATTCGTCATTGGTCTCCTCATCATCAAGGCTTGAACCGGTAACATTATGAACCCCTCGACGTTTGATTAAATGAAACAACGCCGTTGCCAACTCATCTTCTGAAAGCTTCTCTGATAATCCCTTAACTCGAAGTATGTATGGGCTCACGTTAGACGTTTGATGTGGTGAGATATCATGCGATGATAACAGATCCATAAGCCGTTCCTTACGGTGTTTTCGTCTCCTTTTTAACCTTCTGGCACTTCTTTTCGACCTTCTTCCTTCATTATTTGATACATCCGCTTCTGGAAAAAGCCTTGTCCCTGCTTCAATAATATTTTGTTGGTCATCAATGACTCCGAACCCAACTGACCCAACTCCTATATCTAATCCTATACTATAGTCCTCTTTCACAGTAACACCCCTGTAAAATAGATTATTTATAGGAAATTATATCATAATTTGAGACTTATATGTAAGAAAAACCTAGCTTGGGAAAACCGCCCAAGCTAGGTCCTTGTCATGATCACTGCCTGTCCGATAGCCGGTACTCATAACCGTGAACGCTTTTATAATACTCCGGATACATCTCCCCTTCACATTGTTGGCAGGCAAACATAGGTGGGACACTGGGGTCGCCGGGATCCCTTTCGTCAAAATCGCGTACCACTGTGTAAGGGATCGCTTCTTGTTCATGACACTGTAAACAAAGAAAGTTGACGGTCTTGGGATGCCGGTTCTTCGAGGGTTTCTTCTTCTTTTTTTGTTTCTTTTTTCGGTGTTTCGATACGGGGGACATGACCGACCTCCCTTTCCAAATAGCTTCTGGCTGTTTCACCCAAGGCGACTTTAACCACTAATCGCCCATTCTCAAGACAGACTTCTCCCTTGTACTCAAAGTAGTTATCGCATTTGGGACACCGCAGAGGATCCTTATGTCCGCTGGCCATGACCCGTTCTCTCCAGGTTTGGCGGCTCAGGGTTCGCTTGACCTGGGTGATCCACTTCTTCTTCGTTTTTTGCCAGGCCGCCAGTACCTTTTTACTCAAGTTTTTCGTTCTTCTCGAGTATAGCCCGTAATGGCGGATCGTTTTAAACTGTTCATCCGGAATATGACGGATCAGACGCATGATAAAGGCCTCGACACTTATCGTTTCATCCTTCTCTTTTCCGTCCATTTTATCGTGATACGTAAACGTCACCATTTGCCCGTCATAGGCCTCGATCCGATTGATGCCAATCGCCGGTCGACGCATATAACGGCCAATATACCGGAGTTGGTCTTGCACCTTTCCCCGGTGTTTAGGGGCATAGATATAAAAGCCCTTTCCGTTTTTGGAAAACGCTTTTTGGAGACGCGCTTGCACACGTTTCTTGTCCTTTCCGGATAAATGCTTGCGAATCAGCTTCAAAACAACGGTTTGCCATTGTTTGCGAAGCATCTGGAAGGGGAGAAAATCATACGTTTTCCATGCCCCTTTCTTTGTCATCCCGCCCATTGTCACCAGCATGTGAATGTGGGGGTTGAAATTGACTTGGGAGCCAAATGTATGTAACCCCACCATGATCCCCGGGGTCACTTTGCCTTTCTTCTCGAAGTATTCTTTGATCAGCCGTGCACCTTCATCCATCATTGTTTTCAATAGTTCCCGGTGGAGAAGAAACACGTCTCGTAGACCTTCATCGATGGTCAAAATCACATGACGATGGTTCACCTGGAACACATCTTCCATGAGCAGACGACTCCATTCCTCGCTCTCGCCGATCGAACAAGTCGTACAAAATCGACCTTTACAACGATAGGGAACTTTTCGGGTCTCATGGCATCCTTCGCATACAAAGAGCTTGAATCCGTTCTCAGGATTCCCGCAATCCCGGAATTTTCCCACTTCTTTATGGACAATGGGGCGGATACGATCCCCATGTTTTTCGACAAATTGTTCCCAATGTTGATGGTGGTCAAAGAATATACGTCGAAGAATATTAGGTTCCATACCTCCACCCTAACACATTCCCCGGCATAGAAGGGGCCAAAATTTATACTTTCTTATCTTTAAAAAAAGAACCACCTATTGGCGGTTCTTCTTTGATCCTACAAGATCAATTCCGGCACTAAGGCCTTGTTTTAGCAGATCCTGCAGTTTTTGGTAGATACACAACCCGTCGGTTGTGTGAGACAATTTAATCATATAACAGAAAAAGATTCCTGTCAAATTATTATATAATTTAAATTTGAAAGTCGTTGAGGCTAATAATCCTGGGTGTCAATAGCCACTTATCGACTAACCACGTTAATTTTTTCTCGCATACCAAACAACCGGATACGCTAAAGCAATCAGAACCAGCACAAACACTATAACGCCGCCCCAGTGAAAGGAGGACCAAAAGAATCCGCCGATAGTCCCTGCTATGCTGGAGCCGAGGTAATAAGCGAGCAAATACAAGGAAGACGCTTGCGCGTTGTGATGTCCCGCTTTCTGGGTTACCCACGCGCTTGCAATGGAGTGAGCCCCAAAAAAGCCGAACGTGAAAATAATAATCCCGATGAGTTTCATCGCCAGCGGGTTTCCTAACGTCAGCACTGCTCCCAACGCCATGATCGCGATAGAGACTTGGATAACTGCGGGTTTTCCAAAAACGTCTGCTTTTCGTCCCATATAAATAGAGCTGAACGTTCCCGCCAGATAGACGATATAAATGGCTCCGATGAACGATTGGCTCAATTCATAAGGAGGTTCCATGAGCACAAAGGCAAAATAATTGTAGAGGGCAATAAATCCTCCCATCAAAATAAACCCAAGGCTGATCAACACAATTAATCTTTTATTAAAAAATAAATCGGTATAATTCCTTAAAATTTCGTTTGGCGCCAATGTATGCTCGGCTGAATTTTTAGGGTTTGGCAAAAAGAAAATAAATAAAATGCTTAAGATTAACGCCAATAAACCGATGGAACCTAAAGCAATCCGCCAGTCAAAAAGATCGGTAAACAAACCTGCCAGCAGGCGACCGCTCATCCCTCCGATGCTCGAGCCCGCGATGTAAAGGCCCATCACTTTTCCCAGCACCTTCGGATCAAACTCCTCGACAACATAGGTCATGGCTATCGCCGGAACACCCGCCACAACAACCCCTAATAACGCCCGCAAGAAAAGCAACGTCATGAAATCAGGACTCATTGCAGTAAATAAACCGATGAGTGATGTCATAAACATCGATAAGACCATCACCCGTTTTCGGCCGAAGCGGTCCGACAGTGGAGCTGCTACCAGTAAGCACAGAGCAAGCAAGCCCGTCGTAAATGAAACAGCCAGACTCGCGACAGATGCTGAAACACCAAAGTCATTGGCAAAAATCGGCAAAAGCGGCTGCACGGTATAAATGGTGGCAAACGTAACAAGCCCGGCAAAAAAAAGCGCCAGACTCGCGAACTTATATGTTTTCGTTCCCTGTTGAATGTAAGACAATGCAATTCCTTCTTTCCAATCTATATTGTAATCTTTTAAAGAAGGCATGTCTAACAGAGATAAAAAACTTCTTGACAAAGTTGTGGAAATAGAGAATGATTAAGCAATGTGCTCGCTGTACAATACATTTAAAAGGGTGAAAGAATGAAGCTTGAGGATTTGAAAAGAAAAGTAAATATACCCGTCTTTGTCATCAGCGGCGGTTTATTGGTTTTATTCGTTGTTATGTCTTTTGTGTCTTTTGAAGGAGTTGCTAATTTTGTCAACACGGGCTTTGATCTTTCCATCGCCTATTTTGGCGCTTTTTGGCAACTGTTATTGTTAGCCACATTCATTGTTGGGGCTGTTTTGGCCATTTCAAAATATGGAAAAGTTCGTTTGGGAAATGAAGATGAGCCTCGAATAAGTTTTTTTAAGTGGGCCGCAATACTCGTTTCTTCGGGATTAGGCGCAGGGGGGATTTTTTGGGCAGCTGCTGAACCCATTTATTATTTTACGGAAGTCCCACCGATGCACACCGGTATCGCTGACGGCTCACAAGAAGCAGTAGGAGTCGCCATGTCACAAAGTTATATGTCATGGGGATTTACCGCATGGGCTGTTTACGGAGCAGTTAGTGGAATGGTCATCATGTATGCCCACTACAATAAAGGGCTGTCGCTAAAACCGCGAACATTGTTATATCCGGTCTTCGGCAACAAAATCGAGCATAATAAATGGGGCATAGCCATTGATGTATGCTGTATTTTAGGAGCAGTTGCCGGTACAATTGGAACCGTTGGTTTTTTTGGATTCCAATTAAGTTATTGGTTGGAGCATTCTTTTGGAATTCCTGATGGGTTATTAACCCAAATGCTTGTAATTGGATTACTGATTACAATTGTTACCATTTCTGCAGTCACGGGCATTTCTAAGGGTATCCAGTTTTTAAGCAGAATAAATATTTGGTTGATATTTCCGGTCGGAACTTTAATTTTACTTTTAGGTCCGGGAGCTTTTATCATTGATACGTTTATATCTTCCTATGGGACTTATGCATCCGAATTTTTAAATATCCATACGTTCCGGGGAGACCAAGAATGGTTAGGGTTATGGATGTTGTTTTTCTTTGGTTGGTTCATTGGCTATGGCCCGCTAATGGCGATGTTGGTTGCCAGGGTATCTCGCGGAAGAACCATTCGGGAGGTATTTTTTGTCGTATCGATTGTAGCCGCGCTCGTGTCCAATGTTTGGTTTACCGTCCTGGGAGGAACGGGTATTTTTTACGAATTGCAAAATACGGGTTCCGTCAGTGAGCCCTTAATGGAAAGCGGATTGCCGGCGGCCGTCATTGCCATTTCAGAACAATTGCCTTTAGGCGGTTTAATGGCTGTTCTTTTAGCTATCTTAACCATTTTATTTGTCATTACCACTGCAGATTCCATGTCGTATTCGATATCGATGTCTGTGACCGGTCAAGGGGACCCACCTAAGCTTATCCGGGTTTTCTGGGCAGTCATGATCGGTGTTATCTCGATGATTTTGATTAATATCGGGGAAGGTAGCATAGATGCGATCCAATCGTTTATCATCATTACGGCTGTGCCCATTTCAATCATTATATTACCGCTTCTATGGGGAGCTCCTAAAATAGCGAAGCAGATGGCCATTGAACAAGGGATTGAAGAGCAAAAGAAAAAAGAGACTAAAAATCTGTGAAAAAAAGACCGAGTGCAGCGCCTTGCCTGCACTCGTTTTTTGCTTCCTTATTCAAATAAGCTGCTTACCGACACCTCATTATGCACTCTGTGTATCGCGTCTGCCACGAGCGGCGCAACAGAGAGGGTAGTGATCTTGTCGATCATTTTTTCCTCGGGTAGCTCGATCGTGTTGGTCACGACGAGTTCTTTGATCGGGGATCCGTCGATGCGGCTGATCGCGGGACCGGAAAGAACCGGGTGCGTGCAACAGGCATAGACGGCATTGGCGCCGTTTTCGATCAGAGCATTGGCAGCGGATGTGATCGTGCCGGCAGTATCGATGAGGTCATCAATAATGATGGCATTTTTGCCTTCGAACTCGCCGACGATATTCATGACTTCGGCCACGTTCGGCTGCGGGCGCCGCTTGTCGATGAACGCGATTGGCACATTCAGCTCGTCGGCCATTCTGCGGGCACGCATAACGCCGCCATTATCGGGAGCGACAACCACAACATCTTCCAACTGTTTCTCTTTAAAATAATCCGCGATGATCGGCACGCCCAATAATTGATCAACGGGTATGTCAAAGAATCCTTGAATTTGAGGCGCGTGCAAGTCCATGGTGATCACCCGGGTTGCGCCGGCGGCTTCCAGAAGATTGGCGATCAATTTCGCGGTAATCGGTTCCCGGGAGCGCGCCTTTCGATCCTGTCTCGCGTAGCCATAATAAGGAATGAGTACATTGATCTTTTTTGCCGATGCGCGCTTTAATGCATCCAGCATAATCAATAATTCCATTACGTGTTCGTTCCCCGGTTGGGCTGTCGATTGTACGACGTAGACTTCACACCCGCGGACGCTCTCCTCGATGCTCACCTGGATTTCCCCGTCACTGAAACGTTTGACGGAACTTTTTCCGAGTTCACAGCCAAGGTGTTCGACTACTTCGTTCGTGAGTGCAGGATTGGAACTTAATGTAAAAATTTTAAATGAATCATTTAACGAATAGCTCATGATTTCTCTCCTAATTGTGTAAATTGACCGGTGTCACTGCTTTTTTTCCATTGAGACCTTCAATGAGATTATCCGCGGCTAAATCGGCCATCGCGCGTCGCGTTTTTACACTGGCGCTGCCAATATGCGGGACTGCCGTGACGTTCGACAACGTTAAGAGCGGATGGTCCGTTGGAACGGGTTCTTGTTCATAGACATCAAGTCCGGCGCCCCAAATCTCGCCATTGTTGAGTGCGTGATAGAGCGCATCTTCATCAACGATACCACCGCGGGAGGCATTAATCAAAATCGCATTCTCTTTCATTAAAGCAAGTTCCCGCTTCCCAATCAAGTGATGACTTTCTGAACTGTAGGGCAAAAGGAGGAGAGCAAAATCAGCCTTTGTGAGTAGCTGGTCCAATTCCGCGTATCCAATGTCCAGCTCCGACTCTTTGTCTTTTTTTCTCGTTCGGCTATGGTAGAGCACGTCCATTTCAAAGCCCTTCGCGCGCTTCACGACTGCTTCGCCGATTCTGCCAAGGCCAATGATGCCGAGCGTTGCGCCGAATATGTCCTGACCGGTGAACTGCATCGGCGACCATGCGCCCCACTCTCCTTTTCTAAGCGTATCCGACGTTTCCGTCAAACGGCGCGCGGATGCCATTAAGAGCGCGAACGCGAGATCGGCAGTCGTTTCCGTCAAGACGTCAGGCGTGTTCGTGACTGTAATGCCGTTAGCAGTGGCGGTTTCCACATCAATATTGTTATACCCGACGGCCATGTTCGCGACAACTTTTAAATGTTTCCCTGCTTGCAAGATTTCTTCATCAATCTTTTCCGTGATCATGCAAAATAACCCATCGACGTCTTTGATTTCTTCCAGCAACGTCTCTCGTGGCACCGGCTTGTCTTCTTCGTCCCATGACCGTACATCAAAATGTTCAGCGAGTCGCGACTCAATATCTTCCGGTAATTTTCGAGTAACATAGATTTTACGGGGCAACGTTTTCACTCCCATTGATTTTTTCTTTTACTATTATAGCATTGATGGAGGAACAATTTTAGGTGTATGGAGGGATAGAGATGAAATTGAAGGGAAAAGTCGCGGTCGTCACCGGTGCTGGTTCAGGTGTGGGGCGAGCGATTGCTCAGCGTTTCGCTCGGGAAGGGGCAAAAGTTGTTGTTTCCGATAAAAATATCGACGCGGCAAAAGAAACGTTATCGAGCATTGAGGTGAGTGGCTGGGTGGCATTTGCGCATCGGGCAGACATCACGCGGGAAGAAGACGTTGAGCATTTGATTGACGCAGCGATTGAACATTTCGGGACGTTTGATATTCTCGTGAATACCATCGGGATGATGGATGATACGGTCCCGGCTGCCGAAATCACTGACGAACGCTGGCACCGAGTTCTCGATGTAAACACCACCGGCATGATGCGAACGATCCGTAAAGCCCTTCCTATTTTTATAAAAAAGCAGCAAGGCGTGATCATCAACATCGGGGGCTTCGCAAACGGGGCCGGATTTGCTTCTATGGCTTCGATGCACGCGGTGCTCGGCATGACAAAAAACGTCGGCTTTCAGTACGGGAATGAAGGCATCCGCTGTAACGCGATCGCGCCTGAAATCGACGTGGAACTTGACTCGTCCGGCGAAGAAGTAGCCGGGATTGCCCTTTTTCTCGCTTCCGAAGATGCCGCTTTTGTGAACGGCGAGGTAATTCGAGCCGACGCGAGTGGCTGAGTTACTGACCATCGTACTTCGGACAAGTTTGCAGAGAACCAACGGAAAATTGTCCGAACCAAAGGTAACTTCGGACAAATCTAAGGAGCGTCAGCGGGGAAATGTCCGAACCGGTACTCACTTCGGACAACTTTGACTCAAAGCAAGTAAAATTTGTCCGAACCAAGGGTCAGTTTGGACATTTTTAAGGGAGACTATCGTTGAATACGATATAAAGATGGGCTGATTGCCGGAATTATATCGCTTAACAGCTTTATACGATATAAAAACAGAGCGATCGCCGATATTATATCGTAATGCTGCTTTATGCAATATAATCTCAGAGTAATCGACGGGATTATATCGTAAACAGAAAAAAACAGCACGCACCCGGCCGTTCGCCGAATGCATGCCACCCTCATCACGATCAACCTAGCACCGCCCGATCATTCGCGAGTTGCTCTCCGCGGATCTTTTGGAATTCATTAAGCAACTGCTCGATCGTGAGTGCTTGCTTTTCGTCACCGGAAGCTTCAAAAATGATTTTTCCTTTATCCATCATGATTAAGCGATTGCCAAGATCCAGGGCTTGCTGCATATTGTGCGTGACCATTAACGTCGTCAGCCGTGTTTCTTCGACGATGTCTTTTGTGATGCCAGTGATCAGTTCCGCACGCGCGGGATCCAAAGCGGCGGTATGTTCATCAAGCAAAAGAATCGACGGGGTCGTAAACGTTGCCATCAGCAAAGACAACGCTTGGCGTTCCCCGCCGGAAAGGAAACCGACTTTCGCCGTGAGGCGATCTTCCAGTCCGAGGCCGAGGCTCTCGAGTTTTTCTTTAAAATAATGCTTTCTTTTTTTCGTCACACCAACGGAAAATGCAGAACGCTTCTTTGTGCGGCTATAAGCCATCGACATGTTTTCTTCGATCGTCATTGATGGTGCCGTTCCGGCCATGGGATCTTGAAATACACGGCCGATAAACATCGATCGTTCATATTCGGCAAGCTTCGTCACGTTTCGTCCATCGATTTCCACGGCGCCGACGTCCGGTGTCAATTTACCTGAAATCATGTTCATGAGCGTTGACTTCCCCGCTCCATTACTGCCGATCACCGTCACAAAATCCCCGGGGTCCAGGGTTAGATTCACGTCCTCGAGAGCGGTCTTTTCGTCAATCGTCCCTTCATTAAAAACTTTATAGATCTGACTTAGTCGAAGCAGAGCCGCCCCCTCCTTTGAATTCCTGTTTCAATTGACGCGCTTTGCGGGATCTGCGCCGCCGTTCGTTTTGATTTTCGAGCATTTTTGGAATGACCAGGGCGCCGACCACGATCACCGCGGTGATTAACTGCATATCGCCGGTTTCCAGGAAGTCCACCCGAAGGGCCAACGCCACAACCATGCGGTAGATGACGGCACCGCAAATCACGGCGAGGGTAATTTTAAAAACAGATCCTTTTCCAAAGAGCGCTTCTCCGATGATGACGGAAGCGAGCCCGATAATAATCATCCCAATCCCCATGTTCACATCGACAAAACTGCTATACTGCGTGACAATGGCCCCCGATAGCGCGACAAAACTATTGGAAATACCTACGCCCAATATTTTTAAGCGGTCGGTGTTTGCCGACAGACTGCGAATCATATCCGGATTATCTCCAGTCGCCCGCAGGGCAAGACCGACTTCGGTTTTTAAAAAATAATCGGTAAACGCTTTTACAAAAACGACAATCAGAATGGCCAATAATAAAACTGCCCATGTCGACGGGATAAACGGAATGCCGACGGCGGCCAAGGCGCCATTTACCCAACCATCGATCGGGAGAGCAGCCCAAAAATCAGAAAATATGGAAATGATCGTGGTGTCATTCATCAAAGAAATGTTCGGACTGTTTCCCATGATCCGCAAATTAATCGAATACAACGCGATCATCATTAAAATCCCCGACAACAGCGGATTGATTTTCCCTTTCGCATGCAAGGTACCCGTGATGCAGCCGGCGATGAATCCAGCGATGAGCGCGGCGATCGTCGCTACAATCGGCGAATACCCGCCGACAATCAGAATGGCGGCTACCGCGCCGCCGGTCACAAAACTGCCGTCTACGGTCAAATCCGGAAAATTAAGCACCCGAAACGACAAATAAACGCCGAGGGCCATAATTCCATAGATGAGTCCAAGTTCAATCGAGCCAAAGATGGCGGTGAACATGCCTCTTCACCTCGACTTCCTATTCATTAATAATTTCGTCCGCAAGCTCATCCCAGCTGTCGTCCCAATCGATCCGCTCGGCGGCCCCTTCATTAAAGACAAGCTCCAGTTCCGGCGGAAACTCCACGGCCAACGACTCCGGATCCGCTTCCCCGTTCAAAACATCGACCGCCATTTCTCCCGTTACATAGCCGATATCATAGTAAGAAAACCCGAAACCGGCAAACCCGCCTGCTTCCACGGAATCAAGCTCACCGACAAACAGTGGCAGCCCTTCATCTTCAGCCACCCCGATGACGGAATCGAGTCCCGAGACGACTTCATTGTCGGTAATAATGTAAAACGCATCGATCGAGCCCACTAGACTCTCCGCGGCACTTTGTACATCAGCGGACGTTTGCACGGTCGCTGTTTGCACATCCATCCCGGCTTCTTCGGCAGCTTCCTCAGCCAAGCTTACCTGATACTCCGAGTTTTGTTCACCAGCGTTATAGACCATGCCAATCGTCTCCACATCCAACTCATCACCCATCAATTCTACCGATTGCGAAATGGCATCGGGATGCAAATCCATCGTTCCCGTCGTGTTTCCGCCCGGCGCATCAAGCGTCTCAACAAGCTCTGCCCCTTCCGGATCAGTGACAGACGTAAACATAATTGGAATATCATCGGTGGACGACGTCATGATCTGTGCCGCAGGTGTGGCATTTGCGAAAATTAAATCTACATCGTCGCCCACAAACGTATCCGCGACCGTCTGTAGAACGTTCATATCACCGCTTGCGTTTTGATCGTCATACACGACGTCAAGATCGGCTTCCTCGACCGCATCTTTAAACCCTTCCGTTGCCTGATCCAACGACGGATGATCGGCATACTGCACGACACCGATGTCATAGCTTTCTCCATCCGCTGCGTCCCCGTTCTCTTCACCGGCCGCTGCATCCTCTGTTTCTTCATCCCCACAGGCACTCAGCAATGCTGTGAGCAAAACAATCGACCCTACCTTGAACATCCCTTGCTTTTTCATTTCATCACTCTCCCTATAGTTCTTTATTACTTCAACGGTTTCATTTGTTAAAGTACATTATAAACATTTTGTATAAAAATTCAATGGAATTTTAAATCGAGCTGTTTGTGCTGTACCGATTTTTCGCTTTAGGCATAAAAACGAGAGGCAGGTTCGCACCCTTTTGCATTTGCGGACTCACTTGACGCTCGGCAAACATTATGAGTCCGCTAAACTCAATCCTGAGAACTCATATGTGCTCCAGGTAACACATAGAGTCCTCAAAACCCAATATCGAGGGCTAATCTGATTGCGTTTATGTTTACGCCTCTATTTTTTCGGGTAATGGTATGATGGACCTAAACAAAGGAGTGAAGCTCTATGGCTAACAATAAAAAAATCTTGATGGTCGTCACCAACGGCCAGGAAATGAGCAACGGACATTTTGCCGGCATTTGGCTATCGGAATTCGCCGAGCCGTATGAGGAATTGCGGGCAAATGGGTACGAGGTTACTGTCGTCAGCCCGAAAGGCGGCGAATCTCGCATCGATAAAAACAGCTTGGAAAATGACACCATCCCGGATGGCTGGCAAGAGATTGCCCGTCTTTTGAAAAACACGGAAGCGATTGATAACGTGAACGCCGATGACTACGAAGGCATTTTCCTTCCCGGCGGCCATGGAACGATGTTTGATTTCCCCGATAACGCAAAGCTTCATTCTTTGCTTCGCAATTTCGCGGAAGACGGAAAATCGATCGGAGCCGTCTGCCATGGACCTGCCGGATTGGTTGGCGCTACCCTGAACGACGGAACACCAATCGTGAAAAATAAAACCGTTACGGCATTCACCGATTCCGAAGAACGTGGCGTGCAACTGGAAAACGAAGTACCTTTTATGTTGGAAAGCAAACTGAGAGAGCTCGGCGCATCATTCGTCACCGCCGAAGATTGGGCGGAAAACACGCAAACCGACGGCAAGCTCGTCACGGGCCAAAACCCGCAATCGTCCATTAGCGTGGCCAAGCAATTGGTGAAAACTTTAGAAGCGTAAGTGTTCCACTGGGGCGTGTATTTAAAATATACATGCCTTTTTTGTTTAGCCCGCTACACTCTAGGGAAAAATAAACCAGCAATTTAAACAGACTGAGGTGTAGCAGGTGTTTGACTTATTCGATCTTCTGCGGTTGCTCGTGTCGGCTTTTTTTATTTTGCCTATTGTATCCATCATTCGTGAATCGGGTTACTATATTGTCGCAACGCTGCTTGGCGCGAAAAATAAACATATTTACGTAGGTGCCGGCCCCGTTTTATTTCGTTTACCTTCCATAGAAATACGCCGGTATTTTTTTATGACGAGCTGGATCACGTACGATGAAATTCAAAAGGACCATAAATTCTGGCATATTTTGATTTATGCTTCGCCGATGCTCAGCAACATTATCGTAGCGGCAATCATCAATTTTTTGCTCGGTGCCGAACTTTTGGGCGGGGAAATTTTTTGGAATACATTTTTATTTTATTCGTTTTATTTCGTCCTTTTTGATGCCTTGCCTGTCTATCAACCCGATGGACAGCCGACCAATGGACGAGCCATTTATGACGTCATTCGCCATAACCATTGGCATACCTCAGAGAGAAGCTACGACGATCCCAACCACCCTGCCGCGCGGACGAAAGAACAGGAAGAGACAATCAAAAACCGGGACAGGGATGTGGAGCGAAGGGATGATGGTTGATCCTGCTCTTCTCGTCTAATACAATAGCACTTTAACGGTTTAAAGAGAGGAAGGTCCGACGTGGAAAATAAAGCAAGTCTTCGTGGTTCCCTGTTGGTTTTATTGATCGTCATGCTCGTTCTTGGTTTTAGTATCCTTTATTATGGGACAGCCCCTCACATTCCAATTTTAATCGGCGCGATGATCGTTACGATTTATGGGTTCTTGCTCGGTTTTAAATGGGATGAGATGGAAAAGTCGATCGTTAATGGCATCGCGCAAGGAATCGCCCCGATCCTGATTCTCAGTTTAATCGGGACACTCATTGGCGTCTGGGTATTGAATGGCACGGTTCAAACCATTACATATTACGGTTTACAGCTTTTATCTCCCGCTACGTTTCTCGTTTCCGCCGTGGTCATCACCGCGATTGTGGCGACGATGGTCGGGAGTTCGTTAAGTGCCATGGGTACGATTGGTGTCTCGCTCATGGGGGTTGCCTACGGGATGGATGTGTCACCGGCAATGGCCGCGGGCGCGATCGTGAGCGGCGCGATGTTCGGCGATAAATTGTCGCCCCTCTCAGACACGACCAATCTTGCCGCAGCAACAGCAAAAACAAACATTTTTGAACACATCCGCCATATGTTATGGACGACGATACCGGCGCTTATCATAGCATTGATTATTTTTGCTGTGATTGGATTTGCCACAACGCAAGGGGCAGCAGACACGAGCCAAATCGAAGAAATGATGGCCGTTTTGCAATCGGAATTTACGATTAGTGTCGTAACGCTTTTATCTCCACTACTTATTATTGGTTTGGCTGTCGCGAGGGTGAAGCCAATCCCTTCATTGGCGATGGGGCTTATCGTCGCGGCTTTGACGACATTTGTAACCGCACCCGGAAGTACACTCGGGGATATTATGGTAGCCGCCCACTCCGGCTTTGCCGTGGAAACCGGTTTTGCTCCGATTGATGAGCTACTGGACTTGGGTGGCTTGGAAGACATGCTCTTCGGGATATCGCTAATTATTATCGCGCTTGCATTCGGCGGGATTATTCAAGGAACTGGCATAACCGAAGCGTTAATAACCGGGATGCAGAAGGTTCTGAGAAGCCGGGGCAACACGATCGCCTCCACGTTGGCCTCTTGCCTTGGTGTGAACGTCGCCACAGGGGAACAATATTTATCGATTATCCTCCCGGGACAGATGTATGAAGATGCCTATAAACGTCACAACCTTCATCCAAAAAACCTCAGCCGAACGATTGAAGACGGCGGCACCATCCTGCACCCCCTCGTCCCATGGGGCGTCATCGGAGCATTCGTCATGACAACGTTGAATGTCGGGATGGATTATGTGTTCTTTGTTTTCCTTAGTCTTGTGACGCCATTTATCGCGCTGTTTTATGCGTATACGGGATGGACGTTGGCGAAGAGGGATGATGATTCGTCGTAAGCTAGGCAACCGCTCACAGCGGTTGCCTAATCGGTGTTTGGCTGATATATCGTCGGTTTTGGCTGATATAATCCCTTTTTTGGCTGAAAAATACGATGACTTCATACGGATGACCGCGGTTTCATTCTTAGATTGACGTCACATACTTATTTCCATATCATCAAAGCGACTTTGAGCATGCAGTGCATCCATTTCGTAATCGGCAATAAAGCTTTCCCAATGCATACGTATAATCAAACCCGGCCACAGGCCTGCTGGATGTGGCCGGGTAAGTTTAGCTTTATTGTGGCAGTCATTGACTGCCACATAAAAGTTTTCATGTTATTCCCATTCCTGTACTAATGCTTCAGCTTGACTATTCAGCTCATCAAATGCCTCTTGGGAGATCAATTCATTGTCGAGCTGATGGTCAAGTAAATCGTGAAATCCTCCCATGTGTTGGACTACTTTTTCCACAGCTCCTTGATCTTCATAGTGACCGACAGCTGTCAAATGTCGCAATAAGGAGTGGGATGCTTCTTCATTAGCAAATGCTCCGCTTTCATCAAAATTCGCAACAAGGGTTTTTATACTTTCGGCACTGATTGGTTCATCATCTTGTTCACCGCTTCCAGTAACCGTTAGATCGCGTATCGTTCCGATGTCGTCAAATGACCCAAAGCCAATACGTCCGGAATCGAAGGTCGTATCATTAGCTGTCATTAACGGTTCTTCGGACCCCTCCATATAAACTGCAATATCACCGGTATCGGCATCATGTGTTATCCGCACTTGATTAAATTCTTGATCAGTAATGGCCGGAGGGGGCCTTCCGAGCCGTCCCATTGATCATCAATCCGCTCTCTATCACCATTGTTGACAACAAAAATACCGTTATGAGCGTAAATGCCATTGTCTTCTGATAAGTGGGCATAGTAGAACTCCGTGTCGGATTGATAGCCAAAAATCATTATCACATCGCGTCCAATCGGTTCAGGAACATCGATTCGTACATCAGCATCGATTTGAACAGAACTGAATTCCGGCCCTTCTGTTAATATTGCGTACTCAGAAGGACGTCTTGGACCCGGACGTTCTTCTCCCGCTTCCACAAGGATAACTTCTTCACCGGTAAACTCCCATTTTTCCGGGGTGATAGGGTCCCACTCTTCCTCATTCATTACATCCGTTACTACATGCTTGGCGTCCGACACTTTCCATATTTCACCATTTTGTTTTGACATCACATACAGTTCTCCATCAGCATCTTGACCAAATCTGAAATCAACTCGAGACGCATCGTCACCGGCTAATTCAAGCATGGTCACATTTTCACCTTCATTATCAAATAGATCCAGCGTATAAACGCTTGCATCCTCGCCCTCACTTTGCAATTCCTCAACATCGGAATAGTAAACGGTACCGCTTACGACATCACTGAAGATATATTTTCCCTGCAATTCCGGAATTTCTTCACCACGGTAAACGAAGCCTCCTACGACTGCGTTTACATCTCTCGGATTATCTAGCTCAATCACTGGATAAGTGAACCCAAACCTGTCATCATCTTCAGGAAGAGGATATACATTCTCGGGGTCTTCCCAATCAAATCTAAATGAACCCTCTCGCTCGTTCCATCCAAAGTTATCTCCCGCTTCGACTTCATATACTGAGTCCACTCTTTGTTCACCAATATTTCCTAGGAACATTCGTGCTTCTCCCTCATAATCATCCCAGCTAAAGCGATGCGGATTACGTAATCCTAGTGCGTAGACTTCATCCAATGCGTCAGATTCCTCTATGAAAGGATTCGTAGACGGAATGCCGTATCCATTGCCGTCCTCATCCGTATCTCTCGGATTAATTCGCAATATTTTTCCTTGCGGCTTGTTCTTATCCTGTGGAACGGTTGAAAAGTCAGGGACTGATTCTCCATCACCTGATCCAATGTAAAGTAAACCATAATCTTCGTCCCCGGGCTCAGCTGTGGTATTAAAATCAATCTGCTGTATTCCGTGGAAGTGCGTAGAGTATCCAATCCGCAACACTTCACGACTTGTACCACTAAACGTATCTTCATCAGGATCATCAGCTGTCCATTCCGTCACTATCCCATGAAACTCTGTGTCTTCCGGATAAGGCAGGTCAGGTTTTTCTGACTCGAGGGCTTCTCCCGCTTCAGTGTGTACTGTGTAAAAAACACCATTATCAGCGAAATCGGGATGGAATGTGACAAAGCCAAAGCCTGTTCCTAATCCCGGGGAGTCTACAAAATCAGGGAATTCATTCTCAATATCCAGATACTCGGTTGGCTCCCCATCCTCCACTAAATACATTGGCCCATTAAGATCAGGCACGGCTAAACGTCCTGAGTCATCAGGAATTTCACTTAAATAATTGATCCTAGCCTCAGGCGCCGAGTCACTGGATGGAGGAATGCTAGTGAATTCTTCCAGTGTAATACCCAATCCTGAATGGCGCGGTTCCTCGGGAACCGGATCCGAAACCGGTTGATCCTCACCTTCCTGGGCGTTCCCTATTTGACTGCCTCCCATGAATGCCACAATGAGTAATCCCATGCTAACCTGATACCATGGTCTTTTTCTCATTATCAATCTCTCTTTTCAGTAAATTTTGAATAATTAAGGTAGAACTTATCATCCCTATCCTCCTTATTCACAATAATAGAAACTGATGGTATATATTGTAATCGTTAACATTTATTCCATCTTCCTATTTATGGAATTCTATTATCATTTTCGGAACTTCTTTTTATACAAAAAAAGATCAACCCAACATTCTGATTGATCTCTTAATATACAATCTAATCATTTATAAACGAAGGCAAGAATGTTGACATACCGGGCGTAAATGTAATGACGAGCAACGCGATGATGAGTACGAAAACAAACGGGAGCGTTGCCCTTATTACAGTAGCTAAAGGCAGTTTACTTATACCTGCTCCAACAAATAAATTCAATCCAAAAGGTGGAGTACACATTCCAATAGCCAAATTCACGATCATAACAACACCTAAATGAATAGGACTCATTCCAAATTCCATAACAATAGGCAGGAATATTGGTGTCAGTATGAGAACAGCTGCACTTGTATCCATGAACATTCCGACTATGAGTAGAATCAGTGTAATCAGCAACATGATAATAATAGGGTTAGTCGAGATGGCAAGGACATTGCTGGCTATGTCACTTGGAATTTGCTCCATCGTTAAATACCAGCTGAAAATTTGCGCACTTGCGATAACAATCATAACCATAGATGAAATCAGTACGGAACGTTTGGTAACCTCAAATAACTTCTTCATATTGATTTCTCTATAAACAAACATTCCGATAAACAAACTGTAAAAAATCGCGACAGCCGCTGCTTCAGTTGGTGTAAACACGCCGAAATAAATGCCGCCGAGAACGATCACCGGCATGAGTATTCCCCAAAAAGCATCTAGGAAAGAGCGCACGATCTCTTTGATTGAACTTTTTTCTCCAGGCTTATGTCCTTGTTTCCTAGCGATTACATAACTAACAATAATGAGCACAAATCCTATAAATATCCCCGGTATAATCCCGGCTATAAATAATTCACTGATCGAAACTTCGGCTGTGACTCCATATACGAGTAAAGTGATACTGGGTGGGATGATAATCCCCAGTGAACCGGCAGCACACATTAAACCTACGGAAAATTTTGCAGTATACTGCGCATCCCTAAGTGTTGGAATCATAACGCCGCCCACTGCTGCAACAGTAGCGGGACTGGATCCTGAGAGTGAGGCAAAGAACATTGAAGACAATACCCCGGCAATTGGCAGACCGCCCGTTGCCCAGCCCACTACCTTTTTCGCTACATCAATTAATCTTCTCGAAGCGCCCCCGGCCAACATTAAATCACCGGCAAAAATGAAAAACGGAATCGCCATTAAGGTAAACGAATCTATCCCTGAAAACATGTTTCGTGTAACATTATCCAAAGAATGACCGGCATCAAGCACGGCATAAATGCTGCCAAGCCCGAGCGCTGCTGCCAAAGGTGTACCTATAACCATTAATACGATGAATAAAAGAATAGCAATCATAAGTGATCCTCCTCTACGTCTTGGTTATTAGGATCACTTTTCATATCTTCTACTATCAGTTGAGAAAATCTGTACAGCATTAGTGAAGCACCAACCGGAATCGCCAAATAAGGGATATACATTGGAATCTCTAACGCTGGCGTTATACTGGAAAATGCAGCAACATTTTGAACCGTTTGAATACCGGATACGATCAAAAATACGCAAAAGTTAATAGCAAAAAAAGACGCTAAAATAGACAAGACTTTTTGGACTCTCGGAGAAACATAGGAAACCAATACATCCACTTTTGCATGTGCTCGCTCTCTAACCGCGAAGCTGCTTCCAATAAATATAAACCAGATGATTAAATATCGCGCCGCTTCTCCGGACCAAGGTATGGATGTACTAAATACATATCTCATAACAACGTTAAGAAATATGAGTCCCGATGCAGCGATCAATGATATAACCCCAAAATATTCTTCAAGATGATCCAGAAATTTGTTTAGCTTGGTCAATGCAACCACCCTTTAGATAACAAGGGGTGATGAAACATCCCCTTGTTATAACCTTATACTAGTTTTCCACTATATCTAATATTTCTTCTCCATCTTCAATATTCTCTCTGAACTCATCATAAACCTCTTCACTCGCTTCTCTGAATTCTTCCCTCTCCTCCTCGGGCAGTTCGTTAACCTCTATAGATGCCTCTTCTAGTGTCTCAGCATATTCCTCTTCGGATTGTTCAGAAACTTCCCATTGCCATTCATTTACTTCATCAGCAACTTCGTGAAGAGTTTCTTGTAAATCTTCAGGAAGCTCTTGATAAAAGCTTTCACTGATGAGCAGTGGATACCCCATATATCCATGTTCACTATAAGTCATATAGTCCTGAGCTTCATAATAGCTTTGCGAGACAATATTGGACAAAGGATTTTCTTGCCCATCTACCGTACCCTGCTCCAATGAAGTATACAATTCATTTAAGTCTATCGATTCAGCGCTGGCCCCCCAAGCTTCAAATTGTGAAATGAGTAGAGGACTTTGAGATGCCCGCATTGATAATCCCTGCATATCTTCAAGGCTTTCAATAGGCTTATCGGAATTTGTAAAATGTTTAAAGCCGCCATCCCAAAATCCTAAAAATCTTAAGTCTTGGTCCGGGAGATATTCATTGAGAGCATCTCCCAGCTCTCCTGTGGACAGTTCAAAAGCATGCTCTCGATCTTCAAATAAATAGGGTAAATCATATACTTGATACTGCGGTACAAAAGAAGGTAAAACACCTGTGAAAGGCGCGTTCATTTCTACAGTTCCTGATTGCATTTGTTCAATGATTTCGCGATCACTACCTAATTGAGAATCAGGGTAAACGCTTACAGCGATTTGACCATCTGACCTCTCTTCCAATAAATCAGCAAAATAATCGGCTGCCTGCCCTTTTGCAGTACCCGGATTTACAACATGCGCGAATTGTATTTCATACTCAGCATCGCTAGTATCGGTTTCACTGACTTCCTCTTGATCATCATTAGTGTCACTGTCGGCTTGATCCTCTGACACTTCCTCACTGCTAATGCCACAAGCGCTTGCGATTACTAGTGTAGCAACCATTGATCCACTTAACCAAAGCTTTTTCATTAATTTAACCTCCCCATTAGTGTATTATCTTTCCTATTATTTTAAGCGCTTTCAAGCCATACGTCTTATTATATTGGGAATTCAATTCTCAATTTCGGAATCAAATAACACTTCGTTTCGCTGATTGTTCTGAAAATACATACGAATCTCTGCCGGCAAATAGGCCCGCGATGAGCAAGATAATAATCACCAAAGATAGAATGATCAACGGAATAAACCAAGAACCAGTAAAATCGAAGATAGACCCTAATAATATTGGACCGGTTGCCGCGAGCAAATACCCAAACGATTGTGCCATTCCCGACAATTGTGACGCTTGGCTAGCGGATCTTGTGCGTAAATTAAATAAAACTAATGATAAACTAATACTCGCGCCATTTGCGCCTCCAAGTAAGGTAATAAAAAATAAATGGGCAAACAGAGAATCTCCTATATAAAGCAAACCGGACATAGCGAAAAAATAAAAAAAGACTATCACCACAATAATTGCACGTTGGTTTTGCATGCGAGTGGCAAGGATCGGTGTTATGAACGTCATTGGTAAACCACTTAATTGCATATATGCTAATAACATACCAGCAGTAGCTATAGGAATACCATTAGCTTGAACAATCTCCGGTAACCAAGTAACCATACTGTAGTAAAGCATAGATTGCAATCCCATAAAAGCGGTTACTTGCCAGGCTAAAGGAGAATGCCATAATTTCCCTCCAGTTGCTTGAGAAGATCTCTCTTTCTTTAGGTTAGCATTAGTACCGCGCAATAACGGTGCCCAGCAAATCAAACCTATAACTGCGATGATACTCCACGTTGCTAGTGAGCCATTCCATTCTAAGTTAAAATTGAAAACAAGTGGAATGCTAAGACCTGAAGCAATAGTGGCGAAAAGACTCATCGATGTCGTGTATACACTAGTCATTACCCCTTGTAGCCTATCGAATTTCTGTTTCACAAAACCGGGGAGAAGTACATTACACACGGCAACTCCCACCCCGACAATCGCAGTACCGATAAACAACATGGAAGATATTCCGAATGAACGTAATAGAATGCCAATGAAAAGCGTTGCAAGCCCCAAAAATATTGCCCATTCAATGCCCCATTTTTTTGCAAGGATCGGTGCAACAATAGAAAAGCAAGCAAATGCGAGAAGTGGAACTGTCGTAATGAAACCCGCTTGGCTGTTTGTGATTCCCAGATCATCTCTAATAATACCAACAAGTGGACCAACACTGGTAATCGCCGGGCGCAGATTGAACGCGACGAATACAATGGCTACTATGGCAATAAGCGTTTTTTTGTTCATACGCGGTTTTTTAAGGCAAACCATTCCAGTCTCCTTATTTTATCATATTGAATTGAAAAAGAGCTTCGAGAACACGATCTCCAAGAGATGACGAGGGAACACATAATATCATTTTTGTTTGAAACATTTTTCACTCACATACCATTATGACCGTTTTTTAGACAAAACGGCCATAACGGTCCTTCATTAACCGGAGTGTATCTGCCCTGGGCGCGTCCCAAATTTCTTGGTTCATGATTTCAACCTCAATCGGTCCATGATAACCATTTGCTTCGACAGCTTGTCGTATTTTCGGAATGTCAATGACACCATCCCCCATCATTGACCGCCCTTTGAACATATCATGCATCGGAACTTTCCAATCGGACACGTGAAAACCAAGAATTGTTCCTTTTGCTTTTTCTATTTCATCATAAAGATACGGATCCCACCAGACATGAAAAACATCGACGACAACCCCTACTTGGAATGAGGCGATGGATCGCTGCATGGCATTGGCTTCTCCCAAAGTGACGATGACGGAACGATCGGCGGCATACATCGGATGTAACGGCTCGATGCCTAGTTTAATGCCATGCTCCTCGGCAAATGGCACGAGATGCTCAATACCTTCTTGAACCCATTTTCTGCTTTGTTCAAGATTTTTGTCCGGCGAAGGGCCGCAAACGAGCACCAGGGTGTCCGTTCCAAGTTCGGCCGCTTCTTCAATCGCCCGTTTATTGTCATCAATTCGTTCTTTTCTTTCGGTAGCGGTTGCAGCCGGAAACATTCCTCCGCGGCAAAGACTCGACACTTTCAATCCATGCCCATCGATCAGCTTTTTACTTTCTTTTAATCCTATCGCATCAACTTTGTGACGCCATACAGAGATCCAGGGGATATCTTGTTGGGCACACCCTTCCACAGCTTCCCGTAGATTCAAATTTTCTGTCGTGATCTGATTCAAACTTAAACGATCTAACCCCGCCGATTTTGTCATTTTGCAGCCTCCGTTTGTCTAACACCCGATTGTACAAGCCACTGCTTCATCCGTTCTGTTGCCATCACCGGATCCGTAAGTACATTACCCTGATCCGCCAGTTCAAACAAGCGAGCAAAATGGATCGTTGAACGTGCACTTTCCGCCCCTCCAATCATGCGAAAATGTGATTGATGACCATTTAGATATGCAAGAAAGACAACGCCTGTTTTATATGAAAATGTTGGTTTTTGAAAAATGTGGCGAGCTAACGGTACCGTTTTATCCATCTTCTCGCGAAATACATCAACTTTGCCGCGGTCTAAATCATTAAGTGCCGATGCCGCTGCGGGGGCAATCGCATCAAAAATACCGAGCAACGCATCGCTATACCCTTGCTCATCCCCTTGAATTAATTCCGGATAATTAAAATCATCGCCTGAATACATTCTAACGCTTCGGGGAAGCGCACGACGCATTTTGATTTCCTTGTCTTTATCCAGTAATGAAATCTTAATGCCATCTACCTTATCATCATTTTCGCGGATGATTCTCAAGCAAACACCCATAGCTTCATCAAGATCTTCACTGCCCCAGTAACCTTTAAGGTTCGGATCAAACATATCACCGAGCCAGTGTAAAATCACCGGTTCTGATGCCTGAGATAAAATTCTGCCATAAACCTTTTCATAATCATTCGCTGATGTAGCACAAGCTGCCAAAGCACGACTCGCCATTATAATCATTTTCCCGCCCACGGCTTCCACATGGGCGCATTGCTCTTCATAGGCATGGATGACTTCGTCTATCGTTGTCGACGGGGTCGGCGTTAAATGATCCGTCCCTACCCCGCAAGCAATTTCACCATTAACGGCTTTTGCTTCTTTCACCGATCTCGTGATTAACTCCTTTGCATGCGACCACTGTAACCCCATTCCACGTTGTGCGGTATCCATCGCTTCGGCAACAGATAATCCCAAAGACCACAAATAATGGCGATACTGAAGCGTCGCATCCCAGTCAATCGCGGGCGATTGAACGGGATCCACATCGGCTAACGGATCAGCGACAACGTGGGCCGCTGAAATCGCTTTCCGATATTGAGATTGAAAAGAAGATTGTGCTTTGGCATATTCGGGATTTTGCAATACATACGTTTGAATGCTCCGATCCACTTTTGGAAGATCAATTGATATTGGCATGCTTCCCAACCTCCTTGACACTCAATTCCGGCACGTCCAACCATCGACGCTCTTTCGAAGATTGTAACCCCAAATCAGAAAGCTGAGTTCCTCGCGCTCCTTCCAACAAATCCCAAGGGAACAGATCATTTTGGTGAACATGTTTAAAGAATAGCTCCCACTGTATCTTGAACGCATTTTCAAACAGCGTATTATTAGGAACCTCCGCCCATTGATCTTGAAACTTTATCGTGTTTTCCAGATCCGGATTCCACACGGGCTTTGGTGTATTTACTCGATGCTGTGTCTTGCAACCTCGAAGTCCTGCTACTGCACTTCCTTCCGTTCCATCGACTTGAATCGTCAACAAGTCATCACGGTTCACGCGAACAGCCCAAGATGAATTAACTTGCGCGATAACATCGTTCTCTAATTCAAACGTACCGTAAGCAGCGTCATCGGCGGTTGCTTCATATTCATAACCTTCTTCGTCGACACGCTTTGTGATGTGCGTGGCGGCAGTACAGGAAACAGCTTTCACGGAACCGAAGAGGTGATCGAGCACATATCGCCAGTGGGGGAACATATCAACAATAATGCCACCACCTTCTTCTTGTTTATAATTCCAGGAAGGCCGTTGCCCTTCTTGCCAGTCCCCTTCAAACACCCAATAACCAAATTCCATACGTACGGACAAAATTTGACCGAAAAATCCCGCTTCAATTAGACGCTTCAATTTCATCACACCGGGCAAGAATAATTTATCCTGAACAACACCGTTTTTAACACCAGCATCCTCAGCTAATTTCGCTAACTCAAGAGACCCTTGAAGCGTTGTGTCTGTTGGTTTTTCGCAATAGATGTGTTTCCCGGCTTCAATCGCCTGCTTAATAGCTTCAGCACGACGGGATGTTGTTTGCGCATCAAAATATATTTGGTTATATTCATCGGACAAAGCTTCCGTTAAGTCCGTCGTCCATCGTTCAATTTGATGCTCTTCGCTTAAGGCTTTTAATTTATTTTCATTACGTCCCACTAAGATTGGATCGGGCATGATGGTATCGCCATTTTCCAGATGAATACCACCCTGCTCACGAATCGCCAGAATTGATCTTATTAAATGTTGACGTGTCCCCATTCTCCCTGTTACACCGTTCATAATGATCCCATATTTATGAACCGTCATAGGTATCTGCCTCCTTGTATTTAGTAATTTCATTCTATTCTATAAAAATCTTGATGTCTTACTAATAAAAGAAAGATATTCTCATTTTCGGAATTAAAAAAAGAGCACCTCGGAGGAGCTCTTTACATATGCTATGCCTTTTTATTCGTCCAGGTGGTACGGTAAACATTAGGAGGAACACCAATTTGACTTTTGAATATACGATAAAAGGTGGACAGGGACTCGAACCCGACTTCAAAACATATCGATACGATGCTTTTATTCGTTTCAAGCAACATCTTTTTGCCAAGGCCAATTCTTACTTCGGTTAAATATTGCATGGGCGTTCGGTTATACTTTTCCTTAAAAATACTTTGGGCATAGCGCTTGCTCATGTTCATTTTATTTGCTAAATCTTCCGCGCTTTCAATTTCAAAATACCGTCTTTCAATGTAGTTTTTTATCCTTTCGACCCTAAGGACATTTTGATCAACGATTTGGTCTTCTTTTTTGGAACGAATTAGTATACACAACATCTCTGATAAGTGAATTTTAATGACCATTTCTCGAATGTGATCTCCATGCGATTGTTCATACAACATTTTTCGTAAAAGTTGTCTGAACTCACTGCTATCAAAAGCATTTAACTTTCTAACCTCCGAGTAATGAAATGCTTCTGCCAATAACTCATTTCGAACATCATCGCTCAAGATTTTTTCGTCAAATTCCAGTACTAATACAGACATCTTTGACTGAGCTTCGATAGAATGCGTGGTGAATGGGGCGATCACCAGCAAACTATCTTGGTTAATGAAATGCTCTTGCTCATCCAAAAAACAAGAGCCGTTTCCATCCAAAGTATACAGAATTTGATACGTTTGATGAAAATGTTTTTTTACTTTATCATTTTCCTTATGCTTGCTTTCATAAATTTTGATTTTATCACTCATATCTTCCGCTAAATCCTCCCTCCCGTTTATTTTTCAATATGATGTTCAATTAATATATTCGTAATAAAATCCTTGATATGTGAAATGACGGTTATTATCTATTGCCGATACTCCATCTTCTCCCGAAACAATGCTTTCAAACTACACCGATACATGTCAATTTCGGCGAGGATAACGAATGGTCATCGCTAAATGTTCCTTGTAATTGGTACTTATTCCCATATGGCTCCGGCTGTTCTTTTACCTGCCTGTCGGAAGATTTTCGAGCACACATAGGCGTCCCCCCCTCAGAATAATTATCTTAATCATACTATTTTTCAATCCTTCATCAACCATTTAAATAAAAAAGGCAAAACGAGAAAAATAGAGATGACACGTATGATATGCAAGCTGGCGACTAGCGTCGGTTCAATTTGCAGCGCAACGGCTGTTGAAGCCATTTCGGCCGCGCCGGCAGGGACTGTGCTTAAAAGGCTCGTCAAATAGGAAAGGGGCGTTAACCAAAAAAACAACAGGGCAACCCCAAGGCTGCATAGGAGATATAGGCCTAGAACTTTCAAACTTGCTACTCCAATCGACCTTAACCGTACAACGGTACTGCGCTCAAAACGAATGCCTACCATAGCCCCGATTAACCCTTGCCCTATTCCGGACACATATTCCGGCACTTCGCCGATATTGACGATAAATTCACTGCCGAGAAACCCAAATGCAATCGAGAAGATCAAAATACCACCCGGAAAGGAAACGAAGCGATTCAAAACGTAGGAGCCTACAATAATGAGCCCGAAAAAAGAGACCTGTAAGGCAGTTGGAAGCATTTGCGTTACCGCTTGCGCCTGCTCATTCCCTTCTCCATAAATCATCCCTATTCCAAACGGAATAATCAGCACAAACATCGTAATTCGCGCGGTATGAAACGAAGCAACGATACGTTGATCCGCTCCGTAGTCACTGGAAATCGCGATGACTTCTGAAGCTCCTCCCGGAATCGTGCAAAAAAAAGCTGTTTGACGATCCAGACTCGTCCAACGATCAAGAAGAATGCCCAGAAAAAGCCCGGTAAGTAATGTTAAAACCAGCGTTATGAATAGTGGAAGCAGATATTGGGCTAATTGTTGGAATAAGTCCGGCTCCATGATAAGCCCGATATTAATGCCTACCAGTGCCAAAGCCATTTGAAAAGGCCATCCTGAAAAATCAAATGCCCTTATAAATAACCCATAAAATATACCTGTCAGCAAACCGCCAAGCAACCAACCGGCCGGGACGCCAATAGACGAAAACAAACCCCCGACCAGCAGGGCTACGGCTAGAAACAAAACCTTATAAAACTTCATCATTAACCACGACTTTCTTTATTTCATACTCCCGTGCATTTTTGTCAGCACTTTCCATTATATCATTGCTTCATTTTCACGCCAGTTGGTCTTCTCCATCCCCATACGATAAAATAGCAGGAAGTGCTCGATCCCCCATCATTTTTTTCGGTATAGTAAACAGGAGGATTTTACTATGCGTTTCTTTAAACATGCAACCGTCCGGACACGTATTGTTTCTATTTTCTTGTTACTGACATTCTTACTCTTGTTCGTATGGATGGTTATTTTCGCGAGAATCGAAGTTCAAAACGTGGAACAGGAGTATGCTCAATTATCCAGGCAGACAGCAAATAGCCTTGCCTTTATGCCAGCCATGGCAGAAGCGATTGCGAATGGGGAGTCCACGGAAGCGCAGGAGATCATTGATCATCTTAGATTGCAAGCAGATAACCCTATCATCACCGCTGTTTCGCGAGATGGTCACTATGTCTATCACCCTGAAGAAGAAATAATCGGAGAAAACGTTGATGACGGCCAGTTTACGTCAGCGATCGTCTTTGGCTCTTTTATTACGGAAGAAGATGAAGGAGTTTTGGGTCCAGCGATGGTGACGACTGCGCCTGTCTATGAATCGGTGGGGGATGGAGAACAAGTCGTTGGCGCAATAACGGTTGAATTTTTATATGAAGATATTAACGCCGCAGTTATTGATAAACTCTCCCGACTGGGATTTGTGGCAATTTTTGGTGTTGCAGGCAGCATCGGAGGCGCGATCATCCTTGGGAGAAACATTCGTCGTGATACACTGGGAATGGAACCGGCGAAGATTGCTGAATTATACCGGGAACGGGAAGGGATGCTATATTCTGTAAAAGAAGGTGTCGTCGCGATCAACCAAAACCAACATGTCACAATGTTAAACCCGGCCGCACAAACGATACTGGATTCGCTCAATCTTACAACTGACAGTGAATGCATTGATGTGCTTGGACTCTCGGAAACGCTGGAAAACGGAGACATTGTCGATGATGACGAGCGTATGTATAACGGCCAAGTGTTAATTGCAAGCCGGCGCCCGCTTTATAACGGAGAACAAATCGTCGGTGCCATATGCAGTTTCCGGGATAAAACCGACATGAAACAACTTCAGGAAACGATGATTCAAGTACAAGGGTATTCTGATGGATTACGAGCGCAGGCGCACGAATTTAAAAATAAACTATACGTCATCATGGGATTATTGCAACTTGGAAATGATGAAGAAGCACTCGAATTAATCGAAAAAGAAACAGCCGTTTCCACGACGGCAATGCCTCTTTTTCACGCCATTAAAGACCCCGGCATCCAAGCAATCCTTCTCGGAAAAATGGCGAAAGCAGCCGAAAAAAAGGTCCACTTGTGGGTGGATGAAAATAGTAAACTTGAACGAACAGAATTCACGGCATCCGACGTAGCTGTTATGCTAGGGAATTTGCTCGATAATGCCATTGAAGCAGTTGCTTCGGAGAGTAAAAAAGAAATCTCTGTATTCATCACTGACATGGGGAAAGACATTGTCATCGATGTGCAGGATTCAGGTCCGGGCATCGATCAAGAACAGCAAGCGGAAATATTTCAAAAAGGCTCTTCTTATAAAGGATCCGGTCGTGGGTTCGGCCTTTCAAATGTGCTGCAAACCGCCCGAAAGTACGGAGGAGATGTGGATATTTCCAGCCCTGTTGAAGGGGGTGCAGTTTTTTCGTTATACTTACCTAAACATTGGGAGTGATGGGAATGAACGTCGTCATCGCAGAAGACGATTATCGTGTATCCCTTTTACATGAACAATTCTTGCAATCTTTCCCGGAGATCAATGTAACCGGCAAAGCATTGAACGGTAAAGAACTAAAAGATCTTTTGACAAAAGAACAACCCCAGCTCATTTTGCTTGATATTTATTTTCCCGATATACATGGGACGGCATTATTGTCATTCATTCGCTCGAACTATCCTCATATTGACGTAATTATTATATCCGCATCGGACGATCGCGAAGATTTACTGAGAGCGAAACGGCACGGGGTTTATTATTATTTTATCAAACCGGTGTCAGCTTCTGATTTTCAACAAGTAATGAAACGTTATTTACGTGATTATGAATGGTTTCAGGAAAAGGCTTCCTTCCAATCGAAGGATGTTGAACGCCTATTTGGACACAACGCCAGCCAACACTCCTCCGAAAAGCAAAGCGAATTGCCTACCGGCATTGATGTGATCACGTTGGAAAAAGTGGAGGATCAGCTCGCTCGCGCGAAAGAAGGACTTACCATCGACGGGACATGTCACGCAGTAGGCATTTCCCGCACCACGGCAAGGCGGTACCTCGAATATCTCGTTTCCGTATCAAGAGTTGAGCCGAAGCTAAATTATGGGGTCATCGGACGGCCGGAACGGGTATATGTAACAACGGAAGACTAAGCACCCTTTTCACAGAGGGTGCTTTTTTATTTTGGTGTTAAAGGACAAAAAAGCAAAAATAAATAATAAATGTTATATGTATGAAACATTGTTGACGATTCAATGAACGTGATAGATTATATCTTACAATCTTGAAAGCGATTACTAAAGAGGTGAATAAACATGCGCAAGTTCGCGTTTATCCTTGCTGTTTTAGCGATGGCCGGATGTTCAACATCAAGCGAGGGAAATGAAGACGCCTTCCCTGAACGGCCGATTGAAATTGTGGCACCGGCTTCTCCCGGAGGAGGTTGGGATATGCAAGCCCGATCCGTGCAGCAATCGATCATTCAGGATGATCAGACGGATGAAAACGTTACCGTTGTTAATCAGCCGGGAGGCGGTGGCGAAGTGGGCTGGCAATATTTATTGCAACAAGATGACCCACATATCGTTTCCGTCAATTCGAGCTTGTTGCTGACGGGAAATTTACTTGGCCAAACCGACCTTCACTACGAAGATTTCACTCAACTTGGCATGCTTTCGACAGAGTGGTTGGGCATTGCTACGCATGCAGATGCAGGTTTTGATGACATCAATGAAGTATTGGATGAACTTAGAGAGGATCCCGAATCCTTAAGCATATCGGTAAGTCCGTCCCTGGGAAGCGGGAACCATCTTTCCTTCGTACAAACCGCTTTGGAAGCCGGTATAGACCCTGAAGCATTGAACTTCCTTGTTTACGATAGCGGCGGAGACGCCATAAACCCCGTCCTCGGCGGGCATGTGGATATTTTGGTGAACTCTATCTCGGATATGGTCGAGCAATATGAAGCCGGTGAGGTCGATATATTAGCGGTTAGTGCACCCGAAAGACTTGAGGAATTTGAGGATGTACCAACACTGCAAGAAGAGGGGATCGATGTTGTATTCCCCCACTGGCGCGGCATTATGGGACCGCCGGATATGACCGAAGACGAGGTGGAAGCTTGGGAAGAAATGTTGAGCTCTGCGGTTGAAACAGATCAATTTCAAACAGACTTGGAAAATAACGATCTGGATCAATTATATATGGATAGCGAAGAGACCGAGGAATTTCTGGAAGAGGAAGAAGCATTTTTTGAAGAGATTATTGAAGAAGTAGAACTTGCGCCATAGGGAGGTTACTGACAAATGAGAGCATTTCGCCTATCATTGCCCATTCTTTTCATCAGCCTAAGCCTTATTTATATGATCATGATCTTTCAATTACCTCCGGCGCTACTGGGAGACCCCTATGCGCCAAGATACTTCCCGATGATCGTCGCTGCAGGGATATTGATCTTTGCAGTGATCGACTTGGTGAATGTGCGCGGAGAGAATGTGGAGGATAATCAGGATCTGGCTGTCCTTCTAAAAAAAGATTCACTAAAAATCATCGGCGTCATAGTGGCTTTATGTGTCGGATATGCCTTGATTTTTGAATGGGTAGGCTTTCTGGCAGCTACTCTTTTATTTTTGGGAGCATTAATGTTTTATCTAAACGGTTATCAAAGATGGGTATTAAATCTAACAGTAACACTTATTTTCTCATTTAGTTCTTGGTATATATTCAGTCAACTATTGGAGATTAGTTTGCCATAGAAGGGAGGGTTTAAAACATGGATATGAGTATCATTCTTGATGGTTTGGTCACTGCTTTACAGCCGATCAACTTGTTGCTACTGGTATTAGGGGCACTCTTGGGGACCATTGTTGGTATTTTGCCAGGATTAGGCCCTGCCACGGGAATTGCAGTGCTTATTCCGTTGACATTTGGAATGGAGCCTGTCAGCGCGTTAATATTAATGACCGCTATTTATATCGGAGCTTTATTCGGTGGTTCAAGAAGTTCCATTTTAATCAATACACCCGGAGATGGCTCCTCGGTAGCGGCTACCTTTGACGGCTATCCGATGACGAAAAAGGGACAAGCCGGACAAGCCATGTCCATTGCAGCAATCGCGTCCCTTGTTGGTGGCATTATGGCTGTTTTCGGGTTTATTTTCTTAGCCATCCCACTTGCGGATTTTGCATTAAACTTTGGCCCCGCAGAATTTGTATTGCTTTTTTTATTTGCCTTATCAATTGTTGTAACGTTGTCCATGGGGAACACAATCAAAGGTTTTCTTTCGATGTTTATCGGCTTGGGGATTGCAACCATTGGCGTTGATTTACAATCGGAAGTCCAACGATTTACGTTTGGCGTTCCGGAATTGATCGAGGGCGTTGATTTCATTGTTGTCATTATTGGCATCTATGCCATTGGTGAAGTGCTATATAATTTGTTCAATTTGAATCAGCCAAAAGCCACGGATCATAAAATTGGAAGTAAATGGTTTACAAAAGAACAATGGAAACGTTCGTTGGCGCCTATTGTACGTAGTGGCCCCCTCGGTTTCTTTCTCGGCACTTTGCCGGGTTCCGGAGGAACGATCTCTTCCCTGTTTGCTTATAGCGCCCAGCGACAACTCTCTAAAGATCCTGCTGAATATGGCAAGGGTAAGGTAGAAGGGTTAGTTGCACCTGAATCTGCAAACAGTGCGTCTGCGGTTGGTGCATTAATTCCTACATTGACAATGGCGATTCCGGGTTCAGGGGCTACAGCAGTCATGCTTGGAGCCTTAATTATGATCGGGGTAACCCCAGGTCCTTTGCTTTTTGAAGATAGCCCGGATATGATATGGACGCTAATTAATAGTATGTTCATTGGAAATATTATTCTTGTCATCCTTAACATTGCGTTAGTCGGAGTACTGATGAAAGTCTTGCATACACCGCCAAAAGTACTGTACCCGGTTATCCTTCTTCTTTCATTTATTGGAGTTTATACGCTTGGGTACACGACCGTTGATTTTTACATCCTACTGATTGCCGGAGTCATCGGGCTTTTGATGCGGGTCATGAACTACCCGGTTGTGCCACTCATCCTCGCGTTAATTGTCGGTGGAGACTTAGAACAAGAATTTCAGCGTTCACTAGTAATCTATGATAATGCATTAGGCATCCTATTTGCATCACCCATCACCATTGTACTTGGAATATTGACGCTCCTTTCGCTCTTGTATCCTCTGTTGAGTGTATGGTTAAAAAATAGAAAAAGAAAGAAAGAAACACCATCACAATCGATGTGATCATTAACAGGCTGTTCGGTTTTGCCGAACAGCCTTTATGTTTCATGGGCAGGTTTCAGCCGGTTTCCGCTTTCCGGATCAAAGAAATGAACCTTATTCATGTTAAATCCGAGTTCAAGGTTATCGCCTTGCTGGATGTTACTACGCAGATTAACAACCGCCGTAATATCTTGGTTTCCGATTTTGGTATACAAAACTGCTTCGGAGCCCGTAATTTCTGCAAGATCAATCGTTACATTCGCCTTCGATTCTTGCATCGTTTCCAAAAACGCTTCCTCGTCATGTACATCTTCCGGCCGGATTCCCAAAATAATCGCAATCCCTTCGTGCTTTTTTATCTCACTCAAACGTTCTTCCGGTATTTTCATCGAAACTTGGTTATCGATCCAGAAATGGTTATCGCGAATGGTTCCCTCCAAAAAATTCATGGGTGGGGCACCGATAAAACCTCCAACAAACATATTTTCAGGATAGTGATACACTTGCCTCGGTGCACCGATTTGTTCGATAAAACCATCTTTCATGACCACAATACGTGAAGCCATCGTCATCGCTTCCGTTTGATCGTGGGTCACATAGATTGTCGTTGTTTTCAACTGCTGGTGAATTTTAATGATTTCGTAACGCATTTGAACCCGCAATTTTGCGTCCAAATTCGATAACGGTTCATCCATTAAAAATACTTTTGGGTTACGAACAATAGCACGGCCTAAAGCTACTCGTTGGCGTTCCCCACCTGAAAGCGCTTTTGGTTTTCGGTGCAAGTAGTCTTCCAAACCGAGGATTTGACAGACATTTTCTACACGTTCTTTAATCTCTGCTTTTTGGAATTTACCTATTTTTAAACCAAAAGCCATGTTGTCGAATACGTCCATGTGCGGGTATAACGCGTAGTTTTGAAAAACCATGGCGATGTCACGGTCTTTGGGGGATACATCATTAATGTAATTGTCATCAATGTATAAAGATCCCTCCGTAATTTCCTCCAGACCCGCGATCATGCGTAACATTGTCGATTTTCCGCACCCCGACGGTCCAACAAAAACAATGAATTCTCCATCTGAAATATCCAGATTAAAATCCGTAACCGCGGGCAAACCTCTATCAAACCGCTTGTAAATATGATCAAATTTGATATCTGCCATGTAATGAATCCTCCTTAACCTATTTTATTTGATAAGACAGGATCTGTACAAATATGTTTGAGTTGTTTCGGTGATGTTTTAAAAACATCCGAAATATAAACACAAATTATAAAAATATAACCGATTTTTACTTATAACCAAAACTAATATATGTTACCTTATTAATAACAACGAGAAGGCAGGTGGGAGCATCCATGGCAAGCGACACAATTGCACTTGTTCCTTATGGGCTTGGTCCAATAGGAAAAGAGATTTTAAAGAAAGGAGTGGCAGATAAAGCGTTTCGTGTGATCGGCGGAGTTGATATTGATCCGGAATTAGTCGGCAAACCGCTGGCATCCACGCTTCAGGGGGAAGACCCGAAAGATGCCTTTGTTGTTTCCGATATTTCTGAACTATCGGGAAAGGCCGAACCTTTTCAACAAAAAATTGCCGTTCATGCAACCGGTTCCAATGTTTCTTCTGTATGGCCGCAAATTCGACAGCTGCTTGATCATGGGTTTCATGTCGTGACGACTTGCGAAGAGATGCTATACCCGTGGGATCGTTATCCGTCCCTCAGTGACGAGATCGATCAATATGCGAAAAGCAAAGGCTTGTCTGTTATTGGAAGCGGGATCAATCCCGGGTTTGTAATGGATTCCCTCCCACTGGCCGCCACAGCTGTGACGGATGACATCCGCTCGGTGAAGGCTGTGCGCCAAGCCAATGTCGGAGAACGGCGGGTGCCGTTACAGAAAAAAGTTGGAATAGGAAAAAGTGAAGAGGAATTCCGGCAACTTGCAAAGGATGGGAAAATCGGCCATGTCGGCTTGGAGGAAACCGTTCGCCTTGTTGCTGCAGGTTTAAACGTTAAAATCGAGCATTTGGAAACCAAACTGGAACCGACGTTTGCCGGGCAAGACTACGAACTTTCCTGGTTAACGCTTAAAAACGGTGAGGTCAGCGGACAGCACCAACAAGCAATCGCAAATACTTCGGAGAACGTAACGATAGAGATGGAGTTAACCATGGCCTTAGGCGTCGAATCAAAAGATGAAATATTCGTCGAAGGGACGGACCCGCTTCATGTTATTATTCCCAACGGAATTTTCGGTGATACCGCGACCGCATCAATGATCATCAACACCGGGAAACGAATTCTTACGCAGCAAAAACCGGGTTTGCTAACGATGCTTGAAGCTGGTCTACCTTTTCACAGCGTCCATCCGATCCATGCGCAGGTGAACAGATGAATCTTTTATCGTTTCGTTATTTTATGGAAGTCGCGGACACGCTGAACTTCAGCGAAGCTTCCAAGCGGCTGCATGTGAGCCAGCCCGGTTTAAGCCAACAAATCTCGGCACTGGAAAAAGAAATCGGGTTCAAATTGCTGCGACGAACGACACGTCAAGTATCCCTGACAGAAGAAGGCGCCTATCTTTACGAACATTTATATCCATCTTTTCATAAAATTGAAGGCCTGATTCAAGAAGTTGTTGAATCTAAAAAAATTCCGCAAGCGACAGCGCGCATATCATCCGTGCCATCAGCGGCAAGCATTTGGGTTCCCAAATTGCTAAAAAAAATGCAAGCGAATCTTGATACGGTTGAGCTATACATTGAAGAAACTACATCAGAACAGGCAATCGAAGCCATAAAAAAACAACAAAGCCACCTCGCCTTTATTCGAACGCCTGCGGATTTAAACGAACTTCGGAATAAGGATATCGCCGCATTGGAGTTTAGCAAACATCCTTTATTGGCTGTCTTGTCGAAGAACCATCCGATGGCCGGCGAAAAAGCCATTGATTTGAAAACGCTTAATAATGAAGCTTTTATTCACTATCATCCGAAAAATTCACCATCGCTTTACTATTTATTGGAAAGGGCTTGTCTCGAAGCTGGTTTTGTGCCAAACACACTGTGTGTTGGGCCGGAATTGCGGACCATTGAAAACTTGATCAGTCACGAGGTCGGCGTTACACTTATGCCTGCTGATATGGCAGCTGTCATGACGGAAGAGCATGTAACATCGATTCCCATCGCGGGTGTGGCCTACATGAGTTCCATCTCGCTCATTTGGGAGGAAACGGCCTATACCCCTTTTATTACGAAAGATTTAATCGCAATCGCCAAAGAAGAATTTTCTTCTTTTATACATTAATAGGGATTTTTTCACAGTTTGTATTATATAATGGCAAAAGAGATATTTTTAATTTTTTCAGGGAGGTCAATATTATGAAAAAAATACTGGCAAAGGCAACAGCCATCGGGGCAGCCGCGCTGTTGCTCAGCGCTTGCGGGGATTTTGATGAAGAATTGGAAATTTTAACAGGTGGTGAACAAGGGGCATATTATCCTTTAGGTGGCCAGCTCTCCACACTCATTAATGAGAACGTTGAAGATTACGACGCGTCCCATTTTGCAACGAGCGCTTCGGTTGTAAATCTCAACGACCTTTCCGATGATCAAGGGGACCTTGCTTTAACGCAAAATGATACCGCTTACTATGCCATAGAAGGCGAAGTTGATTTTGAGGAACCATTGGAAGGATTCAGCGGAATGGCGACCCTCTATCCAGAAGTTATTCAAATCGTAGCAACGGAAGCCTCCGGCATTGAAACGGTGGAAGATCTGGAAGGCATGAGTGTTGCCGTTGGGGACGCGGGTTCAGGGACGGAAGTGGTTTCCAATCAAATTCTCGAAGCTCATGGCATAACGTATGACGACATCACGGTGGAATACCAAGACTTTGAAGACGCTGCCGACGGCTTGCAAGATGCGAACATCGATGCTGCGTTAATGGTCGCGGGAACTCCTACAGGTGCAATTGAAGCATTGGAGGCCCAACAGGATATTACGATGGTCGAAGTTGAAGAAGAGGTATCAGATGAACTAGTTAATGAATATCCGTACTATACCGAGCATGAGCTTGAAGAAGGTTTATATAATGAAGATGACGATGCGGTAAATACGCTGGCTGTGCAAGCCATGCTTGTCGCCCATGACGAACTGGACGATGAGATTGTTTACGAGGTTATGGAAGTCATCTTTGACAACACGGATACTTTCGAAACCGCCCATGCATCCGGCGCCCATATTGATTTAGAAACCGCCCAAGATGGCATGCCGATTGATTTGCATCCCGGTGCGGAACAATACTTTGAAGATCAATAAGGTGGGATCATGAGAGGCATTTTAGCATTTTTGCAAGGGAGATGGAGCCTCTTCCTCCCCTTCCTTGCCATCCTTCTTTTATTGGCCGTCTTCTGGGAACAAACACCGAAGTTACAAGTAATCGCTACAGCGTCCGATGACGTTTTACTCGAAGAAGAGATTGAGCCAGGTGACACTTTTTTTCATGAATATATTCATTCGGTAATGAAAACGCCCATTCGGGAAGTTTTTGAGATCAATGAAGATTTCGAAGTCGTCCCGATAGAAACTTGGACCCAGGCTTTCGGCGCCGGCATTCCCTATGAAGCAGACGAGCCAATCCGGAAAGAGGAGGGCTTTTACGTCATCCCCGATGATGGAAGGGTCGTGGAAGAGTTACGGCTAATTCCATCCAACCTCTACACACACACCTTTCAATTTAAAGATGAAACCCTCTATTTATCGGACATGGAGGAAGATGACCGCCGCGTCATGATTCACGTGCAAGGAGGATAGCGTGATGGCAGATACTTCAAAGCAGAACGAGGAAATTAAAGAAACCATCGAAGCTCCGCAAGATTCGCCAGAGGAAGCGTTGGAAGCAGAAGGAAGCGACCGGAGCGTCTTTGGTTGGAAAGCGATACTGATTCTCATCATCTCTGTTGCGCTTTCTCTTTATCATTTATATACAGCCGGTTTCGGTTTGATCGTATCCACAAACCAACATCTATTTATTCACCTGCTCGCAGGGCTCCTTCTTATTTTCCTTATTTTCCCTAGAAAAAAGGGATTGGGTCAAACGACCATCGTCTGGTACGATATGGCACTTGCTGGCTTAGTACTCGTTGTAGGCTCATTTGTTATGTTAAACCAAACCCACCAAACAATATTGCAGGGAAATATGGAGACAAGCCATATGATCGCCGGGATCATCATGATTTTGTTGCTGCTGGAAGCTGCTCGGCGAGTGGTGGGGAAACCTTTATTGATTATTGCTTTAATATTCATTGCCTATTATTTCTTAGGGGATTATCTCCCCCCACCTTTTGGCCATGGCCGAGCCAATTTTGAGCAGTTCATTTATGAAATGATGTACACATCAACAGGGATTTTAGGGACCCCCTTATCTGTTTCAGCTAATTACGTTTTCATTTTCATCCTCTTTGGGGCGATTTTGGAAGCGACCGGTGCAGGCAAGATGTTTATCGATCTGGCCCTTCGAGCGGTCGGCCATTACCGGGGCGGACCGGCAAAAGCAGCCGTCGTTGGTTCCGGTTTTATGGGCTCCATTTCCGGAAGCTCGGTCGCAAATGCCGTCACCACCGGAACATTTACGATCCCGCTCATGAAAAAAGTAGGGTTTCGGCCGCAAACATCAGGCGGGATCGAAGTGGCCTCGTCCTCAAGCGGACAGTTTTTGCCGCCAGTCATGGGGGCCGCCGCCTTTTTGATGATTGAGTACACCCCTTACAGCTACGCGCAAATTATGATTTCCGCGTTGATTCCCGCGATATTAACGTATATCGCGATCATCTGGATGGTGCACATTGAATCAGTGAAACACAACATCCAGGGATTGGCGAAGGATTCGCTCGTTTCCGGACGAAAAAGTTTGCTACAGCAAGGCTACCTGATTGTTCCGATTATCGCGCTTGTGTATTTTGTCATGGCCGGTAACACTGTCTTTAATGCTGCCTTTTATTCCATCGTTATGCTTTTGACGGTTGCGATTCTTGCCCACCGCCTGAGGGAGCGTTTCGGAGCAGGTTTGCTAATCGCGGGTGTATTGGCAGGGGTGGCATATGGCATGTACCACTTGTTCGGTTGGCACTTTGAAATTTCCGTTATGATCGCGATCGGTACCTTTATTTGTGTATTCTTCGTGCTTTTTCAAAATAAATTCAACATTGAATCTGCCCCTATTAAATTTAAAGCGCGCGAATTAATGATCAGTCTGGAAATGGCTTCACGCAAAGCACTTACCGTCATTGCCGCCTGTGCTACCGCAGGTATTCTCATTGGAATCATTAATCTGACCGGACTATCCGGATCTTTGCCTACCATTATTGTAGGATTTGCAGGCGATCAATTGCTCCTTGTCCTCTTCTTTACGTTTATCGCGTGCCTCATCGTCGGACTTGGGCTTCCGACAACGGCGACTTACGTAATTCTGGCATCCATGATCGCACCCGCTCTTATTGAAATGGGCGTGCCGATTATGGCTGCACACTTATTCGTCCTTTACTACGGAGTACTCGCCGACGATACACCACCGGTGAACTTGCCGGCTTACGCAGTTTCCGGGATCGCGCGAGCAGATCCTATTATCACGGGTGTGCAAGGCTTTAAGTATGATGCAGGCGCATTATTGCTGCCATTTGTGTTCACTATGAATACGATCATCCTGCTATTGCCTGAAAATCAAGGGATGTTTGCCTGGTATGAAATCGTTTGGGCTATATTCACTGCCCTCGTCGGCATACTGGCATTCGTCACCGTCATTCAAAACTATATGTTCGTGAAATACCGCTGGTTTGAATGGATATTAGCCCTCAGTTCCGCGCTAGTCTTCATTCACCCCGCTTTCATTTCAGACCTCATCGGTGTCGGGCTCTTCGCGCTGCTCATCAGCACCCATTTGCTGCGCAAGAGATCGATAGACCGAGACCGTGGGAGCGGTGCGGAAGTGACAGCATAAAAAAAGAAGCCTGCCGAGGGATGTTGCTTAACACCCCGGCGGGCTTTTCTTTTTTTATCAGCCGAAACAATCTATTTATCAGCGGAATCGATCGATATATCAGCCAAAACCCAGCATTTATCAGCCGAATCGAAAAATCACTGCCATTGCTCCAACAGGTCATTTGCTTGATCTTGGAGATCTTCATAGGCTTCCTTGCTAATCAACGCGTTGTCTTCTTGATCGTTAAGCAAATCCTTAAACCCTTCCACATGGGTCACGACTTTGTCTGCTTCTTCTTCATTTTCATAATGATGGACGGCTGTTAAGTGGGTCAATAGGTGGCGAACGGCTTCCTCTTTTTCAAATGCTCCTTTTCTTTCGTATTGTTCAACGAGTTGCTCAATATCTGAGGCATTGCTTGGTTCATAACTTAATCCATGTCCGAACTCATAATGATCTTCAATCGTAACCGGGAGCTCACCGCCGGGCTGTTCACCAAAGACCACATCAACAGCGGCATTGATGGATGTTGAGTTCGCTAACTCCCAATTATCAAGGGCATAGGAAGCAAGATACGCATCTACGTCCGGATAGTTTTGCACATCGTACGGGAGACCCAGTGAAATAGCCGCGACAGGGTTATCGGTCTCTTTTAATGCCTCTACCAATTGACTTTGTCCATCCGGAAGCTCATCAATAGAGAAAGTGGGCACAAGAATTCGATCTGCATCTGCTGCCTGATTCACAGCTTCTTCTATTTCTTCGCTCGTGGGATCATCGGTACCGGCTTGCCAAGAAAGCACCTCTCCGTTGCTTTGCTGTTGCACCCGCTCGGCAATATCATTCACATGCGTAACGCCTGCCACAAACGTTGTTTCCTCACTATCTTCATCAAAAGGTAAAATATCTTCATTTTTTGCCAACGTAATAGAATCTCGCCCCATTTGCTCCGCGATATCTTGATGCTCTTGATTTCCGACAAATGCTTCAGCTTCGGAAGCATCCACATAACGATCGTCAAACAAATCATATTCCAATTTTTTCGTTAGAACGCGTTCCAGTGACTCATGCACCCGTTCCTCGGATAATTCACCGGATTGATAAGCGTCATAAAGGGCGTCATGCGCTTCTGTCGGGGATGCAAGTGCCATAACGATATCAGCGCCAGCCTGGATCGACATCACCGCGGCTTCTCCGGCTCCCCAATTATCCGTGATTGCTTCCATGGCCATGTCGTCAGTGACGATTAAACCATCGAATCCCATATCCTCACGTAAAAGCCCCGTTAATACATCTTCGGATAATGTGGCCGGAAGCTCAGAATCTATTGCCTCTATGATAATATGAGCAGTCATCATTGAATCGATATCGGCGTCAATAGCTGATTGAAAAGGAGGTAAATGTAACTCTTCGAGCTCCTCACGATCATAGGTTACCGTTGGCAATTCAAAATGAGAGTCCGTATCCGTATCGCCATGACCCGGAAAGTGTTTGGCTGTAGCAATGACGTCTTCCTCCTGATAGCCGGATACTTGAGCAGCGGTCATTTCAGATACGAGATCTGTCTGTTCGCTAAAAGCACGTACACCAATAACAGGATTTAAGGGGTCAACGTTCACATCCGCAACCGGAGAATAGCTCCAGTTAAAACCTAACGCATCCGCTTCTTGGCCCGCTATGCGTGCAAATGTCTCCGCATGTTGCAAACTATTAGTAGCTCCGACCCCCATTTGACGAGGAAATGTTGTCGCATCTTCAGGCACCTGCTGCGCAGCCCCGTTTTCTAAGTCGGCCGTTGTGAACAATGGAACGTTCATGCGATTATCCGCGGCATACGCTTGCAATTGATTATTGTATTCAGCCTGTGTGGCTGCATCTCTCTCCCCGCGAACAATCACAGAACCCATGCCATATTCTTGAATCATCTCCTTCGTGAATTCATCCGGCATGCCGTCATCTCCATCCTGAGGCGCCAGCATGACTAATTGTCCAATTTTTTCTTTATCGTTCATGTCATCGATGATTTGTGTCACCTTATCGCTTGTCTCCTCACCGGATAATGGCTTGGCATCTGTTTGAGCCTGCTTGAAACCCGGGCTTGCCATTAATAGAACGAGCATCGCCATAGAAATGAATGTTTTCATCTGCTTTTCCTCCCATCTATTCCCACGTCTCAATCAAGTCTTCCGATTGCGCGCGAAGAATATTGAATGCATCTTTAGAAATCACCTCGTTGTTTAACTGATCATCAATTAAATCCTGAAAACCTTCCATGTGGGTGATTACTTTTTCTGCTTCCTCCTGATTTTCATAATAATGAACGGCAGTTAAATGGGTATGCAAGTGTTGAAAGGCTTCTTCATTTGAAAATTCACCCTCCGCATCCAAATCTTCTACGAGCGATTTCATATGACTTGCATCCCAGGCATCGATGGCAGCTGCTGTCTGATCAGCAACATGTTCCCGAATCTCATTCGGGGACGCTCCTTTCCGTGTCGGATGAACCCGATTGGTCAGTAAAATCGCCATCATTTGCTCATTCGGATTAATAACCACTGACGTCCCGGTAAAACCGGTATGGCCGATTGTTTCAGACTCGGATAGATCACCCATATACCAGGCTTGGTCCAATTCCCAGCCAAGCCCGTGAGTATCATCTAGTGAATCTGGCAACTGATTGGTTCCGATTTTTTCTACCGTTTCCGGCTGCAGAATTCTTTCTTCTCCGTACTCTCCTTCATTCAGGAACGTTTGCGCGAATACCGCTAGATCCCGAGCTGTTGAAAATAAACCGGCATGTCCGGACACACCATCCATCACCCACGCATTTTCATCATGAACTTCGCCCCAAACGAGTCCCCGTTCGACATCAGGTTGATATTCGGTGGCAGCAGTACGCTCCTGCAGTGATTCCGGTGGATTAAACATCGTGTCATCCATCCCAAGTGGTTCGGTAATATTTTTTTCAATATATTCGTCGAGCCGTTCTCCTGTTATTTGTTCGATCACCGCGGCTAACGAAATCATGTTCAGATCGCTGTATACATAATCGCTTCCAGGTTCATGCGTTAGCTCGGAAGAAAAAACAATGTCATACGCTTCTTCACGGGAATCCGCTTCCGTATACAGTGGCACCCAATCTTCAAAACCGGAGGTGTGAGTGATAAGATGCCGAATGGTGATTTCAGATTTATCACCTTCATTAAACTCCGGTATATAGTTTGCCACCTGATCGTCCAGATCGAATTCTCCATTTTCATACAACTGCATGGCAGAAATCGCAGTGAATACCTTCGTAATAGAAGCTACATCGAAGATCGTGTCCGTTTGCATATCAACGGGATTATTCATTTCGGTGAAATCATCGTCCAAATAGCGGGCGACCTCGCCATAAGCGTCCTCTTTTGCAATCATTCCATTTTTGGCTGTCAAAACGACCGCTCCCGGCGTCACTCGGTCATCGATCCCCTGCTGAATGAGATCATCGATGTCGTTTAATTCCTGCTCCACCATGCCGGCACTACCTGGCGATCCCGGTTTGAGTCCGTCTGCCTGATCAGGTGAAGCATGGCTTGACTCTGCGTTAAAAAACAACAGTGGTAGCAACAAAAAACCTCCGGTAACCATCGGTTTCAAACGATTGCCCATTTTTTCACCTCGCTTCGGTCTTGATACATTGTACGTTTCTTTCTTATTTTCATAGTGTTCCAGCGTCGTAGGCTGGATTCATTTTATCAGCCGAATTCGAGCATATATCAGCCAAATGGATTGATATATCAGCCAAAAACCAGTATTTATCAGCCGAAACAAGCCTTTTATCAGCGAAATCAGGATTTACTGCCATTGCTCCATGAAGTCATCAACCTCTGCTGTTAGTGCCTGATAGGCTTCATCCGATACCTGTTCATTTTCTTGCTGGTTCTCGAGCAAATGATAGAATCCTTCCATATGCTCGACGACTCTTGCCATTTCCCCTTGTTGTTCAAAACGTTCAACCGCGGTCATGTGCGTCAGCAATTCACGAGCCGCTTCATCGCTTGCAAAGGCTCCCTGTTCCTCAAAATCTTCCACAAGCGCTGTTATGCCTGCGACTCCGTCAAAATAAAGCAGATGGTCGATTCTTGTTTGATTAAAATCTTCCAAGTCGTCTTGCCACATATCAGTGATTTCTTCAACGGATGTGCCGTTCTCTATTTCTTCACGGACCCAGCTGTTCCCCATCAAGTTATCGAAGAACTCGTCGAATTCGAAGTCTTCTGGATAGTTGTCATGAATGGTTTTCACAATGTGCAGGCCTGTTTTGAGAGGTTCATAGGCTACCTCATCCTGAACGTGAATCTCGATCCCACCGGAAAGTTCTCCTTCGTGTTTCGAGAACATCGGCGTGAAATAAGCAGCTCTGAATTGAACGCCCGGGAGGTCAAGTGCATTTAATTCTTCCGCCAGTGCCGTTCCGTCAATAAAGGGCGCACCGATCAATTCAAACGGCTTCGCCGTACCTCTTCCTTCCGAAATGTTCGTTCCTTCAATAAGCGTTGTTCCAGGGTAAACGATGGAAGTGTCAAAAGTTGGCATGTTTGGAGATGGAAGGACCCATTCAAGGTCGGTCTCGTCATACTTCATCTGCCGCTCCCAGCCTTCCATTTCCATAACGGTAAGATCGGCATCAAGTTCGAATTCTTCATTAAACAGTCCCGCTAATTCGCCAACGGTCATGCCGTGTTGCAACGGTATCGGATACAATCCGACAAACGAAGAATAATCCGGGTCAAGCACCGGGCCTTCCACATCCAGCCCGCCGATTGGGTTCGGGCGATCAAGGACCATCATTTCCACATCGTTCTCACCGGCTGCTTCCATGGCGTAAGCCATCGTATAGATGTACGTGTAAAAACGAGCCCCTACATCTTGTATGTCAAAAAGCAGGACATCAACGTCCTCCAACATTTCGGGGGTTGGTTTTTCAGTATCTCCATATAAGCTGTAAACGGGAAGGCCTGTCCTCTCATCAATGTATTTATCGACATCATCCCCCGCTTGCGCATCCCCTCTGACGCCATGTTCCGGCCCAAACATTGAGACGAGATCGACATCGTCATGCTCGTACAATAAATCAACGATGCTGTTCAACTCCTGATCGACACCCGTCGGGTTTGTAATCAGCCCTACGTTTTTGTCTTCCAATTCATCGATCCTGTCCTCGAGCAAGACATCAATGCCTAATCTTAATTCATCAGATTCTTCTGCTTCTTCAATATCCGCATCATCCGTCCCAAACGCGACGGCGGCAAGCGATGAAACTGAAAAAATAGCCACAACAGGCACAATCATCCATTTTTTCACGTTTGAACCTCCTCCTTAAAAAGGGGATAGGCATTACCGATCCCCTTGAAAATTAAAAGCTATTGCCATCCTGCAACCAAATCATCCGCGCGATCCATGAGTGTGTCATGTGCCTCTTCCGAAATCCACTCATTTTCCAATTGCTGATCGAGCAGATGCGTAAAACCTTCCATGTGCTCGATCACTTTTTCCGCATCCCCCTGATTTTCATAATGGCCAACTGCCGTTAAATGACGTTGCAAGGCATGAACGGCTTCCTCGTATTCCAGATCTCCCGTGTCATCGAACCGATCCACCAGCTGCTCGATATTGGCCGTTTCAATCTCATAGCTCAAGCCATGGCCTATATCATAATGATCGGGGATCGTGACCGGCAATTCCCCTTCGGGATTGATTTCCCCGGTTAAAGCATTAGCCAAAGAGTGAATGGAAATATCCTGGTCGCCATAGGTCGTTACATAGGCATCAATATCCGGAAATTCAGCGATATCATATGGGTTTCCAGTAGCAGCAACGACCACAGATGTGCCTGTCTCTTGAAGAGCAGTAACCAGGTTTTGCTGATCTTCGTCTAAATGAGCGGAAGACGTCGGCACAACAACCATATCTTTATTTTCCGCTAAAGAAACGGCTTCATCAATTTCCTCTTCCGTGGGACTTTCGCTCGTTTCATAGCTTTCAGCCGCCATTAAAAGGTCAGAAAGCAGCGCCGGCTGTCCGTCCTCAGGTCCGGCAACGAGCATTTCGGTATCGTTGTCCAATGGAAGAGTGTCATTGTCGTTTTTAACAAGCGTGATGCTGTCGTCGGTCATGTCCTCAGCCAATTGAAGATTTTCTTCGTTACCAACTTCGTCCACCGCAGCCGGGTCTTCGTAAGGATCATCAAACAGTCCCTGCTCCATTTTTTGTTCCAAAATACGATAGACGGATTCATCCAATCGGTCTTCACTAATGTCACCGTCTTCAACGGCATCGAGCATCGCGTTGTACGACAAATCAACATCCGGTGGATTCAACAGTACGTCGACACCGGCTTTAAAGGCTTCCACCGGCACCTCTTCCTCCGGCATGACATCGACGCCATCCATATCAAGGCTGTCCGTAACAATTAGCCCGTCATAACCTAATTCTCCCCGCAGATAATCTGTCAAGATCGGCTCGGAAAATGTAGCAGGCAATTCTGAATCATCCAGCGCAGGCACGACAATGTGAGCCGGCATAATAGCGTCGACTCCGTGATCAATAGCTTCTTCAAACGGGGGCAAATCCTCTTCAAGCAACGTATCCAAATCTTTTTCGATAATCGGAAGCCCGTAGTGGGAATCAACATCGGTATCGCCATGACCGGGGAAGTGCTTCGCCGTCGCGATCACCTCTTCCGATTCAAACCCTTGGATTTGAGCCATCCCTAAATCCGTGACTAAACCGGGATCCTCAGAGTAAGAACGAACACCGATTACAGGGTTATCCGGGTTAACGTTCACATCTAACGTCGGCGCAAAATTCATGTTAATGCCCAACGCTTTCAACTCTTCACCCAGGATCTCCGCGGACTGTTCCGCGTAGGCCGAAGATCCGGTTGCACCAATAGCCATGTTCCCCGGGAATGTCGTGGCAGGTTCTGTCACGCGCGCGACAATACCCCCTTCCTGATCTGTTGACACAAACATGGGAATGGACGAACCTTCGTCCATCGCAATTTCTTGAATCCCATTGGAAAGGGCGTTTACCTGCGATACATCCGCGGGCGTCCCGATATTGTCGGCCCAGTTAAAATAAATCACACCGCCGGGATGGTAATTTTCAATCACTTCCTTGAAGTTCTCCCCTCCGCGGTCATTTTCCAGATTTTCCTCTTCATAATTCGGATCTGTCGGTGTTTCTCCGTAAACATGGACAATAAACAGTTGCCCGACTTTTTCCTCCAATGTCATGTTATCAACGATGTCGTCAATTGTGTCTGAATCATCATTTTCATTTGTCAAATTAGAATTTTCATGTGCTGTCAATGACGTAGATCCAAAAGCAATAAACAAACCTAAAGTTACAACTAAAAAGCCCGCAATTACCCGCCTTTTCGTCCGCATGGAAAACCTCCTTTGAATCTAGTAAAATCTGTTCCCATCTTCATCCTCAAATACAGTGGTAATGATTGTCCGGGAAAATGGCGCTCCATCTACATCTTTTCCTTCTATATCAGCAGTGATATTATACACACCTTCTTGTGACACTTCCGGAAGTGTTAGCGCTTCTTGGCTATCCCTTTGAAAAGAAAACTGATCCGCTATCTGCTGTGAATCCCCCTCTTCAGGAATGAAATCTACGTGATAGCTGACATCTGTATCATCCTCATCCAGAATGCTAGACTCATCTTGCAAAATCATTGACGAAGCCGAAACATCCAATTGAACATCGGCTGATAATGGTGAAACGTAATGCCATGTCGCTAAATATGCGCCTTCATGCTCGGATGTTGCCTGTACGCGCCACTCCCCCGGTTCTGGATCATCGATATGCACGTTGTGGTGGACACCCCCTTTAAAAAATTCATTATCTTGATAGGACGTGACAGACGATTCATGCTCTTCCCCCTGAGGATTATAGATTTCCAATTCGACTGATTGGTCACTTATCCAATCGAGGCTGATCTCATTTACATCATTTTCTACATTAAAAAATTCCTCTGATGAACCATCATGCTGTCCGCCACGCACCAACTGGTCACTGCCTGCTTGATCATTTGACCTTTCCATATCATAAGTTGATGTGACGGTCGCATCATCTTCAACACTTGATTCATTTAAAAATGGCTCAAACCAATCGAAGGTAGCGGTGCCGGTGTTCAATTCCTGATGATCCCACTCGTCGATTCGCACGATACTTTCATTTGGCAAATAGGCATCATCCGTAACAACCGCGCCATCATTATTGCCGTGAAAAGAAAGATACAGGCCGCCCCAAAACAGCGGGGATGCAAATGAACCCCAGCTCGTTCCGGCCAACGTATAATAATCATTGTGCTTGACTTGAGGATGAGGATCTGTTTCAAAACGGAATCCTTCCATATAACCGGACTGCAAAGCGTAAGTCGCGTTGTTTCTTTGATCCAAAAGCTCTGCCAACCATCCGGCCCAACGGCTATGCGCCAAATCTGCCAGTTGCGATCCAAAATGAGGACTGCCCAAGGTGATCACATTGCCGACATATGGATGAGCATCATAGTGAACAAGGGCTGTTTGCGCGTCGATCCCGCCTTTACTGTGACCGATGAGCACGACTGTTTTATCGTAATGGTAGTAAATCTGTTCAATTTTTTCTGCCAATAGTGCTCCGTTATCCCAATTATCTTCTACAGGGTACAAGTCAATAAAAGCCGTTTGATACCCATCTTCATAAGCGGTTTCATACATATCATTGTCTTCAAACCATGTATCGGCCGAGCTATCAAGCCCATGCACAAATAAGAGCACCGGATCATCCTCGCTTACATTTTCCGGTGTTTCCCCCTCATACCACGTTCCGGGTCCGGCGTCGCTTTCAGGATCATTGTCCTGCATAAAATCCTCCGTGTAACTGTCCAGAACATTGAAGGCTTCTTCGGAAATAAAATCATTATCTTGTTGATCTCCGAGCAGCTTTTTAAAATCCTCCATCGCCTCCATGACTTTTTCCGTTTCTTCTTGCTCCTCATAATGGCGGACGCTAGATAAGTGTGAATATAGTGCATGGGCCGCTTCTTCATTTTCGAATTCCCCATCTTCATTGAAACGTTCCACCATCGTTTTCATTTCGGACGAACTTAATACTGTTTCAGGCGGATCTAAGCCGGTATCACTCCCCTCTGCCAGTGAAGGCGTTATCAAAAAGACACACAATAGGAACAACACTTTTACGTTCGTTTTTTCCATCAGAGACCCTCCAAAAAAGGGGGTTATCCTGTGACAAGAAAATGGCTTGCCACAGGAATACTTTTCAATCCGGGATAACACGGTACTTCTATTCCCACTTCTCCAGCAAAGCATCTGCATGCTCCATAAGATGATTATGGGCTTCCACGGTTACATGATCCTGATCAAGTTGTTGGTTCAGTAAATCTTTAAAGCCTCTCGTATGATCGTTAACTTTTTCGGTATCCTCTTGCTCTTCATAATGGCTCACGGACGTTAAATGCAGATCCAAGGCATGAACAGCTTCCTCACTTTCAATTTCACCATTTTCATCGAACTCTTGAACGACTTCTTGTATTCCGGAGGCGCTCAGTCCAAAATCGATGGCTTGTTCACCGCCGACTATCGGAAGTTCAATATGGCTCTCTGCAAGATCGACTTCAATGTCTATCTCGTCTTCATTTGGTACCGTGTGACTCGTGTTGCTCCCTGCGATCACCACACCGATACGGTGTCCGGGTTTGAAAACGTAATCGTGCGTCATCGTATCCCAACGAAAATCATATTGCTCTCCGGGTGTTAGCGGGTTGCTTTCCCAAACGGTGTCATGATTCTGAGCATCCATCCAACCACGGGACACGATCTCATAATCCTGTTCATGCGTTAAAATTTCATGCTGTTGATAACAAGCGCTATCTCTGTCGGTGCTCTCACCCCAACAGTCACTCTCATCCAGCATGTTCATACCTCCGGAACCGCTTTGATGGTCGACACGTTCATCTGTGCCATAATCGACGATGAAGGCTGTTAAGTTCGCAGCCTCCCCATCCACTGTTGCGCGAATATCCACTTCGGGTGTTCCGCTGAAACGCACTTCCTCTTCTAACTCTGGAGAAAGGAACATCAAACGATGATCATCTTCTTCGAAAGGCTCGGCGGCAAGCTCATCTTCAGATTGAGGGTCATTCGTAAAATCCAACGTCTCCCCTTCTTGAACAGGAGCATCCGTTAAAATACCGGGCCTTTCATCATCGCCGGGACTTATGCGTAAATCGACAGTGGAAGCCTCTTGATCCGGCCAGGAATCATAAGTTTCCCATTCATTCGCTGCCGTTTCTACATCAGCCATCGGCTCTTCCAGGATACCGTTGTCGATGTCGAGAAGCTCGTGATCAAACCATTGATGGATGGTATTTACCCACTCGTCACGCCGGAAATCAAACGGTTCCGTGTGACCTGTTTGCGTGAGCCATATTTTGCGCTCCACATCGTTCGCCTCCAGCTCTTCCCACCATTGGCCGAAATGATTGGTTTTCACATTAAGATCATTCAACCCATGGATCAAGAAAACACTGGCGGAAATGTTGCCTGCATCATCCAAATAGCTTCGTTCGTCCCAAAAATCATTAAAATCACCACTGTCATCATCCATATCGTCCGCCATTTGTTCGAATACCGGTTGGCATTCCTCTTCCCGCTCGGAATTGACAACAGTGTTTGCCAGTCCGTTCGGGCCATTGTAGTGATAAAGGGCGCCATTAGAGCGGTAGTAGTCATACCAACTGCTGATCGCCGTCACCGGTACGATCGTTTCAAGTCCTTCTACCCCTGTAGCAGCTGCTGCATTTGCCAGCGTTCCATCGTATGATTTTCCGTACATTCCTACTTTGCCGCTGCTCCAATCTGCCTCTACTTCCGTACCTTCATCGTTACTGGCATCTGCCTCTCCATTCAACCAATCGATAACGGCCGTCACACTATCCGTTTCTTCAAAACCACCGGTTGTCGGACACCCATCCGATAAGCTCGTTCCTACCATATCAACGTGCATAACCGCATAGCCCCGGGGAACAAAATAATTATCATAGTACAATGGGAACTTTACCGGTTCTCCATTTTCATATTCCTTGAGCTCGGATTCTTCCCCGCGTCCCATCTCTTCATTGTAAGGACTGGCAATCATTATGACGGGAACGTCAAGATCTTCATCGCTCTCGGCAGGACGAATAATATCCGCGGCAATTTGGTCATTGGTCCCGTCACCATTCGTATCTAGATCCGTATCCACGTACACTGTCTCCCTGATTGCATCTTCATAGGAAAAATTCGGCTGGGTTACTCCGTCTTCTATCAGGTGCGTCATCCCTTCATCTGTTGTTGCCTGCTCAGCAGAAACCTCCACGAAAAAGAGGGAAGAAGACGCGAAAGCCAATGCAAATGCGATCCCCGTGCATTTTTTAAACCATCGTTTTTTCATTTCTATCTCCTTCTGCTTTTTTTATTTAACCGTTTCATAGAATGTTATTTTGATAGAATCTCAATCCAACTTCTCTATCAACTCATCCGTATAAGCGATAAGCTCCTCAAATGCCTCTTCCGTAATCAATCCATTGTCGATCTGATGATCAAGCAAATCTTTAAGACCTTCCATATGATTGATGACCTTCTCAGGTTCTTCTTGTTCCTCATAATGACTCACGGCTGTTAAATGTCGTGTTAAGGCATGAGGAGCTTCCGCCTCTTCAAATGCCCCGTCTTCTTCATACTGCTCAACAAGAGCTTCCATACTTGCCGCGCTTACGCCTACTCCTCGTTCTGCGGATTCTGTTTCTTCATCGTCTGTTTCAGAAGTCGCAGAGAAGGTGATATTAGAAGGGGCATGTCCATTTTCGGGCATTTCCACATATACCGGCACATCGACTGTCTCCCCGGCCTCTACTTCAATGACTTCATGTTCATGCATGTATTCCCAGCCATCTTCAATGTCGACGTCTACACGGACAAGATCTGTTTCTTCGCCGCTGTTCGCTACACTGAAATTGTATGCTGCTATATTTCCGGCCTCGGCACGTTCCACCGTGCTAGTTTCAACGTCTACACCGCGTTCATACGGACCTGCTTCATCCATGTGCCGGACTGCCGTCCGGTAGGACAGAGCCCCGTCTTCATCTTCGTTTTTATCCAATACGTAAAAATGGAGACGATTATCCTCATCGGTATACTCGCTGACAACACCATCCGCGGTTCCTGCTTTAAAGAGCGCATCCGCCAGTTGTTGGTAATCCCCTTTAGAGAGCATTTCCGTTGTCCCGTCCGGTCTTTCAAAATCCACTTCGTCGATATCATCAGGGTGTGCGTCAATGGCCCATATGAAAGGCGCCTGCTCTTCGTCTTTAGTTTTCGCCAGCAGTACACCGGCATCCGGTTGGAAAGAGTCAAAGCCAACCTGATCCACAACCTCAATCGTGTAGTTATCATACCAATCCTCGCCGGCCTGCATATCTGCCCGCCAATCATCTTCCAAGTAGTTTCTCGGTGTCTTATCCTCATCCATTGTGACATTAATGCCTTGCAGCTTATCATGCTCAAAATCCGAACCGGAGGGCACCGCCCGCGCTAAAATATCTTCGAACACCGGTCCTTCTTCTGCGAGGTCATCACGGTCAACCTCCAGATAATCTTCCCCTTCAGTGACGAAATCCTGCTTTATTTTATTCCTAAGCATATGGTGGGAAGGAGCGCTCGAACCTTCCGTTGCCGGAATCATCCACCGGGTGTGCGGACCTCCAGGACCATTGAAAGCTCCACGGCTCATAAGTTCCCAAGGACCCGAGTAGGACCTTGAAACAGGGTCGGCATAAGGGTTGTTGTAATTATCACCAAGGCCTTCAATATGTCCGAATTCATGAGCGAACACGGATTGCCCGCTATTTTCAGCCTGCACGGATCCCCCAGCATATGCGTGAGACCAGATGCTTCTGGCCGCAAACCATGAAGTCCAATCGACGTAGCGAGTGTCCGCCCAGTTAGGATGATCTTCGTACGGAGAACCGAATTCATCCGGAACATCCTCAGGTCCCTCAAACATCATTTCTCCAAATTCCTGCCACAACGAAGATTCGTCATACCCTGAATGAACGATAAATTCGAAGTCATAATCAACACCGGAATTTTCAATATCCTCTTGAGCCGCTTCTTGCGCATCAGGGACAAGATCTTGAGCTTCATAACCTTCAGGCATGTATTCCTGCTGGTCAAACTCGTTGAGCCCGTACTGGAATTCGTTGTGTTCCATGGTATAAGGGCCGAAAGCATCCAGCTCTACGCCCCATTCCCCATAAGAATTTTCCATCCAAAACTCATCAACTGTTCGATGGTTATTGAGTTCTTGCGGTGTATTGAGAAAATCTTCCCACCAATCACCGAGTTCTTCCTCGGGAACTTCGCTGGCATCAATAGGATTCCCGGCCGGATCGGATCCTTCCGGCTCAGTTAAAATAAATTCCTGGTCCGGGAAATCAACGAGAATGATGGCTCCTCTAATTTCCCGATCCGGTTCAATATCTGTATCTTGCCAATTTATTCCCGGGACTGACTGATAATCATCCCACGTCATATCCCTGGGCAAAACCCACGACTCGTCATCAACGGGGGCGGGAAACTCGGCAAGGCCAACCTCATTCGCGTATGCTGTTTGGCTACCACTAAGCATGGGAGCAGAAACAAGCGGAAAAGCTGCGAAAAGCATAAGTGATGTTTTTCCCAGTTTCATAGCATGGAAACCTCCATTAATAATGTGCATTTTACTTTCATCACGTGGGAAAAACCCTGTGACAAAGCTTTTATTCCCACAGGGTTGTAACTCAGCTGGACGTATGGTTATCCCGCATGAGATAATCTGGCATTTTAGCGTCTTATTCTGGTACTTTTCAACGATATTCTGGCACTTTATGGTGATATTCTGGCACTTTCAAGCAAAAGTGCTAGGCTGCTTCGTCTGTTGAGGATGATTCTTCTTCGCTGACAAGATCAGAAACCGCTTCATCAATCAAATCTCCAACATGTTGTATTTTTTCCGGGCTCACACGGTCAATGGTGTCGTCAGGTGTGTGGTACCAAGGCTCTAAGCCGGCATCCCCGGGTTCCGTCCCCGGTTCCATCCAGATAAAGAGCGCGGCATCAATGCCTGCTTCGTGGAAAGGAACGTGATCCGATCTGCCTAATTGGTGCAATGTTTGATCGTCGTCGTCATAGCCCAATCGATCAGCGGCTGCATCTACAGAGTCCCATACGTCATTCGAATCACCATCAACGGTGCTAACATGAAGTTGGGAAGCCGGATCCCAATCAGTACCTACCATGTCCAAATTATAGGTGGCTTCACTACGTTCAAGCTCGTCATCCGATAATTCGTCGACATATTCATATGCCCCGACCAAACCGATCTCTTCAGCACCAAGAGCTACAAATCGAACCTCCTTATCCGACGGTGTATCTTGCATAATCCGGGCCATTTCTATAATGCTTCCCGTGCCCGAGGCATTATCATTCGCACCGGGGGATTCCGGAACGCTGTCATAGTGTGCAGTGAGGTAGACAATTTCCGGATCTTCCACACCTTCCGCTTCTTTCACCGCGATCACATTCTGTGAGTCGTCACCGTCGTCGATCTCGAATTCGTGGGTAGACGTTTCATACCCGAGGCTTTCGAATTCATCTTCGATATAATCGGCAGCTTCTGCTTCTTCATCCGTGCCGGCCACCCGCGGCCCTATGTCCACGCTTAAATGCTCGACATGATCCATGGCACGGTCAGCGTCAAAAGACGTGGTTTCATAGTTTGCGATTAGATCGTCCGCAAACGTAGATAAAATATGGTAAGCGTCTTCGGAAATTTCTTCATTGTCTTGCTGGTTGTTGAGCAAATCATGAAATCCGCCCATATGTTCCACAACTTTTTCGGTTTCTTCCTGGTTTTCATAATGGCTTACGGCTTCCAAATGAATGTCCAAATCGTGAGAGGCATCGTCCCCTTCGAACTCATCATCTTCGTCAAATTGTCCAACGAGCGTTTGCAAGCCGGAAGCCGTCACTTTGGGCTCGGCACAATCCTCCAACGCCATAGCGCTCACTTCGTTATACGTCGCCTCTCCATCCATCAAAAAGGGAACAACGGTCATCATTGACTGACCCATGGGGACAAAAACACCATGTTCACCCACTTCTTCCGTTTCCAGCGAAAAAGCGTCAATATGTCGGTCGATGTCTTCAGCTTGAGAGGTATGGAGCATATAGCCGCATGCGTGCGGGTCCAACATTTCTGTCGGTTCCCAGTTGTCCGCTCCATCAAGATAGAACGGTTCGGCTTGTTCTTCCCCATCCTCCGCTTTACGTTCGGGTGCCTCATCAACGGCAGTAGCTATGTCATCGATCCGTTCACTGTAAAAATCCAACGTTGCCTCGACCGTTTCCATCTGAGCGTCCACCCGATATTCCGGCTCTTGCTCACCTGCGGTTTCTGTCAACAGACCCAACCCATGCCGAAGACCTAAAACATTTCGGGAGATCCGCTCATCACCGCCACCGGCTCCACCGGGCGTACCGTACAAACCGGTAGAAAATCCGGCATCTTCCACATCAGGAAACAGGTATTCTTCCACCATCTCTTGGTTTAAGTCACGAAGGTCTTCTTCCACATTAAGGTTGCGCGGCCACAACATTTCCATATCCGGATCTCCGGTTGCAGTAGGCCTTTCATGCGCATCGACTGTAATATCAGGGGAAAATTCCTCCAAAACCTCTCCAAGCGCTTGTCCCTCCGGCTCCTCAAGGTTTAGGTGGTCCCGATTGATATCTACTTCATTCGCATTTTCCCGTGTATCAGCCTCTCTGCCGTCCGGATTTGCTGATGGAATGAACATGATTGTAGCCTCACTCAACTGCTCTTCCACATCCGATTCATCGGAAAATGCCAAATCCCGAAGCATTTGCAATGCCATCTCTCGGCCAGCCGGTTCGTTTCCATGCTGTGAGCCGATCACAAGCATATTTCGCTCTTCAACAATATCATCATCTGCGGGCGGAACCGAATCACCGACTTGCACTAAGTGCAATGGACGATCTTCAACGGAAGTCCCAATTTCGGAAAACTCCATCCGGTCCGATTGATCCGCCACTTCTTCCAAAAATTCCAATTCATCCTCATGGCTCGTCCATTCTTCTCCATCGCTATCTTCAAACCCGGTCGTGGGAGGCTCCTCATTTTCCTGTGCCGAAACCCCTGCCATCGGACTAGCGATAAGCAATAAGGCAGAACCTATCATCCAATACGCATGTTTCTTCATAGAAATCCTCCTAAAAATTTGATTTCATAAATTAATAGGAACTAGACAAAGTTTAGCGAAAGGGAAAACTGCTCTGTTAAGCCACCCCTGATTTCAGTCAGTGTCATATATCGTTAATCCTTCTCAATAATCTTCATATTTTCGAAAAAGAGCTGCCCAAATATGGTACAGCTCTTCGTTGTCCTTTATCTTTCTTCCCCTTCGGTTTGCGTACCTGTAAATGTCCATTCAAGTTCTAAAGAATCTCCCTGGAATTGATTCAAGTCTTCTTCCACGTCACCGACGAAGTTGAATTGAACGACAAGGTCGTGGGACTCGTCGACCGGCAAGCCGTCATCTCCAAGTTCGGGATAAAACACATGCTCGCTAATCGCTTCCGGTTCCATGTCCTGAAGTTCACTTAGCGTTGTTTGGTAAATAACCTCATCCAGGTTATCGGCGTTATATAAGAATTCCACCTCTATAAATTCTCCAAAATCCGCCGTATTGTCCCCTTCCGCATCAATGACCGTGTAGTCAGTTTCGAGCGTCACGTTATCAATATCCAACGATCCGTTATTTTGGAGCTCAAAATCGCGAATCATCGTGTCTCCGGGCTGCAAGTTGTCCACATCAATGATTTCTGTCGGTTCTGCGGATAAATCCAACGTTCCGGCCGCAAATGTATTGTTCGTTTCGGCACTGTCGCTAAAATATGCGAATGTGCCTCCTCCAACCAATGTCAACCCGAGAACCGCGGTCGTCACACCCATGCCCAGCTGTTTTTTAATCCCCATTTTAAGATCCTCCCTTTAAAATTTTGATATGTGAACGCCGTCTAAAGGCGATACCACCGTAATTTTTATTGCCATTCGTCAATAAGCACATCAGCTTCATTCGTGAGCACGCTATATGCGTGTTCGGTGATTAACGCTTGTTCGTGCTCATGATCCAGCAAATCTTGCAAGCTTTCCATGTGTTGGGTTGCTTTCTCCTCTACACCTTGATCGTTATAATGACCGATTGCCGTCAAATGGCGGTCCAGTGTTTGAACCGTTTGCTCGTTTTCGAATTCCCCTTCATCTTCAAACTGCTCGACTATCGCTTGCATATTGTCTACAGTTGCATCGACGTAGAAGATGGTCGTTTCCCTTTCCGTTTCACCGTTTTCGGTTTCCGCTTCAAAGGTGACCACATGGAAACGTTCTTTTAACGGTTCGTCCATTTCCAAAGAAACCGTCGATGTTTCTTCGTCAAACTGAGGCTCATATTCAATTCCATCGACGACGGTACGGTAGCTGCTTTCATTCGCTGCTTCCCCTTCCACGTCTGCTTCCAAGACAGGTGTGTTATCATCCACTTGGCCGCCCATCTCAATAGAAGGCGTTAGATTTAGGTCCGTGTCGACAGTTTCTTCCTCCTGCTCAACTTCTTCCAACACTCGCAAGTGGTTTTGGCCTAATATTTTCTCGATATCCTCATCTGAGTAGTCTCGATTCTCAAGTTCTTCTGTGATTTTGTTTAATTCCGACGCATCCTGAAGATCTTCCGGCATTGCCGCGCCATCAAAATCCGAGCCTAACGCGACGTGATCAATGCCCATCACGTCAACAGCGTGATCGATATGGTCAACAACGTCGTCCACGTACCCTTCCGAATCCTCGGTTAAAAATACAGGATAAAAGACAACGCCTAACACACCTCCGTTATCGGCCAACGCTTCCATCTGTTCATCGGTAAGATTACGTTGATGGTCAAGCAATTCATTTGTCCCCGAATGGCTGGCAATAACCGGATCATCCGAGGCTTCGATGACGTCCCAAAACGTTGTTCTTGCCATGTGGGAGACGTCAATCATCATGCCAAGGTCATTCATTTCCTTGGTAACTTCCTCGCCCAGTTCCGTTAAGCCGCCATCCGATGGCGTTTCATCCGGATCGTTATAGACTCGGTCCGCTCCTTCACCTAGGGCGTTGGAAGTATTCCACGTATAGCCGAGTGCTTTCACACCCAAATCATCGTATTGGTGCAAGAGCTCAATCGCGTTCTCTTCTTCCATTGAATACCCGCCCTCAATCGTTGGAACGGCAGCGATTTGACCTTCCGTTACCGCTTGTTTGATGTCGTCATATGAAGAGGTGACCATCCAATCATCCGGGTTGTTGTCTTCCGTCCAATAAACTGCATTGATCTTTGCTAACGTTTCACTGATGCTGCGAGGCGTATTTTCATAGTATCCAGGTGTATAGGCCGCCATGTACGGAACGTCCAATCCGCCTTCTTGCCCTTTCGGAATATCAAAATCAAAAGGCGTTTCCTCCCCGATATCGGTATCGGGAAGCCAAGTCGTTTCGTCTAACGCGTGCATATACGTGTCAATATGGCTATCTACAACGGTAGAATCAAAGTGGATATCCGGTTCATCCGCAGAAGATTTAGCCGGAAATGCCGAAAAAATCAGCAGAGTACTTGCAGCCAAACAAACGACTTTTTTTCCCATGGTTACCCCCCTTTTATTAAGGTTATCCCTGTAGTTTTTCAATCAAGCGATCCGCTTGAGCTTGAAGAATGTTAAACGCTTCCTCGGAGATGACCCCTTCATCTTGTTGATGATCCAACAAGTCATGGAAGCCTTCCATATGATCGGCGGCTTTTTCAAAGTCTCCTTGATTTTCATAATGATTGATCGACGTTAAATGTAGATCCAAGGCATGGGGGGCTTCCTCGTCTTCAAATTCGCCCTCCTCTTCCAAACGTTCCACGAGATTCATCATGGAAACGCTATCCAAAGTGAAGCCAATCGCCGCTCCTTCTCGATTATCATCCGCGACACCTTCAAAAGTTCCTTCTTCATGATCAACCAAAATGCTTTGCACATTTCCGATTCCGCCGGAACTTTCGGCAAATTCATGCCCCATTTCTTCCAATTGATCGCGAGCTTCTTGCGGAATGCCTTCCTCCCAATCGATCGCCGGATAGTCCATGCTGTGAATCCGCGGTTCATCAATCGCCTCTTGTAAACTCATCTCATGGTCCAGCACATGATTCACCACTTGAAACACCGCGTTAATGATCCGTGTGCCTCCCGGTGACCCGGCACTCATATAAGGCTCCCCGTCTTCAAACACGATCGTTGGCGTCATACTGCTCAAAGGCCGTTTATTCGGTTGTACTTCATTCGCACCGCCGGGTGTCGCGTCAAAATCCGTCAGTTCGTTGTTCAGCATAATTCCGTAATCCGGAACCATGATGCCTGAACCGAATACTTGCTCGATCGTGCTCGTGTAACTAACCATGTTGCCCCACTGGTCGGTGACGGTAAAGTGTGTCGTTTCACCCGATTCATCTTGCTCTTCCAATGGACCAGACGGATCTCCGGGTTCCCCGTCCTCATACGCCCATGGATCTCCGGGTTCCACCTCTTCATTTACTGCTTCGGGATCAATCAAATCCCGACGATCCTCGATGTAATCAGGATCCAACAAACCGTTGAAAGGAACGTCCACGAATTCCGGGTCTCCCATATATTCACCACGGTCTGCGTAAGCGAGCCGCATCGTTTCCGTCAACAGATGGTAGCGTTCGGAATCTTGCGTATCGTATTGACCGATATCAAAATCATCCAAAAGCGCGAGCATTTGCAAGAGTGTTAGACCGCCGGAACTTGGCGGCGGCATGCTCGCGATATCATAGCCTTGATACGATCCCCAAACCGGCTCATCCATTTCTGCTGAATAATTGCCGAGATCATCCAACGTCATGCTGCCACCGAAATCTTGAACGGTATCGGCGATGGCTTGTCCAACCTCACCGTTGTAAAAAACATCCATTCCTTCGCTTTGAATCATTTCCATTGTGTCAGCCAAGTCTTCCTGGACTAGGTGATCCCCTTCCTGCAAAGGCTCTCCTTCAGGTAAAAAAACATCCTCGGCCGCGCTTTCCGACAATTTATCCTGGTTGCTTTCAATCGCTCCTGCTAGCTGGGAATCGATATCAAAACCGTCAGCAGCCAACTCAATGCCCGGGTCCAACAATGAGTCAAAGTCTGCGGTTCCCCATTCTTCATGAGCCTGCATTAATCCGTCCAAAGTACCGGGCACACCCACGGAATCACCACTGGTCACTCTTTCTTGGAATGGAATTTCATTGCCGTCTTCATCCAAAAACATATCCGGTTCCGCTCCGGCCGGCGCTCGTTCACGGCTGTTGACGATGCTCGTTTCATCTTCTTCGGCATCGTAGACCATCATGAAACCACCGCCGCCGATGCCTGACATCATCGGTTCCACAACATTCAGTGCAAAGTGAATAGCGATCGCTGCATCAACGGCGTTCCCGTTTCTTTCAAGCACCTCCGCTCCCACTTCAGATGCGAGGACATGGGATGTGGACACCATGCCGTCTTCGCCGACATCAACCAGCTCATCTTCCGCTGCTGCTGTGTTTTCAGCACCAAGGCCTGTAAGCCATGTGGACGTAACCAACATTGCGGAGGCCAAGGCCGCCGTCCCCTGGCGCCAACGCTTGCCTTTCAACATCGAATTCCTCCCCCTTTTACCGATATTTTTTATATCTCTTCACCATCGGCCTGTGTGCCAACAAATGTCCATTCAAGCTCTAAAGCATCTCCTTGGAATTGATTCAAATTCTCTTCCACATCACTGACGAAATTGAATTTGACGACGAGATCATGAGATTCGTCCACCGGCAATCCGTCATCGCCCAGGTCCGGATAGAAGATATGCTCGCTAATCGCTTCCGGTTCCATATCCTGTAGTTCGCTCAGTGTCGTTTCAAAGATCACTTCATCCAGATTATCGGCGTTATAAAGAAATTCCACCTCGATAAAATCACCGAAATCTTCCGTGTTATCTCCTTCCGCGTCAATGACTGTATAATCGGTTTCCAACGTTACCGTATCAATATCAATAGATCCGTTGTTTTGGAGTTCGAAGTCTCGAATCATGGAATCCCCGGGTTTCAGATTATCAACGTCGATCACTTCCGTCGGTTCAGCATCCAAGCTTAGTGTCCCCGCCGCAAACGTATTGTTCGTTTCGGAACTGTCACTGAAATATGCAAACGTTCCGCCTCCGATTAATGTTAATCCGAGCACTGCAGTTCCCACGCCAAGCCCAAGCTGTTGTTTGATTCCCATTTCGAATCCTCCTTTTAATTTTGATTGAGATCGTTTTCTCGAGCCTTCTGTTCTTTATGCGGAGCATCAATTTGCCGCAACGCCCGCCCGATGGTGAAAGCAGAGTACATAAGCAACAAGACCCCCGGTACAATCAATAATAGAAAAGCGCCTTGGTCGGAGGTCGCAAATACTATCGCATAGCCAACATATGGAACAGTAAATCCTGTGTACTCGCCGACTACATCTTCAGCAAGGACTGGTTCCGAATCGGTCGAGTTGTTGTTATCCCCTTTGGTAATATACTGCTCACCGCCGTTTTCCACTTCATGGACTCTATGTGTGACGAGATTATCATCGGGGTTGGTGTATGTGATTACATCCCCTGCTTCATATTGGGCGGGGTTATCGGTCGGTTGAATGGAAATAATCGAACCGGTTTGGATTTCCGGTTCCATGGATCCGGACAACACCGTTTTAATTTCATAGCCAAAAACATTAGGCTCTCCGTCAGCCGCCTGTGTGGAAATTACGGCAAATAAGGTGACAATCAGTAACGTAAACAATAGAAAAGATGTCAAGCCGCTGATGGTCTTCTTGATTGCTCGCCACATTGGGGTTCACCTCGAATTTTTTCTAATTACCGCTATTGTCTTCGCCATCCTCTTCCTCTGCATCTTCGTTATCAGACGACTCATCTTCGGTCTCCGCTTCCGCTTCTTTCTCCTGTTTCTCATCGTCTTCATTCCCTGATTCTTTTTCTTCGTCGGTCTCTTGCTCGGTGTCCTCGACTTCATCCGCTTCGCCTTCTTCTTCGAATGAATCAGCGGTTGATAGATTGCCTTCCAAGGATTCCTCGTCCTGGAAAGAAGCAGAGGTCGGTGAAGAAATGAAAACACCAAGGCAAATGATTAAATAGGAGATTGCGAAAAATTGAAAGGGAATGCTTAACTTAATGGTTTTGAGTCGGAACTTTTGCATTATCTGCCTCCTTTCCGTTCATGCAGTCTGTTCAGATGATGTCATCACCCTTCGGCTTGTCCCATTTCTACTTTCATTTGGTGCGGGGAAAGTGTTCCCTGGTATTCCAGTTCATCTTCGATATAGACCGTGACCGTCGCTCGTTCTTCAGCGAGCATGGGGTCATTTTCTTCGATAATGACTTGGAATGTTCCCTCTTCCCCTGCTTCGAATGTTCCTTGTCCGGTAAAACTGGCCCATCCTTCTTTTGCTTGAAGTTGGCCAACTTCCTCAGCTTCCAGCTCGATGTCCATATCCTCATGGCTGAAGCGGAAAAAGCCTGTGGCTGCCTGGTCATTCGCCCCTTGTTCAACTGCAATCGCTACTTCTTCATGTGCAGATTCTGTATCAACAGCGCTTAACGTTCCTGCTCCTTCGATGCTTACATCCTGATCAACACTCATCGGCCGACTCGGCATATTCCCTGTTCGCTGTAACGCTTCGCCGAGTTGAGCATCGGTCGTTTCCCCGTCTTCCAAGGCGAACTCGCCGTTGACAAGCACGTGCTCGATGCCCTCCGCATATTGTTTCGGATCTTCAAATTCGGCATGGTCGGTCACTGTATCGGGGTCGAACACGGTAATGTCAGCTGCCATGCCCTCGGCGATGAAACCGCGATCGGTCATCCCAATAATCGTGGCCGGTAATCCCGTCATTTTCTGCACCGCTTCTTCAAGGCTTAGCAACCCTTCTTCACGAACATCTTCCCCGAGCACCCGCGGTTGCGAACCATAGCGGCGAGGGTGGATGCTATCCGAATATGTGGCACCTCCATCTGAAGCAACGGCCGTTGTTGGGTTTTGGAGGATTCTTTCATAATCCTCTTCATCTCCAAAATGATAGATCGTCGTCAAACTGCCTTGGTCTTCCAAGATTCGCATCGTCGCTTCCCCGGGGCTTACGTCTTCCGCCTCGGCGGCATCTGCCAAGGTCTCATCTTCCCCGGGAAAATAAACATCTTCCGCGGTTTCCACCCGGCTCGTCATGACGTCTTCAATCTCGTCTTCAATTTGCGGGCGTAATTCGGGGTCGGCAAAACGATCCAGCATCGCGTCAAAACCGCCATCCTCTACCCATGCCGGAACAAGCGCCGTCAATCCCGTTTGACTGGCCAAATACGGATAGACGTCGGCTGCCGCATACGTTCCACGATCTATGGCATCTTCAATGAGGCCGACGGTCTCTTCGGAGGCTCCCCAGTTATCGGCTCCCATCACTTTCATGTGCGTGATGACTGGAACGAGTCCCGCTTCCTCGCCAATTTCAATCGTCTCTTCGGTCGCTTCTACGACATCATCCATTTCATCACGAATGTGGTGCGGAAAGTTCGTTCGCCATTTATCCGCAACCTCAACGACGTCTATGACTTCTTCCGTGTCGGCATAATTTGCAGGGGTGTAAAAAAGACCTGCCGAAACACCAAAGGCCCCTTCTTCGAGTGCAGCTTCCACCAATCCTTGCATCGCTTCAATTTCTTCCTCCGTCGCATCACGGTCCTCTTCACCGACAACCTCTGCCCAAACAGAATTAAATCCAATGTACGTGCCGATATTAATCGTCAGCCCGTCATCTTCCAGTTCATATCGTTCCGTCACATCGACGGGACCCCCGCCATCCGGGCTTAATATTTCGGTGGTCACCCCTTGGGTTAACGCGCTGGTTGCCGTTTGCAACGCTTCAAGATCGGCATGGCTGTGAATATCAATAAATCCCGGTGCGACGATATTGCCATCCACGTCTACTTCGTTTTGAGCAGAATAATCTTCTAAATTGCCAATTTTGTAAATATAATCACCATTTATCCCCACATCAGCCTCATAACTTGATTTTCCTGTCCCGTCCACAACCGTTCCGTTACGAATAATCGTGTCGAAATCATTTTCCTGGGCATCGCTTTGATTGTCGTTTTCCATTCCCAGTACAGAGCCGCCTACAAAAAGTGCCGTGAAAGAAGCGATTAAAGTTCGTTTCCACATATCACGCAGATCCTCCCTTGTTTTTTTTAGCCCTCATTCTTAACACTGTCTCAATGGCGGTTAAAATTTTTATTTCCATTTTTACTATAACTTATCAAATTTTACAGCTTATTGGAATTTTTTAAGATATTTATACAAAATATTACCACTAGAAATACAAATGCAGAAATAATTTTAGATTATATATTTATTGTTCATTTTATTAATAACTATTTATGATTTGTATTTCCTATATATTAACAGTAGGCATGGTTTAAATTTTAAAACTTTTTGCTCAATAACGATAAAATATTAATGGTTCTTGATTACTTTTTTCTATTTTTATTTTTTTACAAGTCTATTGATCTGGAGGGTTTTCCCATTTTATAACACATAATTTCATAGATTTTCCTAAAAAAGGAGGATATGACTATTTTTAAATCTGCTATTTTTCTGTAAAATAATTGAAAATAATGTATATTCCAAAAAGGAGAGATCGAATGAAGAAGGCTACATTCGCCACATCCTCGATTGGCGCTATGCTCATCGCCTCCATGTTCGTCCCTGCGATCCAGGCAGCGGAATCCGGTGCTGCCAATTCGCACGTGACCGGCTACGGCGGGGCGGTAGTCTCCGAAGATGTACATGCCTCCGAAGCCGGGATGGCGATCCTTGAACAAGGCGGCAATGCCGTTGACGCAGCTATCGCCGTTGCTGCAGCGCAAGGGGTGACAAGGCCCTACTCCGGTGGCATTGGCGGGGGCGGCATGATGCTTATCCATTTGGCGGAAGAAGACGAACCGATTGCCATCGACAGTCGCTCTGTCACTCCGGAATCCTTCGATGATGAAACGTACATCCATCCGGACACAGGCGAGGTTTTTCCATCGGCTATGAGAATCTCAAGCGGCAAATCCTTTTCCGTTCCCGGGACGGTAAAAAATTGGGAAATCGCCTTGGAAGATTACGGAACGATGACATTTGCGGAAGTGTTGCAACCCGCGATTGAAGTAGCCGAAGATGGTTTCGTCTCGGATGAAAATTTTGTGCGGGAAACGATGGAAAATCAGGAACGCTTTGATCTATTTACGTCTACGAGAGACATTTATCTCAATGAAGATGGTTCTGCACCGGAAACCGGAGATGTAATCCAAAACCCAGATATGGCCCATACTTATCAATTGCTGGCCGAAGAAGGAAGCGAAGTTTTTTATGAAGGAGAAATCGCCGAGGCTATGGTCGACACGATTAATGATCCACCGGTCGTGGACCACCCGGACTTTGAATCCGTAAGCGACGAATGGCTTACGGAATTTGGTATGCTGGAAGGCGATGTCACAATGGAGGATTTTTCAAACTATAAAACGGTAACGAGTGAGGCAATCCACACCGATTATCATGACTACGACATCTATGGGATGCCCCCTTCTTCCAGCGGCGGCCTCACGGTGGGGCAAACGTTTAATATACTGGAGCATTATGAGATCGAAAATATGTCAAGCACCGAGGCGTGGCATCACTTTATGGAAGCGAGCCGGTATGCGTTTGCCGATCGGCGGGAATATATCGGTGACCCCGCGCACACGGAAGTCCCCGTCGATGAGTTGCTTTCCGATGCGTATACCGAAGAGCGGATCACGAATATTGATTCGGAGCGCGCATCAATTGGCCAGGTGCCCCCCGGAAATCCCTGGCTGGACGATGACGAGGACTTCTTCTATGATTTTGTTGAAGAAGATAGCGCTGAATGGGACCCCAGAAAATTTCACAGAATCGATACTGGCCCGGAAAGCCATCCATTTGATGCAAACTTTACGATTGACGATGAAACCGGGAAAATTGACTTAAGTGAACGAAAAGAAGACAGAGGAAGCGCGTACGGACGGGCAGCTGCCAATATGGAGGCTGTAGAAGATAATGAGGTGAACTTGCGTGTGCGCGCCGATGAAGAAGGTTACGACCAACGCTTGCGATTATGGTTGAACGGCGATGTTTGGCAGTCAGGCAGCAGCGTTCCGAGTAACGGCTACGGGCTGGAAATCAACACCGAAACAGAGGAACTCGTGCTGCAGCGTGTCATTGACGGCGAATTGGCAAGCCTCGAACGCATCGATTATCCTATTGAAACGGATTGGCACGACTTGCGTTTCCAAGTTGAAAATAACAAGCTTAAAGTAAGCGCCTGGGAATCTGATGAAGAGGAGCCCGGGGAATGGTTAGCCGTCCATGAGTTAGCGGAAAACGACCAATTGGAAGACCTCCTCGGCCGTTTGATGATGAGCGTGATTAATTTTGATTACGAACAAACGCAAACGTTTTCCTTTGATCACATCGAAGTCGAGCCCGTAAATGAAAATAGTGAGGCACTTGCGGGGCCCAGCCAAACGAACGTCATGGATGACGCAAACCCGCCGGCTGAAACCACGTCTATAGAAGAAGAGACTCAAGGGGTACAAGCGGATGAAGAAAAGCGTATAAAAGACGAAGCGGACATTGTCGATGAATCGACGATTCACCTGGCCGCGAGCGATGACGAAGGCAACGTCGTAAGTTACACATCAACGATTGTATCCATCGGCGGCAATGGAATGGTCGTGCCCGGCTATGGCTTTTTGCTAAATAACGCCGTGTACGGACGAACACCAACCGAAACCCCTTCGCATCCGAACTATCCGCGCCCGGAGATGCGCTCCTTGAGCAGCATGGCCCCGACCCTGGTCATGGAAGACGAAACGCCTGTTCTGACGGCAGGCGCTCCGGGAAATGATTCGATTTTAACGACCGTCTCCCAAATCATGATGAACAACTTGGATTTTGACACGCCGCTACCGGAAGCAATTGAACAGTCCCGGTTATCCCAACGGAACAACTTTGACGCAATGGCTGAGTATGAGGAAAACTATATGGATGCCGAAACCGAGCAACATATTGAAGAACTGGAGGATATGGGCCATCTCTTTACGGCTAATACGAACGAGCAAGGCATCGGAGCTGCGGTTGGCATTGAATTTTTAGAAAATGGGGAGGTCACCGCGGCCGCCGAACCTGACCGCCGCGGTGGGGGAAGCGCCCTCGTGGAAAGTGAAATGGAAGAGGAAGAAATGAGCGCCGACGAGATGAAGCGCTCAGTAGAGACTTTGGCCGAAGAAGGCGAATTCGAAAACGAGGATGCCGTCCGCTCCCTTGAGGTGCATCTGACATCCGTCGCTCACTTCGAAGCCGAGGAAGAAGCGGAAAAAGTCATCAACCATATGGCCGGATTCAATGATTTGCTCGACCAACAGCAAGCAAATGAATGGATTTCAGATGATGCCTACGACACCCTGCAGGGAAAAGCAGAGGCATTGATCGAAGAGTGGGAATAAGTTAAACCCCCGGGGACGGAACATGCCCCGGGGTTTTATCAGCCAAACCCTAATTCCGTTCATGGCAGCGCCACGCGTTCCGGCACCGTATACACGTTCAACGAACCGCTCCGAATAAAACCGATGCTTGTAATCTCCAAATCTTCGGCCAGTTCCAGAGCGCGTTCAGTCGGGGCCGACTTGGAAAGAACAACTTCGCAGCCGATCTTCGCCACTTTCAAAAGAATTTCCGACGAAAGCCGGCCGCTGAAAACGATAATCTTATCTTGCAAAGAGATGCCGTGTTTCAAGCAGTACCCGTAGATTTTATCGAGAGCGTTATGCCTGCCGATATCCACGCGCATCAAAACAATACGATCGAGCGTGCATAAGGCGGCATTATGGACGCCGCCGGTTTCTTGGAACGTTTCCGCTGATTGTTGCATTTCTTCCATGAGACGAAAACAATCGTCCGGAGAGACAGCCACTTCCCTCGTTCGCATTGTCTTCGTTGTTTTCACATCAGCGGCAAAGACGAAGCTTTGACGGCTCATCCCGCAACAAGACGTAATGTAGCGTTTGTTTTGCATTTGTTGGTGCAGGTGATCGATTTTTTTCGTCAATGTCACATGAACATAACCGTTATTATCGTCGGCTCGCAGTTCTTTTACCTCGTTAAAACGAGCAATGACCCCTTCCGAGGCTAGGTATCCGATCGCCATATCCTCGATATAGTCAGGGGTACATACCATCGTCACAAACTCTTCCCCGTTTATTTTTATCGTTACGGGATATTCGGCGGCAACGATGTCTTCTTTCCATTCAGCACTTCCATTTTCATAACGCAAGATAGGATGAGAAATTTGCGTCTTCCCTGTCATTTCCCATCACGATCCTTGCTTTTTGAAAATAAAAGGCAATGCAAGCAAAGATACGCCCGCTACGGCAACATACCATTTGTTGGATGAAGAAGTCGAACGACGGGACACACGGGTTCCGGCCACTGCTTTTTCCGACTCGTGTTGAAGCTTGGCGTCTCGATCCTCCAATTTTTCCCTATGTTCCTGATTGGCCCCGAATCCCTTGAGGAATGTCATAAGCACGTTCATACCTTCAATCACTTCCGGATCTTTCATGGAGCGAAGGAGGGCGGGATACCCGCCGCCTTCTTTTCCATAATGTTCGTATTCAGCCACTTGGGAAATAGCTGTATTCATCTTCAAAACGAGCGGTTCGACTTCCTCCATATCGAGCTTTCCGAGCACACTGAACATGAGAAGCATATTTTGCATCGATTGTGTCGTATCCGCATTATCCATCGCCGTTACAAGTCTCTCAAGAACCGCGTCTCCTTCTCTATGAAGCGCATTTAGTGTATTGAATACTTCCCAATCCTGTAGCCCCTTCATAAGTTCAAACGTATCGGCAACTACTTCCTTATTTTCCAGAAGGACGCTTTCGATTTCTTTCCAATCACGCTGACGCAATTCTTCTTCACTTGGTTCCATGCGATGGATGACTCTGGTCGCTTTAGCCATTAAATTGGGACCTCCTTTCTTTCACGAGGTCACCCGGGAAGGTGTAATCTTTGCGCTTCCATTTTTGTTCAACGTCTACCCCGATTTGCGGTTGTGGATTGCCGTTTCGATGATTGATGTTCGGCAATGGACTATCGCCCTTCGGTTGAAGAACTTCCATTTTTGCAGAAACCTCTTTATAAGCCGGGGTATCCGTATCCTTATCGGCATGGCTACTCGTCAAGTAGTTGATAGCCCCTTCACCGGCGTCATTCATCGGCAAGTATATTTCTTTGCCTTTTACGCGATCGGTCACAATACAAGAGACTTTGACGTTTCCATAAGGCGACGTTAAACGCACTACCGTTCCGTCTTCAAGTCCGCGTTCTTTTGCAAGTTCGGGTGAGACCTCCAAGAACACACTTGGTGTCTTTTTCGTAATCCCTTCAGACTTATACGTCATATTGCCTTCGTGGAAGTGCTCGAGTAAGCGTCCATTGTTGACATGGAGGTCATACTCGTCGCCAAACTCAAGCGGCTTTGTCCATTCAACAGGATAGAGTCTCGCCTTACCGTCGGGAAATGGAAACTCTTTTTCGAACAAAAGCGGCGTATCCGTGCCGTCTTCGGCTACCGGCCATTGCTGGCTGTTATACCCTTCCAGACGATCGTACCTGACACCTGCAAACAACGGGGCGAGGGAGGCGGCTTCGTCCATAATCTCGCTGGGATGCTCAAATTTCCAGTCTGCACCCATGCGATTGGCAATCTCCATAATAATTTCCCAATCCGGTTTCGACTCGCCAAGTGGCTCGAACACTTGATACAAACGCTGAAAACGGCGTTCCGTATTGGTGAACGTGCCCTCTTTTTCAAAGCTCGGGGAAGCCGGGAGCACAACATCGGCAAACTCCGCTGTTCTTGACAAAAAGAGATCTTGGACGACGAAGAAATCGAGTTTTTCTAACGCTGATTGCACATAATTGGCATTGGAATCAACGATACCCATATCCTCGCCTTTTAAATATAATACGTTGAGATTTCCGTCATGGATGGCATCCACCATTTCATGGTTATTCAGCCCCGGTTGGGCAGGAAGATCAACGCCCCAGCCTTTCTCGTAGCGCTCGCGGGCGTCTTTGTCCGTGACATATTCATACCCAGGGAAACGATCGGGCATGCTGCCAAAATCACTGGCGCCTTGCACGTTGTTATGCCCGCGCAATGGATAAGTTCCCGCGCCCGGTTTCATGTAATTCCCGGAGACGAGCATCAAGTTGGAGATTGCTGTGCTCGTATCGGAACCACCGCCGTGTTGGGTGATGCCCATCGCCCAAAGAAAGCAGGTCGTCTCCGCGTTGTGAATGGATGTCGCGATGTCAATCATTTCTTCTTTTGTTAAGCCCGTAACTTCTTCGGCATATTCAAGCGTATACGGTTCAAGGCTTTTAATATAATCTTCCAAGCCATTAACATGCTCATTCAAAAACGCTTGGTCATGCCAGCCTTGATCGATGATATATTTAGTAACCGCTGAAATCCAGACAAGGTCTGATCCCCCAGCCGGCTGAACGAATTGATCGGCGCGAGCGGCCATTTCATGCTTGCGCATATCGGCAACGATTACTTTTTGCCCATGAAGTTTTTGGGCACGTTTGACTCGCGTGGCAAGCACCGGATGGGCTTCCGCCGTATTCGATCCTGTTATAATCACCAATTCAGCCTTCTCAATATCAGTGATACTACCGGAGTCGCCACCGTAACCTACCGTTCTCCAAAGTCCCATTGTCGCCGGGGACTGGCAATAGCGTGAACAATTGTCAACGTTATTTGTGCCAACGACCGCGCGGCTGAGTTTTTGCATGGCATACGAATCTTCATTTGTACATTTGGAAGATGTAATAAACGCGAGCGAGTCGGGCCCGTTTTTCTCTTTCTCTTCCTTGAATTTATTCACGATCAAGTCGTATGCTTCTTCCCATTCCGCCTCGCGAAACGCATCGCCTTCGCGGATAAGCGGTTTCGTCAGGCGTTCTTCGCTATTGACGTAGTCCCAGCCGAATTTTCCTTTCACGCACGTGGAAATGCCATTTGCCGGCGCTTCCGTTTGCGGCTCGACTTTAAGGATTTTGCGATCCTTTGTCCAAACATCAAAAGCACATCCGACACCGCAGTACGTACATACTGTTTTCGTTTTTTCAATGCGATCTTCCCGCATCGAAGCTTCCATGTCGGAAATGGTCATGAGTTGCTCATAACCCGTTTCTACATTTTTCGTTATATTAATCATCGGACGCATCGAGGAATCTTTAATCCCGGTTAAAAATCCGGCCTCCCCTTCCATGCCGACTTCCATCATCGCATTACATGGACAGACGGTGGAGCAATGGCCGCAATTCACACACGAAGAGTCTTCAATCGGGGAATCCTTGTCCCAAATGACACGCGGACGTTCCCGCTCCCAATCAATCGTTAACGTTTCCGTGACTTGCACATCCTGGCACGCTTCCACACACCGCCCGCAAAGAATGCACTGATCCGGATCATAGCGATAAAAAGCATTGCGGTCCACTTCATACGGTTTATAGCTGAAAGGTGTTTCTTGATGGTTCATTCTCAATTCTTTTACCGCATTATGTATCTCGCAGTTGCCATTGTTGTAATCACATACCGTACAATATAGTTCATGGTTGCCGAGAAGACGGTCCATCGCTATCAGTTGCGCTTCATGTGCCTCTTCGTTCGTGGCAATAGCGTCTCCGTCCTTTACTTTTGCAGAGCACGATCGCACTAAGTCGCCATTCACACTGACGATACAAGTATCACACGTTTCAATGGCACCCAGGCTCGGGTGGTAACACAGGCTTGGCACTTCAATGTCATGTTCCGTCAATACATCAAGCACGCTTTGATTTTCCTTTGCGCTTATGTGCTTCCCATTCACCTTTATTTCAGGCATGAACATGGACCTCCTTACTGTATTCTTTTCCTAATATATATCATTTTTTGTCAGTGGTGTAAAACAACTGCTGCCTTTCACTACCCTACAACATCCCCATTTAAACTGAATCACTCCTTAATTGTAATCGGATGTTTCACCTCAACCACTTTGTGGTACTATACATTCGTGTAACATTTTGTTCAATTTTCCCATTTTATGATGAAAGGAAGTATACGTTTTGAGAGCTCATAAAAATCGTTGGTTGATTGCTTTATCAGCCATTGCCATTCATTTGTCGATCGGATCCGTCTATGCCTATAGCGTGTACCAAAATCCCTTGAATGAGTCACTTGGCTGGGACATTGGGGCCGTAACCTTTGCCTTTACGACAGCGATCTTTTTTCTTGGGATGTCCGCCGCATTTCTCGGAAAATTTGTCGAGCGTAACGGTCCCGGCAAATCCGCCATGATCGCAGCCGTTCTTTTTGGCACGGGAACGTTAGGCGCAGGTTTCGGCATCCAAATGGAAAGCTTGCCTCTCTTTGTTCTTTTTTACGGTGTCATAGGTGGGGTAGGTCTCGGAATTGGCTACATATCACCCGTATCCACACTCGTTAAATGGTTTCCGGACAGACGTGGACTTGCAACGGGAATGGCCGTGTTAGGTTTTGGATCCGGTGCGCTTATTACCAGTCCCGTTGCCGAATGGTTGATGGGAATGATCAGTATTCCCGCGACCTTCTACACATTGGGAGTTGCCTATCTCATCCTAATGTTTGCCGGTGCCAGCTACATCGCTCCTCCCCCGGAAGGATGGGAACCAGCAGGCATGAAAAAGCAAGAACAAAAGAATAAAGAGAAGAAGAAAAAAGATTCTCAAGAAGACCTCGCCCAACTTAACGCCCGACAATCTTTGAAAACATTCCGTTTTTATTTGCTGTGGGGAATGATGTTTATCAACATTTCCGCGGGCATCATGCTTCTCGCCGTCGCATCAAGCATGACGCAGACAATCACGGGGGCGACTTCAGCCGCCGCGGCGACCATTGTCGGCATCATGGGTTTTTTCAACGGTTTCGGGAGAATCGGCTGGGCCAGTGCTTCTGATTATATAGGGCGAACCAACACGTATATCATCTTCTTCGTCTTGCAATTGGGCGCATTCATTCTCCTTCCGATCACCACCAATGAAATCATGTTCGCGATCCTCTTATTTATTATCATGACATGTTACGGGGCGGCTTTGCCTGTTTGCCGGCCTACATCGGCGACTTATTCGGCACAAAACAGCTGGGAGCAATTCATGGGTATACGCTGACATCCTGGGCGATGGCAGGTGTTTTCGGACCGATGGCTGTGTCGGCTATCGTTGGGGCTACCGCTGATTATACAGGCGCCTTCGTCCTATTTATCTTTTTGCTAGGGGTTGCGCTTGTGATGTCGATCCTGATGCATTTTAATATCAAACGCATTCGCAATCAGCAGCAGGGAGCCAGTGGGAGCACGTCATGAATGTTAGGAGCCGTTTTACGCACGTAACTTGAACGTACCCTTACAACCTTGCAACTTTCAAAGTGTATATTTCGCTTGGCAAATAAGGCATGAAATATGCTGGATTATTTTCCAGGATAATGCTATACTTTAAGTGAAAAAATTAATATCATTCACAAAACCACTAGGGGTGCTTTTATAAGCTGAGAGAGGCGCAGCCTCGACCCTTATCCACCTGATCCAGTTCGCACTGGCGTAGGGAAGTGGCGGATGACATCTATCGTCTATCGCGACCACTTCCCTGAGGAAGTGGTTTTTGTTTTGGAGGTGAAAAAAGATGGAAGCGCTTATTCAACAAGTGGAAGAGCGTGAGGATGAGCTTATCAGCTTGCTTTCGGACTTAATCGCGTTTCGCACGCCCGCGCCCCCGGCCCGAAACACGGAGGGCATTCAAAACCGCATCGCCGAAAAACTTCGGTCCATAGGTTTTGAGGTAGACCAATGGGAAGTTTATCCCGGGGATCCGAATGTTGTTGGCTCGAAAAAAGGCACTGAACCAAGTAACTTTAACAGTTTGATATTAAACGGGCACGTAGACGTAGCTTCCGTGGAAGAGGATGAAGACTGGGAAACAGCTCCGTTTAAAGCAGCCGTACGAGACCGAATGCTTCACGGGCGCGGTGCAGCGGACATGAAAGGAGGAGTAGCCGCCTGTCTGTTCGCGCTTCAGCTGTTGCATGAAAACAACGTTGAACTCCCCGGCGATGTGTTGTTGCAATCCGTGATCGGTGAGGAAGTCGGAGAAGCCGGCACAAAACAGTGTTGCGAACGCGGATACAGCGCAGATTTCGCCCTCGTTGCCGACACGAGTGATTGCGAGATTCACGGGCAAGGCGGTGTAGTCACGGGTTGGGTAACGGTTAAAAGTCCCACAACCCATCATGACGGGACGCGCCATCGTATGGTGCACGCCGGCGGTGGTTTGCGCGCGGCAAGTGCCATCGAAAAAATGAACAAACTGATTACCGCTCTACAAGAATTGGAACGCGATTGGGCCGTTAACAAATCCTATCCTGGCTTTGCCCCAGGGACAAACACCATTAACCCGGCGGTTATTGAAGGCGGACGTCACGCCGCTTTTGTGGCAGACGAATGCCGGCTCTGGATCACCGTTCATTTTTATCCAGATGAAAATGCAGCCTCCGTAGCAAAAGAAATCGAAGACCATCTGCTGGCAACGGCAAAAGCGGATCTCTGGATGAAAAATCATCCCCCAACGTTTGAATGGGGCGGCGCTTCGATGATTGAAGAGCGCGGCGAGGTATTTCCTTCTTTTTCTATTGATGAAGAACACCTTGCTGTCGATGACTTGAAGGAAGCGCATGAAAAGGTTTTTTCACAACCGGCAAGAATATCCATGTCCCCATCCGTCAATGACGGCGGTTGGCTCGCCGAAGCCGGCATCTCCACGGTATGCTACGGTCCCGGTAAATTGGAACATGCACATGCCGTTAATGAACAAATGGATATCGATCAATTGCTGGACTACACGAAAACACTGCTCTGCTTCATCGTAAAGTGGTGCAACCACCCAAAGACCTGCGGTAATATGTCAAGTTCAAAATCACAGTAAATGAAGTTGTCAAAGGACATTTAGGCGAAAAAAGCGCGCACTGAACAACACCAGTAATAAAATGTAAAATACTGGTAAAATGAAAGGCTAGCCCTCAGCCGATGTCGGTCAGAGGTTCACGCCCCTTTCTGGCGTAAAGAGTTGGTTTTTGCGTAGCAGCGCATCCACCAATCGCACGAGTTTTCTTGCCGTGAGCACGAGTGCACGTTTGTGTTGATGTTTCGGGACTTCTTGATACTTCTTCTGATAAAAGACTTGGTATTCCGGAATTTGCCTTCGTACCGAGTTGGCGGCTTCAACGAGGTAATAACGCAAATAATGGTTCCCTTGACGTGTCAGTGAAGTATCTTCGGCGGTAAACCGCCCGGACTGGTGTTTTCGCCAGTACAGTCCCGCATATTTAGCTATTTTTGTTTCATCGGGAAACCGGTCAATCTGACCGAGTTCGGCAATGATGCCTGCGGCGAAGACCGGACCAATGCCCGGGATTGATTCCAGCGTCTGCGTCAGTCCTTTCATGATTCGAGTAATGGACTGATCGATCGCCTTGATTTGCTTTTGGAAGGAACGAATGAGCTCAATGGACGTTCCTAAAAGTACATCGATGGAATCTTCGACCACTTTGTCCAATCGGTACGATGAACGGACGGCTTTCTGGATGGATGCGGCGACAGCTTCCGGATCGGGAAAACGATTTCTCCCTTTCTCTTGAAGAAACCGAGCCAGGTCCTCAAGCGGAAGCTGGGCAAGTTCATCCAGGCTGTATTTTTCAAGAAAGAGTTCCATCATAGCATGGCCAAACACCGATGAATCCACTTCTTTGGAAAAGGTGTTGCATTTATACTCCAAGTGCTGCAAGAAGTGTTGTTTCTCTTTCGTCATCGCTTTGGTCAAGTGATAACGCGAACGTGTCAACTGCTGGAGAGCCACGTATTGGCTTTCTTTGACAACGGACATCTGATTGCGCCCGAAACGCATATAATCGGCGATCACAAAGGCGTCAATCTCATCGGTCTTGTTCATGTCTGCGAAGCTCTTTTTAAAGTTGGCGATCTGCTTCGGATTGATCACAAAGACTTGGGCGCCATAGGGTTTTAAATCATCGTCATCATGCAAGAACATGGATGGATGAAAACTGTAGACGGATGTGGACTCCAGACCGATCTTTAGGATGTCAACCTCTGTATCGGCCAAGAGCTCGAGCAACCGTTCTTTGAGCACCTGGGCACCCGGCCAGTCATTGGAAACCGTAAAAACCGAAAGCTGATCACCTTCTTGATCAAGCACACACACTTTCATATCAAACGAGCTAACGTCAAGCCCGACAAACATTCGCATGGGGGGATTCCTCCTTTCATTGTAGAATCATTCGGTCGTTCTTTGGACGCCTCGAGATATCTCTAGTGTGAACGCCGATCATCAACCTCGTGTATCAGAACTCCATCGGCATTGAAAGCCGCCCCAGGGGCTGCTTCCCCTGAGTTCAAGAGGCCGAGGGCTCAGCCTGCGAGTAGGAAGTGCCGCACGTACACTGAGAGACAGTCTTTAGTTGTGGTCGAACCACAGGAGAGAAAAGAATTGTCCCAAATGATCCTATGATCATTATCTAGAAATATCTAGAGACATCCAAGGAAAAACCATATGAATCTACAAAATATCTTGTGGAATTTGCCCAAGATTTGAAGGGCTTAAACTTACTATACGAGGAGAGAACCTAATGCCATTCAGTGAACGCATTCGAAAAAGCGCAGACCCAATCTGGAAAGCAAGCCATGAACACCCCTTTGTGCAAGGCATCGGGCATGGCACACTCGACATTGAATCTTTTAAATTTTTCATGGCTCAAGATTATAAATATTTAATCGAATATTCTCGCGTCATGGCTATGGGTACTGCCCTCGCGCCTGATTTAGAAACGATGTCCGGATTCGCGGAAGCCCTCGATGATACCTTAAATATGGAAATGGATCTTCATCGTTCCTATGCCGAACGTCTGGGCATTTCGCGCGAAGAACTTGAGGCAACAGTTCCCGGGCCTGTCACTCTTGCATACAGCAGTTACATGATGGCCGAAGCGCAAAAAGGTTCCATAGCGGAACTGATCGCAGCTATCCTGCCTTGCGCCTGGAGCTATTATGAAATTGGCCTTGAACTCGCGAAAATCCCAGGCGCCACCGAACACGAACAATACGGCGAATGGGTGCGGATGTATGCTTCCGATGAATTTGGAGAAATTGGCTACTGGCTGATCAGGAAGCTTGATGAACTCGCTGAAGGAAAAACGGAGGCAGAACTGGATCGGCTGGAGGAAATCTTTTTAAACACGAGCCGCTATGAATATATGTTTTGGGATATGGCTTATAAACGGGAAAAGTGGCCGGTGTAGGAGGAACTTGTATTAATCTGGCATTTTCCCTGCATATTCTGGCACTTTTGTAGTGGAATCTGGCACTTTCAGGGCTGGAGGGTTCATAACCTTTCAGCCTCAAAATTATGCTGAGCTTCTTCTCGATCTTTGCCTTCGCTTTTTCACATTCATTTCCTATATCTATCTGCTCCGTGCTCCGTTGCAAACTTCCTTTTCAATATTATCCTAAATATGTTACTATATTTTAGGATTTATCTACTTAATCATTCGGCTCGGAGGTATACGGATGAAATTTCACATCGGTTTATTTTTATTACGTATTACAGTGGGCTTCACTTTTTTACTTCATGGGCTGGATAAATTCGTGCCGGGTATCGAAGAAACCATCGAATATTTTTCCAGTCTGGGGCTTCCAGGATTTACCGCTTACCTTGTCGCTTTTGTTGAAATAGTAGGCGGTCTGTTAATGATTTTGGGAGCTGCAACACGAGTAGTCGCTGTCCTATTCACCTTCATTATGCTTGGAGCCATCTTTTTCGCCAATTTACCGGAAGGATTTTTAGGCGGATATGAACTTGATCTCATTTTACTGGTGGTTTCCATACACCTGCTTCTTAGTGGAAGCCGTTTTTTAGCTTTGGATTCCATTTTTTCGAAGAGAAGACGGAGATAGGGTGCAAGCAAACCTTATCTCCCCTAACTTCTCCTTGCTTTGCTCATCCTGCAAAAACTCGGGTGTCGCCATTTCCGTTAATAGCGCCACCTTCTTCTCCTTCCGTCCGTCTGCAACACTTTCCTGCACGCCATCTGTAAAAAGGCCAGATCATCCGAAGCGTTCACCTACACCCTCATCTCGAGCATAAAAAGGGGGCCTCATGTATATACACGCGCTTCATCATTTAATGCTTCTTCTGTTCGTCTGGCCAAAACTCCGCTCAATCCATCATCGGAGCCGAGAAAGTCACAAAGGGTATAGTTTGTGTTCGTTCGTCCTTCGCGCGCACGAAGCATCGCGTCCAATTCTTCCATCAGCACTCCAGTAAACAATAAATAAGGCAACACATACACACGCGGTGCTTCCAATTTTTCCACTTTCGTTAGGCCCTGCTCGACCGTTGGGGTCGTGGCGGCCAAAAAGGACGTTTCCACGTTATTGCAGGCAACTCTTTCATAGATCAGGCGCGCGATTTTCGCGACGTCACTCGGTTGATTTCCGTCACTTGACCCCCTGCCTACCACCAATACCGTACAATCTTCACGTTCATGGCTTTTTTTCAATTCCGGCAGTCCGGCATCCAACAATCGTCCGACTGCCACATCGATAACGTCATCTTCAATACCAAAAGCCCTCCCATAAGAAAACGTAACATTAGGGTGCATTTCTTTTGCTTTTTTTATCTCGCGGGGGATGTCCACATTTGCGTGATAGGCGGTTAGGAGTAAAACTGGAACGACTGCAATCTTCGTTGCACCTCGTTGAACGCAGGACGAGATCCCTTCCATAATCGTCGGAGACGAAAGCTCAATAAAGGCGATCTCCTGGATCTTGGTTTCCTCATATTTTCCTTTAACTCGGTTAATAAACATTTCAAACTGCTCAGTTCCTTGTTTCACACGACTGCCGTGTCCCACGTATAAAATTGCCTGCAATTCTTCTCACCTCTCTAAAAACGAGGCTGCTCCAAACTTGATAGAACAACCTTACAAAGCCCTTTTTATGTCTTCAATTGCTTCCCGATCCAGTTTCGTTACTTCCGATATGAGGTCTATGGCTAGGCCTTGTTTCAGCATCTCCACGACGATGTTTTTCTTTTCTTCTTCCCTGCCTTTTTCCATACCTTTTTCCATGCCTTTTTCCATGCCTTTTTCTATCCATGAGTTGGACAACTGCATTAGGTGTTCTGTTTCTTCATTTGGCAATTGCTCGATTTCCGTCATCAGCTCTTCCTCCTCCCTTTTGTTTAGCGTTAAATACCTTTCAAAAAAACCAATGATGAAAGCGCTTTTCGCTGCATCTAACTTCATGTTCATGATCATCCGCAGGAATTCTTTTTTTACTTGTACTTTTTCTTTCTCGGCATAGCCCATTTTGCTGAGCAGCGCTGCAGCTACGGGATTGTTCGTTTCCAAATATTCTCGCCAATTCTTTTTTCGCAATTCCAACATCAAAAATTGGAAGGACAACACACGAAAGAATGGGAATGAAATGCTGAAATGATCCTGTTCTTCATAATTTTTACCATAGCTAAAAACCGCGATCGGCAAAATCGGCTTCCGATATTTCCAATACAGCAAGTTAAAATAATGATACATCCTTTCATGGAAGTTAGCTTCCACATAGCTCTGAGGCTCAACATGGATGATAATAACTGTGTCGTCCCCTTTTAGCGTCGTTTCAATAACAACATCCACTTGCCTACGTTCACCTTCAAACAGATCGGTATACATTTCTTCTGACACTGGCCGTATTTCATTAACATCGATCTCCTTATGAACCTCCGGAAAAAATACTTCCAAAAACTCAGCGAAAAATGTGTGAAGCAACTGTTTGAATAATTGATCATGGCGTGGGTATACTGTTGGCTTTTCACGCACAACGGTCGTTTCCATCAATTTTAACACATTCTTTCTTTTCAGAAATAGATATGTGGACCGTGGCATCCATCTATATAATCAGTATACCCCACCAACCAAAATAAAACAAGTGTTCCCGTTTATTTTTCCGCCACATACCGTCCGAGTTCAACAATCATCGCGCCCATCCGCTCGGTTGTTGGCGAAACGACACGTTGCAGTCCTTCTTCATGGAGCGCCTCCGCGGTTACTTTGCCGACCGCGGTTGCAATCATCCGATTCTCAAAAAGCGCTAATAATCGCTCACGTTCTCCTATGACACCCACTCGGCCAAATAACGATTTCACTTGCAATCCACTCGTAAAGCACACCGCATCGTATTTTTCATCAACCAACTCTTGGATAAATACATCCACCGCTTCTTTTTCCGGAGCATAATGAATGTAAGGCAGCCACGTTTGAATGTCTGCATCCTGATCAACGAAAAAGTTCTCCAGTACCGGAGAAGATGTGCCGTATTGCTGAATAACTACGCGTTCTCCGGAAAAACGAATAGCTTCCAGCTGCTTCTTCAACCCCGCGGTTGTTCCATCACCTGAACGTACGTCCACGTCCGCCCCTATTTTTTTTAATGCCGCAACCGTTTTATACCCGCGTGCAGCTACACGGGACGATTTTATTTTTCTTAAAAAATCATCCTCGATCCCCGCTTCGTTCGCATACGCCAAAAGCGTAGTGACTCCCATCCCCGTTGTAAAAATAAACCAGCTGACTTCACAGTCCAGATCTTCTTTCATTTGATGGGTGACGGTTTCCTTGTCTTGCCTTACTGTCCCTTGCATCGAACGTACATCACTTGTCGCCCCTTGTTTATGTAAAAGCGTCTGCATTTCCTCGGTTTTGCGTGATGCCGTTAAGGCTATGTGCTTCCCTTCTAAATGTCTCATCTCCCCACTCCCTGCTTTTTTGTTCATATTAACGCAAAAGGCCGTATAACGCCAAAAACGACGCTATACAGCCTATCCGAAAAGGTTACTGGAAGCTTTGGCTTCCTGCTGATTGAGACGCTTGAGCTCCTTGCTGTTGCCCTTGCGAACCTTGCTGAGGCTGTTGGCTTTGTTGATTTTGCTGCATTTGATTCATCATATTTTGTTGTTGTTGCTGTTGCTGCGATTGTTGGCTGATTTGGTCAAGTTGTTGCTCGGCCTGTTTTAACGCCTGGTTCACCTGACTTAACGCTTGATTGGATTGTACGGTTTGCAAACCCTGGCTGAGGATATCTACGGCCTGTTGCATTGACTGCTGAAGTTGCTGATCCGCTTGTTGACTCTGTTGGGTCGTTTGGTCACTGAACTGCTGCAGTTGTTGCAACAAAGAATTCAACTGCTGGTTAGAAGGTTGTGAACCGGATGATTGCTGGCCGGACGATTGCTGGCCGGACGATTGTTGGTTTTGTTGTTGCTGTTGTTGCTGCATTTGCTTAAGCTGCTGTTTCAGTTCGCTGACTTCTTCAGAAACGGCACGATCGTTAGCTTCTGCTTCAGGACGAATAACTTCGCTCATGGGAACGCCTCCAGCTTTTTTTATTTAAAGGGACCATGACAAAACATGATCCTCACTTTCGTTATTTTGGCTGGAGACGGCCGATTTATTCAATCCAGTACTTGCCTTCATAACTTTAGTCTTGCTCGTCAAAAATATAGTTATCCACCTCATCGCATGCAAAGCAATAAAGGCGGTTCTTTTTATAAACGCCCTTCAAAAAGCCATCAAAACAATAAACGTCCTTGTTGCAACGAGTGCAATGGCCGACCCACTCTTGCATAAGGCCCTCCCCGAGCAGTTTTAAAGCACTTGCTCCACCATTTTATCGACGTGAATATCCATTGTATCCAACAGCGAGACATCAACATCGTCTTTATTCAGAATCATCGGCAGTTCCGTACAGCCTAAAATGAGACCGTCTAGCCCTTCCTCCGAGATCATCCGGTTAATGATTTTCAGAAAAGCGTCCTTCGTATCTTGTTTTACGATGCCGTTTTCCAATTCATCCACGATTTTTTGGTGGATAAACGCTTGTTCGCCTTCACTCGGGACGACGATTTTTTTATCGCTTGCTAAAAACGGTTGTTTGAAAAAATCATGTTCCATTGTAAATTTAGTGCCAAGAAGACCTACATTTTTCAACCCGCGTTCATCCGCCTGCTCATACGTCGCTTCCACGATGCTGATCATCGGCACATTGACTTTCCGGCGAACCTCATCAAAGACAATATGCGGCGTGTTGGCCGCGATGATCACAAAATCGGCACCGATATCCTCCAGTTTTCGCGCCGCGCCTCCGACATATTCAATTAATTCATCCATCTGATTTTCACTAATATAGTGAAAAATATTATACATATTGATGCTGTTAATAAATAGTTCTGGTAGCACCTTTTGACTGTTTACGTTTTCCTGATACTTATGGATAAAGGACTGGTAATAATCAACCGTCGATTCCGGCCCAAGACCGCCGACAATCCCTGCGCGCTTCATCGAATCCTCTCCTCCCATGCTTTATCTCCATTTTAACATACAGTGAAACCTTTTCAGCCATTGCCACATATGGGATAATAAGAAAAAGAAAGGAGTGTCACCCAGTATGGCGTCTTCTTGCCCAATTGATCACACACCGGAACAAGTCAAAGAAAAATTGGAAAGCCAGCACCCTTTTTTGCCGGCAAACATTTACGATAAAGCCGCCGGCCTGTTACGTCAGGAACAACATCAGGAAACGTTAAACGAGCTTTTTCATTTATTGAAAAAATACGACCTCGCAGAGACCCGGGAGCGAAAAACGCGTGATGAAAAAATTCTTGCCCTCGCTTAGAAGTCTTCCGCCCCGCCTGAAGGCTTCTCTTTACATATTATTGCTCACGCTCCTTGCCGCTTGCACCTCCATGCAGGAAGAAGACACGACGGAAATACAAGTAGCGGCAGCCAGCAGCATGCAAGATCCCCTTCGGGAATTGGAAAAAGAAATCGATCACCGCACGGAAAACATAGACGTCGTCTTTCAATTTGGCGGATCGGGATCATTGCAACGGCAAATCGAGCAAGGCGCCCCCTTCGATATTTTTTTATCGGCATCGGAAGCGGATTTCAACGCACTAGTCGAAGCAAATAAAATCAAGCAGGACCAATCCGTGTCCTTGCTGACGAACGCGCTTGTTTTGATCCAACCCGCGGAAACGGATGCGCCGATCAACACTATCAAAGACCTGGCGCAAGCGGAAATGATCGCCATCGGAACGCCTGAAAGTGTGCCTGCGGGGATGTTTGCAAAAGAAACGTTGGAAAACTTAGGTTTGTGGGAAGCGTTAAATGACAACATTGTACAAGCAAGAAGCGTGCGTCAAGTGCTTACTTACAATGAAGAAAACAGTGTGGACGCAGGGTTTGTTTTTGCAACCGATGCCGCTTCTTCTGATCGGGTGGAAATCGTGGAGACGATTGATCCGAACCTGCACGCCAACATTTTATATCCCATCGGCATCGTCGAGGACACGGATCACCCGGAGGCCGCTCGGAAGGTCTATAATTATCTTATCAGTGATGAAGCCAAAGAAGTCTACGAAACATATGGATACAGGGGGCTGGAGGAATGAGTGAGTTTTGGAGCCCGGTCCTGATTTCGATCCAAACCGCTTTCACCGCGCTCGTTATCATCTTTGTGCTCGGAACGCTCCTTGGCCGCTGGATGTTTCGCGCGCGTTTCCCGGGCAAAACGGCCGTGGAGACGCTGTTTATGCTCCCTACCGTCTTGCCGCCAACCGTTGTCGGTTTTCTTCTCATTATTATTTTCGGATCAAGCGGGTGGGCAGGCCAAGCCATGGATTTTATCTTCGATCAATTCTTGATGTTCACGTGGGGCGCAACTGTGCTCGTTGCTGTCGTTGTGGGATTTCCATTCATGTATCAAGCCATCAAGACCGGTTTGGGAACCATCGAACCTGAAATAGAGGAAGCGGCACGGGTAAGCGGGGCCAATGAGTGGCAAGTATTTTTTCATATTTCGATGCCATTGATCTCCCGTTCCCTTGTTACGGGGCTTATTCTAAGCTTTTCCCGGGCGATCGGGGAATTCGGGGCCACCTTTATGTTTGCCGGCAACATCCCCGGCCAGACACAGACGATGCCGATCGCCATCTTTACCGCTTTGGAGGCCGGCGACACAGCACTCGCTTGGGCGTGGGTGAGCGTGATTGTGCTTTTATCTTTCAGCCTGCTGTTCATTGTTCGGCGCTTCGCTTAAATATAACGTCTTTTGCTTAAGAATATACACTGTGACACATGCTCCAATCAAAAACAGCAGCCATTGAACGCTTACCAAGGAAATGATAAAAAAGATCGTAAAAGCCAAAGAGACCCATAAAGTCACCACCGCTATCACCTTTGCTTTTAAAGGGATCCCTTTACCGGCACGGTAGTTTTTAATATACGGGCCAAAATGTTTATTTGTGATTAACCAATGGTACAACCTGTCCGAACTTCTAACGTAGCAAGCCGCGGCCAACAACAGAAACGGCGTCGTCGGCAATAAGGGGAGCACGATGCCCAACACGCCTAAAGCGACGGAAAGCGAGCCACATATCGAGAGAATGATCCTTTTCAATGCCATCACCCACTTAAAAAGGCTTCAAAATCATCAGCACAATAATGATTAAAAAGAGGATGTTGATGATATGTTCAAAGAAAAACACTTTCCGGGAAAGCGTGAAATATTCCGACGGGATATCTTCCCCCGTATGTTCGTTTAACAACGCTTTAATCGGCTTGGATCGCGGCTTCAACACAAATGGACCGAATGCTAAAGCGACAAGGAACAGGGCTAAACTCGTGACATACCACCCTTGTTGAAACAATGAGGGCTGCAAAGCACCCATCCATACCCCGGTAACCAGCAGCAACGAACCACCAATCATAACAAAAAGGTGCAACCGATGACGCAATCGATAAGCATGCTTTAACTCCGTCATCGTCCGCGCGCCACGGGTTAAAAAGCTCATGGCAAACCCCGGACCCAACCCGGCAATCGCGGAAAATATATGAATGAAAACGAGCCAATCATATAATGTCATCGTGGGCCTCCCTGTTTCTCTCAAGACCATTTTACCATATCGCGTCATTGCCGAGCGAATGTTCCGGATGAAAGCCCTCATTGGTTTTTTCTTACATTGAATGGTTTCATTATTAGTTCATGGAACCATTCAATGTCAGTTTTTTCTAATTCGAGGCTGCTGAACAACTTGATCGCAAGGGCGGGATGTCGCTTCCATGGCTTCGCTTTCCGCGGACGAACGGCCAAGCCTCCTCGCGCAAGATCAGCGCTGCGGGGTCTTGGCTCGTCCGTTTTTCCGCTGGAGTCTTCGCCATTGCAGCGTCATCCCTCGCATGTTGATCATAAGGTGCAAAGGTTTAGCCGTGAGCGGCCATTTTTCCTTGCATTTCTCTTTCTACACATCAGGGGAAACCCCTTGTAACAGAAAGAATTTTTTCATTTCAGCAAACCCTAATTCATTGTGTCATGAGCAGCTTATGAAACCTGTTTCACCGAAAAAAGACTCCTTCATCAGGAGTCCCTTCGATACGTAAAAAGCGTTGTTTTCCCTGCTTCCACCTCTGTTTCATTCGAGAATTCCATTTGATCATTGTCCTGTCCATTCGTAATAATAAGGGGGCTGATCGTGCCGGCCGCTTTTTCCTTCACCTTTTCCATATCAAAGGTAACGAGCGGCGTGCCCGGCTTCACCTTGTCATTCTCTTCCACATGGCCTTCAAACCCGTCCCCATCCATAGACACGGTTTCCAGCCCGATATGAATCAAGATTTCTACGCCTTGCTCTGTTTCAATACCAATCGCATGCTTCGTCGGAAAAACTTGCACGACTTTCCCTTTGACCGGTGCCAAAACCTGCCCATCAGAAGGTTCGATAGCAATCCCCTCTCCCATCATTTTCTCTGAAAAGGTCGGGTCAGGCACGTCTTCCAACTTGATGACGTTCCCTGACATTGGCGCGAAGATCGTGTCTTCATCGGATTTACTTTTGAATAGCTTTTTGAACATACAACGGAGCCCTCACTTTTCCTTCTAATGTATTATCCTTATCCCCCACTTACAGGCGGAATAAACCATGGTGTTTACACCGTTTTTCGACAGGAACAACAAGATCCTACTATTATAATATCCTTTATTGACTTATTTGTATATACAAGATAAACTGCATGCATGACATGTTCTTGTATATACAAGTTTACAGCTGTTAATGTAAGCGTTGCCAGTGGGAGGGGTTACTATGGGATCGACCTATCGTAAGACAGCAGAACAAGTTTTGGAAAAGATAGGCGGGGAAGAAAACATATCGTCGGCAACACATTGCGTGACACGTCTTCGCATGGTTGTCAACGATACCGAAAAAGTCAACACGGAAGAACTCGAAAATATTGAAGCGGTCAAAGGCTCTTTTTACTCCAATGGACAACTACAAATCATTCTCGGCAACGGAGTTGTAGATAAAGTATATAAAGAATTGATGGCGATCACCGGCAGAGAAGAACAATCAAAAGAGGAAACCAAAGAAGATGCCGGGAATAAAGGGAACCTACTGCAACGTGTGATCAAAGTGCTGGCAGATGTTTTTATCCCGATACTTCCGGCAATCGTAACCGCAGGGTTATTACTTGGGATCGATAATCTTTTAACAGGGGAAGGAATCTTTTTCGATGAAGCCTCCATTATTGATGTTTACCCGCAATGGGCCGACTTCGCGGATATCATTAATGTGATCGCCAGTACGGCATTTGTGTTTTTACCGGCATTGATTGGTTGGTCGACCGTGAAGCGTTTTGGCGGGAATCCCCTTTTGGGGATTGTAATGGGACTTATTTTGGTCCATCCAGATTTGATGGATGCCAATGCGTACGGGGAAGCGGTGGCTTCCGGAGAAAGCATTCCGACATGGAACATTTTTGGTCTGGAAATTCAGGCGATCGGTTACCAAGGTCAAGTGTTGCCGATTTTTGTGGCAGGAATTATACTGGCAAAATTGGAAGTGTTTTTACGTAAACGAATTCCCGATTCCATTCAACTGCTGTTAGTCGCGCCTATTGCCCTGCTTGTCACAGGTTTCTTGGCTTTTATTGTGATCGGGCCAATCACATTTGCCATCGGGAATTCGATTATTGATGGATTTATTTGGCTCTTCGGCACGTTGCCCGTCTTCGCAGGGTTACTGTACGGAGCCGTTTACGCGCCGCTCGTTATCACCGGCATGCACCATACGTTTCTTGCCGTAGACATTCAACTGACAACCGCAGCGGACGGCACGTTTTTATGGCCGATTTTGGCATTGTCCAATATTGCGCAGGGCTCTGCTGCATTTGCCATGTATTTTGTTTTCAAAAACAACAACCTGAAAGGCTTATCCGGAACTTCAGGTCTATCCGCCTGGCTGGGCATTACCGAACCGGCTTTGTTCGGGGTGAATTTACGTTTTCGCTTCCCGTTCATCTTTGCCATTATTGGTTCATCCATTGCCGGGATGTTTGTTACGATTAACCAAGTTCTTGCCACGTCCGTTGGTATCGGAGGAGTACCCGGCATCTTTTCGATCCAAATTGGCAGCTGGGGTGCATTCGGCATCGGGATGGTAATCGTCATCCTCGTTCCGTTTCTTTTAACGTTACTCTTCGCCCGCCTTGCAAAACCGAAAAGTTTAAACGAATGATCCTGAGAAACTGTAGCCCCCTACAGTTTCTTTTCTCCATTACTTGTATATACATGTTATGATGCTGTACCATAAAAGCAAGGGGTGAGGAACATGGAAGAATGGTGGAGAAGATCAACCGTCTATCAAATTTATCCAAAAAGCTTTAACGATACAACCGGGAACGGCATGGGAGATCTGCCGGGGATCATCGAAAAACTCGATTACTTAAAGGAATTGGGGGTGGATGTGATATGGCTGACCCCTATTTACGCCTCTCCGCAAAATGACCATGGATATGATATATCCGATTATTATGCCATAAATTCCGACTATGGAACGATGGAAGATTTTGAACAGCTCTTGTCCGAAACCCACCGTCGCGGGATGCGGTTAATCATGGACCTCGTCGTTAACCATACATCCACGTCTCACAATTGGTTTCAAAATGCGAAAACATCCAGAGACGCTCGTTACCGGGATTTTTATATCTGGAAAGAAGATCCGACGAATTGGCAATCAAAATTCGGCGGAAACGCCTGGGAATATAATGAGGCAACAGAAGATTACTATTTACACTTGTTTGATGTTACACAAGCTGACCTGAACTGGGAAAATGAAGCACTTCGAAAACACATTTATGATATGATGACCTTTTGGTTTGAAAAAGGCATCGATGGGTTCAGGCTTGATGTCATAAATCTCATTTCCAAGGATCAACGGTTTCTTAATGATTCTTCCGGGGATGGACGAAAATTTTACACAGATGGTCCTCGAGTACATGAATATTTGCATGAAATGAACCGGGAAGTTTTGGCCAATTATGACAGTATGACTGTCGGGGAAATGTCATCCACATCCATTGATCATTGCATTAAATATTCCAATCCCAGTCGCCAGGAACTGAGCATGACGTTTCAATTTCATCATTTAAAAGTCGATTATCCGAACGGGGAAAAATGGGCACTCGCTGATTTTAATTTCCAATCACTGAAAAACATTCTTTCCGAGTGGCAGGTGCGCATGCATGAAGGCGGGGGCTGGAACGCACTTTTTTGGTGCAATCATGACCAACCGCGCGTTGTAAGCCGTTTTGGCAATGAACAAGCGTATCATGGTAAATCCGCCAAAATGCTGGCGACTACGATCCATATGATGCAAGGGACCCCATACATCTATCAAGGCGAAGAATTCGGCATGACAAACCCGAAATTTGATGATATTTCCCGTTACCGAGATGTAGAATCCCACAATATGTACGAGAAACTCCTCCAAAATGGGGTGCGTGAAGAAACCGTTTTGGCGATTTTAAAAGAAAAATCCCGTGACAACGCTCGCACGCCCGTCCAATGGAATAACAGCCCATATGCCGGGTTTACGACTGGAACACCGTGGATCGATGTAAATGCGGATTACAAAGAAATAAATGCAGAAAAGGCAATTTCGAATCCAAACTCTATTTTTTATCACTATAAAAAATTAATTCGATTACGCAAAGAATATGACATCATCACTTATGGAAACTATGAACTCCTTTCTCCGGATGACGATCAAATTTTCGCGTACAAACGAACATGGAAAAAGGACACGCTTCTCGTCATTAATAATTTTTACGGAACGGAAACAACGTTCTCCTGCCCCGAAGGTTTACTTGAAAAAAACGCAACCTTACTCTTAAGCAACGATAGAGATAACCAAGAGTTGAGAGCAACGATGAAGCTTGCTCCTTATGAATCGCTTGTTTTTTATTTCACGGAGTAGGTGGGAAAATGAAGAGGAAATTCCAAGACATTTACAAACAATTAAGTGAACGTATTGAGGCAGGCAGTTATCAAGCAGGAACAACACTGCCTTCCGAGCATCAGTTGGCTGTCACGTACAATGCCTCTCGAGAAACCATCCGTAAAGCATTAAAAATGTTATCCGAGCACGGATATATTCAAAAAGTACAAGGAAAAGGCTCGATTGTTCTGGATATGTCGAGAATCAATTTTCCTTTTTCCGGGGTAACAACCTTTCGGGAACTTAGCCAAAAGCTGGGTTCACGTACGAAAACCGAGGTCATTCAATTGAAACAGGAACTTGGCCAACTTGGGGAAGAAGGGATGGTTTGGCACGTCCATCGTGTCCGGCACATTGACGGAGAACGTATCATCTTGGATAAAGATATCTTTTCAGCGCAGGCTGTTCCACACTTAACGAAGGAAATAAGCGAACAAAGCATATACGATTACATCGAGAACGAACTGGAACTTACGATCAGCTTTGCCCATAAGGAAATCGTTATTGAAGAACCTTCGAAAGAGGATCACAACTATCTGGATCTGGCAGAAAATCATGTCATCGTCGTTATTAGAAGCTATACGTATTTGGAAGATGCAACGCTTTTTCAATACACGGAATCCAGGCACCGATCCGATAAATTTCGATTCGTGGACTTCGCGAGGAGAGTGAAAAAATAGGGACGGCAGGGGCTTGCTTCAAAAGCCCCTATGCATGTGAAGGTCGGGCCTTACACTTATCCCCCGCTTACCGGTGGGATAAAAGCCACTGTATCCCCCTCGTTAATCACTTCTTCGTCTCCGGCAAATTCCTCATTCACGGCAGTCATCGTGCGCGCGAGCGAGGGCACCTCATAACGGTCTTCCATCCAGCGCTTTAATTCTTTGATCGATTTGCCGGCCACATCCGCTTCGACACGATCGGCTCCCACTTCTTCCTGAATGCGGGCAAATAGAAGCACTTGTATCATCGATTTCCCTCCTCTTCATGAGACGTCGTTTCCCGTTGATCACCGATCCATTGGGTGCCGTCTTCCCAAAATTCTTTTTTCCATATCGGCACCATCTCTTTGATTCTTTCCATGATATACGCATTCGCCTCATAAGCAGGTTTTCGGTGAGGGGAAGAGACAGCAACGACGACCGCGACATCGGAAATGCCAAGCGTCCCAAGCCGATGGGTAATGGCTACGTTTGCCCCCGGCCATTTACGCTGCACTTCCTCGCCGATTTGCGCCAGGGTTTTGACGGCCATCGGTTCATAGGCTTGATATTCCAGCTGCAGCGTTTTTTTGCCTGCGGTCATTTCCCGCACCGTTCCGAGAAACGTTGCAATCGCCCCGCAATTGCGATCAACGACTTTATCAATTACTTGCTGCACATCAATAGGTTCCCACGTCAGATTAAACAAATTTGATTGCATCGCTATCCTCCACTTTGCTTACGATCCATTGCAAATAATCGTGCGATTGCTCATCGAGAGAAAAAGAAGGCAGTCTCGTTTCTGGCTTATCTCCCCGGTAGAGCACGCCACAAACATTGATAAATTTGGATAAAATTTCTTTGTCTTCACGACCACGCAGCAAGACGACTTTGGAATAGTCCGCATGCTTCCAACCTTCAACGAGGATTACATCTGGTCCAAACCCCGCCTGGATACGCAACAACCGGTCCAATGGCCATTCCTCGTGCACCGCGGACAGTCGCAAAATACCGTCCCCCTCGACTGCGGAAGCGATGGCACCCGCTTGGGAAAAACGTTCGCTATCGGTTGAAGATTCCGGAGATGCCGGCGCTCCCCCGTGGCCATGATGTTTCAGCGTGGCTACACGCATTCCGCGGGCGGACAAAGCTTCTACCAATTCTTCCATTAAAGTTGTTTTCCCGCTATTTTTATAGCCTACGACTTGTAAGACGCGACAATGTTGTTCCATGGCCACTCGCTTCCTTTATGATCGTCGAGCAAGAAAATGTCCACATCCATCCCTGTTTCGTAGCCACGGCTACCACCCGGAAGGGCAATCAGCACGTCGGCACCGGCAATGGAGGTTACGGATCCCGATTTGTCGAGGCCGCCGGGTATGGCAACGAAACGTCCATCATTCTCCTCCAACGTTGCCCGCACGAAGCGGGTGAACGGATTCGGTTTCGGGTAATCCTTGCCGAGCGTTGCCTTCGTTCTTTTTAAATGCGGTGTTTCGGAAAAAAGAGAACCGCGCAGAATCGGACGAACAAATAATTCGAAGCCGACAAAACAAGCACTAGGATTTCCGGAAAGACCAAAGAACAATTTTCCGTCTATGTCAGCGACTGTTGTAACGCTTCCGGGACGCATCGCCACTTTATTAAACAAAGGGCTTCCGCCTAGGCGTTCAATAATGTCGGGAACATAATCATAATCTCCGACCGATGCGCCACCGGTCGTAATCAACACGTCCACTTCTTGGAGTGCTCGCGACACCGCTTCAACACAAGCGTCCAAATCATCCGGCAATTTTCCTAAAAGCATCGGTTCCCCGCCGCCTCGCTCAACTTGAGCCGCCATCATATACGCGTTGCTGTTCCGGATTTTGCCCGGTTCCAACGGTTCATGAACCTCCAGCAATTCGCTCCCCGTCGCGATAATGCCTACGCGCGGGCGAGCCGCTACCGGCACCTCCGCGTATCCAAACGTGGCAAGCAAGGCGATCACTCCGGGATCAATCGATGTGCCTTTGGGTACGAGCGACGTGCCTTTTTTCGTATCCTCGCCCTGAAAAGAAATGTTGTCGCCGGAGGAAAACGCTCGCTTAATGGACACCTCGTCCCTGTTATGTTCGTCCGCGAGTTCCAGCATCACGACCGCGTCGCATCCGTCGGGGATTTTAGCGCCTGTCATGATGCGCACCGCTTCCCCTGCCTGCACTTCCTGTGAAAATACCGTCCCCGCTCCGAGTTCACCGATGACGCGGAAATGAACAGGATTGTTTCGGTTCGCTCCGGCGCTGTCTTCGGCGCGAATGGCGAAGCCGTCATACGGCGATCGGTCAAACGAAGGGACGTCATGATCGGCCACAAGGGCTTCGGCCAATACACGCCCGTAACTGTTCGCAAGGGGACCGATTCCTTTTTCGGTTCATTGCCTACATCCATAACCCTTTGTACCGCTTCAGCAACGGGCATCGGTTTTCGCTTTTCTACCATTATCCGGAGAACCCCCTTTTTTACAAGACATATGTTTCATATATTTCCCGAGCGTGATCAATGTTTTTTGTCCCATGCACAAGCACCCGTCCGTCCTGAAAAACAGCGAGGCGCTGCTCGCCCATCACACATGACAACAAATACGGATTTCGCTTCGTTTTCCCGTAAGCTTGCAACTTTGTTTCCAAGTTCGTCAAATCGAAGTTTCGCTTTTGGTCCGGGCGGATTTGTACCGTGTCACGCCCGCAGAGCACTGCGGTTTTAGCATCTTCAGCTGTCGATAAGTATGGGTAGACGGGCGTTTCGCCGCATGTCGGGCACGATTCGTTCTTCACGCGCGTAACGCCCATCTGTTGATGTTCGCCGCGCCACACATCGTAAAGGACAAGACGATCCTCCACCGAAGCGCGGTTGCCCGTCAGCCATTTCATTGCTTCCACAAGCTGCAAAAGCGCCGTTTGTTGGACGACGGGCGCGATCACCCCGTCACTTTCACAGGTCATCACCGACGACGGGATCGATGTGAGTAAACAATTCAGGCACGGCCCGTCCCAAGGCCTTACCATATACGCCATCCCGTAACTGCCGGCGAACGCGCCGAACAGCCACGGAATTCCATGCTTGGCCGACAAATCGTTCATAATAAAACGAATATCAAAATTATCCGTTCCGTCAATCATAAGGTCCACCGACTCAAGCAACGGTTCAAGATTGGACGCGCTCGCGTCCATGATATGTGCCTGAACATCCGTATCCCGGTTGATCGCTTGCAGGTGGGCTTTCGCCGCTACCGCTTTCGGCAGCTGATCGGCGGCGTCGACTTCCGTATACAATTGTTGCCGGTGCAAATTGCTGTGTTCCACGTAGTCGCGATCTATCAGTGTTAGCGTGCCAATGCCCGCTCTCGTCAGCATTTCAGCGTTGGCACTTCCTAAAGCGCCGGCACCGACGATCAGCACATGCGCTTTCGACAATTCCCGCTGCCCTTCGATCCCCATCGGCTTGAACAAAGTTTGTCTGGAATAACGATCCATATGCTCATCCACCTATATAAGACATCTCGATTTTCCTGCGATTTCGCGCCGATTCTTCCGTTCGCAGTTCGGAATAACGATCGTCCCGTTTTCCCCAAACGCCTTGGATCCAATCGCGAATCTGCCCGTCTGTCGCGCCATCTCTGATGATCGACCGTAAATCCGAACCCTCTTCGGAAAATAAGCAAGTGAACAACTTGCCATCCGCGGAGAGACGCGCCCGGGTACACGAGCCGCAAAACGTCTCCGTCACCGAAGAAATGAACCCAACTTCCACATCGGAATCCCGGTATCGATATCGGGAGGCCACTTCACCGAAATAATTGCGTTCCAGCGCCTCGAGCGGGGCAATTTGCGACACGCGTTCAAGGAGTTCTTTTTTCGAGACAACTTGGGAAAAATCCCAACCGTTCGTCTGGCCGACATCCATGAATTCGATAAAACGCAGATTAAGCCCTTTTTCTTTGCAGTAACGCGCCATTGGAATCACTTCCTCATCATTGACCCCTTTTCGGACAACCATATTGACTTTTACCCCGAGACCGGCTTCGACTGCAGCATCGATCCCGCGCAAGACAGCATTTGGACTCGTCTTGCGTCCGCTCATTTCCTGAAATACATCGATATGAAGCGCATCCAAGCTAACGTTCACACGTTCAAGCCCTGCTTCATACAAAGGTTTCGCCTGTTTGGGCAACATCACCGCGTTCGTCGTCAGCGCAATATCTTCAATCCCCTCAATCTCGCGGAGGGAGGCAATCAGTTCCGGCACGTCCTTGCGCAGCAACGGCTCACCGCCGGTCAGCCTTATTTTTTTCACCCCAAGCGCGGCAAATTGCTCCGCCGCCCGGGTTATTTCATCAAAAGAAAGCAGTTCTTCTTCCGGCAAAAACACATAGTCATCGCCAAAGATCTCCTTCGGCATGCAATACGTACAACGAAAATTACAACGATCCATAATCGAAATTCGCAAATCTTGAAGGGGGCGCGAGAATTGGTCACGAACATCTGTAGTCATCGGGGGCCTCCTTCCTTGGTGTCGACGTACGAAACTGTTAAAATAGTGATATTATAACAAGTTTAACATAGCTCCCGGGAGGATGGAAAAGAATGCATCACGAACACGACGCTTCTTCGGTTCGCGTAGGGATATTGACAATGTCGGATACGCGTACGAAGGATGAGGATAAGAGCGGTGCGTTGATTCACTCTCTTTTGGAAGAGGGACGACATAAAGTGAGCGAATATAAAGTTATTCCGGATGACGAGGTAACCATTCAATCCACGCTCCATGAATGGACATCCCGGCAATCACTTGACGCCGTCATCACGAACGGCGGGACTGGAATTAGCGCCAAAGATGTCACTTACCAAGTCGTAAACGGAATAATCGATAAAGAAATTGAGGGGTTCGGTGAATTGTTTCGGATGAAAAGCTATGAGGAAATCGGGGCGAAGGCGATGCTCAGTCGCGCGCTCGCGGGCACGGTTGGCCAAACCGCTCTCTTTGCTCTCCCCGGCTCGTCCAATGCGGTGCGCCTCGCCATGACTGATCTGATTTTGCCGGTGCTTCCCCATATCGTTGGAGAGTTGCGCAAATGAACGTTGCCGGTCTTCTACTCGCCGGTGGACGATCGTCCAGGTATGGGAGGCAAAAGCTTTTTGAGGCCTATCATGGCGAACCCCTTTATCATCAAAGTATCGTCACGATGCAAAACGCCGGAATTTCATCGATCTACATCGTAACTAACCCGGAACTGGCGCCAGTTTTTCAAAATCATCCGGTTATCATCGAGGAACAGCCCCACGGGGGTCCATTGCGCGCGTTACATACAGCCATGGAAAAATTGTCAACCGAGCCGTTCGATTGGCTGCAAGTTTTGGCAGGGGATGTTCCGTATGTCGACGCAGTCACGGTCAGGTCCGTTCTTCAAACAGCACATAAGCGTTCCGATGCAGCCATCATCTTGCCAACGACCGACGGGCGCTTTCAGCCGCTGCATGCCGCTTATCACATGCGTTGTTTGCCGGCATTGCGAGAACTGGTAAAAAAAGAAAGCAGCATGAAAGCTTTATATGATACCGTCCACACCCATCATTTACCTTTTCCGGCCGATCATCCGGCTTTTATTAACATCAATCGCCCAGAAGACTGGAGGCAAGAACCGTGAGTAAGTTTTCCCATTATAATGAAGAAGGCCGCGCGCAAATGGTTGATATTTCACAAAAACAAGAGTCAACCCGTACCGCCACAGCCGAAAGCCGTATTGTGTTGACCGAAGAACTATACCGAGCAATTGAAAGCGAAGACCTTAAAAAAGGAGACCCATTGCAAGCTGCGCAAATTGCCGGTGTGATGGGTGCGAAAAAAACCCCCGACTGGATTCCCATGTGCCATCCGATTCCGCTCCAGGGCACCGATTTATCCTTCGAATACCAAAAGACCGATGACGAATACGAACTCATCATCCGCGCCACCGTTACGGTAAAAAGCAACACCGGCGTCGAGATGGAAGCTTTAACCGCCGTCACCGCGGCTGCCCTCACCTTTTATGACATGTGTAAGGCTGTCGATAAATCGATGATCATTAAAGAAACCCTGCTTGTTGAAAAAACCGGCGGGAAAAGTGGGGATTTTCATCACCCGCGGCGGTAGTGGCGTGATTCAGAGATTCTAAAGTGGTCGAGAGAGGCCCCAGGCAGATCGGGGCGCCGTCGCTATATCGTTTATCAGCCGAAAACGCCTCGATATCAGCCAAAATCATCAATATATCAGCCAAAACAAACGATTTATCAGCCATTCTGTACTGAAGCAGGTGGTCATCTGCGGTTCCACCCTGCTATCTTCACTACAATTCCGATTCTTGTAAGGCGTTGGTAAGTTCCTTTTTAAACGCGGAATGCCTTGGATATTTTAATCGATACTTTTCTATAAAATCATTTCCATCTTGCACGGTGCCTCTACTTGCCAATGTCTCGGCCATCGCCACCAATATTTTGGCCGCTTTATGATAGCTTCCCCGCTTTTGACTGCCGACGATCGCATCAATTCTGCTGCCTGCTTCAGTTTTACACCAGTCAAGGTAAAAGCGATCCTGTTCGTGTGTTAGTTCAATGGTTTCTTTTACATAGTCGATGATTTTCATGTACTTATCCAATTCAGAGGAACCAATAGTATATCTCCATTGGTCATTGATAATTTTGGAACGTTTGTTTCTTTTGGACAAAACATCCATCAAAAAAATGAGCATCACAGGTTTTGGATTTGATCCGAAACTCCATCCGAGTGAGTCCCTTCCTTCACACATGCGAAACACCTTTTCATGCTTTCCGGCGAGTAGTCGCGCATGAATAAGCACCCACTCCTGAAACATAGATCGACGCCTTTCTATGTTGCGGAAGGTAAAATCACGATCTTCCTTTTCGAGTTCTAACAGTCTTTTTTCAGCCTCGTCGTTGATTTCAGCGAAACAGTCTTCTTTTCTCGCCATAAGATACAGATCAAGCAAATACTCCATGGAAGGATTGGAGTGAAAACTTTCTCTAAAGCCTGTAAATCTCAGCTTATCATCTTCGCGTTCCTCACCGACTTTTGCTAGTTTTTCCGCGACTTCTGCCCGCACCGCATAATTACTCGGAATATTGGTCAACCCTTCTGAGGCGGCTTCAATAACGGATGCTGAATCCCCTTCATGTTCCAAAGCCTCTATCCAATCCACATATGCCTTTGGAAATTGTTCGGCATAGACTTTCGCAAATTCCGAAATCGCCGGAATGCCCCCTTTAAGGAAAACAGCTTCCCTAAGTAACTCGCTGACATTTAACGAAGGAGGTTTTCCCTTTAAACACTCAATCCATTCTCCCAAAAAATCATGAAAATCCGGTAATGGCGCATCTAATGAATCTCTTACATCTTTCAGCTGCACATAACCATCATCGACCATTGCATCATATAACGTATCCGCCCGTTCTTTTGCGTCAGCATTCAAATAAACCGACCGATAAAAAAGAGCACGATGCTCGTCCTCGTCTACATCCAGCATATGGTCAGGGGGATCAGTGCCAGGCAAACCTTCATCTCCCATTGCCAATACCTCGAACAATTTTCTATAAGCCTTTTCGGCGACCTCGTAATTACCCTCTTTGAGCAAGTCTCTTGTATCCAGAAAAAAATCGTCCATTTCCTCGACCCAACCCTCATCGCCGAACTCTCTTTCGTCCAGGATTTCAGGGTCCCAGCCAAATCCATCTACATACTCTCCTGCTTCCACTCTTTCGGCAAATGCTTCGATCTCTTCTATCAGAGCCTCATCGTCATGACTGACCGATGACTTCCCTTCTTTGACAGCCAGCTTGGTCAAAAATACTTCCCGATTAGATGGGCGCTCGTTACTTGCCCATTGCAAGATAAGGGTTTGAAGATCCTCTTTCGAAAAATCGTCCAAGCGCAATCTGGCTTCTTCCATGAATGCTTTATAACTTATGTTAACCATGCGCTCTCTTTCCTTTCCCGTAAAGTCTATTAGAACTAATCTACCAAAGAATTTCTTTTATTACTACTAGCGGTGGCTATTTTATGGATAATCCATTTTCCCACCTTTTGCTCTGGCTCAGGAAGCGGAAGAGAAGGGAGCAACGCGATTATTGGCTTTCGCATGCAAAACTCTACCATATATAGCGTTCGAATGGACGATTACAATAGCTGGGTTAGGACCCCGAACAGTAGCTAAAACCAGGGTGAAGGGTCACTAATCAAATAATTAGCACCCGAACAGAGGCAAAAACACGCTCGAAGGGTCACCAATCATACAATTAGCACCCGAACAGCGGAAGTCGAACCGATTAAAGGGCGTCTAACCGTGTCATTAGTATCCGATCAACGGTAAAAACCAACACCAAGCAAGATGAGATTGTCGAGTCCACATTTCAAAAATCAATCAAGGTGTTTTTCCCTGATTGATTTTTATTTCGGCTGATATATGTTCATTTCCGGTGATTCCTATCATGGAAACATTTTGATAGAATAGAAAATAGTATTCTTTTCTACATTTCACAAGGGAAGTGGTCGCGATCCAACCCTATCTATTTCAGTTAAACAAAGAATTATTGGAGATTAACGCGCTCGAAATGGATGAGAGATTACTCACTTTTTTCCGAGCCATCAGTCCGGACACGGATGCAAAAAAACAAACCTATTTATTTATGAATGACAACGACCTGGAACGGGAATTTACCATCCATTGGGATGATCAAACGATCCAAGGAAGAGGCATTAAAGGTTTTTTTAACCCCTATGACAACCATTATTTATTGATAGAACAGACAGCTCAAGCACAGGTCAAGATTACGACACCCCCTACCCCATCTTGGGAACCGATCAATCAATACGAAATCCCGCTTGAAACGAAAGAACGGACACACGAAGTGTTGGATGCTTTAAGCAACTTCAAGCAAAGCGATGATAAATGGTTTGATCTATACAAGATTGCGCAGCAATTTAAATCTGATTCCAATGCTGACCAAGACAGTCTCATCAGTTTGCCTCATTTGCGTGATTTGGAAATCTTTGAGTATCAAACAAACACGGTGAAATCCGTCATGAACCGCTTCAAAGGGCGCGCGCTCTTATGTGATGAAGTTGGGCTGGGGAAGACCATCGAAGCCGGGATCGCCATGCAAGAATATATCATGAGAGGTTTGGCCAATAAAATTCTCATTTTGTGCCCGCCTTCCCTCGTACAGCAATGGGAGGATGAAATGAAACGCAAGTTCAATCAAGACTTTATCCGCGCGGATTCCTCAGTCTTTAAAAAACAAGGGGATCAAGCTTGGGCTGAATTTCCGAAAGTGATTGCATCACTTGCAACCGCAAAACGACAGCAACATCGCAACGCGATTACGAATGTTCAATATGATTTAGTGATCGTTGATGAAGCCCATCATCTCAAAAACCGCAATACTCTTGCCTGGCAATTTATCAATGAGATTTACAAAAAATATATTTTCCTACTAACGGCAACACCGGTGCAAAACAACCTCGAAGAACTGTATAATCTCATCACGCTATTAAAACCCGGGCAGCTTAAAACCTATCGCTATTTCAAGAAACATTTTGTCGAAGACAACCAAGGCATGGAAGCAAAAAACGTGGATCAACTGAAACGACTGCTCTCGGATGTCATGATCCGAAATAAACGAAACAATGTGGACGTACAATTCACGAAACGAAAAGCACAGACGACGACCGTTTCTTTGTCTGCTGACGAGCAAAATGTTTATGACGAATTAAGTGCCTTTATCCGCAGTAAATACAATGATGAGCACCCTAGCATGAGTCGCTTTCAACTGAAAACATTACAAGAACAAATGGGCAGTTCCTTTTACACGCTCGTCCAATCCTTATCCAACCAAGTGGCGAACGATAAGTTAAATAACATTGATCGCCAAAGCCTAAAAGCTATTTATGAGCAAGCGCGAGTTATCACGGAAAAGGACGCCAACGAAAACAACAAGGTGCGTGAGTTGATTTCGATTCTATCGCAAACGAACGAGAAAGTACTTGTTTTCACCAAATATAAAAAGACCCAACAGCTGTTGGCCGCCGTTCTAAAAGATCACGATTTTCTCGTCGCCGAGTTTCACGGCGGATTAAAGCGGAAAGAAAAAGAGGATCAAGTAAACTTTTTCAGGGATCGTGCCCAAGTCTTAGTGAGCACGGAAGTTGGCGGGGAAGGGCGAAACCTGCAATTTTGCAATACGATGATCAATTATGACCTGCCTTGGAATCCAATGGCCATCGAACAACGCATCGGCCGAATCCATCGTATCGGGCAACAACGGGATGTTTATGTTTATAATCTAGTCGCCGAAAACACGCTCGAACACTACATCCTGCATATTTTAGATCGCAAGGTTAATATGTTTGAGTTGGTTGTCGGGGAAGTGGATATGATTCTCGGAGACATAGAAGCAAAAGAAGACTTTTCTGATATTGTCATGAATACGTGGGTTGATGCCGAGACCCAAGAAACTATGGAACGGGAAATGGATGCCATCGGCGAGAAAATGTTGCAGAATAAAGAACAGATCAATAAAATCAAAAAGTTGGACAAGCACTTATTTTAGGGAGGGAGCTACATGAATCTGCAAAAATATGTTTCTGAAGTGATTGAAACTTTGGGCGGTGTCGTAATTTCCGTGGAATATGCTCTCTGCCAGGTGCTCATTCCCGAAGAATATAAAGGTTATTTTCAAGGTCAAACGGATTTGACGCTTGCCTTCGATTTTGAAGTCAGCCAAGAAAATCCTGAAGCGGAGTTTGTCACCTTTGGAAGTTACTTTTTGGACCAATTGTTGGAACTGGCAAGCCAAAAAGCAAAAAGCACCGTTCGTTTTGTAGAGATCGAACGTCTCGAACTCGCGAACCCACTCAAGAAAATTCAACAAAGCATGCCGGATGAGCCGGGGCAAATGACGATTACAGAGGAAAGGCAGGTCATGGGTGCCTGGGGGATGTTTCAGTTTAAGGTTTACTATATCTCCGATCAAAAAGAGGCGTCTCCGAAAGAAATATGGGTGGATTTATTGACCGATCAAGTCGATCGTACGATCGAGGAAGAACAAAACCGCATCATTTATCAGCAGACGCCCATGTACAATCTTCCATTTTCCAAATCGTTCGATCTTCAAAACGGGTTTGAGGTCGCCATGGCCGACGTCCAGCAAGCAGAAGATGAAAAGAACAGCCGACTGGAAGATCAAGCACTCCAAACAGATATTGACCGTATTGAAGAATATTATGCAGAGTTAATGGAAGAAAACAAAAAGAGAGCTTCGAGAAAAAGCATCACAGAAGAAAAAAAGAAAGATATCGAAGCGAAAACAAACGCCATTGCCGTTGAGCGCGACAAACAGCTGCTGGATATTAAAAATAAATATGACGTTCAAATTGAACCAGCCCTTGAGCACGCGATCCTCTATTGCATCCCGATGATTGAATACCGGCTTAATATAGAGTTCCGGGGCGAACGAAAAGAGAAAGTTTTATATTATAATCCGATCACGAAACAGTTTGCAGCACAAGAGAGTGAACCGGTTCAAACAGTGAATACGTGAAGACGAATACTTCCCGTGCGATTTTGCAAAAGCTTCCGATCAGCATGACCCCTTCTTGCGTTATAATTTTGACGATTCACCCGATATTAAACCGCATCACACCGTCTTACGTTATAATTTTGGCGATCACCCCGATTTTATATCGCATACAGCTGCTTTGCGTTATAATTCCGGCGATTGACCCGATATTAAATCGTATATGATGCCGATCCATTAAGACGCTTGTGGACAAGATCCTAAAAAATATCTGTGTATCTCCGGTCGCGACAAGCATCACACCTTTTAGGGTGAACGAACCCTTTTTCTTTATAAAAATGTTGCTCCCCCACTGTGAAAGTAAAGCGTTTTCCGCATTCCCAACATTTTAAAAGAAGATCTCGGGGGGCCGATCCTTTCAATGCTTCCTCGATAGACGCCCTTCTTTTTCGTATTAATTCATGATCAATGGGTTCATTTGCTTCCAACACTTGGGTTGTTGTACGAATCTCGGCTCGTACCTTCTTGTAGTCTATTTTCTCCCATTCCTGTAAATAAGGAATGTACTTTATGTCCCCCGCCTCTCTAATTTTTGCAAGAAATAAAAAGATCATTTGCCGGTTGCGATCTTTTAAATAACCCATGTCCGGGGGTGGATTCTCTTCTGCCAACCATAGATCCCATTCATGTAACAATTCATCTGCCATTTGGTCACGTTCTATTTGCCAACCTCGCTCCGTAAAAACGATCATCGGTAATTTTCCACTATACTCGATATCGAGGAAATCATAGTCAATCATCCAATCAATTTTATCCATGATTTCCTGCAGTTTAGATGACTGGAAACACCCATATGCCGGGCACGCATCCAATTCGAATTGTAACACCTTTTTCTCACGTGATCCCTTCAAGATTTTAGCTAGAAGCGTCCGCCCACCGACGCCAATAATTTCATCAGCCGCCCGCAAAATAATTCGAATGTCGGCTTCTGGTAAATGATTTGTTTGCTCGCCCATGAAAATAGATGCTCCTCGTTTTACAATGGTTTTTGACATAAACATAATGTCTTCCTGTCCAATAAATATGAAATATGTATTATAATGACGATGGGAGTGGCACGTTTTGATTTCATAAGACCAATGGTATGACATTATGATAGCCTTCCGCTGGAGGGGCGAAGGTGAAACCCTCAACTGCAAAAAAGAAAGCATGACATGTCAGGAATTATTACAATCTGGCATGCATGCTTTTTTCAATGGGACAACGAGAGGTTTAATCTGTATATAAGACCAATCTAGGCACGGGCCGCCCATTTCGTCCCTTGCACATATCTCCCTGAGCAACTCTTCTCCCTCCCTGATAATCTTGATCTCCATCAAGGAAAGTCCAGTAATTTCCCTTCATAATGACAGTGAGGGGGGATCTCCCATGAGCTGGACACTTTATCAATCAGTGTTATGGGTCCATATTTTCCTCGCGATCATCTGGGTGGGAGGTTTGCTTTTCATTGGATGGGGCGTATTCCCCGCGGTAAAAAAACTTACCGTACGGGCACAGCGGCAGGCACTCGCCGTTATATTAAAGCATAGCCACCACCTTTTTTCCTTGGCAGGGATTGGTGTTATTTTAACCGGAATAGTGCTCGGAACCATTCTCGGGCCGGTACAAAGTTGGGAAACAATCTGGCATACCACATATGGGAATCTTTGGTTCACAGCGCTAATAACCGGTATTTTAACACTACTTTGGGGCACCTTCGTCGGCTATCGCCGGGCATTGAATGTATTAGCCAACGATCACTTATGGGAAGCAGCCGAAAAAGGGCGTCCCCGCCAGTTAAACCGCGCATTGTTTGGCGTGGCTTTAGTGGAAAGCGTCGAGGGACTCGGCTTTGTGATTCTTTTGACACTGATGATCATGCTTTAACGAGGAGTGACTGCAAAATGGCACAATTATTCGGTTACAAAGCAATGCCTGACAGCTATATCTATCACTCCAATTGGTTTCGGCTAATTCGGCCGCCAACGTTAACCGGTTCGGTTATGTCTATAACTGCCGGTACTCTTCTAGCGGCTCAATATGTAGATTTTAACGGTATGCTATTTGTAATTCTTTTGATCACGAGCGTGATTGTCCAAGCAGCCGTTAACATGCTAAATGATTATTTCGATTATATGAAGGGGCAAGAAGAAGGAAAGTGGGAAGTATTAGAAGAATCCGCCGCCGATTTCCGAGGTCCACACTACGCGCAGGTGCCCTATGTCTCTATTGGACTCATGGTGCTTGTTTCCGCTCTAACGCTTTGGCTGGCCCAAGAGAGCAGTTTTTGGATTATTCCCATCGGTGTTATCGGCCTCGTCATCGGTTATTGTTATTCCGCCGGCAGACGATCCCTTTCCAGTTTAGGTCTCGGCGAAATAGCTGCCGCTATCAGCCTCGGGCCTTTGCCAATCATGATTGCCGTTCTCGTGCAAGGAGCTCCCATAACGATTGAAACGTTGCTCTATGCGTTCCCTTTCTCGTTATTAATGGCTTCCATGATCTTGACGAATAACATTCGTGATATCAAAAAAGATAGCAGCACCCGACGCACGGTCCCCATCCGTATCGGCAGGAAAAATGCCATACGCTTGCTCCTCGTCATCTTAACCGCCACGTATATAAGCAGCCTTTTCAATCGTTTTTAGTGCTCGCTTCACTCCCCGCTGCCATTGTGCTTGTACGCCATTTTTATGCCGATGATGCATTTAATCCGATGAATCTAGCCGCTTTCCATCATACCGTTCACAGTCTACTTTTGATTTTAATGATTCTTTTTCAATCTTAAGGAAAGATGAATTAGGGTGACCTAATGCTTTAGGTCACCTAGCCGCAAGCTATCATTCTTTTACCGTGAGAACATCGGAAGGCGCGTGATGCACGGAAGCACTGGCGACACTACCGGTGAAAAACCGTTCTACTGCGCCCCGACCCGTCGCCGCCGTAACGAGTAGATCAATATCGTGATCATCACTTAATGTTCGCGGGATTACCATTCGAGGGTTACCGTAATAGAGAATGGTTTCTACGTCTTGAACCCCTTGATCCTCCGCCTGTTGCTTGTATTCTTCCAACATTTGTTTTTGCTCCACGTCTTTATCTTTGTCTTCCTCGTCCTTGCCTTGTTGATGCGCGGATAACACGCTATGGGTATAGGGCCCTGCATGAACCTCGACGACATTAATGATTTTAAGCGACGAATTGTGTACCTTTGCCACTTCTATCGCTTTCGCCAATGCATTTTCCGCTTGCTCGGAACCATCAACGGCCACCATAAGATTATTGTACAGCGTTTCATCTGCCTCGATTTTGACGGTAAGGACATCACATGGCGAACGTCGTACACTTGCTTCCGTTACGCTCCCAACCAACATGCGTTCAACGGTATTGAGGCCGCTTCCGCCAATAACTAACAAGTCCACGGAATGTTCATCTATGAGTTTCCTCGGAATGACAACACGAGGGTTTCCCGATTCTATAACCGTGCTAACTTCTTTTAAACCAAAAGATTCTGCTTGTTTTTTGCTTTTTTCAAGCAATTCATCGGCACCCTCTTTGATCTCGTTCCACAAATTATCCCCGTATGGGCTTGCTCTCGGAAAACTGCGTGTGTCGATTACATGCCCGATCAGAAGGACAGCATCATATCGATCGGCCGTATGAATGGCCTTTTGCAATGCTTGATCCGATTGCTCGGACCCATCAACGACAACAAGAATTTTTTTGTACATCATTTTACCTCCTTAATGTAGTCAAGTAATCCTATGTACGCCCGCCACCACAGGCTTTTAATTCTAGTATTCATTGTATCATACTAAGCACAAAATTCGAGAATAGGACAGCATCAGAAGAATCTTGACCTACGTCAAGGAACAATTGAAATAGCTGGCGTACACTTAAGATAGACCAAACCACAAAGGAGAGATGTTTAAATGAAAACCGTTAAATTCGAATTGGAAACCCTCACTTGTCCTTCTTGCATTAAAAAGATCGAAGGGAAATTGAAAAAGATAGACGGTGTCAAGGATCCGCAAGTCCTCTTTAACGCCAGCAAAGTGAAAGCGCAAATTGATGAGTCAAAAGTGGAAGCAAGCAAGTTGGAAGAAACGATTACCAAATTAGGTTACCCGGTGCTTTCATCAAAAGTATCCTAACATTCAAGATCCATCGCGGGATGTCCGGCAGCCTTACCGGGCATTCCCAAAACATCAGAAAGGACAGATCGACATGAAAAAAATCGTATTTGAAATCCATCCTCTGACATGTGTAGGGTGTGCCAAGAAAATCGAAGATCGATTCTATGAGCAGTCAGGCATATTGGCGATCAACGTCTATGGACAATTAGGGAAAATATTAGTGAGATATGATGGATCGGAAATAAACATCGAACAGTTGGAAACCATTCTTGCAGAACTCGATTATCCGATTATCTCTAAAACAACAGCTTAGGAAGGGGACGCCTAAAATGATAAGCTGGGTTCATAAGCAAACGAACCGTTTAACGTTCATCGCAGGGGCACTCCTAATCATTGCGCTCATTGCTTTTTTAACCGGCTACACGGGCGTACAACAGAGTGCTTTGATCATCGCCACCGTCGTCGCAGGAGTGCCCATCGCGATTAAAGCCATTCAATCCCTTAGCATGAAAGCTTTTAGCATTGACCTTCTCGTCACTATCGCGATCGTGGGCGCGCTTTTTATCGGTGAATACGTGGAATCAGCGGTTGTGAGCTTCTTGTTTCTTTTTGGGGCCTATCTAGAGGCCAGAACATTGAAAAAAACACGTTCATCCATCAAAGAATTAGTTGACATGGCACCCCAGGAAGCCGTAGTCTCCCGAAATGGGGAGTCCGTCACCATACCGGTTGAAGACGTTGTGGAAGGCGACCGTGTTATTATTCGACCCGGAGGGAAAATCCCTGTTGACGGCAGCATTCTCACAGGAGAAGCAACATTAAATGAGGCAGCCATCACAGGGGAGTCCATCCCGGTATCTAAAACAAAAAAAGATGAAGTCTTCAGTGGCACCATCGTGGATAATGGCTACATCGAAATGGAAGCTGAAGAAGTTGGGGACGATACGACGTTCGCTAAAATTATCGAACTTGTGGAAGAGGCTCAAGATGCCAAATCAAACACGCAACGTTTTTTAGATAGATTCGCCAACATATACACCCCTGCCATTATCGTCTTATCCGTACTCGTCTTTCTTACAACGTTGAACCTTCACTTAGCCATCATCTTTCTCGTCGTTGCCTGCCCAGGTGCTTTAGTCATTGGCGCACCGGTTTCAAACGTCGCCGGCATTGGGAATGGAGCTCGAAAGGGTGCGCTTGTCAAAGGCGGCGATGTAATGGATCGCTTCTCCAAAGTCGATACGATTGTCTTCGATAAAACAGGGACATTAACGAAAGGGAAACCGGAAGTCACGCATATCCAAACCTTTAACGGTCAAGAACCCGACGAATTATTGCGTTTAGTTGCCGAAGCCGAAACGATGTCTGAACACCACCTCGGCCGAACCATCGTGAAAGAAGCTCAAGAAAGAGATATTCCCCTTAAGCAAAAAGTCGAAAAAGGCGAAGTTGTGAAAGGAAACGGGGTTTGGGCCATCGTCGAAGGACAAAAGCTCGTCGTTGGGAATCAAACGCTCATGGATAATGAAGGAATTTCAATTCCTGAAAACGTTAAACATCACGCAATCGAACGTGAAAAAGACGGCAACACAGCCATTTTAGCAGCCGTTGATGGGCAAATAAAAGGCATTGTTTCCATTGCCGACCAAGTCCGTGACGATGCCGCGCAAGCAATTGCGGAACTCCGGGAAAATGGCATTAAGAAACTAATCATGATGACCGGGGATAACGAGCACACCGCTGCACTCGTCGCCCACAAGTTAGGGTTGGATGAATTCCATGCCAAACAACTGCCTGAAGATAAGCAAGCCTATGTCGAGAAATTGCAAAACGAAGGCTACTCCGTCGCGATGGCCGGTGACGGCATCAACGATGCGCCCGCGATTGCCACTGCAGACATCGGCGTCGCCATGGGCGAGGGCGGCACAGACGTTTCCATGGAAACCGCGGATCTTGTTTTGATGGCCGACCGATTAGGGCAATTCTCCCACGCGTATGCGTTATCAAAAGCGACGATGCGTAACCTGAAACAAAACATTATCATTGCCCTCGGAACCGTGTTTCTCCTCTTGGGCGGTGTCGTCGCAGGCTATATCCACATGGCAACCGGCATGTTCATTCATATGGCAAGCGTCCTCGTTGTCATCTTGAACGCGATGAGATTAATACGGTTTAAGCGTCAGAAAAATAAGAGCGAAACAATGGCCAAAAAAGCCGAAACCAAACCGGCATAACACCCCTTTGCAATTTGGAAGGAGGAAGACAAATGGAGAGAGTGAACAACGAAAAGCTGATGACAGATCATGACTGCTCGACGATGGATACAGACAAAATGTGCGTCTCAATCGTTCCGATTTTTAATCATCTGGAGCCCGGACAAATGGATGAAGTTATGCAAACCGTTCAATCCACCTCTTATAAGAAAGGGGAATTAATTTTCCATGAGGGCGATCCATCGGACACCCTTTATATTGTCAACACAGGGAAAGTGAAAATTTACCGATTATCAGAAGCCGGTAAAGAACATCTCGTCTCCTTGATGAATCCCGGAGATTTCACGGGAGAATACGCCTTGTTTAATGAATCGACACACACCTCTTATGCAGAAGCGATGGTCGACACGAAAATATGTAAGATCAATCGCGAAGACTTACACGCTTTTTTATCGAAATATCCCACCATTTCGCTGAAAATGTTAACGGAGTTCTCCCAGCGACTCGATCGCTCGGAAAAGCAAACGACACACTTCGCTACGGAAAAAGTAGAGACAAGAATCGCGCTTTTTTTAGCGGAATTAGCCAACAACGAACCTGATAGTGAAACGCTGGAATTGCCAATGACGAGGGCAGACCTCGCTTCCTATTTGGGCACCACACCCGAAACGATCAGCCGCAGACTGTCAGTTCTTGAAGACCAAGGATTCATTCAACAAATAACCAATAAAAAAATTAAAATTGTTGATTTGGATGGATTGTTGCTGATATGAGCCAACGCACGAGATCTGGTTTTGGCACGGAGGGAAGATATGAATGATAAAAAATAAGAAGATCCTCAGTTTGATCTCAGCACTTGTTGCTCATACCGCAAGAAGCCAATAGGTTAGATAATAACGACCAAATCATAACCGTGTCTGACACCAGAGTAGTAAAATCAATGTGTGATATTGCTCACTTTTTTTCCTCCCTTCCCCCTTTACAATAACAATAACAATATGAATGAAAATAAAGGGGACGTCTCAAATGAGTGGCACCACGCATGTGCGTTTTATTGTAAAAAGGCAGGATAACCCTGATGCCTTACCCTATACCGAGACTTTTGACATCCCGTATCGGCCTAATATGAACGTGATTAGCGGATTGATGGAGATTCGTAAAAACCCCGTTACGGCTGACGGTAAAGAAACAACACCTGTTGTTTGGGATATGAATTGCCTCGAGGAGGTATGCGGGGCTTGTTCCATGAATATTAACGGTTATCCGCAACAGTCTTGTGCGGCGCTTGTTGATGACCTTGATTTCCCCATTCGTTTGGAACCGATGACTTCCTTTCCTGTCGTTCGGGATCTCATCATCGACCGCGGCCAAATGTTTGAGTCTTTGAAACAGGTAAAAGCGTGGATCCCGATAGACGGGACCTACGACCTTGGACCCGGACCGAGAATGCCGGAATCGAAAAGACAATGGGCCTATGAACTTTCCAAATGTATGACGTGCGGGGTTTGCTTGGAAGTTTGCCCAAATGTGAACGATCAATCAAATTTCATGGGACCCGCGCCCGCGATTCAACCGCGGCTGTTCAACGCCCACCCTTCGGGGAAAATGCATAAAAGTGATCGACTGCACGGTCTTATGGGAGAAGGCGGTTTACAAGATTGCGGAAACTCGCAAAACTGTGTGGAATCTTGCCCGAAGGGCATTCCTATCACAACATCCATTGCCGCGCTTAACCGTGATATGAACATACAAATGTTTCGTAACTTCTTTGGCAGTGACCACGGTTAAATGCCGTGCCTTACATTAGAGGCTGCTGAACAACTTATTGAACGGGATGTTGCTTTCATGGCTTCGCTTGCCGCGGACGAACGGCCAAGTCTCCTCTCCGTTTTTCCGCAGGCGTCTCCGCCATTACAGCGCCATCCCTTCCGTTTTGACGTCAGAACTCTCTTGTGAAAAAACATTGCCGCGCCTTTTCGCGTGGAGTAAGGCTAATCGATACATTTTACTATGTCCTGAACAAACATGGATTTTGCCTCGCTCTTATAACCGGCAAATGGCTGTCGGACACTCTTCACAACGGCATAAATCTTTGAGCCCTTTCACGTCCAAAACCTCTATATTTCCATCCGTGTAGGTGATCATTTCTTTTTTCTTAAAAGAGGATAACAATCGGTTCACCGTTTCACGAGACGTGCCAACCAATTCTGCAAGTTCACTATTCGTAAACTTCTTCGTGATCGTAAGGCGCCCATGATTCAGCACACCAAACGTATTTGCCGCTCGAAGAAGTGTCGCGGCAAGCGCACCATTTTTGCCGTGAAACGTTAAATCACGGAGTTTATATTGCGTAAACCTCCGCATATGGCTTTGCCATTGTGTGAAATTTAGACCTACCTCACCATTTTCCCTTATAAGCGTTTCAAAATCATCCTGATGAAACACACCAATCACCGAATCCTCAACCGCTCTCGCTGTAAAAGCACTCTCATGTTTTTGAAGAGGATTAAATTCTCCAAACAAGTCATTTGTGAAGAAATAATGGAAGACTAGCACTTTCCCTTCCTCATTTAATTTGGAGAGCACGACTTTTCCTTTTAGGACAATAAAAAGCTTGTCCATAGGGTCTCCCTCCAAAAAAATGAGATCGTTAGCGGCTACATTGGCCGTTTGCATAATCGATTTCATCTTCGTAAAACTGCGATGTGAAAAGAAAGCGGTGTTTGTTGTAACAGATAACCTGTCACTTCGAGTCATCCTGTGCCCTCCCCTTCGCTGTTTAAAGATTTAAGTATCGACTATTACATTTAGTCTAGGATTTTTATTATAAATAGTAAAGCATGTAAGCCACATCTAATTATTTACAATCATACACAATATTTCAGTGTTTTAAAAGGGAAAGACAGGGACTTGATTCACATCAAGTTAATCACAAAAAGGCGACCCCCTTTGATAAAGAGGGCCTCCGGTAACGCGACCTTTTTCTCTATTCCTTTTGATCGGTAATATCGCTAAATATGCCGGCGTACTGAATAACTTCACCTGTTTCATCTCGAATCGAGTGGATCGTCAGCCATTCCGCGATCAAACTTCCATCTTTACGCCGGTTCCAAATTTCGCCTTGCCACTCCCCTTTTTCGTGAAGGTGTTGCCATAGGTTGGCGTAAAAATCGTCGGATTGTTTTCCGGATTGCAGGATGTTTGGATTTTTTCCGAGAACATCCTCTTTGTCGTAGCCGGTAAGTTCCGTAAAAGCCGGGTTTACTGTGATAATCCGCCCTTTTTTATTCGTGATCATCACACCAAGCGGGGTCGAATCAATGACTTCTTTTGACAAATGAAGCTTGCCATGAAAATGGAACCAGATGATTAGAATAAGGCTCGCCAGACCCACTTGGGACAAGGCCATAAATCCGACGGAATAACTTCCGGTTATCGTGTAGATAGACGTTAACATAATCGGCGGGAAAAAACCTCCCAAACCGCCCATCATCGAGACAACTCCGTTCGCCATACCAACTTGTTGGGCGAAATAGGATGGCACAAGTTTAAATATAATGCCGCTCCCAATTCCGCCGCTAGCCGCGATGGCCAAACAACCGATCGTAAACAACAATAGCGATGGCTCAAACGCAAGGGGAAGCGCCCCTATCGTAATGATAAAAAACACAGCCATTAAAAGATAGGTAGCGGGCAAGCGATCGGCCAGCAAACCACCCACGGGTCGCAGAAATGTGGCCAAGACAATAAATCCGGCTGTCCGCATTCCCGCGTCCACATTATCTAAGCCGAAATTGTTTACGAGAAAGCTCGGGAGAAAAACCGTAAAAGCCACAAACGAACCAAAAGTGATAAAATAAAGCAAGCTGAAGAGCCAGAGCTTTTCATCTCTATATATCGCCTTTATTTGTGAGCTCATGGATGTTTTTACTTTTTGTTCGTCTTTATCTCCCAAAAAAAATGTAGCAACGATAAAAATGCCTAAAAGGATTAAGTACAATTGTATGGTAGACTGCCAGCCAATTTGTTCCGCGACTACCGGAGAGGCAAATGTCGTAATCGCAGTTCCAGCATTCCCCATACCGTAAATCCCATTTACAAGTCCTTGCCGGTCTTTCGGATAATATTTAGGCAGCGATGTAACACCGATGGAAAAAACAGCGCCGCCGACACCGACGAAGATCCCGCCGATCACTAAGTCCGTGACCGTCGTTGCCATACTCAAGTAAAAAACCGGAAATAACAAGATAATGAAACTAAAAATGAAAATAATGCGTGCGCCAAATCGGTTCGCTAACGTTCCCAAAGGGATTCTCAAGATAGATCCCAAAATAACGGGGATAGCTGTGACCCAGGCTTGTTGAGTAGAATCGATCGGGATATCTTCGGAGATATACGGCATCAGGGACGAAATGATCACCCATATCATAAAACCGACGACGAAGTTGGATGTTTGTAGCGGAAGTTGCAATTTTTTCTTCATGGTTCGTCTCTCCTCGTATAGTAAGTTTAAGCCCTTCAAATCTTGGGCAAATTCCACAAGATATTTTGTAGATTCATATGGTTTTTCCTTGGATGTCTCTAGATATTTCTAGATAATGATCATAGGATCATTTGGGACAATTCTTTTCTCTCCTGTGGTTCGACCACAACTAAAGACTGTCTCTCAGTGTACGTGCGGCACTTCCTACTCGCAGGCTGAGCCCTCGGCCTCTTGAACTCAGGGGAAGCAGCCCCTGGGGCGGCTTTCAATGCCGATGGAGTTCTGATACACGAGGTTGATGATCGGCGTTCACACTAGAGATATCTCGAGGCGTCCAAAGAACGACCGAATGATTCTACAATGAAAGGAGGAATCCCCCCATGCGAATGTTTGTCGGGCTTGACGTTAGCTCGTTTGATATGAAAGTGTGTGTGCTTGATCAAGAAGGTGATCAGCTTTCGGTTTTTACGGTTTCCAATGACTGGCCGGGTGCCCAGGTGCTCAAAGAACGGTTGCTCGAGCTCTTGGCCGATACAGAGGTTGACATCCTAAAGATCGGTCTGGAGTCCACATCCGTCTACAGTTTTCATCCATCCATGTTCTTGCATGATGACGATGATTTAAAACCCTATGGCGCCCAAGTCTTTGTGATCAATCCGAAGCAGATCGCCAACTTTAAAAAGAGCTTCGCAGACATGAACAAGACCGATGAGATTGACGCCTTTGTGATCGCCGATTATATGCGTTTCGGGCGCAATCAGATGTCCGTTGTCAAAGAAAGCCAATACGTGGCTCTCCAGCAGTTGACACGTTCGCGTTATCACTTGACCAAAGCGATGACGAAAGAGAAACAACACTTCTTGCAGCACTTGGAGTATAAATGCAACACCTTTTCCAAAGAAGTGGATTCATCGGTGTTTGGCCATGCTATGATGGAACTCTTTCTTGAAAAATACAGCCTGGATGAACTTGCCCAGCTTCCGCTTGAGGACCTGGCTCGGTTTCTTCAAGAGAAAGGGAGAAATCGTTTTCCCGATCCGGAAGCTGTCGCCGCATCCATCCAGAAAGCCGTCCGTTCATCGTACCGATTGGACAAAGTGGTCGAAGATTCCATCGATGTACTTTTAGGAACGTCCATTGAGCTCATTCGTTCCTTCCAAAAGCAAATCAAGGCGATCGATCAGTCCATTACTCGAATCATGAAAGGACTGACGCAGACGCTGGAATCAATCCCGGGCATTGGTCCGGTCTTCGCCGCAGGCATCATTGCCGAACTCGGTCAGATTGACCGGTTTCCCGATGAAACAAAAATAGCTAAATATGCGGGACTGTACTGGCGAAAACACCAGTCCGGGCGGTTTACCGCCGAAGATACTTCACTGACACGTCAAGGGAACCATTATTTGCGTTATTACCTCGTTGAAGCCGCCAACTCGGTACGAAGGCAAATTCCGGAATACCAAGTCTTTTATCAGAAGAAGTATCAAGAAGTCCCGAAACATCAACACAAACGTGCACTCGTGCTCACGGCAAGAAAACTCGTGCGATTGGTGGATGCGCTGCTACGCAAAAACCAACTCTTTACGCCAGAAAGGGGCGTGAACCTCTGACCGACATCGGCTGAGGGCTAGCCTTTCATTTTACCAGTATTTTACATTTTATTACTGGTGTTGTTCAGTGCGCGCTTTTTTCGCCTAAATGTCCTTTGACAACTTCATTTACTGTGATTTTGAACTTGACATATTACCGCAGGTCTTTCTCTCAACATCGTCCGATCAACCGCTATCCTCCCCCTGTAAAAAGAATGGATGGAGGATCAGCCGGCCATTATCCATCCCCTCCTTTATTATTCCCTTCATCTTTTATACTCAGAGCGAGAACGGTATTGTTGCGGCGCACGCCCTAAATAGCGAAGGGGAACGGTGACAAAATGAACCAGATGCGTAAACGGGATCATCGCAAATAACGCGAACCCTAAAAGGGCATGCAGTTGAAACAAGAGGGGGATCCCCGCCATCATTTCGTATTCGGGTTGAAATGTGAATAAACTCCTGAACCAAGGGCCGATGGTCGTTCCATATTGGTAAGCCCCGTGTTGAAGCGTATAAACAATCGTTAAGTACGTTCCGGAAGCTGTAACAAAAAGCAGCGCAAACAATGTAAAAAAGTCAGCAAAAGATGCTTGGACACGGATCGGGTCCACCTTCGTTTTACGAATCAAGAGTATGACGATCCCCATGATAACTACTATGCCTGTAATGCCGCCGCCGACAAACGCCCCAGCGTGATATAACTCCGAGCCAACGCCTATAGCCTCGTAAAACTCAACAGGCACGATGATGCCCATCACATGGCCGATAAATGCAACGATGATCCCGTAATGAAGCATATTCGATCCAATGCGCAACCATCTTTTTTCAAAAAACTCGGTAGATGGTGCTGTCCAGGTGAGTTGCCGGAAGGCATACCGATATAACAAACCCAGGAACATAACTCCCAAACACACGTAAGGGAAAATAACCCACCAAAAGAGACTTCCCATCCCACCACCTCCTTTTCACTAGTTTTTTCTACCATTTTCGTCTTCACATTGCCGTGTATGTTCCGCTTTATCCAATTTTTTATTGATACATGATCGGGTAAGGCAATTCTTCCAAATCAGCTTCCTCTCGGTCACGCTCCAATCGCGCGACTTCTTCGTCCGTTGGATTTGGAAATACCTTTGTCATAACCAAAGTAAAAAAAGGATAGTAAGGATTTTCTTCTTCCAAATGATTCAGCATCCTTTGGCCCACGTTCGCCAAACGCCTTTGCAATCGCTCGTGATGGGCATCTTCAGGCGAGACAGCCATAAACTCAAACAACATCGGAATATAGTCCGTCAGCTCGCCTTCCGTGCGTTCGAATCCGGCTTCATTGATGATTTTTTGCAGTTTAATCATGGCCGCTCCCCGTTTGGGGCTATCTCCAAATTCATGAGCGGTTAAGTACATCCCGGTTTTCGATTTCAAATCGAAGGTGGAAACATAAATTTCCTGTATATCTCGCGTGGAAAGGGCATCCAAGGGGGCAAGCGCCGCCCTTAGATGTTTCCGGATATCCGCAGATTCGATATTTTCATCTACCGCTTCATCAATATGTTCCCGTTCCTCCGCGGAAGATTCCGAAGGATAGCTCATGACACGAGAAGCAATCGCCAAAATCGTCCGTTGTTGTTCATTCATCCTATATCACCTCTGTTGGATAGGGGGCGCGACCCCTTCCGGCGGTGCCAGTTCTTCAATGCTGCACGCGCCTTGTTGATATTGAAGATCGTCATCCATTTCCCGGCGTCCTGTCGGAATCACGAATCGCTCATTATATTTGGCAACCCCTAGCAAATTGGCCATGTCTTCGAGCTCTTCCACCGTCGTATCGGCTTCTTCGATCAACTGGCTTTCCGCTACATCATCGACGCCGCCGACGTTTTTGGCGCGCATATGCACACGCATGGCTGTTTGCTTAAGAAGCACTTGACGAATAACATCCGTATCGCCCGCGGATAAAATCGAAGCCAAGTACTCAACAGGTATTCGCATTTGGTCGACGGCAGGTATATAGCCATCTGTCTGTAATTCTTCAGAATTTGTAATATGGTTCATAATCGGGCTCAATGGCGGCACGTACCAAACCATGGGAAGCGTTCGGTATTCCGGATGCAAAGGCAACGCGATTTTCCATTTCATCGCCATTTTATAGACCGGAGAGTCTTGGGCGCTTTTTATCCATTCCTCATTGATGCCGGCTTTGCGTGCTTCTTCAATCACCTCAGGATCAAACGGGTCACAGAACACACCTAGTTGCGCCTCATACAAATCTTGCGGATCTTCAACGGAAGCGGCATCTTTCACTTTGTCCGCGTCATAAAGGACGACACCGATATAACGGATACGTCCAACACACGTTTCCGAGCAAATCGTCGGCAATCCGGCTTCCGTTCGCGGATAGCAGAAGTTACATTTTTCCGCTTTATGCGTGTTCCAGTTGTAATACACTTTGTGATACGGGCACCCGTTCATGCAAAAGCGCCAGCCCCGGCACGAATCATGATCCACCAACACGATCCCGTCTTCGTCACGCTTATAAAGGGCGCCCGAAGGGCATGAAGCGACACAGGAAGGGTTGAGGCAATGCTCGCAAATCCTCGGGAGATACATCATGAATGTTTTTTCATATTCCATTGAGATATGTTCCTGTAATTTTTGGACGGTAGGGTCCATCAAGACACTTTCACTGCCGCCTGCCAGATCATCGTCCCAGTTCGGCCCCCACTCCGGTTTGTCCATGTATTGGCCGGTGATCATCGATTTCGGCTGGGCTACCGGTAAATGCTTCTTTTTCGGGCTATGAATCAAATGATCATAATCATACGTCCACGGTTCATAATAGTCTTCCATCGTAGCCATGTTCGGATTGTAAAAAATCTTTGTCAGCTTCGACATCGGACCCCCGGCCCGCAGACTCAATTTGCCATTCTTTAAGAACCAACCGCCTTTGAACCGTTTCGTGTCTTCCCACTGTTTCGGATACCCCGGCCCGGGGCGGGTTTCCACGTTGTTAAACCACATGTATTCCGCGCCCGGTCGATTTGTCCACGTATTTTTACACGTCACGGAGCACGTATGGCAACCAATGCATTTGTCCAAGTGCATCACCATAGCGACCTGTGCTTTAATCCTCAAGCCAATCTACCTCCTTCAATGCTCTTATAATTGCCATCGTGTCTCGTTGTTGGCCTGTAGGTCCTGTATAGTTAAACCCGTAACTAAGCTGGGAATAACCGCCAATCATGTGGGTCGGTTTTACGGTCACGCGTGTCACACTGTTATGCGTGCCTCCGCGTTGTTTATTAATCGCCGTACCCGGCACCCCCATCGTCCGATCCTGGGCGTGATACATATAGGCAGATCCGCGCGGAATCCGATACGTGAGCACCACTCTCGCTGCAATCGCGCCGTTTCGGTTATAAACCTCGATCCAATCATTGTCTTTGATGTCGATAGATGCCCCGTCTTCTTCATTCATCCATACCGTCTGCCATCCGCGAAACAGTTGCGCCATTGGAGTCGTATCGGTAAACATCGTGTGGATGCCCCATTTTTGATGGGGAGTCAAATAGCGGACGGTAATGGATTTTCCATTCTCCTCTGCTTCTTTTTCGCCTTTGACATATGGACCGTGCGTTAATGGCGGCCGGTATAAAGGTAAACCTTCGCCATAATCAAGCATCATTTCATGATCGAGATAAAAACTTTGCCTGCCCGTCAGCGTGCGCCACGGAATTAAGTATTCCGTGTTTGCCGTAAACGGCGAGTAACGCCGGTTATCTTTTTCCAAGCCGCTCCAACTTGCCGTCGAGATGGAATGTCTCGGTTGCGCGGTAAGGTCATCCATTGTCCATGCTTCTTCTTCACGTCCTGCTGCAATGTCCGAGAGGTTTTGACCGGTTTTCGCTTCAAGCGATTTCCAACTGGCAACCGCCCGTTTTCCGTTGGTTGCTCCTGACATCGTTAAAATCGCTTCGATCGCTTGTTTATCTTCGTGCATATCCGGCTGCCCTTTGCCGACGCCTTCACGTTTGGACTTTCCAAGCCGTTCCAGAAGATCTTTGTACGCTGGCTCGCCATCAATCGTGACCCCTTTTCCACCGTAGCCGTTTTTAATATTCGGGCCAATCGTTGTCATTTTTTCATACACCTTCGGATAATCCCGATGGACCACTTGCATGCTCGGCATCGTTTTCCCGGGTACGGCTTCTGTTTCCCCTTCACGCCAATCTTTAATTTTTCCGTACGGTTGAGCGATTTCGGCCTTTGTATCATGGTTTAGCGGGCGTGTCATCAGTTCATCTTGAGCCGGCAAATGGTCTTCGGCAAGTTCCGAGAAAACTTTGCTGATTTCACGGAACGTATCCCAATCGCTTTTCGCTTCCCACGGGGGATTGATCGCCGCGTTAAACGGGTGCACATACGGATGCAGATCCGTGCTGCTAATGTCATATTTTTCATACCATGTCGCTGCAGGCAGGACGATATCCGAAAATAACCCGGAACTTGTCATGCGAAAATCAATGCTGACCAATAGGTCGACTTTGCCTTCCGGCGGTTCGCCGTCTGTATTGACCGAGTCCGGCTGCCAAGATTGTTCAGGATCGCTCATCACTTGGTCTTCTCCGCCAATCAAGTGCTTGGCAAAATATTCATGGCCTTTGCCGCTGTCGCCGAGCAAATTGGAACGCCAATTGAACAAGACTCTCGGGAAGTTTTGCGGATTGTCCGGATCTTCAATCGACCAATTCACCTTATTGTCTTTTATTTGCTCTACTACATCGTCCACAATCGCCTGATTATCTTTAGCACCTCGTTCACGAGCCTCATTTACGAGATCGATGGAGTTTTGTGTAAACTGCGGATAGGAAGGCAGCCATCCCAATCTTGCAGACATTGCGTTCACGTCCGCTGGATGCATGCGGGCATATTTACTGCCCCATTCCGTTTCTTCTTCCTCCTCCGGTTTTACTTCATAGCGATGCTGATCAGTAGCGAAATAGAAAAACGATGTTCCGTTTTGATGGCGCGGAGGCGTAGCCCAGTCTCCGGCGAACGCGACTTGCTGCCAACCTTCGATCGGGCGAACTTTTTCCTGGCCGACATAGTGCGCCCATCCGCCGCCATTGACCCCTTGTGAGCCTGTGAGCAACACGAGGTTTAAGATCGAGCGATAAATATGGTCGCTGTGAAACCAATGATTCGTGCCGCCCCCCATGGCGATCATCGATTTCCCTTTCGTTCTGGCTGCATTATCGGCAAATTCACGCGCCACCTGGGCGGCTTGCGTTTGATTCACACCGGTTAAGCTTTCTTGCCAGGCAGGGGTGTAAGGATGATCGGGATCATCATAATGCGCGGCGTCATCGCCCGGAATGCCACGGCTAACCCCCATATGGGCCATCATCAAGTCGTACACCGTCGTCACTTTTTTCCGATTCCCGTCCTTATCTTGTACATGTTTGACAGGAATCCCGCGTTGAACGATATTCCCTTGTTTTGTCGCGAAGTAAGGGAAGTTGACTTGCATGTGTTCATCTGCCTGATGAATAAAGCTGAGCAACGGATTGATCATTGTGCCGTCTTCTTTTTGCAGATCCAAGTTCCATTGGTTACCGCCATCCCAACGAAAGCCTTGACTGCCGTTCGGGATTTCCAATTGTTGAATGGTTTCGTCCCAAACGACCGTTTTCCACTCGCCGAGTTCATGTTGATCATTTACATCACTCGCGCGCAAAAACCGATCGGAACGCACATCATCATCATTTTCGTTCAACATCACCAAGTACGGTAAATCCGTATAGGTCTTCGCGTAGTCAATGAAATAGGGAATTTGTTGATCAACGTAAAATTCTTTTAAAATCACGTGTGTCATGGCGAGCGCTAACGCGCCGTCCGTACCTGCGCGAGCGGGAAGCCAAACATCGGCAAATTTTTCATATTCCGCATAATCCGGGCTAACCCCTACAACCTTGGTGCCGTTATAACGGGCTTCAACCATAAAATGGGCATCAGGTGTCCGCGTCTGCGGCAAATTCGTTCCCCAGATAATGAAATATTTCGAGTTATACCAATCAGCGCTTTCCGGCACATCCGTCTGCTCTCCCCATACTTGTGGAGAGGCTGGTGGCAGGTCGGCGTACCAATCATAAAAGCTAAGGATTGTCCCGCCGATTAAAGAAAGAAAGCGCGACCCGGCGGCATAACTGATCATGGACATCGCCGGGATCGGGCTGAATCCGACAACACGGTCCGGGCCGTACGTTTTAATCGTATAAATAGTAGAACTCGCGATGATTTCGCAAACTTCCCGCCAGTGGGCTCGCACAAATCCGCCTTTTCCGCGCGCTCTCACATATTTTGCCCGTTTTTCCGGATCGGCGGCGATGTTTTCCCATGCTTTTACCGGATCATATCCTTGCTCCCGTTCAGCTTTCCATAGTTCATACAGATCCCCGCGTATGTATGGGAATTTGACGCGTATCGGACTGTACGTGTACCAGGAAAAACTTGCTCCCCGCGGGCATCCGCGCGGTTCGTACTCAGGGAAATCAGCGCCCGTACTGGGGTAATCGGTTTGCTGGGTCTCCGACGTAATAATGCCGTCTTTCACATACACGGCCCAACTGCAAGACCCTGTGCAATTCACGCCGTGCGTAGACCGAACGACTTTATCATACGCCCAACGTTTTCGGTAATATTGTTCGGAATCCCTTGGCCGAGGTGTTTCTTCCGCCCATCCGCCATCGATTTTATTTCCGCGTTTTATATGCCTGAGGTTTTGCAATAACTTGTTTTCGTATTTTTTCATTCGCTTCTACCTCCATTCGAAGCAGTCGCGCCCAATGGATTAAAACGCTCCCCGGTAATTTTGAAATTCCCGCTTCCTTCTTCTAATTCTTCCAGGAAGGTTTTCAAGTCAGGGGCATTCGCGGCAACTAAGATAAGTCGTTCCATGTCGTCCGGTTCGTCAAATGCGTAAATTGTATCGATAATTCCAGGGGCAATGTCTCCAAAACGCATCCGCAACACCCCGATTAAATCTTCCCGATCTTGGACGAGTCGTTCATCATCATATGAAAACATGTGGCACACTCCCTTTTTGGCTATGTTGACGGTTTCATCATGTTAAAATAATCATTGAACAACACTTTGATACACGTCTTACCAGTTGCGTGAATAAAGGCTTTGACGTCTGAATCCAGGTTTTCAATTGCTTGATAAGAAAATCGTTGCCATTCTTCGTGGCTGAAATTATCCCCGAACCGTATAATCACTTTCAGGTCGCTTTTTCCGGTAATCACCCTAGCGTCAATGTCATGCGGGTGAATGTTATGGGTTTCCTCCAATTGGTATGCCATATGCTTAAAAAGGGATGGAAAGACCATCCGCATCGGTTGTTCTTGCACGTTTACCAGTTCCTCGGCTTCCATGCCACCAAGCCTCCAATCGCTTTTAATGCTCGGGTAAAATCCTCTCTTCCGCCTGATTGTGCAATTCATCAACGAGGATCAAAGCTTGAAACCGTTGCAAGACATGGTAATCGACACCTTCCGACAAAAGCCGATCCTTGATTTCTTGCACGAGCAACCGCAATAGCTCATGGTCCCGAGTCAACCCGATGATCGCCTCCTTCATTTCCGGCGATTCCTCGGCTATTTCTTTATAAAGACCCTCTTCTTCCGAGGCGGCATGCTGCAGCGTCCTGCTTTCCCAATGCTCTACACCTATATAGGCCGCCTCCAAAGCTTTTTCATCATGTCCTTTTTCCAATAAACCCTCCAAGACCTCTGTAATTTCTCTCGCCTCGTTTAAAGCCGCTTCATGAATGGATGAATGGCTGTCGGCTTTTCTTAGTGCCGGTCCGGACATGCTTGCGACAACTCCTTTATTAAAATCGCATAGTGCCTATATTCACCAATTGCTATACTCCAATTGTAAAAAACCTCGATGCTGCGCAAAGTGACAAAAATCACACCTAAGCCGCATAAAGGATACAAGATTCAAAAATGATTCATATTTTTAAAATAGGGGTATATGAAAATAGAAAAGGAAATTCAACATAAGTGTAGAATAATGTAAAAGGAGAAAGAAACGTACGAAGAACAATGATGCAAAATCTACCGCGAGGAGGCCAAACTTATGTACAAAAACATTCTCGTTGCCGTTGACGGTTCCGAACCGTCCGACCAAGCATTGACGAAAGCGATTGACTTGGCAAACCACCACAATGCATCTCTTGTAATCAACCACGTGATTGATGCACGCAGTTTTCCCGTTATGGCAGGTTCTCATCAGCAAGAACTATGGAACCAATACAACAAGACAGCCGAGGATCTGCTGGAAAAGTCTAAAAGGAAAGCGGAAGCTTCCGGTTTGAAACAAATTCAAACCGTTTTGAGGAACGGTAACCCCCGGTTTGAAATTCCCGAGAAAATAACGAAAGAATATAACATTGACTTATTGATTGTGGGAGAGAGCGGGAGAAACGCGGCGGAGCGAATGATTATCGGGAGTATAACGGAAGCATGCATGCGCCGCTCCCCTTGTGATGTCCTCACTGTTAAAAACGAAACAAGCGCCACGCTCTACCGGAACATTCTTGTGGCGGTGGACGGATCCGAACAATCAGAGCAAGCGTTGGCAAAAGCCATAAAGTTGGCCGAGGTTCATGAGGCAACCCTAACCATCGCGCATGTATCGGAATGGGGAACCTTCGCAAAGGATATCGCTTTTTATCAACAAAGCTACGCGGCCGAGGTTCAAAAAGATGCGGAGAATATGTTGAAAAAATACAAGGAGCAAGCAGAAGCTCAAGGGTTTAAAGATGCACAAACGATCTTGCGAGCCGGGAACCCCCGTCTTGAAATCCCTCGCGTCCTTACTGTTGAAAATAATATTGATCTTCTGATCACAGCAGAAACAGGGCAACATGCAGTGTCACGATTTTTCACCGGCAGCGTGGCCGAATCATCGGTACGCCGCTCCCCTTGCGATGTGATTACGATGAAAAAAGAGCAAGCGACATGAACTTTAACGGAGGCAGAACCGGGCACCTCCTAATAGATGTCCGAGGTTAATCAACCGCTTCGGACATTTTTTGTTTGACTTACACAGGAAGGAGACGATCATATGAAAATCAAATCAGCCATACTGCGAGAATCAGGCGTTCCATCTCCATATGAAAATAGCCGTCCCTTAAACATCGAAACATTGGAATTAGATGCCCCGCGACAAGGGGAAGTATTAATACAGATCAAGGCAGCAAGCCTCTGCCATTCTGATTTATCGGTCATTAATGGTTCCAGGCCGCGCCCCTTGCCAATGGCATTGGGCCATGAAGCATCCGGGGTTGTGGCGGAAACCGGGAAAGGCGTAAATGATTTCGAACCCGGCGACCATGTTGTATGTGTGTTCATCCCTAGCTGCGGACAATGTCTCCCTTGCAAGGAAGGACGTCCCGCTTTATGTGAGAACGGCGCACAATCAAATAACGAGGGGACACTCCTAAATGGAGGCAAAAGGCTTCATGCTGAAGGGGAGAAGATTCATCACCATTTAGGAATATCGGCATTCTCTGAATATGCGGTTGTCGCCGAACAGTCAATAGTGAAAGTGGATAAAGACATTCCGTTTGAAAAAGCTGCCCTTTTCGGCTGTGCAGTGATCACGGGTGTTGGCGCGGTCGTAAACACCGCGAGATTAAACATGGGGGAAACAGCAGCCATTGTAGGACTTGGGGGGTTGGATTAAGCGCGCTTATCGGAGCAAGGTCAGCCGGAGCCGGAAAGGTCGTGGGGCTAGACATTAATGATAAGAAATTGGCGTCGGCCGAGGAACTAGGAGCCACAGAAACATTCAATTCCGCAGAGGAAGGGGTCATTGAACAAATTCGGGCGTCAACCGGCGGCGGTCTCGATTATGTATTCGAAACGGCCGGAGCAGTGCCGGCCATGGAAGTTGCTTACGGAATTACAAAGCGCGGGGGAACAACAGTAACAACAGGACTGCCGGATCCACACCATCACTTTTCCTTTCCTTATGTCAGTTTAACGGCAGAAGAGAAGACCCTGAAAGGATCTTATGTCGGCAGTTGTATTCCAGATAGAGACATTCCAAGATTTATCGACTTGTTTAAACAAGAACGCCTTCAAGTTAATCAATTAGTGACGGAGACCATCTCGCTCGAGGAAATTAATCACGGATTTGATAAACTGGCTGCCGGAGAGTCCTCTCGAATTATCATTACATTTTAGTCGCACAATAATGGAGGAAAAAGATGTACAGAAAAATAATAGAGCCAAGGGTTTCCGAAACAGACGGTGTCGGCCATATTAATAACACCACCTTGCCTGTCTGGCTGGAAGCCGCACGCAATCCTATTTTCAAATTATTTACACCGGATGACTCGTTCAAAAACTGGCGAATGATTATCCTCCACACCTCGATTGATTATAAGAGCCAAATTTATTTCGGGACAGAAGTTATTGTATACACATGGGTGAAGCGAATCGGGAAATCCAGCCTGGAATTATATGAAGAAATTCACCAAAGCGATACACTTTGCGCCAGAGGTACAGCGATTTATGTGAACTTTAACCAAAAGGAAAAGAAAGCAGAGCCCATCCCATCACGGATCAGGGAACAGTTGGAAGAACATTTGTATTATAGCGAAGAAGGGAAATAGTTTATTTATCCTTTTGCATCCATCAAAACCAAAATATCATCAGGCTTTTCAAAAATATAATCAGCATTTTCAAACCCTTCTCGCGTCTTCGCTCCCCACTTTGCTAAACCAAAATCGACACCGGCTGCGTGGGCACATGCCATATCATGCTTGGAGTCGCCAATGTATATCGCTTCACTTCGGTCTCTTTTTAGTTTTTTTAAAGCGAGCAGCAAAGGATCGGGATTGGGTTTATGCCGCTCTGTATCACTGGCCGAGACGACGGTTTTGAAATGCCGGTCGATGCCTAAAAGATAAAAGCTGTGCTCCATTTCCAATGCAGTTTTGGAGGTGACAATACTGTTTTCCGGCAACTGGGCGATCGTTTCAATGATACCGGGAAAGATATCCACATTCTTAAGCATCGGCTTTTCTCTTGCCAGCCATTTTTGATGTATTTTTTCTTTTTCCGGTACATCCAGAATTTCCAATGTGCGCATCCCGGGTATGCCCATAAACATGCGCAAGTCATCGATATCCTTTTCGATGCCGATGTCGCGAAGTGTTGCTTGAAGCGCGGTAAGGCCGATCATCTCCGAGTCAATGATCGTTCCGTCAAAGTCGAAAATAAACGTTTGATACATACTATTTTATCCCCCTTTTTCGCTCCCATCCCCATTCAATGCTACACTATGATAGATACCTTTTGTGAATTGGAGCCCTTTTGCGATGACATCCGTAGCTGCTAATCCTTTAGATGTACAACCCGTTCGCAGAGTGCTATTTCGTTACCTATTCCCGTCCATGATCGGGATGATGTTAATGGCGGTGAATTACGTCGTCGATGCGGTCATGGTCGGCAACAAGTTGGGAGCGCTGTCGCTCGCGGGAATTAATCTCGCGAGCCCGGTATATACGCTTTTTGTGGGAATATCGATTTGGGTCGGTGTCGGAGGGGCAACCCTTTATTCCCAGCGGATGGGTGCCGGCGAACGTGAGCGGGCACGCCAAATTTTCACTCACTCTGTCATTTTAATTATTGCATTAACAGCCATCGTCTGTGTAACCGCCCTAACCTTTCATGAACCACTCGTTTTTGCCCTTGGCGCCAATGCGGAAACCGCCCCCTATGCATCCGCATACTTGAACGTCTTTTTAGTGTTCGGCCTTGTTTTAACCTTGGAGAACGCTTGCAGCATTTTCGTCCGTAATGACGGAAGCCCGACACTCGCCATGAGCGCCTTAATCACAACAGCTGTTTCCAACTTTATCATGAATTTCATTATGCTGTATATTCTAGGTTGGGGGCTGCGGGAAATCGCCTACGGGACCATGATCGCGGCCGGCTTAGGATTCCTCGTTCTCAGCATTCATTTCTTTCAAAGGAAAAACAACCTCAAACTCGTAAAGTTTCGATTCGAGAAGGCATTGTTTTTGATCACGATAGCCCTCGGCTTCCCGAGTTTTCTCGTGGAACTGGGTATCTCCATTTTCACCATCGCGCACAATGTCGCGTTTTCATGGCTGCTCGGAACCGACGGGGTCGCTGCCTTTTCCGTTATCAACTACGTGCACACGATGATGCTGCTATTGTTTCTTGGCTTAGGACAAGGCGTGCAGCCGGTTATCAGTTATTTTCATGGGGCAAGAGCGGCGGATAAAAAAAGAGAGGCGCTGCGCTTGAGCATCATAACAGGGACAGCGGTCGGATTTGTTTTCATGATTCTCGGGCAGACGGGGGCGAATGTCATCATTCAAGTGTTCGGAAATTTACCAGAGCAAGTCGCGGAACTGGCGACAACCGGCATTCGGCTCTTCTTTCTCTCGTATCTTTTCTTAGGCTTAAATTTTGTTGCCATGACGTATTTCCAATCCATCGGACACGTGAAAAAAGCGGTGCTCATTACTGCGGGACGGGGGATTGTGTTTATGCTTCTTTTTCTTTTTACACTCCCTGCTGTATTTGACAGCGCAAACGCCGCCTGGTTCGCCGTTCCTCTAGCTGAAGTTACGGTCGCCGCCTTGCTTGTGTTGTATTATTTTACAGCGAAAAACAAATCATAATACACCAAGGAATTGTACACACTACGAGGGAAAAAGGAGGCATCCACCATGGACGAACAGCGGGCGCAAGAAATTGCACACTCCCCGGATATGAAGCACGTGACACACGAAGGCACCCCGATCTATATTCAGCATGTAGACGAAGAAAACGGCATGGCACGTATTTTTCCTCTGGAACAACCGGAGGAAGAACATAGTGTACCGGTTAATAACTTGGTAGAACATTAAAGGGGCACCTTTGTTGCCCGTCGCAGAAAAGGCCACAGCTTAAATAAGCGATGGCTTTTCCGGTTTAATCATTTAAATTAACGCGAACTTCCTCCGCGGACCAAAAGGAAGGTTCAAAGATCAATGTCAACTCAGGATCGTCTTCGGGAGCTTCAAAAACAATCGTTCCCGAAACGGTTCCATCCGGTGCCAAATCCCCGGAGCTAAGCGACGTGTCTGAATCAATCGTGGAGAATGATTGATCGGTAATGTTCCCATCACTGTTTTGAATACTAAAATGATAAGGGTTGTAAGAAATCGTGTCCTCCCCATCATTATCAATCGTCACTTCCACAATCACATATTCGTTACCGGAGTCAGGGTTATCAATCTCGTCCCCGGAAGAAAACTCGACACTTTCAACCGTCAACCCATAATCGTCATGTTCCACCGCATCCCCTACGGTAAAGGTTTGCTCTTCAAGTTCTTCTTCATCTTCTTCATCTTCATCCTCTTCATCATCTGCCTCTTCTTCTCCTGTTTCATCTCCGTTCTCTTCCGCTGAAACTTCTTCTCCATTTCCATCCTCTTGGTCACTTTCACTTGCCCCACAAGCAGTAACCGCCACCAAAGTCATACTGATTCCAACTGTTACTATCCATTTTTTCAATGTTCATTTCCCCCTAAGATTGATTTTGTTGATCTGTTTTCCATTATAAGAAGTAAGATGACAACTACTGTCAGGGGTTAGAAAAAAATTAAATTAATTTTTTCGGGACAAAAATCATGAGCTTTTAGTAGGAAGGAAATAGATTGAAAGGGATGAACTGGTAAAATATTAGGTTTGTAGGATAGGTTTTTCTTCTTATTTATGTAATAATATTGTAAATTGAACAACAACTATATAAGGAGGACATCGAATGCGTAAAAAATGGACAAGCAGTTTATCAATGACTTTCGCGCTATCACTTGTTGTGGTTAATGGAGCATTTGCCGGCACTCCGGATGAAGAGGTTCCGGAAGAAAGCAACCAAGATGCCAAAATACTATATCAGCAAGATGAAACAGATGTTTCTGTGCAAATGGAAAATCAAGAAAGTGATGCCGATAGTGCCAAACGCTTTTTAGAAGCAAACAAGGATATTTTTGGAATGCAAGATCCACAACAGGATTTAAAAGTTCTTGAAGAACATTCCGATGATGAAGGGATGACCCATATTCGTTTGCAACAAACGAAAGATGGTGTTCCGGTCGAAGGGCATGAATTGATTGTGCATTTTGATGAAAACAATCAAATAGACACGGTCAATGGCCATTTTGATACGGAAATCGACCAACTGGCCGTCAACTCGGCAGATGTCAACGTTGCAGAAGATGAAGCCATCCATGCAGCGCGGGAAGCCGTCGATGCTCCTGAAAACTTGGAAGAAGATCCTACGGCAAAGCTTGTTTTTTACCCATTAGGGGAAGAAGGAACGCTTGTCTATAAAACAAACATTACCTTCATGACCGAAGATCCCGGAAATTGGTATGTCTTTGTTGACGCGATTGACGGGGAAGTAATCGATCAATACAATACCATCTCCCATATGGCAGAAGCAGCCGGTTTGGAAACAGATGAAGTGAACAATGAGGAAAATACATCAGCAGCTGAACCTTCCTATGTATCCAACGAAGAGCCGAATCATGAGCAATATCAATCCGCGAACGGACCCGGAATCGGCGTTCATGGCGAAAATCGGGTGTTAAACATCTCCCATAAAGCGTCCGATAATGGACCTGGAAGAGATTTTCACCTGTTTGACTTCTCCGTCTCCGGCTTGGAGGGCATATTGACTTATGATGCAGGGGAAGACTTCGATTTACCGGGCGTTCCCTATGCCAATACCGACGCAGCTTTCGATTTCAGGGATGAATCCCATGCTGCCGCGGTAGACGCTCATTATAATTCAACGGAAGTTTATGAGTACTTCTTGGAAGAACATGACCGCAATTCCATCGACGATGAAGGAATGGCCCTTGTTTCCACCGTTCATTATGGCGAAAACTTTGCGAACGCCTTTTGGAACGGAAGTCAAATGACGTACGGGGATGGAGATGATGAGTTTTTTATTCCGCTGTCAGCAGGGTTGGATGTTGCTGCACATGAAATTGCCCATGGGGTCACTGAACATACTGCCGGACTCGTATACCGATTCCAACCCGGCGCGGTAAATGAAGCCATGTCCGACATCTTCGGGGTGCTCGTCGATGATTCCAGCTGGCATATCGGGGACGATGTGATGGCACCGGCCGCGATTGAAGACGGCCGTTTCGCTCTGAGAAGCCTCGAAGACCCAGGCCAGTTCGAGGTGGATGAAGAATACTGGGAATATGGAGATGGATCTGGGGCGTACCCATCCCACATGGATGAATATTATGATTTGCCGATCGAGTTGGATAATGGCGGGGTGCATACCAATTCCTCCATTATTAACCACGCGGCCTATCATATTGGGCAAGACATCGGCCGTGATGATATTGGACAAATTGTCTACCGTGCATTAACCAGCTATTTAACATCCATGTCCGACTTTGATGATACCCGTTTTGCTTTCGTGCAGTCTGCCATCGACCTTTACGGCGAAGACAGTGAACAAACAGAAGCAACTAGAGACGGATTTGACAGTGTAGGCATTGAATGAAAAAGAAGCTCCCGATCAGCTGCTCAGCTGTCCCGGGAGCTCTTATGACGGTTTGTATCGCTCGCTTTGCTGTTTAAAAAAGGTGTGCAATTCTTCGCGTATGTACTGGGGCTCCAATAGTTCAGCATCAAGGCCGAACCCTCTTACCCAACGGACAAATTCTTTTGTACTTTGTAACGTCGTGGTTAACAGTAAAGAACCATCTTCTTCGGATTTCAATTCGGTATCTGCGTAAAAGTTAAACTCCTTTACGTAGCGGGCGATATCTTCATGAAAGCGTACGACGAACCTCGTCTCTTCCTCATCATCAGCGAAAATCGACCAACGGGCGGACAAATAGTCATCAATATTAAAATCTTCCTTCATCTCAAACGTTGCATCCAGAACCTGAGCGGCACGGATCCGATTCACTCGGAAAATACGATAGTCTTCCCGTGTCGCACAATAACCAACCACGTAAAGATGGCCGCTGCGCGGAATAATGTAATAAGGATGAATATTGCGGACCGAGACTTGATCGCGATAGATGGCGTAGTACTCGATTTCGAGCACTTGATTTTCCGTGATTGACTGAAAAAGCGACGGCATCACACGGTTCGTATCTTTATCTCCGGCTTGGTCATGAAACCGAATGCGATTGCCCAGTTCCTGTCTTAGTGCCGTGACATCTCCGGAATCACGATCTTTGGTAATCTCTTTCATTTTTTCGATCCCGGAACGATACGCCCGATGATATGGGTGATCCCGCACACTCATGTCCTGGGACATTTGGGGATAAACCGTAAGGGCGAGCCATTCTTCTTTGGACAGATAACGAATGGGCGAATTAGGATTTTGAAGCAATCGATAGCCTAGCTTTCCTTCCGTGATATATTGGTATCCTAAAGCATCAATCTCTTTCATATCACGATAAATCGTTCGTACCGTCGTATGGCAGTATTCGGCAAGCTCCCTTGCCGTCACCGTCGTATTGTCCCTTAGTAAAGTGAGGATGCTGAACAGCCGCTCTGTCTTTGCAACATCCCTGCTATAAAAAGGTTCCTCCATATCTCCTCATTCCTCCCCGCTTGCACATCAGAAACACCGCCGAGCTATTTGAAAAACTTTCGCATCGCCCTTCCGGTCGCGCGCCCGGCGACACGTCTCCCTACTCGCCTTCCCACTCTTCCCTTTTTCACCGCATTAATGTCTCCGAGAATGCGTGCAAGTTTATACAGAAAACTTCGGAAGCTGTTCATGAGAGGCTCCTTTCCGTTAGCTTTTAATTAAACTGTATCATAATCATGCGCTTATGCCTAGGAAAAAAGTGGGATGTTATTTTTCGACAGCTTTTTCCATAGCTCCCGTGGATAAAATGATATTTCCTGCGGATAAACCCATATTTCCCGTGGATAAAACGAATATGAACCTACAGTCGATCACATATTTCCCATCATGATTCACTTTCCCCCGACATTTCCCGGGAAATATCGGGGGAATTTTACTCAAATCGCGAACGTAGATAACATACGATCAAGGGCTGTGCGCGCCTCGATTGCAGTCGATTCATCAACGCTGATTTCATTGACGACCCTGCCTTCGACAAGCTCTTCCAAACACCACGTGAAATGAGCAAGATCAATACGGTTCATCGTGAGGCACGGGCACATGTTTGGATTTAGCGACATAATCATTTTGTCCGTATGGGTATTCGCGAGCCGTTGCACGAGATTCATCTCCGTCCCAATAGCCCAGGTGGTTCCGGAGGGCGCCGAAGCAATCGTATCAATAATTTTCTTCGTGGATCCATCCCGATCCGCAGCCTGCACAACCTCCCAACTGCATTCCGGATGTACAATCACTTGCAAGTCTTCGTATTCTCCACGTAATTTTTCCATGTAATCGACCGTGAATTTCTCGTGGACCGAACAGTGTCCCTTCCAAAGAATTACCTTGATATCATCGTGAACCTCGCCTTCGAACGTTTCCCGAATCGGGTCCCAGACAATCATCTGCTCAAGCGGAATACCGAGGTCATAGGCCGTGTTGCGGCCGAGATGCTGATCCGGCAAAAAGAGCAATCGTTCTTTTCGCTCGAGTGCTTCTTCAATCATCTCCGACGCGTTTGATGATGTAACAGTCGCGCCACCGTGGCGTCCGCAAAAAGCTTTGATCGCCGCGGTGCTGTTCACGTACGTGAGCGGCAAAATCGTATCGCCGAATTGTTCCGTAAGTTTTTCCCACGCTCGTTCGGTTTGACGGATATCAGCCATGTCGGCCATGGAACAACCCGCGCGCATGTCAGGCAGAATCACTTTTTGCTCATCCGTCGTTAAAATATCCGCCGTTTCCGCCATAAAATGGACACCGCAAAAGACGATGTAATCTGCGGTCGTGGCGGCTGATTGTTGTGCCAATTGCAATGAATCACCGCTTGCATCGGCAAAAGCGATGATCTCGTCGCGCTGATAGTGATGACCCGGGATAAATAGGCGTTCTCCAAGTTTTTCACGTGCTTCCCGAGCGCGCACCTCCAACGTTTGATCATCCATTTTTTGGTAATACCCCGGCATTGTTTCCTTTTTTATAGCATCAAGCAAAGACATGGGATGCTTCCTCCTTCGGATGGTTCATATTGAGGTCCAAGGCTTGAACAGAGTGCGTCAAATAACCGAGGGAAATAAAATCTACACCGCAACCACGGTAATCGGAAATAGTATTGGCGGTTATTCCCCCGGAAGCCTCGGTTGTGATCGATCTCGGCACGAGGCTTTGCCACTTACGAATGGCGGCAGGGTCCGAATTGTCGAACATGATCACATCGGCCCCGGCCGACACGGCGTCTGAGACTTCTTGTTCATCGCGCGCTTCCACTTCGATTTTCACTAAAGGACCGGCGGAAGCTTTCGCTTTTTCAACCGCCGCGTGAATGGAACCTCCGCAAGCGTCGATATGATTGTCTTTGATCATCACCGCATCATATAAACCGTAACGATGATTGGCGCCTCCACCGCAACGCACCGCATATTTTTCAAACATTCTGAGCCCGGGTGTCGTTTTGCGTGTATCACAAATCCTGATCGAGGGATCGTTCAACGCTGCAACCGCCTTCCCAGTAGCTGTCGCGACCCCGCTCATGCGCTGAATAAGATTGAGCAATACACGTTCGCCGCTGAGGATAGGGGCCGCCGGCCCTTTGATCCGGGCAAGGAGCGGGTCCCCTCCTTCAACGAGCCTATCTCCGTCCGTTCGAAAAGTGGTCACTTCGATATTTTCATCCAACAATCGGTATCCAATCGCCAATAGATCAATGCCCGCGAGAATGCCGGGTTTCTTCGCAAGTACGTCAACCGTCATTGTTTCGTTTTGCAGCCAACCCGTGGAGACATCACGCTCACCGATGTCTTCGATCAAAAATGACTGTATCTTTTCTTTCACTTTCAATGGATTCATCTTGCCGCGACGCCTCCTCTTTCTCTTTGTTCCATCGCCCAAGTGATTGATATGCCTTGCCATGAACGATTCTTTGTCGGATGGTCATCCCGATAATGGCTTCCTCGTGATTCGGTGCGCGCGTAAGCCGCGTTGACCATGATTGATGCTAAAAGCGCCATATTGTTACGTTCTTGTATATCCGGGTCATCACTTTCAGCGTTTGCCAGAAAATATGGCTGGAAAAACGCCACGGCTTCTTTCAACGTTTTTGCGTCTCTTTTGACCCCGCATGCATTGTCCATCACTTGTTGAATGTCCTTCTTTGTCGGGGGCAGTATTTTCTGTGAGTCGGCACCAGCGACATTCCGAAACCCGAACCGGCGTTGTCCCGGCTCTTGCAACAATCGCTGCCCCAGTCTCTCGCCCGTGACGACGGCTTCCAATAAGGAATTACTGGCGAGCCGATTGGCTCCGTGCACCCCCGTTGACGCCACTTCCCCTACGGCATATAGCCCCGGGACGCGTGTCTCACCGTCGAGGGTTGCGCCTACACCGCCCATCATAAAATGAGCGCCTGGAGCAACAGGCAAATAGGACGTATAACCGTATCTTTCACTTAGGGAAGCCACACCGGGAAACCGTTCTGCAAGATTTTGCACCGGACTAAGGTCGAGCAATACATCTTCCCCACCTACCCTGGCGTCGTGGATCGCACGCGCAACGACATCACGCCCAGCCAAATCCTGCTCGGGATGGCCTGCCATCAGCCGGCTGTCATTCCCCGTCACCAAACGCGCACCTGCGCCACGTACGGCTTCCGTAACCAAGCCGCCCGCGCTTCCTGTATCGGTCGCAAGCATTGTCGGATGAAACTGGACAAATTCCATGTCTTGTAGCCTTGCCCCGGCACGATACGCAAGCGCGTAACCGTCTCCGGTTGCACACGAATCATTCGTCGTGTTTGAAAACAAATGGCCGGCACCACCTGTTGCGAGGACAACATGTGCGGCATAGCGAGAATGGACCTCCCCTTTTTTGTCCACCGTCTTCACGCCCACACAGCTGCCGTCTTCTTTTAAAATGGAGAGAACGGTTTCTTCTGTGAAAAATTGAGCATGATTTTGCACACGATGCTTCATCGTTCGCACGAGGGCTTCGCCGGTCCGGTCTCCGCCTGCATGCACAATCCGCGGATATCCGTGAGCCCCCTCTTTCCCCAGCAACAAACGATTGTCTTCATCTCTGTCAAACGCAACTCCCCAATCGATAAGTTTCTGAACGGTTTTCCCGCCTGCTTTCGTTAAGGTTGCTGTGTTAGCCGCGTCGCTATGTTCGTCCCCTGCTTCCAACGTGTCCCGCCAATGATTTTCCCAGCCATCATCGGCTTGAAGCGCTGCCGCAACCCCGCCTTGAGCTCGGTAAGAGTTGCTTTCTGTTTCTTTGCCCTTAGAAAAAATACCAACATTCAGCTTGCCGCCAATGGTTTCCGCAACAGCCAAACCGGCAAGCCCGCTCCCGATAATGAGGACATCAAACGCTTCGTTGTTCACATTCATCTCGCTCCCTGTGTATCTATATGTCTTTACACATATCTTTACATAAAATATAAGTCGTGACAAGATAGAAAGATAGATTCTTCAAAAGAAAGGAAAAAAATCATGATATACTTGGATTATGCGGCTACAACACCAATGGGTCCGGAAGCGCTCCGCACGTATCAAGACGTAGCCGGCACATTCTACGGAAATGCAAACAGCCTTCACACCCGAGGAACGGATGCTGCCAATGTATTGAACGTATCGCTCGAAACGCTAAGGCAGACGATCGGCGACGTGAGCGTGGCCATCACCCGCAGCGGATCGGAAGCGAACCAACACGTGATCCATCGACTTTTAAGCGCGAAACAATTTCAAGGGCACATCCTCTCCTGTCGCACGGAACATCCCTCGATTCGGGATTATTTGCGAGATCTCGCCGATCGCTATCCGGCGTTGCAACTGGAAGACGTTCCTGTCGACGAGCAGGGCAACATCCACCCGAAGGATGTGGAAGACCGAATCAAGCCGGACACGATTCTCGCCACGTTTGCCCACGTTCAACACGAGATCGGTACCATTCGTGATATTCGCGCCATCGGAACGGTGCTCGCCCGCGCCGGTGTGCCCTTCCATAGCGACTGCGTGCAAGCGTACGGGAAAATCCCGATCCCCATGCAAGACGCGCATTTATCGGCGATCAGCACGGCCGCTCATAAAATTCATGGCCCGAAAGGGCTTGGGGCTGTCTTTTTTTCCAAAATGATGGAACCAAACGATGAGCTTCCCCCTGGCACAGCCGACGTGGCTGCGATCGCGGCCTTTGCCGAAGCGGCGGATATGCAGATGAAAAAGGGGCGGGAAGCATGGACACATATAGGTGAGTTACGTGCTAAAATGGCAGAACGATTGCCAGTCGATTTCCGGGTGCTCGGGGAGATTGTGCCGGAACGGCAATCGCCTTACATTCTCGGGGTTCGTTTGCCGGAAATGGAAGGGCAGGAGGCGATGCTCGCGTGTGACCGAGAGGGGATCGCGATCGCCACGGGCAGTGCCTGTCGAAGCGGGGACCATGGGCCTTCGGAAACGTTGCTTGCCCTCGGCTATAGCCCTGACAGGGCACGCACATTCATCCGCCTTTCATTCGCCTATGAGACAAGCTTTGCCGAAGTCGAAGAGGCGGCGTTGAAATTGATGAACATTCGATCAAGGAGGGCGAAAAATGCCCCGCGATAAAAAATTAAGCGGCGAAGAACGCCGCAGGCAGATCGCCGATTCATTAAAAAAAGAAACCGAGCCACAAAAAGGAGGGGCATTGGCAGAGAAGCACGGGGTGAGCCGGCAAGTCATCGTCCAGGACATTTCGCTGTTAAAAGCGGCGAATTACCCGATTATTGCCACTCCGCAAGGCTATCTTTACAATCATCCGCAAACCGAAACGGAAAAAACGACGAGCATCATCGCTTGTCGACATACGAAAGCGGAAATGGCGGAGGAATTGAATATTCTCGTCGACCACGGCATTCTCGTTAAAAATGTGATTGTGGAACATGCCGCTTACGGGGAGCTTTCCGGCCAATTAATGATTAAAAGCCGAAAAGATGTGGAACGGTTTCAACAGTTGATGGATGAGCAGGAAGCATCGTTACTTGCCGACCTCACCGACGGTTTGCACCTCCATACAGTGGAAGCCGACGATGAGCCATCCATTGAAGAGGCGAAACAAGCGTTGAAAACAAGAGGGTTTCTCGTTGAACATGTAGCAGATGAATAAAGGAGGCTTGATCTCTTGCGAGTTGTGACCGGAGAAGAAATGGGAAGCGTGGACCGCTTTGCAATCGAACAGCTTGGCATGCCTGGCGTCATGTTGATGGAGAACGCCGGAAGGGCGGTCAGCGAGCGATTGCTTGCCCATTACGGGGATGATGAACGTTTTCTCGTATTGATTGGAACCGGCAACAACGGAGGCGACGGCTTCGTCATCGCCCGTGCACTCAAAGATATGGACCGATCCGTCGATGTTTGTCTAATTCCTCCTGAAGAAAAATTAAAAGGCGATGCAAAAAGGCACAAAGAATTGTACGAAAAGGCCGGCTATACATGGGCAACGTTTGATCCGGTTTTTTTTCATAAAACAGATGTAATTATTGACGCTTTACTCGGGACTGGAATCTCCGGTGCCATCAGGGAGCCGTATCGCGGCGTTATTCAGGCGATCAACGAGGCGGAACGGCCCGTCGTCGCTGTCGATTTGCCGAGCGGGGTGCCGGGGGATGATTCGCCGGTGCCGGAGGGTGCTGCGCTAGCCGAGCGTACCATTACATTGCAGCAACCGAAACTGAGTTATTACACGTATCCGGGGCGACATTATTACGGGGAAACGGAGGTCGTGTCCATCGGAATCCCTCCGATCGCCATCGCGAACACGATTCCAACGAAGCGAAACGTCTGGAAAAGAGCGGATGTTGCCAACCATTGGCAGTCGCGAGCGGCCGATTCCCATAAAGGCAGCCACGGGAAAGTCGGTATCATCGCGGGGAGCGAAACGATGCCGGGGGCAGCCGCTTTAACCGCGGGTGCAGCGGTGAACGCCGGTGCCGGCTTAACAACCGTCAACACCCCTAGGTCAGTGATGCCCACGGTCGCCGCCCATGTACCCGAGGCAACTTATTTTCCCCGTGACGAAACAATCGAAAGCTTTTATGAAAATAAAGACGGGATCGCGATCGGGCCCGGTATAGGTTTCGACGCCAAGGGGCGGGAAAGACTGAAAACCCTCATCGATCATTTCGAAGGCCCGCTCATTGTCGATGCCGATGGTTTGCACGTGTTGGACGAGATGCTTGAAAATGTACGGGAACGTGAACATCCGCTCATTATCACTCCGCATCCGGGAGAGATGGCAGCGTTGATTGATGCCTCTCCGGGAGAGGTGAACCGCCGTCGCTTTGACGTCGCGGAAACCTTCGCGCGCGAGCACGGGGTGTATGTCGTACTTAAAGGCCCTTGCACGCTTGTGGCAACCCCTAGCGGCGAAACTTGGATTAATGACACCGGCAACGCCGGCCTTGCCAAAGGTGGGTCCGGCGATGTGCTCACGGGCATGATCCTCGCGTTTGTCGCACGTTACGAGAATGTGCAACCGGCGGTTTCCACTGCTGTTTACTTGCACGGGTATAGCGCGGATCACCTGCTGGAAAGAGGGACCCCGATGGAAACGATGACCGCTTCCAACATTGTTAAAGCACTGCCGGATGTTTTTCGAAGGAATGGAACCAGTGCTTAAAAATGCGAAAGGTGGTGTTCCAAGGGCTTTGTTCACCTTTTGAGATGAAGTAGCCACCTTCTAGGATGGTCGCCACATGGCATCCATGTGACCTTTATTTAGGGGCTGCTGAATAACGTGAAACGGTTGTCATATAGGTGTTTATCGCCAATATAACGTAGTTCGATGCAAGGGTTATGCACGTATAAGGCTTAAAAAGCTTGCACATTAATCTCACTTTGTTATGGATTGTATCAAATTAATACCCTAAACAAATTTGAACGAGAGATTAAACATTGGCTAAGCGGTTTGAATTTGGCGACTTTGAGCTGTTTTCTGGAACTGTGCGAAAAATCATCAGTTTGTATGTGGTTGTTCAGCAAGCCCTATTTAGTGACTAGTCTTAGATTGAGGTAGCCTGTGGGCATTGATATATCTAAAGGGTGGGAGTCACGTCTGCGTGTTCAGAAAACTCCACCGATAAATAAACGATCACTTCATTCTTTCTTTTGAAATCCCCTTCTGTCTTCTCATATTGCGCCCTGCGATAAATAAAACATAGAGCAAGGTAAATCCTATACTCAACACCAGAGATATATTGATCGCTCCAGGATCCAAGTCAAGCGTCATGACATAGATGCCAAGTGCTCCAAAATGGGGTGTAATATTTATTGCGGAGCAGTTATTCGTGAACTTAACCTAGAAATGATCCTTATCCGCAAGACGAAAAGCTATCTTCTTTTTTGCTATAAATTTCATAAGCAACATATCCAAGTAATAAACCTATTCCAGCCCCTAAACCGATTGTAGATAGTAAAGAGATTTGGGAAAATATGCTGAAAAGTACAGCAACAACACAACCTATAATCATTCCAAGTGGTATTAAACTATCTAATAAATTTTGAGCACTTTTGGATTTTTTCTTACCAAGGGTGCCTTTCCTATACTTATGTTTCATTCTTATAACGACAAATACTGCACTCCCACCCACGATTACAACAGGTAGTAAAATACTCGCAATTTCGGAAGCTAATTCCATATTAGAATTCTCCCTTACTTATATCTACTTAATATTTCTTCTGGAATATGACAATAATCATTTGGACATTTAGCTAGCCTATCTTGATGTTCTTCTGCACTTCTCACATAGTTTGTTAGAGGCAATACTTCAACAACTATAAAATCATAATCATTTCTCTCACCAAGAAATGCCTTCGCCTCTTTTAAGTGTTCAGGCTTTTCACTATATACTCCTGTTCTATATTTTTCGCCAACATCCTGCCCTTGTTTATTCAAACTGTATGGATCAATGATTTCAAATAAATATCCCATTAATGCTCGGATCGTTACAACCGTCGGATCAAATCCTGTTTTTACACATTCGGCGTACCCATCATAATCGCCCTCTAGTGAATGACTTGTTCCATTAGCTCTTCCCGCTTCTGTAAACTTAACTCCAGGTAAGGTTTTTATAAAAGCTTGTACTCCCCATAAACATCCACCTGCAAAATATGCTACTTCCATATTGACCTCCTGTTTACTTTTGTTCAACAACCGCCTTCCACAAAATACCATTGAAATCTAATTCGGAGCAATATAATACTACTCCGATAAAGCAAGCTGGAAATTTTTTCACGCTGATTTTATTCGAAAAAATAATATCGCTAATAATGAATAAACAGTTACAGGTATTAAGCTGAGTAAAAATGTAAAGAGCGGATCAAATGTAAAATTTCTCATGAAATCGTAAATCAGAGCAGTGAGCATAAAACTAATTGCTACCCTAAAGATAAGTTTGGCCAATTTAAACATGTCGTTATCAAGCTCATTTTCTTTATAGCAGTTTGGATGTAATTGTCAACTCAAAATCCGGCCAAATGTTCATTGAATTTCCGTCCAATCGTGAACTCTTTCACAATTTTTTTAGCCGAAAAAATGAAGCAAAATCTTCTGTGTTGATCAGCTTGTTGGTAGGTCAAAAGACCTGTTTGCAGCCAGCCGTTAGAATCGCATACCTTTGAATGTTTTTATCCTACGTCTGTATTCAGTTGTCAAAGAACAGTGAATCAAAACCCTTTACGCTACCCGTTTGCCATAGCGAGGATCGTTACGAGCCTCGAATGGTTATCATCGCTTTTAGCTTTCTTTAGATGCCATTCCTCCTTCGTCTTCGTCGACCGGGATTACTGCTGAACGTCGTCCGCATCCTGGGTGCCCAGCCACTCTTTGGTCTCTTTCATGCGATAAGAGCTCCCGTTCATATTGACAATATGCGCTTGATGCGTGAGGCGATCAATCATCGCCGCGGTCATGACCTCATCCTGAAAGATTTCCCCCCAACGTTCAAAAGAGAGATTCGTCGTGATAATCGTCGATTTGCGCCCTGCCCGGAGGGAGAGATGAGTGAAGAGTTGTTCTGCGCCTTCTTTATCAAAGGAGATATAACCCATCTCATCGGCGATCACCAGATCATATTTCTCGAATCGGCTTTGAAAATTTCGAAGGGTTTTCTCCGCCCGTGTTTCCTTGATTTGGTTGACAAGAATCGGCACCGTCGTAAACCATACTTTAAACCCTTCCAAACAAGCTTTCATTCCCAAGCCGATCGCCATGTGCGACTTTCCCGTTCCGGCATTCCCTGAAAAAATGGCATTCCGTCCTTCGCGGATAAAATCCAGGCTTTTCAAGGTATTGAGCTTTTTCTGGGCATCTTCGGGCAAGTCTTGAACCGAAAGATCCTCCAAGTATTTTTTCTGATTGAATTCAGCCCGGCGGATGCGGTTATATCGGGCCGATTCCCGCCGGGCATCTTGTTCTTTTTGTAGGAGTTGAGCTAGAAAGGCTTCGTAGCTGATGTCTTGCATACTGGCTTCTGACGCGTGCTCAGCCACATGTCTGCGAATCATGGGTAGCTTTAATTCTTTCGCGTATGATTGAACATCCGCGTGCCATTCTTCTTGGGTTTTAATGGTCAATGAATCCCCTCCTTTGTGGCTATCATTTGAAATAACTGATCATAATCACTCATCTGGTTTCTGGCCTGTTCGGCAATAGCTTCCGTATCCTGAGACGACGGCGGCGTGATCGGCTGTTCGTTGTTTCTGGCACATATCGCTTTGATTTTATCGGTGGTCACGTGTTTTGGATGCATCGCCTCCAGCTGGTCAATACTCGCTAAGACGTCGTCGAGATTGCCCTCGTCCCGCAAGTAGTGACATAACGCTATGAAATCCCGCTCTTTTCCTGTATAATATGTCTCGTAAATAGCTTTGATTTTTTGATCCGCCTGGTGCAGGGCTAAGCTTCCAGCCAATGCACCGGGCTTTTTTCGTAAGGTCTCCAAGACGTGTGAGAGTTGAAGATTCCACCGATGGTGGCCACTGAGCCGTTCATGATTCGCGATACACGCCTCGTTGTAAAAGCAACGGATACGCTCCGCGTACACCTTCACCATGATCATTTCACCGACCAAATGATCAGGCACCGAATAACGGTTTTGCTCGATCACCACGGTCGCGTATTTATCCACGCGAGCGTAATTCACACGAGCCGCATCCCATTTCGGCGGTGCTTCTAAAAGATACTCCCGTTCTTGCTCAAGGCGCTGTTTGGGCGTTTGACCTTCGTATTGGCTCATAGATTTCTGATTGAGTTTTTCCGAACATACCCCCTCGAGAAAGTGGTTCGCTTCTTCTAAACTCTCAAAGGTATCTTTGATGGCGAATGCCTTGCGCCGAACGACGTCCACGCTGCGTTCCACATGGCCCTTTTCATTACCGCGGCGGATATTACAGAACCGGTGTTGAAACCCGTAATACACCATCAGTTGCATCAGGCCTTCTGTGGGCCCTTTTTCCCCGGCCAGACCTCTAACAGCGACGCGCATGTTGTCATAGGTGAGTGTGGTATGAACGCCGCCGACATGGGCAAAGAAACGCGCGTGTGCTTCTTGGAAGCACTCCGTCGTTTGCTTGGGGAACAGACACGCCCACCGATAATTCCCATACGCCGATGTGAAGACGGCCATTTGGAACGGCTGTAGTCGTCCGTCCACCGTTATTTTTACCTCCCCCCAATCAAATTCACAAACATCTCCGGGCATGTACGTTTCTTTAATAAATGCCTCCTTGGCTCTGTGTTCCAACTGTCGAACCAACCGACGGACCGTACTGTAACTAATGTCCAGCTCTTCATCTTCGAAAACCTCATACATGTCCATGACTGTTTTTTGTTGTTTCTTCTGCCCCTTTTGGCGCTTATCCCGATTTTCCTCAAGGAAAGTAAGGATTCGTTGTTCAATCTCCGGTGTGAGTTTACGTTTAGGGCGAGAACCGGTGGTGTACGTCGGCTTCTCTGTTAAGGCTTCGATCAGCGCCTCGACATCGACATCTTCGCCTCCTTCCATGAGTTGGTTACGCTTCTGTTCGTATTCCTTGACGTATTTACTAACTGTTTCCCGGTGGGTCCCTATATCTCGGGCAATTTTTCGTATCGATTCCCCCTCGTGCATATACTTCATTAATGTTTGGTACTTTTGGCTCATGGTGATCATCTCTCCTGCCCCCACTTGTATGTATGACACAAGTGAGATTTTCGATCTTACTGGCCGGATTTTCAATGAACATGGTGGCCTATTTTTAAGTTATCAAATACAGGTTGCAGTAGGTTCACCCTCATGCTGCGATAATAAAGTAGCAAAGCCATACTCATCTATCACTTGATAAAGTGTCTCATCATCCTGGATTAAGAAATGTGAAGGAATATACAAATAATCACGCTCCCATCATTTAAGTTGCTCACTCAATTGTTTTTATCATAATGAAGTCTGTTTGTTTCTCATCCCCCATGTAGAAAGAGTGAGTACCGACTTTAACAAAGCCAACCTTGTTATAGAAATGAATTGCACCCACATTGTCTTCCCATACACCTAACCAAATTTTCTTTTTATTTCGATCCTTTGCAACTTCCAATCCCTTATTTAAAAGGTGATTTCCAAGTCCTTTTTTTTGAAATTCTTCCCTAATATAGATCCTTTCAATTTCCAGTGCTTCTTCCCCCATGTCTTCTGTTTGCGCTTCATTGACATTTATTTTTAAATAGCCCGCGAGTTCCTCATTACAATATATAAAATAAAACGTTGAAGAGGGGTTCGATAATTCTTCTTCTAACCTTCTCGTATTAAAGGCCTTTTCCAAATAAGCTTTCATGTTCTCCTCTGAGTTCATATGAGCAAATGTCTCATGAAACGTATTATAACTGATTTCTTGAAGTGTTTTTATATCTTCAAATGTGCATTCATTTATAGCAATAGACTTCTGAATCATTTTCTCCTCCAATAATAAGGCAGTACGGACTTATTCCACAATCTGGCCGGTTAATTGAATAAAGTAATACCCGAAATGAGCATTACTTTAAATTCATATTTGAATCAGGTGAGCTAGTTTCTTTTGATTTTTGTCATATTTCATCTAACGTAGCGACAGCCACGCAAAGCATAGCTGTTTCAAAAGGATTACCATGACGCGTTCACCTCTTTTTCCCTTTAGAGAACAGGGTTTCAGTGGCACGGTTACAGCATGGTGAACGTCCACCTCTGGAAGTTTATTCTATTGTTCTTTTAGTATACCATATGGATCATTCACCTCTCTTTTGTTTATTCAAACCACCCACCTATATAGTAGTGTTGCCTCGCTAATATAAAGGGTCCACCGGTAAGTACCGGCAGACCCTTCTTTTTATTGTCCTATGCTCTAGCTTTATAGGAGAAATCATAAGCTTCTCCTTCGTAACACAAGCCATATGGTTTACTATTGATGAACTTTCCGTCTCCCATTTCGCCGATAAATTCACCTTCATCGACCATTAATTTTCCTCTAAGAAATACTTTATCCACTTTCCCTTTCTGTTCCATGCCTTCATAGACATTGAAGTCGACGCCGTGTAAACTATTTTCGTTGGTGAAAATGGATGTTGGTTTGGGATCATATAAGACAATATCTGCATCGTATCCTATTCCGATATGACCTTTACAATGATCCATCCCGTTGTTTTTAGCCGGAGTTGTTGCATACAAATCCACTAAACGTTGCCTTGAAATTTTTCCAGTGTTCACGCCATACGTCCATAAAATGCCCAGCCGATCTTGCACACCCGGTGATCCGTTTGGAATATCCGTGAAAGCTTCTATGCCCATATGTTTTTGTTTTGCCCAGTTGAAACCGCAGTGGTCCGTGCTTACAACGTTTAACCACCCTTTATTGACCGCTTCCCACAGCGCCTCTTGGTCCTCCTTCGTTCTAAGCGCCGGTGAGCATACGTATTTGGCTCCCCCAAAGTTTGGCTCTGCCAACGCCTCTTTATCCAACATTAAATATTGTATACACGTTTCCCCATAGACAGGAGCGCCGTCTTCATTTGCTGAGCGAATGCTTTCCATGACTTCTTTTGCTGTTACGTGAACGATATAAACAGGCGCATCCGCCATTTGCGCGAGTTTAATCACACGCTGGGTTGCTTCTAGTTCAACCAATGGAGGCCTTGATTCAGCGTGATAATAAGGTTCTGTGTTTCCTCTATCCAATTGTTCTTTTTGCAAATAGTCAATGACATCGGCATTTTCAGCGTGAACCATTACCGTTACGCCCGCTTCTTTAGCGGCTCTTAAAGCCTTAAAAATCGACTCATCATCACTGTGCATAGGCATGCCTTTATAAGCCATAAATAACTTTACGGTCGAAATGCCTTTTTCCGGTAAAGTCGAAATTTCTTCAAATGTTTCATCCGTCGGATCACAGACTACGCCATGAAACGAATAATCGACCATTGCCTGGTTTGCAAATTCTTCCCGGTCAAATTTTTCAATCGTTTCAGCTATCCCTTTCCCCTGTTCTTGGTTTATGAATTCAACCACCGTGGTGGTTCCGCCGGCAACCGGCGCATTAGAAGTTTCAAACCCCCGAACGTTTTCCCCTTTAAAATCAAACGTGTAATGAACATGCTGATCTACACCGCCGGGCAATACGTACCGCCCTGAAGCATCTACCGTATCATCCGCTTGCACGGATAGATGATCTCCTAATGCTGCGATTTTTCCATCCTTAATGTATATATCACCCGTAAATTCATCTACAGCCGTTACAATTGTTCCATTTTTAATAAGCAGGCTCATTTTCATTTCCCCTTTTTTATTTTTCGATCATTGCCAAAACTGTTTCTAATATAACGTTGACACCCTTTTCGCAATCCTCCCAAGATGTAAGTTCGTCCTCATTATGACTTTTTCCATTTATGCTAGGAACGAATATCATTGCTGACGGGATATAGTTTGCAATAAACTGCGCATCATGACCTGCGCCGCTCACCATCCTTGTGTATGGATAATCTAGCGATGTGACAGATTGCTCCAACGAACGAACAACATCTTTATCAAACCATACGGTATCCCTGTCCCATAATTTTGTTGCTTTCACTTTACATCCTTCGATAGAGAGAGGAAGCCCTTCAATGATTGTTTCCACTTGTTTGATCGTTTCAGCGTCCTGGTGTCTGGCTTCTATTGAAAAGACAGCTTTATTTGGAATGACTGTGTGAATATTTGGAGCCACATTTATCCGCCCCATGGTATACACCAAACCACTGTCAAGCTTACTTAGCTTTTCACGGGCTTCAGCTATTAAATCGTTCGTAGCAAATAAAGCATCTTTTCGCATGTGCATGGGGGTCGTCCCTGCATGATTGGAATCTCCGGTTACTTCAATCTCGTAACATACCATTCCGACGACACTTTCAACGACCCCGATCTTAAGCGACGATTCCTCGAGAACCGGACCTTGTTCGATGTGTAGCTCCAAGAAAGCTTTCGCTTTATTTAGTCGATTTTCTCTGTCCCCAGCATATCCAATCGTGTTCAATGCTTCTTTAAATATGATGCCATCTGTGTCTTTTTTCTCCATCATGACAGATTTCTCAAATTTACCTGAGAGGACACCCGAAGACATCATTGAGGGTTCAAACCTTGCCCCTTCCTCATTTGTCATATTCGCGATGACAACAGGCACCTGCGGTGTCATGTCATTATCCACCAGTGTCCGGACGACTTCTAAGCCGGCCAATACACCTAGCACGCCATCAAAACGGCCGCCTTTTTTTACCGAATCCAAATGGGAGCCGACCACTACAGGAGGAGCCGTGTTATCTACCCCGGAGAGTGTCGCATACATATTGCCCATATCATCGACTTTTACAGTCATCCCCAACGCTTCGCAGCAAGTACGAAAATATTCTCGAGCCCTTCGATCCTCCTCGGTTAACGCCAGACGAGTTACTCCGTTATTTTCTGTCCGTCCAAAATCAGCAAATTCCTCCATAGTGTTTTTTAAACGTTCACCGTCGATTAACATACGTTGTTGGTTCATTTTAAGCACTTCCCAAAAATTTTAATTATCCGTTGCCCATTAATACTTCTTTTGCTGTTTCATCACAATAACTGAAAAATACTTTCGAGCGTCTGCATTCCCTATTCGTAATTTTTTCCGCTCACGTTTTCCTTTTTTATCTACAAACGTTACCAACGCCCCGCTTAAGTCTTCGGAAACATGTTCGATCCAATAATCATCTTGGAGTAAATCATCAATTTTTCTTCTTTCTTCTATATACTCTTCATATTCTGACATTTAATCTCCCTTTCTGCTCCCTTTATTTTCTTAGCCCAACGTACTTGCTGTTTTCATCGCTTGCTGACGTTGATTCCAGGTAAGGGAAGGCAAATCGGTCGGTCGTTCAACCATATCAATCGCGCCTTCAACCGGGCATACGATTTGGCAAAGGTTGCAGCCTACGCATTCTTCTTCGCGAACCTTTAAAATCGGTTCTCCATTCTCGCCTTTCAACATATCGATACACTGATGAGCAGCATCTTCACAGGCGACATGGCATTTATTACAGTTAATGCAGATATCATTGTTCACCCGCGCGACGATTTGATGGTTAAGGTCTAAATCACCCCAATCCGAATATTTAGCCACGGATTGGCCAGTTAGTTCACGCACCGAATCGATTCTTTTGTCATCTAAATAATTATTGAGGCCATCAATCATGTCTTCCACGATACTGAAACCGTGGTGCATGGCTGCCGTACAGACCTGTACACCCGAGGCACCCATTAGCATAAATTCAACCGCATCTTGCCAATTCGAGACACCTCCAATAGCTGAAATCGGAACATCAATCCGGGAATCACCTGCGCATTCCCCCACCATATTGAGGGCAATCGGTTTAACCGCAGGCCCTGAATAACCCCCATGGGCCCCCAAGCCATTTACGTTAGGAACTGTATTCCAGGTGTCTATATCAACACCGATTAAACTATTAATGGTATTGATCATACTTACGGCATCTGCTCCCCCTTGAACGGCGGCTTCAGCAGTAGCTGTTATGTCTGTAATATTAGGTGTCAGTTTGACAATCACAGGCGTGGCTGCTACCTCTTTAACCCAATAGGCTTGTTTTTCCACAAGTTCCGGCACTTGTCCTGATGCAGAACCCATTCCCCGTTCCGACATTCCATGCGGGCATCCAAAGTTTAGCTCTAAGCCATCTACCCCGACAGCTTCTACCCGTTTTACAATCTCATGCCATGCTTCCCGTTCAGGCATGACCATTAAAGAAGCGATGATGGCGCGGTCCGGAAAACGTTTTTTTGTTTCTTCCATTTCTCGTAAGTTGACTTCCAAAGGGCGGTCGGAAACCAACTCAATGTTACTGAATCCGGTAACCCGCTGGCCGTTGTAAGACATAGCAGCAAAGCGGGAAGTCGTATTTAGAATTGGCTCACATAGCGTTTTCCAAACAGCCCCGCCCCAACCTGCTTCAAATGCCCGTTGAACTTGATACCCTGTATTCGTTGGGGGCGCACTTGCCAGCCAAAACGGATTTGGGGATTCTATCCCCGCGACGTTCGTACTTAGGTCAGCCATTTTATCGTCCTCCTTCGATGATTTCTCTACGCCGAATGTTCAGCATTTATTCCTGCTAATTTCCCGTGAATCTGATAGGCTGTTTGCTTCCCTTGTTCAGCTGCAGTCACGACCATTGCTTCCCCTTGATCTTTGCCAAACATTACATCTCCACAAGCAAAAACATTTTCTGCGGAGGTTTCAAAACTATCCGTTTTAAGTTTTACGACGCCTGACTCGTGCTCGATCCCAAATTGTTCTAGAAAATCAGTAAAGCGAGACTGTCCAATTGCTTTAATGACAAAATCAACCTCAATCGTAAATGTAGAGTCAGGAACAGGGATAGGTTTTCTTCTCCCATCTTCATCGGGCTCCCCAAGTTCCATTTTCATGCATTCAATAGCTGAAACCTTTCCGTTGCCATCAGCAATAATTGCTTTAGGCGCAGTTAACCAACGAAACTCAACTTTGTCTTGTTTAGCAAATTCATACTCAAAGTCATAAGCCGTCATTTCTTCTTCTGAACGTCTGTATAAAATTTTCACGTTATCTGCGCCTAGTCTAATGGAGCATGTCGCTCCATCAATCGCTGTATTCCCGGCACCTATTACCACACCCTTTTTTCCAACATAATCCGTGGGCAACTTCCCGGTTTTTGTACGTTTGACAAAATCAATGGCATCATATACCCCATCAAGGTCTTCCCCTGGGATATTTAGCTGCGGAACATCAGACATCCCTATCGCCAAAACAACCGCATCGTAATCATCCCTTAATTCTGCAATGCTAATATCCTCACCAACGCGAGTATTCGTCCTTATTTCAACGCCTACGCTTTTTACTTGCTCTACTTCCCAAAATGAGATGCGCTTGGGAAGCCGAAAAGAAACGATTCCGTACGTGTCCAGCCCACCCGCTTCATCATCTGCCTCGAAAATGGTCACGCGATAACCCATCACCGCGAGTTCACGTGCGGCTGACAAACCTCCCGGGCCGCCGCCTATAATTGCCACGGAATATCCGTTTGCTTTTCCTGCTTTAAAAAGAACTTTCTGGTTATGAATCGCCCAATCCGTCGCGTAACGTTGCAACTTCCCGATTAAAATCGGTTGAGTCGAATCATTTAAAACACAAGCACCTTCGCACAGCTCCTCTGTCGGGCAAACACGGGCACAACTTGCGCCTACAGGATTAGCCTCCATAATCGTTCGTGCCGAACCTTGAAGATTGCCTGTGGAAATTTTTTTAATATAAGACGGGATATCGATCCCCGTTGGACAGGCTGTTATGCAAGGAGCATCATAACAATACAGGCAACGGCTCGCCTCCTCAAAGGCTTCTTGATGCGAAAGCGATGGTTCCACTTCTTCAAAATTTGCTTGCAATTTATCAAGTAGCGGATTCATCGTAAAGCCTCCTCTCGTGAGAATAACTGTAAAATTTCAAGGTTTTCGCAGACGTGTACGTGGCCACCCCCTTGAACAGAATTAATAGTTTTATAAGGTGGTAGTGGATTCATCGATCGTAGTTGTTTCATCTTCAAGGTCGGAAAACAACTGCCCGTTTCCATATGCCACTGTTTTATTTGGCAAAATGGCATGCAAGATTATCCCAAGAATAGCCGCGAGTGCCATCGCGGGAACTTCCAAGTACTCCGTTATCTCTAAGAAGGCCCCACCGATCCCAATAACAAGAATGGTGGCCGCAATCACAAGGTTTCGTTTATCGCCCATGTCCAATTCGCTTTCAATCATTAAGCGAAGTCCGGCGGACGCGATGATGCCAAACAATAGAATAGAGACACCACCCATGACGGCTCCCGGAATGCTGGCAATCAAGGCTTCAATTTTCCCTGAAAATCCGAAAAGGATAGCGAAAACGGCTGCGCCTCCAATGACGAAAACACTGAACACTTTCGTGATTGCAAGTACCCCGATATTCTCTCCATACGTCGTATTCGGGGGACCTCCGACGAGGGAAGCCATTACGGACGCGATACCATCGCCAAGCAAGGAACGATGCAGTCCCGGTTTGCGAAGAAAATTTTTGCCAACAATTTTACTCAAAACCATTTGATCTCCAATATGCTCCGCCATGGTTACGAGTGCGATGGGAGCCATTATGACAATAATGGTCATCGACCACATTGGTGTCACGGTTACAAATGGGATGGCGAAATCAGGAACATGGAACCAGGGCGCGGCGGCAACAGGGGAAAAGTCAACAATCCCTGCCATAAATGCGATGAGGTAGCCTCCGACGAGACCTATTAATATGGGTATTACCCTTAAGAATCCTTTAAAGAAAATGGATGTCACAATGGTTATGGCAAGCGTAACAAGGGCGACGCTGAAATGTCTGAGGCTATCCACATATACACCGGCCTCCTCGTCATAATTCATAGCCATATCAATGGCTGTCGATGCAAGCCCCAGACCGATAACCATGATCACCGGTCCCACGACAATAGGGGGCAAAAGCCGCATGAGCCAACCCACACCGAAATATTTGATTAAAACCGATGTAACCCCATAAACCACGCCCGCAGAGAATGTCCCAACCATCACAGCTGCCGCTCCTCCGAATGACATTGCGGCAATCAACGGAAAAATAAACGCAAAAGATGATCCGATATAAGCAGGAATCTGTCCACGTGTGACGACCAAGTAAGAAAGCGTTCCTAAACCACTTGCTATCAATGCTATGGACGGGCTTAACCCTGTCAGGATCGGCACTAAAATCGTAGCTCCGAACATGGCAAATAAGTGTTGCAAACTGAGAACGATCCATTGATTCCAAGCAGGTCTTTCATGCACATGTAGTACTGGTTTCGTTTCTGACATGCGGATATCCTCCTTGATTCATATCTTTTTACACGTTCTTTGAACCAGAGCCGATGTAAACATTACTGAACCTTTTGGAAATACTAGTGGTCTATATCATGAATTCTTTCTGTAGCCACGCTCTAGAATCTGGGCAACCGTCCAAAACAGACTGATAAGTCTTTCTATCGATCTGAAATCTGGATGACCGAGGAAAATAGATCGATGGACAACTGCATGTAGCCGATTGACAGAAGGCCAGCCAAACCATTACACGCCTCTTATGTGGAAAAGACTTTTGAAACACTGAACTAGTACTGCGCCCTTACACACGCTTCTTCCGATGAACGTAAAGTCATGCAGCATTCCCCCAAAAGAGGTACTCTTCACTTTAAGGGAACAACAATCGCTTTGTTGGACCCCAAAAAGAAGACTCTCCACTCTGAGAGGGACAAAAACCGCTTTGTTGTACCCTAAAGAGAAGGCTCTCCACTCTGAGAGGGACAAAAACCGCTGTGTCGTACCCCAAAGAGAAGGCTCTCCACTATGAGAGGGACAAAAACCACGCTTTCGGCTCTCAAAAGGGCATTTCACTTTGATACTGCAGATCGACCAAGGGAAAGAATATCTGAAACAGACCACTAGAGGAAAAAGCCCTCTATTGCTTACTAAAGCAATTTCTCGTATCCTTTCATTAAACTTTTTCAGTTACTAGTTCATCAAATGGCACATGTGCCAACGCATGTGTATCCGCCACTGCCCGGTGCGTGACATGTCCCCGGAAGGTGTTTATCCCTCTTCGAATGGCCGAATTGTTTAAACACGCTTCTTCATATCCCTTATTCGCGATTTGTAACGCGTAGGGAATCGTGGTGGCTGTAAGGCCAATGGTCGATGTTCTCGGCACAGTACTTGGAATATTGGCCACCGCATAATGAACCACTCCGTGCTTGTAATAGATGGGATCATCATGGGTCGTTATTCGATCGATCGTTTCCACAATTCCTCCTTGGTCCACAGCAACATCGATCATAACTGCCCCATCTTTCATTGATTGAACCATCTTTTCAGTGATGAGCTTGGGTGCTTTTCCTCCCGGAATTAAAACGGCCCCAATCACCAAATCGGCTTCTTTCACTGCATTAGCGATATTCAGTGGATTGGACATCAACGTTTGTATGTCACTGCCAAAAATATCTTCTAATTCCCGGAGTCTTTGAGGATTAAGGTCAAGTATGGTTACATCAGCTCCGAGGCCTACGGCAATCTTGGCAGCATTAGTTCCTACAACACCTCCTCCGACAATGCATACTTTTCCTCGCTGAACGCCAGGCAATCCGCTGAGAAGAATCCCTCGTCCACCTTTCATTTTCTCCAAAAACTGGGCACCAATTTGTGAAGCCATGCGTCCCGCTACTTCACTCATCGGTGTCAATAGAGGTAGACTCCCATCATCTAATTGCATCGTTTCATACGCAATGCCGGTCACTTTCTTGTCGACTAACGCTTTCGTTAATTTTTTATCTGCTGCCAAATGTAAATAAGCGAGTAAAATTAACCCGTCATAAAAATAGCTATATTCTTCCGGTAAAGGCTCTTTTACTTTCATAACCATTTCACTATTCCACGTATCTTTTGCAGTCCTTGATATAGTGGCACCGGCTTTTTCATATTCTGCATCCTCAAACCCGGCTCCCAGGCCTGCGCCTGATTCAACTATGATTTCATGACCTGACTGTTGTAACTGCAAAACCTCTGCCGGAGTAACCGCCACTCGGTTTTCATTGTTTTTGATTTCCTTTGGGATGCCAATTTTCACTATAATCCCCTCGCTTACCTTCAGGGTATGAATGACCTATTCCTCAGACATGAAAGGCTTCCTTCACCGTCCGCACAATCATCGCCGCATCTTCATCGGTGATGCTAAGCGGAGGCGCCATGGTCATCGTATTACTATGGCCGGCAACGGTATCCGCATTTTTGCCAATGATCAGCCCCCGTGATTTACACTGGGCGATAATTTTTCCGATTTCGTTATTTGAAATAGGTTCTTTTGTATCTTTGTCTGCCACTAGTTCAATCCCGAATAATAACCCTTTTTGACGGATATTACCGACATTCGGATGACCTTCCAACGGTTGAATGCCTTCCCTGATTTTTTTCCCTAACGTTTTTGAACGCTCAACGAGCTTCTCATCTTCCATAATCTCCAGATTTTTGATCGCTAATTTACAAGCAGCCGGGTTGCCTCCAAAGGTGTTCACATGCCGAAAATGGTCACTTTCCTCTTTTCTTTTAAAAGGTTCATAGAGTTTCTGTTTCACTGCAGTCGCCGCTAACGGCAAATAGCCACTGGTGATCCCTTTGGCCATCGTTACAATGTCCGGCTCAATTCCGTAGTTTTGGTACCCAAAATTTTCCCCTGTACGACCAAAACCGCAAATGACTTCATCATTAATCAAAAGAAGGCCATATTTTTTACAGATCTTTTCCACTTCTTTGACATAAGAAGGGTGGGGGATAAGCACACCTCCGCCGGTAATGATCGGTTCCATGATAACGCCCGCCACGGTTTCAGGCCGTTCCCATTTGATCGTATCTTCCATCATTTGAGCGCATTGAAGGCTCCACTCCTCGAATGATTGACCGGAAGGTAGGCGATATTCATCCGGCGCATGGACGTGGATAAAACCCGGCGCCAGCGGTTCATAACGATATTTGCGCTGTGCTTGACCAGTAGCGGCAAGTGTCCCTAACGTATTACCATGATAGGCCCGATACCGGGAAATAAACTTATAACGCCCGGGTTCTCCGTTTTGATGATGGTATTGCCTGGCAATTTTGAATGCGGTTTCATTTGCTTCCGAACCACTGTTTGAAAAGAAAATGCGATAGTCGCCTTTCAGCCAGTCATTGAGCTTCTCGGCCAATTGAATACCGGGAACGTGACTGTTCGAAAGCGGGTGAAAGGGCATCTTGCGAAGCTGTTCCGTTGCTGCTGCAACCATTTCCTCCCGCCCATAACCCACATTCACACACCATAATCCCGACATCCCGTCTAAATAACTGTTGCCCTCAATATCCGTAATCCATGCATCTTGTGCGCTTTCGATCACCATTGGGTTTTGATCTTTTTGATAAGGTTTCATGTGATGCCACATGTATCGGCCATCTTTTTCATAAAGGGTTTCTTGTGGAGTTTTCTGGCTCATTATGATCATCCTTTCTAAAAAACTTAACTAAACCAGCGGCTCGTGAGCATTTTCTTGCGGGTGTAGAATTCTACGCCGTCCCGTCCATTTGTATGCAAGTCCCCATAGAAAGAACTTTTCCAGCCTGAAAACGGAAAAAAACCCATGGGTGCCGGAACATTGACATTGACCCCGAGCATCCCTACCTCAATATCATCTCTATATTGTTGAACAGCCGAACCGCTTTCGGTGTATAGGACGGAGCCGTTGCCAAAATCGGATTCATTGGTCAAGGCGATCGCTTCATCAAGATCTTTGACCCGGATGATGCTCAGAACAGGCGCGAAGATTTCTTCCTTCCAAATCGTCATCTCTGTATTCACATGATCAAAGATGGTAGCGCCCAAAAAATAACCATTGGTATTTTCCTCTACATCTTTACGTCCATCACGTGCTAAGGTCGCATTTTGTTTCTCACCCAACTCAATATAGTGATGGACTTTTTGTAAATGGCTTTCCCGGATCACCGGTCCCAAGTCAACGTTCTCATTAAGGCCATCCCCCATGGTGAGTTGATCGCTTGCTTCTTTTAACTTGGAAACAAATGCATCGGCGATCTCTTCCTGAACCACGCAAACGGATGTCGCCATGCACCTTTGCCCGGCACTGCCAAATGCGCCGTTGATCACGCCTTGAACCGTTTTATCGAGGTTCGCATCATCTAACACAATGGCATGGTTTTTGGCGCCGCCTAATGCCTGAACACGCTTCCCATGCTGTGAAGCCGTCTGATAAACATGTTTTGCCACAGGTTCAGATCCGACAAAAGAAATGGCATCGACGTCTTTGTGCTCCAATAAACCGTTCACCACATCTTTGGCGCCATGCACAATATTGAAAACGCCTTTTGGGAGGCCGGATGCTTCCAAAAGTTCCGCTAACCGCTGCGCGAGAAGAGGTGTTCGTTCCGATGGTTTCAGTACAAATGTGTTCCCGCACGCAATCGCTAAAGGAAACATCCAGCAGGGAACCATCATCGGAAAATTAAACGGCGTAATGCCTCCGACAACACCAACAGGATACCGATACATGCCAGAATCAATGCCATTGGCGATATCCGGCAACATTTCTCCTTTCATTAAATCAGGCGCACCGGAAGCAAATTCCACATTTTCAATCCCGCGCAACACTTCCCCATACGCATCTTTATACGTTTTACCGTTTTCTTTTGTAAGGATCTCGGCGAGTTCTTCGTGGTGATCAACAAGTAATTCATGAAAGGTGTACATGACTCTTGCCCGCTTTGGAACGGGTGTTTTTCGCCATGGGTGATACGCCTCACGGGCAGCTTGGACAGCATCGTTGACATCTTCGAATGTAGAATGAGGGGTGTGCGCGATGGCCGTCCCATCTGCAGGATTATAGACGTCTTCTCCGTCAGCACGTGATTCTACCCATTCACCGTTGATATAATTTTTCAATTTTTCCACCATAAATCTTCCTCCTCGCGACTAAAACTTCTGTCGATTACCGTCTTGTATTGCATTTTCTCTTTTTTATATATACAGAAAACTATATAATATCATTAATATACCAAATTTTCTTTTTATGAAAAGGTGACACACTGTTTAAATTTAAGCGCTATTCCCTTACAACATGATCATTAGAGAGGACGATGGTTCTTATGCTCACCATTAAAGACATTTTGCATAGACCAATGTTTCGAAGTGCCCGCGTGGTGAATAAAAACGCAGATCTAGAGCGACATGTACGTTGGGTCCATGTACTGGAGATCACGGAATTTGAAACACTGCTTCGCGGAAGCGAAATGATCTTAAGTACAGGTGTCGCGCTTGATAATCAAGGCACTGACTATGTTAGAAAGTTAATTTCCAATGATGTCGCCTGTCTGTGTATTGAGTTGGGTGCACACTTTCCCTCCGTTCCTAAGGAAATGATCGATCTTGCGGACGCTCACCAATTCCCCCTTATTGTTTTCACCTCTATCGTCCGATTTGTAGATATCACCCAAGAGATTCATGCAGAAATCATTAACGTCGAGCACCTGCAACTATCCAAACTGGACCGTTTGTCTAGTGATTTTCATCAATTAACACTGCAAGCACATGGAAACATGAGAATACTTAAAAAGCTTCAAACGGCTATCCAAAAAGAAATCATCTTGTTACCAACAGACGGAAAAGCTTATTTTCTCCCGGCTATAGATAAAAACGAACAGATTCGCATCGAAAATGCAGTTATGCACGAAATAGGAGGAGAAAAGGTGGAGGGTAGCTGGTTTGACGAGAAAAGACAGAAATCTTTTCTGCTAAAACCAATTGAAGCGATGGGCGAACATTGGGGAGTTCTTCTGACCCGAAATTGTGAACCATTGACAATCTTTGCTTCTCAAGCCCTCGACCGTGCCATCGGAGCATTAGCACAAAATCTTCTTCGTGATTTTTACACAGAAGAAAAAAAACTCTTACAGGAACACTCTTGGGTTCAGGACTTGATTGACCAAAACATCCAAACGGAAAAAGAAGCACGTGCCAAATTACGCAAAGGAATAAGCAACGACATTGACTACCGTATCTGTCTGATAGAAGTGACTGAACCCTTTGACAAATTAGCTGATCAGCGAGCGCTACAGTATCAAACATTGAGACGCATCCGATACGCATTTCAAAAACAAGGACTCGATTCATTTATTACGATGAATCAGAACCATTCATTTATTGTCCTCGCTGTGAAAAAGCCTTCTATCAATCAAGATAAGCAGCGAATGCTGAAGGCCCTTCAATTCATCGAAGAAAATCCAAAACCTTACCGATTGCGTATAGCTGTCAGTCAAGCGTATGCTAAACTGCTGGAAGCGCATGTAGCTTTCCACGAAACGGAAGACGTTTTGAAACTCGGTACGATACAAAGCAATTTTTATGAAGACATTGGGATCTATCAATTGTTGCTAAAATTAGATGACCGAACAGTCGAAAGATATACACGCACGTATCTTTATCCTCTCCTAAACTATGATGATCAAAAAAAGAGCACCCTTCTTCAAACATTGCGTGTGTATTTACAACTCAATTGTTCCAAACAACAAGTAGCACAAGAATTGCAAATCGCGCGCCAAACCCTTTATAAGCGTTTGAATAAAATTGATAAACTTCTTGGTCAGGATATAACGACTGATCCCCATATGCGAATGACTGTAGAAGTCGCGATTGCGGCTTATGATTTGCAGAAAGATCGGCCATTTTCACACATAGACCATACAATGGATGATATTGTACAGTAGTTCTTAAAGCACAAAACCCAATCCCGCCCGGGATTGGGTTTTGCTACTCGCAGCTTAATTCGTCACTTCGCCCTTTTTCACCCAGTTAATCAAACCACCTTCAAGCATAATCTCGATTTGGCGATCGGAGAGGGCGTGTTGGGTTTGAATTGTTTCTTTTCCGTTGACTTCGACGTTGATTTTGTTCGATTGCTGGATGGATTCCCGTAAGTTCGTCAGCTTGAGCACATCGCCGTGCTGGATTTTATCGTGATCGGCTTCATTGACGAATGTGAGCGGCAATACTCCAAAGTTGGGGAGGTTTTGCCAATGGATACGGGCAATATCCTTCGCGATGACGACACGCAACCCTAAAAACCGCGGTGCAAGTGCAGCGTGTTCCCGACTGGACCCTTGCCCGTAGTTGCTACCGCCGATGACCGCGTGCCCGCCTTCTTTTTCTTTTAGTTCCATCGCTCGGTCATAATAGGATTCGTCGACTTTTTCGAAAGTGAACTTGCTGATTTCCGGAAGATTGCTGCGGTAAGGAAGTACCCGTCCGCCGCCGGCAAGAATTTCATCAGTGGAAATGTTGTCGCCGACTTTAAGTCCGACCGGTATTTCCAGTTCATCCGGGAGGCTGTCAAAATCCGGGATCGAGGCGATGTTCGGTCCTTTTTCAATCGTGACCTGCCGCGCTTGCTCGAGCGGAAGCGGTTCATCCAGCAAGTCATTGTTGATGGTCGGCTCCGGTGTATCAACCGTCGGATAATCCATATCAAGATCACGCGGATCGGTGATCTTTCCGGTTAATGCAGCTGCTGCCGCTACTTCGGGACTGCATAAAAAGACACTGTCCTCTCTCGTCCCCGAACGTCCGGGGAAATTCCGCGGAACCGTACGCAAGCTGTTCCTTCCGGATGCAGGCGCCTGCCCCATACCGATACAACCATTGCAACCGGCCTGGTGCAAGCGTCCGCCAGCATCAATCAAATGAAATAGATTCTCCGTTTTGATAAGGTCCGATAACGTCTGCCGTGATGACGGGTTCACATCAAGTGACACACCCTCGGCGATTGTCCGTCCTTTAACGATTTGCGCCACAATCGCGAAATCGCGATAGCCCGGATTGGCTGATGACCCGATATACGTTTGATAAACGGGTTCACCCGCGACTTCGCGAACCGGAACGACATTGCCAGGACTGGATGGCTTCGCAATCAGCGGCTCCAATTCAGACATGTTGATCTCTTCATCAATGTCATACGTGGCATCCGCATCTGCCTCCAGCGCAGTCCAGTCATCTCCACGTTTTTCGGCCGTCAAAAAGTCTTTGACTTTTTCATCCGATGGAAAGACAGACGTCGTTGCCCCGAGTTCCGCTCCCATGTTGGCGATCACGTGACGATCCATCGCCGAAAGCTTTTTCACGCCGGGACCATAATACTCAATGATTTTATTGCTGCCGCCTTTAACATCGTGGCGACGCAATAATTCCAGGATCACATCTTTCGCGCTCACCCAATCCGGCAAATCGCTGGTAAGCTTCACGCCCCATACTTGTGGCATTTTTACATAAAAGGGTTTCCCGGCCGCGGCCAGGGCGACTTCCATCCCGCCGGCACCGATGGCGAGCATCCCGAGCGAACCGGCCGCACACGTATGGCTATCCGAGCCTAAAAGTGTTTTCCCGGGCTTGCCGAGCCGTTGCATGTGCACCGGGTGGCTCACTCCATTTCCGGCTTTGCTGAAGTGGATCCCGAACCTTTGGGTCGCGCTTTGCAAAAATAGATGGTCATCGGGATTTTTATGGTCTTCCTGAATTAAATTGTGGTCGACATACTGGGCCGATACTTCCGTTTTCACCTGATCAATGCCCATCGCTTCAAGCTCGAGCATGACCAGCGTCCCCGTCGCGTCTTGCGTTAACGTCTGATCAATTTTCAATCCGATCTCTTCGCCTTGCTTCATTTCTCCGGAAACAAGGTGATCGCTGATCAATTTCTGTGTAACATTCATTCCCATGAAAAAACCTCCTCAGGGCTATGTCATCTCATATTTCCTACTTTCCCTTATAATGCTTCTTTCAATCATATTTCATGCTTTTTTTGGAAAATTGATATGCGAATATAAAACATAAGGATCGACGATACATTTAAGTCGACGCTAGATAGTTGCTATCAAATACTATTCAGTCAAAGATAAACACGAAAAAGATATGGAGCACCCCTTTGATAATGACCTATTTTCCCTATAAGGTCTAAAACTTGACTACAATTGACACAAACATAATGATAATTTCGCGAAATTTTTGCCCCTACTCATTCAAATAATCCCAAACGTGTTGAGGCAAGGGAATGCCGTTTTCTGCTCTTCTAATTTCCTCCAACATTTCAGGCTCCCCCGGAGCCATCACCCGGTCGAATGATTCTGCCGGTTTAACGGCACGCATTTCTTTTACCATCTGATCCATTTGCGACAAAAATGAATGCGTAGACACAAAGTGCTCAGGATTAATGACCATGAAAAAATGACCCAGCCCCCGATATTGATCATAGTCCCCGTACATTTTCGATATATGGGGACCGAAAGCCGAACCTGTCAACAAAGCTGAAAAGACCTCGACGACCATGGCAAGGCCATATCCTTTTGGTCCCCCAAACGGCGTGAGTGAGGTAACGGCATGCGGGTCTGTTGTATCATCACCTTCTAAATCTACACCCCAACCTTCGGGTATTTCTTCCCCTTTTTCCCGTGCATTCAAGACCTTCCCAAGCGCGACATTACTGGTGGCTAAGTCCAGAACGACCGGGTTTTCCTCCTTGGTTGGAAAACCGAAGGCAATGGGATTCGTTCCGAAAAATGATTCCGCGCCCCCAAATGGCACAACGATTTTATCAGCATGAGACATTGCAATACCAATGAAATTTTCTTTTGCAGCTTGTTGAACAAAATAAGAAAGCGCGCCACAATGACTGCTGTTTTTCACTGCCACGGCACCCGTACCTGATGTTTTTGCCATCACAATAGCTTCATCCATCGCTCGCTTTGAATTCACATGGCCAAATCCATTGTCCCCATCATATATGCAAGTGTGGTCACTTGTTTTTTCTATGGCAGGGTCTGCTTCTATGTTCAAGCCACCTGCTTTAATCCGCTTGATGTAATGCTCCACTCTAAGCACACCATGAGAATCTACCCCCCGTAAATTCGCATGAACGAGGACATCGGCGATGACCTCTGCTTCATCTTTTCTCACTCCATTTGCTATAAATTTTGCAATGACTTTTTCTTTAAGTTCACTATGTGTAACAGTATTGTTCATGTTTTCCCCCGATTTTTTAGCTTTTGTACGACAACGCTTTCAATTTTTACAAAAATATACTAACATACTTGTATGGTAGTATGGTATTTAAAAAAACACAAGGAGGGGTTCCGTCATTTGAACTCGTTATCTAAACACTCCTCACGAGATCAAGTCTATGAATCAGTCAGAAAAGACATTATTACGCTTGAATTTAAACCGGGAGCTCCACTCTCGGAAAAAGAGGTATCTGAAAAACTTGGCGTTAGTCGTACACCGGTAAGAGAAGCTTTTCAAAAACTTGCTCAAGATTATTTACTGGACATTCTTCCGCAAAGAGGGTCATTTGTGACATTGATTGATTCTGCGCATGTAGAAGATGCTCGGTTTATTCGTGAACATCTGGAGGTTGCTTCTGTACGGCTTGCATGCTCCCAATTCGATTTCGAAGCACTCGATAAACTTTCTATGAATCTTCGTATGCAGGAACTGTTTATGCAGGAAAAAAAATTCAATGATCTCTTCCATCTTGATGAAGAGTTTCACGCCTTAATTTCTAAAGGGTGTGGCAAAACCCGTGTTTGGGACGTGATCTCTCAAGTTAATGTTCATTTGGATCGGGTCAGAATGCTCAGCATGGCAGCGGAATACAACTGGAAAACAATCTTGCAACACCATTCAGACATATTGAAAGCGATTAAACAAGGAGAAGCTGATGCTGCAGCAACCATTATGCGTGAACATCTGTCTCTTGTGTCGGTTGATCAAGTGGAATTAAAAGAATCGTTCCCCAATTACTTCAAGTAATGGCCAGAAGGAGGGAAATTTATGTTGAAAAGAGCAAGCTTCCTGACATTATCCACTTTCCTCATTCTTTCGGGTTGTACAGCGGATAGTCAGGACACAGAGGACGATGTAACCCGATGGACAATGACTCATATATCCGATCAAAGCCACCCTTGGCATGAAACATCAGAAGTATTTGCAGAACTTGTGGAAGAAAAAACAGAAGGAGAAGTGGTGATCGATATATATCCAAACAGTCAGCTCGGGGACGAGGTTGACAGCATTAATAGCATTAAATATGGCGCTACTGATGTAACTATTACCGGTGAAACGTTGGAAGTCTGGACACCAAGCGCGATTTTGATGGCAACACCCTATGCTTTTCAGAATGAGGAACATAAACAACGGGTCATTGAAGGAGAGATCGGCGAAACGATTGAACAGGACATTATCGAGGATGTCGGTTTAACGCCTTTATTTTATATGGATCGTTCACCGCGTAATTTAACGTCAAATTTTCCCATCTCGCATCCTAATGACTTAAACGGATTTAATATTCGTGTTCCGAATGTACCCCTGTTCTTAGACGCATGGGAAGAAACCGGCGCCAACCCTCAAGTAATTAGCTTGGATGAAACATTTACCGGTTTACAGCAAGGGATGATCGACGGACAGGAAAACCCGAATGATCTAACGGAGAGTAATGGATTTTACGAGGTACAAAACTACTTGAATCTTACCGAACATGTACCTTCCTGGATCTATGTAGTTGTTGGTAATGAACAATTAGAAGCACTGCCGGAGGATCAAAAAGAGCAAGTGCTTGAAGCCGCCGAAGAAGCTGAAACATATGCACAAGAATTAATGGAGGAAGAGGCTGAAGAAGTAGATGAGAACTTAAAAGAAGCAGGGGTTACCTTCAATGAGGTTGATCAGGAAGCCTTCCAAGAAGCAATGCTTCCGGCTATTCAAGATAATTTAGGTGAAGAAGAATATGAGCTCTACTTGGAAATTATCGAAGAAGGGAACGGAGAGGAGGAAAGCGAATGAAAGCGGCGTCTGTATTCGATCAAATCTTAAAATATATTTCAATCCTTTTATTCGCGAGCTTACTCATAGTAGTAATCATCCAGATAATGGATCGCTACCTTCCTTATAGTGCAGTTTGGACAGAAGAATTATCCCGTTATCTATTTGTCTATGCCATAAGTTTCGCGGCACCGCTTGCTATTCGTAAAAATGAATTTATACAAGTTGATTTGCTGATCAATTCCCTATCGGAAAAATGGAAACGACTTTATCAAAGTGTTATTTATCTATTAGTTGCTGCCTTTTCCAGCGTACTATTCATTGAAGGTATCCGTTTTTATCAGCTCGGAGAGGAATTTGCAGCCCCAGCTCTCGATATTCCGATGAACTACGTTTACGCTTCTGTTCCGCTTCTTGCTGTTTTCTTGTTTATATACTCAATCATTTTTATCGTTGACCAGTTTACAAAGCGTATGTCTGAAGGTGATCCATCATGACGGTTTTAGTATTGGTTATTGGATTTCTCGTATTAATTATGCTTGGTGTACCTATTGCTTTTAGTCTAGGCATTTCTTCCTTGCTTTATCTTTTATTTACGGACATACCCCTGACGATTATACCGCAGGCGATGTTTTCAGGAATGGATTCGTTCGTGATGCTTGCCATTCCCGCCTTTATCCTTGCCGGAAATCTTATGAATGCCGGCGGCATCACGGACCGAATCATTGCTTTTGCAAAGGCTTGCGTGGGACATATCCGCGGGGGACTCGGAATGACAAATGTTGCTTCATCACTAGGTTTCGCCGGAATTTCCGGAACTGCCTTGTCAGACACGGCCAGTCTTGGTTCGGTTTTGATTCCGGCAATGAAAAGAGAAGGATACGGATCCGGATTCTCGGCAGCCGTAACGTCTATTTCTTCAACTGTCGGACCAATGCTGCCCCCTTCGCTCCCGATGATTATTATCGGAACACTTGCCGGAATTTCTATTGGGGACTTGTTTATAGCTGGTGCAATCCCCGGATTGCTTCTCGCCGCAGGTTTTTTAATCGTCACTTATGCCATATCGGTAAAACGAAAATACCCAAAAGAAGATCGTCAGCCTTTGTCAGTGGTAGGCAAATCTTTTCTTGGCGCATTCTGGGCATTGTTAATGGTTGTCATTATTATGTGGGGTATTTTAGGTGGATATTTTACACCGACGGAAGCAGCCGTGATTGCTGTTGTCTATGCGTTTATCATTGGCGGGCTGGTTTACCGTGAACTAAAACCAAGAGAAATTCCGGCCATTATAGGAAATACATTAACGTTAACAGCATCCATCATATTGCTCGTCGGTTTAGCGAACTTATTCGGATGGATTCTCGTCTACGAAGACATCCCGATTATGCTTGCAGATGGCATTTTATCCATCACGGAAAATTCATTTTTAATCGTCCTGTTAATACTCGGACTGCTTCTCATAATTGGTATGTTTATAGAGACAATAGCAGCCCTTGTTATTTTATTCCCTGTATTGTTGCCTGTTGCGGAAAGCATAGGTATGGATCCGATTCATTTCGGCGTTGTTATGGTACTCACACTAATGATCGGGTTGTCTACACCACCGGTAGGCGTATGCTTATTTGTTGCCTCCGGGATTGCCAAAGTGCCAATTGGAAAGACAGTCAGAGAGCTGGTTCCCTACTTTGGCGTAGCATTGTTTGTTCTTTTGCTTGTCAGCTACATCCCATCGTTATCGTTATTTTTACCAAATCTTTTTGAGTAATAGAGGAAGTGATTAGAATGCAAGCCATTCAAGTGTTTGAACCGGGGAGTCTCGATATTGTAAAAAAACGCAAGCCTGAAATCGAGCGCTCGGATGATGTACTTGTCAATATCAAAGCAGTCGGAATTTGTGGATCGGATATGCACATTTATCATGGCAGCAACCCTTTCACTGTATATCCGAGAGTGATCGGGCATGAAGTCTCAGGGGAAATAGAATCTGTCGGAAGCGGGGTAAGTACGTTCAAACCTGGGGATCGGGTCTCGTTAGAACCGATCTCCTACTGCGGTAGTTGCTATGCCTGTCGCCAAGGGCGCCCAAATGTATGTGTGAATCTGGAAGTATTCGGGGTGCACCAAGATGGCGGAATGAGAGAATTCATGGTCGCCCCCGAAGACAAATGGCATAAGGTCAGCAGCCACGTCTCTTTTGAAGCAGCGGCATTGGCCGAGCCGATGACGATAGGTGCACAAGCAACTATGCGAGGGAACGTTCAAAAAGGAGATACAGTCCTAATCATGGGTGCCGGTCCAACAGGTCTGAGCTGTCTACTCATGGCAAAAGAACATGGAGCAACAACATTTATCTCCGATTTTAACCAGGAGCGGCTTGACTATGCCAAAAGCATTGGCGCCGATTACCTGCTTAACCCGAGAGAAGAAGATCTTGAAAAGGTGGTTGCAGATAAAACCGATCAAGAACTTGCCAATGTCGTAATTGATGCGGTTGGTACAGCGGAGACATTTGAACAAGCAGTCACCTTAGCTTCCATAGCAGGAAATATCGTTACGCTCGGTTTTAACGAACAACCATCGTCCATTCCCTCTTTTTTATTGACAAAAAAAGAGCTAACCATCACGGGATCGCGTTTGCAAACAAATCAATTTAAAGCAGTCATTCAACAAATGAATAGTGGGGATATCAACCCGGAAGCAATGATTTCCCACACATTCCCCTTCCATGAAGTCAAAGATGCTTTTGAATTACTGGAAAACCCAAACAAAGAGGCACGAAAAATCGTGCTTACTTTTTAGCAAAGAGGTGTACCGTATATGCGCATGGTATTTCGCTGGTTCGGAAAAAATAACGACTCCGTAACATTAGAGCAAATCAAGCAAATCCCCGGCGTCGAAGGCGTCGTTTGGGCATTGCATGATCGCGAAGCCGGAGAGGTTTGGCCACTTGACGAAGTGATGGAAGTAAAAAAACAGGCGGAAGAACACGGCTTTCATATTGACGTTGTGGAAAGCATTAACGTCCATGAAGACATTAAACTCGGGCTCCCATCGCGCGATCACTACATTGAAAATTACAAGCAAAGCATTAAAAATGTTGCTGCCGCCGGCGCTAAGGTTATTTGCTACAACTTTATGCCTGTATTCGATTGGACACGCACGGATTTATTTAAAGAAATGGAAGATGGCTCTACTGCCCTTTTTTATGAAAATGAAAAAGTCGAGGGCATGGATCCAAGGGAGCTCGTAAACCAAACGACGAGTAACTCGGAATATACAATGCCCGGATGGGAACCGGAAAGGTTAAAAGACCTTGAACGATTGTTTGATGGCTACCGGGGCATGACTGAAGAAGACCTTTGGAACAACTTGCAATATTTCCTTGAGGAAGTGTTGCCAGTCGCGGATCAACATGATATTCAAATGGCCATTCATCCTGACGATCCACCATGGTCTGTATTCGGTCTGCCAAGAATAATTACGAGCGAAGCGAATGTTGATCGATTTTTATCTCTATCGGACAGCCCTGCTCATGGGATTACATTGTGTAGCGGTTCACTCGGTGCAAATCCGGAAAATGATATCGCAGGCCTTATACGCAGATATCATGATCGTATCCCTTTCGCTCACATTCGTAATGTTAACGTTCGCGAAAACGGGGATTTCATTGAAACGTCCCATCGCAGTAGAGACGGTTCCGTTGATATTGCCGATATTGTAAAAGCTTATCATGAAAATGATTTCACGGGCTATGTCCGTCCGGATCACGGCAGGCATATTTGGGGAGAGAGACCCCGACCAGGGTATGGACTATATGATCGTGCACTCGGAATCATGCACCTGTGGGGACTTTGGGATGCCTATGATTTAGCTGAAAAAGGGGATGAGACAGATGTTGAAAAATAAAGTCGCTGTGGTCACCGGTGGAAGCGGCGTGCTCTGCAGTGCAATGGCTAAGGAACTATCCCGTCGGGGCATGAAAGTTGCCATCCTTAATCGAACCGCTAAAAAAGGACAAGATATTGCCGACACCATCAAGAGGGAAGGCGGAGTAGCTATGTCCGTCCCCTGCGATGTTTTAAATGAGGAAAGTGTATGGCGAGCTCGTGACCAAGTGAATGCTGAGCTTGGTCCTTGCCATTTATTGATAAACGGTGCCGGAGGCAATCATCCAGAGGCAACAACGTCAAAGGAAACGTTTTCCGCTGAAGATATCGAAAATGACTCAATCAGAAGCTTTTTCGACATGACAATGACTGGTTTTGACCATGTCTTTAAGTTAAATTTGCTAGGCACTATACTGCCGACGCAAATGTTTGCAAAAGACATGCCTCAGCAGAAAGGGGCAACGATCATTAACATCTCTTCCATGAGCGCCCCTTCCCCGATGACAAAAGTCCCCGCCTATAGTGGCGCTAAAGCAGCGATTGAAAACTTGACCCAATGGCTTGCCGTACACTTTGCCGATGCAGGTATCCGCGTGAATGCCATCGCTCCCGGTTTCTTTCTAACCGATCAAAACCGTTCTCTCTTAACGACCGAGGACGGGGAACTAACCGCTCGAGCGAAAAAGATTATCTCGCACACGCCCATGGGTAGGTTTGGGGATCCAGAAGACCTTCTCGGAACACTCCTTTGGTTGGCAGATGAAGAAAGCTCACGTTTCGTGACAGGAATCACAGTGCCGGTTGACGGTGGGTTCATGGCTTATTCAGGTGTATAATTGAAAACGCCCCGAGGCATTTTAGCCCAGGGCTTTTGTTTGATAAGATATACAAACGAAAATTAGACCTCTGACGCGGGAGTTTTATGGTACATGGCACCGACATTCTGGCGGTTTCATCTGATATTCTGGCACTTTCTCTGATTAATCTGGCACTTTTACATGATATTCTGGCACTTTCCCCGATCAATCTGGCACTTCCCAAAAACGAACCCCCGACTCGCTCAGCCGGGGGCTTTTTCATGCTTTATTCCTCTTCCAATGCGGCTTCTAAAAACTCTCGATTCACCAATCCTTCAATATCGTCGGATTGCATGTATTCGGCTTCGTAGCTGATGGTGGCCATGTCTTGGAGGACGTCTTCGTTAATTTCATACGTCGGGTTTAACCGGTCGCTCGCTTCCATTGTTTCTTCACGGTCGAGTTCGTTTCCCGTAATCTCTTCAATATGGTCGATAAATATATCAACGGCTTCTTCTTGATTTTCTTCAATAAAGTCTACCGCTCGGATATGGGCGCGCAGATAATCTTCGGTTAAATCCGGGTTACCTTCGGTGAATGCATTACGCGCAGTCACAACGGTCGTTGTAGATTCTGTTCCCCAGGCAAATTCTTCTTCATCAAGAAGAATGTCGGCATCTGCCTGTTCTTCCAAATACACGCCCCAAGGTTCCTGAGTGGCAGCGGCATCCACATCATCTTGAATGAATAGCGTTGATGTATCTGCAGGCGCTTGCGGCACCATGCTTACACTGCCTCCGGAGTCTTCAACATCCAGCCCCGCCTCATTTAACGTTTCCCGTAACATGATGTCTTGCGTGGAACCGATGGTCGGAATCGCTACACTCATGCCATCAAGATCTTCGACACTCTCAATGCCGGCGCCTTCTCGCGTGGCAAGAACAGCCCCGCCGTTAACAGCTCCGGCAATGATTTCATGTTCTGGATTCCGCTGATACGTGGTCGTTGCAGGTGAGGGCCCAACCGTTCCAATGTCAAAATCCTGCGTGGACATCGCTTCCATAAATGCGCTCCCATCCGGGAAGGTGGACGTTTCAATATTGATATCTTCGCCGAACTCTTCTTGAAAATAACCATTTTCAAGCGCAACGACTGTTGTAATATGCGTGAAGTTAGGAAAATACCCAATGCGTACTTCTTCGGCATCTTCTTCTGAACCGCCACACCCGGCAACCCCCACTAAGAGAAAAGCGCCAAAACCGGCCATTATTTTTTTCATTTTCTTCATCCTTTCCATTTAGGTTCCGAGACCCCATTTTCTCGCGACGGAACGTTCCATTCTTAAAAATACTTGGTTATCCATGATCGTTCCGATAATCCCGATCACGATCATGATCGACAGCACGAGATCCATCGCTTGCAGGGAACGCCCCATATCTAAAAGATAACCGAGCCCCCCGGCTGCCCCGAGTAACTCCCCGGCCATAATCGCCCGCCAAGCAAACGCCCAAGCCACGCGAAGACCGGAAATAATGTGCGGCACCGACGCCGGCAAAATGACCGTTCGTGCCAGATGCGTGCCCGAAGATCCGAGCGTCCGCGCAGCATTCAAATAAATACTGGGCACATTTTTAAATCCGGTACTGGAATTGACGGTCATTGTCCACGTTGCTCCAATGGCAACAATAAATAAAATGGCCACATTTCCGAGCCCAAACCAAACGATCGCGAGCGGAAACCAAACAATACTCGGAATCGACTGCAAGGCAGTTACAAAAAAGCCTAAAGTGTCATCCACCCATTTATAACGGGCGATTAAAAATCCAAACGTAAGGCCCAACACAACCGCGATCGAGAAACCCAGCAATAGACGTCCGAGCGTCACGCTAGTCGCTTCAATAATTTGTCCTGTGATTATCCCATCAACAAATGTTCCCAATACGGTGACCCCGCCCGGATCATTCGGGATCAGCAAAGGAGGAAACATAAACGTTGGGAATAGGTTGGTTTTAGATATGATCTCCCATATGGTCACGATCACGATCACGAACAGCACTCGTCTTAAAACGGTAATCATCCCCAAACTCCTCCTTCAGCACTTTCTCCATCTCTTCTTCCAGTTCGCTCATCACCCGTTTTTCCAAGTTTACCAGTACGCTGTCGGAAGGGTTCCTCGGCCGTGCTGCCTGCACCTTAAAAGATTTTTTAATCGCACCCGGGCGTGTGCTCATTAACAATACTCGTTCCGAAAGCGTCAATGCTTCACGAATGTTATGGGTAATAAACAGGATCGTTTTCCCGGTCTTTTGCCAGATCTCTTGAAGTTCTTGATGCAAAATAATCCGCGTTTGTTCATCAAGTGCCGCAAACGGTTCATCCATTAAAAGCACGTCGGGGTCCATAACGAGGGAACGTGCAATGGCTACCCGCTGCTTCATCCCGCCGGAAAGCTCATGAGGGAAGGATTTTGTAAAATTACCGAGATGCACCATCCGCAATCCTTCCATTGCCTTCTCTTCTGCTTCTTTTTTGCTCATCTTCTTCAAAAGCAGGCCATATGTAACGTTATCCAGCACGTTCATCCATGGAAATAACCCGCCTTGCTGAAAAACGACCACTCGATCCGTTCCGGGACCTTTTACTTTTTTATCATTCACATGCACTTCACCCGAAGTGGGACTGTCCAAACCGGCGATTAAATTCAAAATCGTGGACTTTCCACAGCCCGAAGGCCCAAGCAAGGAAACAAACTCCCCGGCTTCAATCTTGAGATCTATATCTTGGAGGACGTGGAGCGTATCATTTTTACCTTTGGGAAACGTTTTATTTACTTGCTCCAAATTTACTTTCATAGGGATCCCCCTCGCAAACTAAAAAATAATCACAACCAAACTTATAAGGATTATATATTATATGAGAAAAAGAAGTCAATGAAACTTGTACTTCTTCTAATAAAAAAATGAGCATGGAAAGCCAGCGGCCCCATCCTCATTTTTCTATTGCTGCGTATTTCGGTCCAAAAAAAATTTTACAAAGAAAAGAAGAACATAAACGCCAAAGATAACAATCGCAAACCAATTCATCATGGTCATATTGTCAAAATCCATCGTAATGATCAGAAAAACGAACAATACAATCACGACGATGTCGACCCAGGAAAACAATTTATTTTTCTGTTCCTCTGCCATACGTAACCTCCTTACGATCGTCCTGCCACAATTATAATGTTGATCGATGGATTTGCAAACGTTTGTTATAATCCAAGTAAAAAGCACGAAGGACTGATGCCCGATTAATCCCTTATTTCGCAATGGTGTGCTTTTGATGCTCACCGGATTCGCTTTAATGTTTATTCTCCTCTTGTTCCCGGACATGAATTTATTACTCTGGCTGATGATTATAGCCGCAAGCATTGTCGCTAACATTGCCGGTGTGATTCGATTGATCAAGTTTGTGCGGCAATCCTGATCACAACCCCCCCAACATTTTTTGTGCCGTATAGGTTTTTTTCGGTATAAGACGGAAATCAAATCATATAGCTGTTTTAAAATGGCACAGAGGAGAGGACGCTTATTACCGATAGAGGGGGCAAAAGAACTTTCCGGTTCTATCTGTCCGAGTACAAGAAAAGGCTTTATCATACAAAAAAAAGAATGCAGGAAAAAGGGATAGATGTCTTGCTCATTACCGACCCGGCGAATATGAATTATCTCACCGGTTATGATGCCTGGACGTTTTATGTCGGGCAAATCGTGGCGGTGAGCATTGATGAAGAGGAGCCAATGTGGATCGGGAGAGATCAAGATGTCAATGGCGCGCATATAACGGCTTGGATGAATGAAAAAAATATCATTCCTTGTCCGGAGGATTATTATCATTCCGATCAAAAGCATCCAATGGATTTTTTTGCAAGGCTCGTTCACCTCATGGGAAAATCCAATCGTCCCATCGGTGTGGAAATGGATATGTATTATTTTACGGCGACAACCTACGAAGCTTTGAAACGCGCATTGCCGAACGCAATACTCAAGGACGCAAATGCCCTCGTGAACTGGGTTCGTCTCATTAAATCCGATCAAGAAATTGAGTATATGAGAAAAGCAGCGACATTGGCGGAAAACGCGATGACCGTAGGCATTGAAAAAATAAACACCGGCGTACGTGAAAATGAAGTCGTTGCCGAAATCTATCATGAACTGATCGCCGGTACAGAAGCATTTGGCGGCGACTATCCGGCGGTGGCCCCGTTAATTCCATCGGGAGACGATACGGGCGCGCTTCATGTGACGTGGAGCGACCGGAAGTTTCACGCCAATGATTTTGCCATTTTAAAACTGGCAGGGTGTTTTTCCAGGTATCATGCGCCGCTGTCACGCACGGTCGCGATTGGAGAGACACCAACCAAAATCAAAGATGGCGCCAAACGGTGTGTAGAAGGGCTGTACGCAGCGCTTGATACCATTGAACCCGGCGCAACCTGTGAAGACATTGAAGCGGCTTGGCGAAAAGTGGCGGAAAAACACGGCGTTTTAATGGATAGCTTCCTTGGTTATTCCGTTGGTTCCAACTACCCGCCCGATTGGGGAAGCCATACAGCGAACCTTCGGCAAGGAGACCGGACAGTGCTAAAGCCGAACATGACCTTTCACATGATCCCGAGGCTATGGATCGGAGATTCAGGCATCGAAGTAAGCGAAACATTTCGGGTAACGGAAAATGGCTGTGAGACATTGACGGATTTTGAGCGGACGTTGTTTTGTAAGTGAACGGTGATGGTCGACGATTCATATAAGAAAATCACGCTCTGATTAATAGCATAATTTCAACTTATCATGTATAATACTGTATAGGGAGAGGGGAATTTCACCCCTCAAGAATATTGCGGTTCTCTTAATCCGAGAACCATTTTGCAGCACGTAAGGCGAGTTTTCTGAGGGCTCGCCTTACTTTCTTTCTATCCCAGATTGCTTGCACAAGCAATACAAAGAATAGAAAGGTGACTGCCTCAATCAATATTCTCACCCCCTTTCTATCGGGAGTGGCAGCCAAATCCCCATACAGCGTTGGCTACGTTGCCATTATACTACATACCGATCCTTTGAAAAGAGAAGGTAACCATTAACACGCCCCTCAATCACCGTGGGATAATATCCCTCCCTCAAGATCGAGGCACAAGATCTGAAAAAACCGGGAAATGTCCGAAACAGGTGCCGGCCGGTTCGGACATATTTGTGACTCTGTACGAGGAAATTGTCCGAACTAGAGATCAGTTCGGACAATTTTTTTGGAATATACATGGAGATTGTCCGAACCAAAGGCCAGTTCGGACAATCATTCGAAAATTCACATGGAAACTGTCCGAACAGGAGGGTAGTTCGGACAGTTTTTCAGAGATACGGACGGGAAGTGTCCGAACCAGTGACTCTGAAGCCTCATTCACCAAAACGCACGCTACTTTCCCAAATCCCGGCTTCCTCCAATTGGTGGGCTAACTGAAGAATAAGGTTCTCATTCCCTTTCGCCGCCATCGCCTGCACGCCGATGGGCATTCCGTTTTGGGCAATGTGAACGGGCATGGATGCTGCCGGTTGGCCGGTTAAATTCGCGAGCTGGGAAAAGGGGGAGTACATCAAGCTCGGCAAAAACATCTCATACAAAAGTGGCAGCGGATCGCGTTTTTTGCGTTCGATGGCTCGGATAAGTTGTTGGCGTTCCGATTCCGAATGAGTGAGTTCTCCCACTTCGGGTGCGGTATACGCGGTGGCCGGCGTTAAATAAAGGTCATATGCCTCATGGAGCTCGGCCATTTTCACCGCGGCAGCATCCCAGGCTGCCAAGCTTCGCGTAAACGTTGCAGCGCTCACCGATCGTCCCGCTTCACTAAGCACCCACGTCTCGATTTCAATATCGTCAGGTGTGAGCGAACGTCCGAGCGATTCTTCGATACTCATCCTAAGCGCGGACATTTCACCGCTATTCATAAGATAGTACTGTTCCATTAGCGCAGCGCCGTCAATTCCGTTATCGACCTCTTCAACCTCATGCCCTTCCGCTTCCATAAACATTAATACTTTTTGGAGCGCTCCGTTTGCATCTTTTGCCACTTCGGTTCCTACAGGCGACTTATTTGAAAAAGCAATCCGTAGCGGCTTCGCAAAAGGTTTGTACATATCCTCGGCATAGACTCCTTCATACCGAGGCCAGTGAAAAGCAGCTTCCGGTTGCAAGACTTGCAGGCTATCAAGGAGCGCGGCGCTGTCCCGAACCGTCCTTGAAAGCACGAAATCAATGGCCGCGCCTTGCCATTGCCTCCCCGTTCCCGGTCCGACCGGCATACGCCCTCTCGTCGGTTTCAATCCGAATACTCCGGTAAATGAAGCAGGAATTCGAATCGACCCGCCACCATCGCTCGCACCTGCCACCGGCACAATCCCGGACGCAACAGCAGCCGCCGACCCGCCGCTTGATCCCCCGGGGAATGGTTTACGTTCCAAGGATTACGCGTAGGACCATAAAGCTTAGGCTCCGTAATATTCTTTATCCCAAACTCCGGCGTATTCGTATAACCTGTGAAAACAAACCCTTGCTCACGCAACTTTTGTACCAAATAGCTGTCCTGCTTCGCGATATTTTCTTGCATCAATTTCGCCCCTGCTGTCATTGGCTCCCCTTTTATCGTTTGAGAGATGTTTTTTAAAAGAAAGGGGACACCGGAAAAAGAGCCAGACGAATACTGCTGCTCTTTCGACCTATCGTAAATAACTGCATTCAGCGAAGGGTTCACTTTTTCCTTTCGATACTCGCACGCATCCACAAGTTCAGCCTGGGTGACCTCCCGATTTTTCACCATATTCGCCATTTCCGTCGCGTCCAACGACAAGTATTCCTTTTGAGTAAGCATAGGGCACCTCTTTTAAAGCGAAAAGTTATATATTCATATCCTTTTCCTCTTTTTCATTTTTTTCAAACGGTTTCCCGGATCTTATTTAAAAATTAGAGATGTTTGGGCGGAGATTTCAAAAAAGAGAGGCACTCGCCTACTTAATGGCAAGTACCACTCTGGTTTTTTCCTATAACTTAAAACATGTGCGTACTATGGCCAGGCTGGAGCCGGGCACCTGGATCCATATAGGCTTTGGCATTGCTGACAGCCGTTGGAGCATCCCCAAACCCGGTGGCAATCAGCTTCACTTTGCCATCGAAAGAGGTAATATCTCCGACTGCGTAAATTCCCTTGATATTCGTTTCCATACGGGAATTCACAATGATGGAGTTTTTCGTCGTTTCGAGTCCCCATGTTTTAATGGGACCGAGGGAGGAAATGAACCCATAGTTGACGATGACGTTGTCAACGTCGACCACTTTTTGGTCGGTTCCTTTTACCTCCTTCAGGAGAACCTGCTTGATTTCTTCTCCATTGCCCCGTAGTTCGCTCACTTCATATGGGGTGTGCGTGCTGACTGGGGCAGATTGCAATTCGGAGATGCTGTGCTCATGCGCACGGAATTTTTCACGACGATGCGTAAGGGTAACATTTGCATCATTTGCCAGCATGAGCGTCCAGTCAACGGCAGAGTCTCCACCTCCGCAAATAAGGACGTCTGTGTTTTTGAAATCGCCCAGATTGTTAACAAAATAATGGAGATTTCTGCCTTCATATTGTTCGGCCTCTTCAATTTTGAGTTTGCGGGGTTGAAAAGCACCGACACCGGCAGCAATAATAATCGTCCGTGAGTAATGCGTTTCTTTATCCGTTTCGATTCGAAATGTCTCGTCGTTCAGCTTATTGACGGTTTCTACGGATTGATCGAGCACGACGGTTTGTTCAAACATGCGCATCTGTTTAACCAAGTCGTCCACAAGATCTTGAGCGCGTGCTGCCGGAAAACCGGCCACGTCGTATATATACTTTTCGGGATAGAGGGCTGAGAGTTGGCCGCCCAATTGGGGCATGCTTTCGATAATTTTCACTTTTGCCTGGCGCATTCCCCCGTAGAAAGCGGTAAATAATCCTGCAGGCCCGCCACCGATAATGGTTATATCATAAAGATTTTCCATTAAATTACACCTCCAATCCTGTTTTTGATGAATGGTTTATTCTTCCTGCAGATCTTCGATAGAATCAATATCCATATAATCAGGGATAACAAACCCTTGTTGAGCGCCTTCCAAATTCGGTCCAAGATCGACGATCTCATCTTCATATTGTTCATAATAGGATGCTGCGCCTACAGGGAGCCAAGCAATCAACATACCATCAACGTCTCCATTAGAAAGGGATTCAAATGCCACACCCATTTCAACCGACGTCAACTCGACATCGTAGCCCACTTCCTCCAGAACATGCGCAACGACACTCGTTGATGCGATTTCTGTTTCCCAATTGACATAGGCCAACTCGACTTCCTCATTTTCAACCGGTTCGACACCTTCTAACCAAGCGTCAACTTCATCCCGATTGTTTTCAATCCATTCCTCAGCGGATTCGGGAATTTCCACATCGTCTTCTCTAGCGTTTAACATAACCTCATTCATATCATCTATTTCCCAGTGAAAATTATCCAATAATTGATAGGCTGAAGCATGGTCATCCTCAAGACCTTCTCTTACCATCGTATGGATATTTTCAGATTGACCCATTGCCTCTTCCGGATCCTCTAAAAATTCCAAGTCATAGTCATTAAACGCCCAGTGTGGCTCCCAGAGAGTAACAACGATCGGCTCTTGATCGGCAATTGCTTCCTCTAATTCCGATATCATTGCTGCTTCTGAACTTGAAGCTAGATCAATATCCAAGTCATAGGCTTCCATTGTCCTTTCAGCCATGTCCATCGTTCCTGATCCCGGATCAATGCCAACGATTTCTTCAATTTCGTTTGCATCATTTTCTTCTTCCTCTTCTCCGACGGCTGATGAACCCTCGTTACCACAAGCAGTAAGTCCAGCCAAAATTCCAACAGATAGTAAACCATACACGAAAGGGTTTTTGCGCATGAAATTCCTCTCCTTTTTAAATAATCACATTAAAAATGCGGAATTATCCCGCATTTAAACTTTCTCATTTGTACATGATGATGTTGCCATCTTCTATGAATAATTTATACTCACGGAGTTTTTGCTTATCTTTTACCAACATACGTCCGTGATTTTTGATATCAAATTCACGTCCATGCCAGGGGCACCGTAAAATGTCTCCCTCGCGTAAATAGTTGTACTCCCCAACATGATCGGCGGGCTCTGGAGCACCGCACAATTTGCCTTTGCTTAAGGGCGCCCCTTGATGAGGACAAAGATTGGTGAATGCGTGAAACTCCCCATCGGAAGCGCGACAAATAACGACCGGACGACCGTCAAACTTTGCTTCCATCATCTCGCCCGGGGAGAGATCTTGTATTTGGCCAACGACTTGCTGCATCGTCGCATCGCTCCTCTCTTCTATGGAAGTTTTGGATAAAAGTTACGGGCATTCTCAGAAAAGATCCTTCTTTTAAGATCCTCATCAAGGCGCGGGGGCAATGCCCGTTCCGGAGAATCGTAATCCCAGTGGGGATAATCGGTTGAGAACGAGATGAGCTTGTCGCTGCCCATTTGATCAATCATTTGCATAAGTTCCCACTTCTTAATTTCTTCCAAAGGTTGGGTGGTAAAACAAAGATGATCCCGAATAATGTCGCTTGGCATCCGTTTGACCCATGGAACTTCGTGACGTAAGTCAATGTATTGTTGATCCATTTTTCTCATGAGGAACGGCGCGTAAGTAAAACCGCCTTCGATCATCATGAGCTTCAATCCGGGAAATTGGTCAAAAATTCCTGAAAAAATCATATTCGTTACTTGGTTCATATGGGCGGTTGGAATCAAAGTATGCCACTCGATAAAATAATTCGGCCATTTTCCAAAATGAACAGGAGGTTCATTATGATGCATGCCGATCATAAGTTGATGTTTTTCAGCCGCTTCATAAATAGGGTGGTAATAAGGATCTCCCCAAAGAATGTCATCAATGGGCAGGAGAACTTGAACCATCTTTGGGTGGCTTCCCACTCGTTCAATTTCACGAGCGGCAGCGGCAGGGTTCTGTGCGGCTATATGGACAGAGCCGTAAAGACGGGAATCTTTGTCAAGCCAATGGTCAATTTGCCAATCGTTATACGCGCTGGCCAGTGCTGTTGCCATTTCGTGCCATCCATGCATGGAGGAGGGGGAAGGGTCCAGGGCACCTGTTAGAACGCCGTATTCGTGACCATTACTGTCCAAGAGTTGTTCTTGCATAAACCCTAAGTCTGTTCCAGCAGGCTTCCCACCTGGCGCTTGGGCATCTGCACGGTCCACACCGGCAACGGTTGGCTGTGTATAAGGCATATGCTTCTCTTGGAACCAACCACAGTCGGAAATATATCTTCGCCAAGGCTGATCTAAATAAGGAAAAAGTTCATGATAACTGACACGTTCATGAATATCGGTGTCTATCAGACTCATAAAACATTTACACGTCCTTTCTTTTCAACTTCAATAACTTATCATGAAGTGTTATGCCCTCACAAATCTCCTGAGAGATAGATATACGAATTTAGCACAAGCAGTGAACGTCAGTGAAGGCCAGTGAGCTTCAGTGATAAAATTTCAGTTTGCTGTACCGTACGTCAATTTATTAGATTAATATCTGCGTAATATAAAGCGTTGCAATCAGAGTAAGAATAACCAATAAAAGAGAAAAGAAGTAAATCACCATATGGGATGGATAAAAGGTTTGTCTAAGGATTTGTTTTTCTTTTTTAAAATAACTAATGGATGCCATTATGATCGTTACAATTCCTAACAAGCCTGTAAAAATCCCTAAAATCACAATCAGTAAATTTTCCGATATTCCCATGGAATAGTGCAGACTGGTCACTAAAAATCCGACGCCCAAAATAGCTGCGGCGGTGCGCACCCATGCCAAGTAGGTACGTTCATTGGCCAAATGCTGCTGGGCATACTTTAATTGATTGTCATCATTTCTCTCATTCATAAAAGATTATCCGCCTTTTGTTGTCGCCTTTGGATAAGCATCCACGTTTTTCCTACGATTCGGTCGATGTCTTATAATCCCTCCTATGTTCAATTTGTTAGGAATGTTTAACACAAATTGAATACAAATGTCACTCTAACATACCGAGTGTCGATGTCAACAGAGCTAGCAAAATCCCCCCGGTTGCTCATCGAGACATAACTATGGTTTGATATTGTAGTCGAACATCATTATGGTTAAATAGGGGCTGCTGAACAACTTGATCGCAAGGGCGGGATGGCGCTTCCATGGCTTCGCTTTCCGCGGACGAACGGCCAAGCCTCCTCGCGCAAGATCAGCGCTGCGGGGTCTTGGCTCGCCCGTTTTTCCGCTGGAGTCTTCGCCATTGCAGCGCCATCCCACGCATGTTGATCATAATGCAAAGGTTTAGCCGTGAGCGGCCATTTTTCCTTGCATTTCTCTTTCTACACATCAGGGGAAACCCCTTGCAACAGAAAGAATTTTTTCGTTTCAGCAAACCCTAAATATAAAAAGGGGAAATGAAACATGAGCATGAACATGAAAATTGAATCCATGTTAGGCTACCATACATTTGAAATGCCAACGGCTATTAAACACGGGATCGGTGCGATTCGTCATCTTGGAGAAGAAATTAAAAATCTTGGGGCCGATAAAGTTCTACTCGTTACAGGCCCTACCATTTACAGTTCCGGAGTTACCAAGCCTGTGGAAGACAGCCTGGAGAAAGCAGGTGTTGAGGTTGTTCTTTTTAATAAAGTGGAACCAAACCCTCCATCGCGACTGATCGGTGAAGGTGCTTCCCTTTATCAGCAGGAGGGATGTAACAGTTTGGTGGCCGTTGGGGGCGGAAGCTCGATGGATACGGCAAAAGCGATTGGGCTCGAAGTGACTCACGAAGGGACAATTCTTGATTACGAAGATGCTAAAGGAAAAAAAGAGATGGAAAACCGCATCCCCCCATTTATCACAGTTCCCACAACGGCGGGAGCCGGATCAGAAGTTACGCAATGGGCGGTCATTACAGACGAGGATCGCCAAACGAAATTTAATGCCGGGGGACCATTAATTGCGGCACATGCAACCATTATTGACCCTGAATTGCACGTATCTATGCCGTCGCATGTCACAGCCATGACCGGCATCGACGCCATTGCACATGCAATCGAGTGTTATACAATGAAATTTGCCCAACCAGTGACAGACGCAGTTGCCCTATTGGCGATCGAATATGCCTCCAAGTATATCCGTCGCGCTTATGCGGATGCAGAAGATTTGGAAGCACGTTACGGAATGGCGCAAGCATCCATGCTTGCAGGTCTTTCATACGGCAGTGAATCAGCCGGTGCCGCCCATGCGATGAGTCAAACGCTTGGAGGGATTATTCCTGTCGCCCATGGGCAATGCGTCGCGGCAATGACGGGACCAGTAATGGAATTTAATTGGAAAGGAGCTCCGGAACGTTTCGCTCGTATTGCGCAAGCATTCGGCATTGACACTGCCCACATCAGCACTGAAAAAGCGGCAAAAGCAGCAGTACAGTATATGTACGATCTTGCGGACGATCTCAACATTCCGACATTGGAAGCGCAAGGAGTCAGCCCGGAAATGACTGAACATCTGGCAAAAGTCGCTTATGAGGACGCACAAACAGAAGGAAATCCACGTGACCTTACCATTCAGAACTACGAATGGATCTATAAACGCTGTTTTCATCAAGTGCCGAAAACCGTTTAGAAGTTGTTCACAAGCCTGGAGAGAATAATGGATTAGTGCTCTATCCCTAGAGTGATATTGCCACCTATGGGACAGCTGCGCAACCCCCTTGGACGGCAGACGAACTGCTCTGAGAGAGGGTCAAGAAGAAGCGAAGTAATCCCTCAGACGAAGGTCAAGTTGCTTCGAGAGGAACTAGAGGAGCGAGGTAATCCCTCAGCCGGAGATCGAGTTGCTTCGAGGAGAACTAGACAAAAGCAAAATAATCCTCCATCTCTCACAGAGTGATAAGACCTTCTTTTAAGGGGCAACAACGCCTATCAGAGTGGGGTGAGAACCATCAGAGGCAATTATGGATATAGCAACAAAGGAAAAAGAACACCAGTATTAAACCAGCCGCATGTCCAACACACGGCTGGTCATCATCTTGAAACTAACCTTCAATCACCAACCTTATCCTTTCCGCTCAAAATACCAATGCAAGCGATATTCACAGATTTCTTTTGTTATTTCATATAACGCTTCTCGGTCTTCCGGCGGTACGTCGAAGTTCAGGCTGAATGTGCCTTCATCGAGTTTCAGTAGGTCGCCCCCGCTTGCGCTCCATTTTGTCATAGGCATTTCTTCAATTTTTTTGGCGGTTTTAATTGGATCATGAATCCAGTGCTTGCTGCTTGTTTTGTCTTTCGCGAATTCCCTGAAGCGGTGTTCCTTTTCCAAATAATAGCGGCTAAACCTGACTGCGCTTTCCTCACGTGTGATTGGCTTTATCCACTCATCTTTGCCCCGATCCAACATCGTTTTCAACAGAACCATCTTATAACTTCTCGCCATGCCGGTTTTTTCCACTTCTGCAATCCAGTTATCGTAACGCTCTAAAATTTCCTGTTCCCGATCTGTCAGCTCGTCAGCTGCCGAAAGGAAATGAAAATAAGAACGGTATTCTTGGCGGTATTCAATGGATGATGAATGGCCTTGATGATGAAGTTCAAGGTAAGTCGGTCTCCTCCCGAGTTCTTGCTTCACCGCGATATAGTCATTCTTAAGCCTTTCTTTCCGCGGTTGTTTTTTATGTTTCAGCTCACTGATGAGAAATATGACCTTAACATCAAGTTCAATCTCACATCCATTTGGAACGTCCGGTTTGATCACACGCGAACCTTTCCGGCCGCTTTCTGAGCCAAGGACACTTAGTTTCACATCCGCGTTGCGATAATTCCCGATTAAATCAATCACCACACAATGCTCTTTGCCATCGCTCAATCTCAACCCACGTCCGAGTTGCTGAGTGAATACCGTCAACGATTCTGTTGGACGAACGAAAAGGAGGGTGTCGATAGCCGGGATGTCGATGCCCTCATTGAAAAGATTGACGGTAAAGATAATTTCGATCTTTCCTGATGAAAAAGCTGCAATCGCTTGCTCCCTGTTTATTTCGGAATTTGAGGTCAAACTGACCGCCGAAATTCCTTGTGCTTGAAAATATGCACAAAGGAAATTTGCCTGACGGATCGAAGAGCAAAAAGCGACCGTTTTTGTCTGTTTTCGTTTTTTCCATGCATCATAGATTCTCTCTGCCATTGAATCGCGAAGCTGGACTTCAAGCAATTCGTCTTCTGCATACCGATTGCCAAGCCAAGTAAGTTGGCTGTAGTCCGTATCATCGTAAACGCCGAAGTAGCGAAACGGCGAAAGCCAGCCGCGATCAATCGCCTGCAGGAAATCGAAGCGAAAGGCGACATTACCGTCACATAGCGCATAGACATCCTTATTGTCATTGCGATCGGGCGTTGCCGTAATTCCTAGTAAAAATGAAGGCTCGAAGTGCTCAAGCACTTTTGAGTATGTTTTAGCTGCCGCATGATGGAACTCATCGACAATGATTAAGTCAAAGGCACCGGGATCAAATTCGTTTAAATGCTGGTCCATGCTCAATGTGAAAATCGATGCAAAACAGACGTCGGCGTCCCTTTCTTTTCGCTTGCCGTTATACATGCCGGTCGAATAAGCAGGGATAACTTTTTGGAAAGAATGAGCCGCTTGGTGAAGAATTTCTTCCAAATGCGCGATGAATAAAATTCTTTTAAAGCGCTTCGCAAAAAAGGCAGCGAGATACGTTTTGCCAAGTCCGGTTGCCATAACGACAAGGGCTTTGGAATACTCCTCCTCGATCGTCTTTTCGAGTTCAGCCAATGCTTCAACTTGGGCAAAGCGCGGTTTGATGTCCACTTCATACGTCGCCGGTGGTTCGTGGATAACCTCGGGTTCGTCGTCAACATCAATCTCCGGAAGCATTAAATCGGCTTCTTCCCCCTGGGTGAACTGTCGAGCCGTGTCCGGCTGGTGGGCGTGATGACGCTCATACCGTTCTTCATACAATTGAAGCGTCTCGTCATTTAGCGCGATCGTTTCCGTTGCGTAAAAGGTTTTCGTAAACTGTTCAAGCGCGTCTTCATAGAACAAGGAACGATCAGCAACTTCCACATTCCACTCGACCCCGTGATTTAATGCAGAATGGGACAAATTCGATGAACCTATGTAAGTATATTTTTTATCTGCTTGTTTAAATAAGTAAGCTTTTGGATGAAAGGAGTGTCCGTTACTCTGCCAAAGACGGAGTTCGATGTTCGAATGAAGGTTTAACAACCGCTCCAGTGCATGGGGCTGCGTAATAAACAAATAATCCCCGGTGCATATCTTGATTTCAACGCCGCGCTCCGCTGCATCTATCAAGGCAGGCGCGAGATACCGCACGCCAGAGTCCATGACAAAAGAAGTAAGAATACAAATGGATGTGCTGTCTTCCATTTTTCTTATAAGCGCCGGACCGAGATGGCGCGTTAACAATCGTACATCAGTCATCATGCACCTCTTCCAGCCATATCCGCTCTTTGAAGCCCCCGCGTTCTTCTGCCTTTTCTTTACGCACCTTTTCCACATCTTCAAATGAAGCATCATGACTTTCTGCAAGATGATGAATAACCTCAAGCACATCCGCTAGCTCTTCCATCGATTGAGAGGAGGAATCTGCATTCAGATACTCTTTTATTTCTTCCTGCAGTTTGGTGCGCAACTCTTGATGATATGCTTTCTTGTCCAACGTCCTTATTTTGACCTTTTTCCCCTGATTTTCTATTATTTCGGGGATCTTATCCCGAACGAGTTTATGGTACTTAGGCATTCGTCTTTCATCCCCAAATTGTTTTTTATATAACGAGCCATAACACGAAAAGCTTCTCGGTCAAACCTATTACGTTCTAATACCCCCACACCTCCATGGTGACTTCGAGGGCTTTATTCCACACTTCGTGGAACGCTTTGACCGTTTGGAAACGGTGTTCTTTTTGTGTGCTTGTGGCTCTTTTCGCGACTTTGTGGATGGGGCTTTCGGCTAGGTTTGGGTCTTTGCCCAGGAATAGAAAAGCGGCTGCGCCCATTCTATAGACATTCGTTCGTTCATCGAGGACTTCGCCGGTTTGGAACTCCTCCGGGGCCATAAAATGTCTTGAACCAAGGGTGCGTACTGTTTCATTGGTGAACGGTGCCTTTTTGTAATGGTCGATATCACAAACTTTTACCTTGCCGGCGTCCTTATTATAAATAAGACTTCCATCGTAGAAACCGACCGATACAAAATTCTTCTTCTCAACATATGTGTGAAACGTAAAGATTGTATCCAATATGTTCAGTCTTTCTTGAAAAGATAAATGATCAATATTTAGGTGGCGCATGTTCTTTCCGTCTGTCCAGTCAAATTGAAGAACATAGCCGTGATTCACTTCTTCATGGTGGATGAGTCGGATGAGGGAAGGGTGCTTCAAAAATTCATAGTTTAATTTCGCTCGTTTTAACCGTTCAACTGCAGCGTCCGGTTCTCCGGAATACCTTATTGGCTGGGCACCGGCATACTTAATGAACCGTTTCCCACCGGTAGATGTAACACCAAAACAAAGATTTCCGGACGCTTGATCATCAAACACGGTAAATACTTTTCCGAACTTTTTCAACCAGCGAAAATCATGTTTTTCCTTCAATGCGAATGAAATGCCGTCCATTTCATGCCAAATCATATTAGCCCCTCCCCGCTATTTTCTTCGACTGTACCACAAATAAAGACCATTGATGATGCATCTTTCGTTGCACTCTAAACATAATATGCTGACCCCCATAATGGATAGAAGCCAGCATATAGATCCTCTATTCACTTATGCAGCATCAGGGAGACTTCGGAAATGACGATACACTAATTTCCACCCCTATTGTACCTCTGCACAATCCCCAAAAACAGTTTTCCAATATTCAGCAACGCTTTTTCATCAAAATTAAAGCGTGGATGATGGTGGGGGTAATGGGTGTTTTCGTCTTCGGTTCGGGCTCCGACATGGAAAAACGCTCCCGGTCGTTCTTTCAAGTAAAAAGCGAAGTCTTCCCCACCGAGATGGGCCGGTCTGGTAATCGGGGCTTCTTTCCCCATCGCTTCTTCCGCCACTTCGCCAAGCACACTTGTTTCTTGCTCATGATTCACGAGTGGCGGGTAGCCGTTCAAATAATCAACACTGCAGGTCACATGCGTCGATGTTTCTACTCCCCTTACAATGGAATGGATTTCTTCTTCAATTTGCTCGCGTGTTTCCTGCTTGAATGTTCGTACCGTACCTTCAATATGCGCCGAATCCGCGATTACATTAAATGCCGATCCAGCTTGAAAGACACCGACGGTGACAACCGCCGTATCCATTGGATCTACACGCCTGGCGACGATTTGCTGTAGTTCAGTGACAAGCTGCGTCCCCGCGACGATCGCGTCTTTTGTAAGATTTGGCCGCGCACCGTGACCCCCTTTGCCCTGAACATGAATAGTGAACGCATCTACCGCCGCCATGATCGGACCGCTAGTGACGTTAACGTGCCCGAAGGGAATATCAGATGCAACATGAGCACCATAAACCACATCTACGCCCTCGAGGCACCCATCTTTGATCATTTCCTGCGCCCCGCCCGGGGGTTTTTCTTCCGCGTGCTGGAAAAGAAACACAATTGTCCCGTTTAATTCAGCCTTTTTTTCCACTAGGACACTTGCAACGCCGAGCAAAGCGGCCGTATGGCCATCGTGGCCACAAGCATGCATAACACCAGGGTTTTGCGACTTATAAGATATATCGTTATCCTCTTCAATCGGCAGCGCGTCAAAATCGGCGCGAAGGGCAATCGTCGGACCCGGCTTTTCGCCGCGGAGGTAAGCTACCACGCCGCGTCCGCCGACGTTTCGTTTTACTTCCAATCCTAACGTTTCCAGTTTCTCGGCGATAAACGCCGGTGTCTCGACTTCGTGAAAAGACAGCTCCGGATAAGTGTGCAAATGCCGTCTCCATTGCACGATATCGGAAAATAAAGCTTCCAGTTTTTCAGTTTCTGCTACGGTCATTTTTACGCCCCCTTATTCATTGATGATTCCTTCATCTATGTATAGAGGGAGCGTATGCTCCCCGTTCATCACTCTTCATCTTCCTTAAATTCACGTTTGGCCAGTTCCAACTCATAGATATAGAGGGCATTGGAGTCGTCTTTAATCCGTTTCAAATAATCTATATGCGTATCAAACATCGCTTCTTCTTCCACTTGCTCATCTAAAAACCAATTCAGAAATGATAATGTCTGATGTTCTCTCTCTTCCCAGGCCAAATCCGATAAATGATAAAAATTCTTCGTCACCTGTTTTTCCTGGGCGAGCCCTGCTTCGAACGTATCCAATAATGAATCAAAGTCTTTCCGGGGTTCTTTGATGCCTGAAAAAACTGCACGGTGTCCGCGGTCATCCAAAAAATTATATATTTTCATCGCGTGGTACCGTTCTTCTTTTGCCTGTTGAAAATAAAAATTGGCGAACCCGTCATAGCTTTTGTAATTGCAATAAGCGGCCATTGCCATGTATTCCTGCGCAGCTTGCAGTTCGTTATTCATCTGTTCGTTTAATGCATCTCCGACTTTGTTGGAAAGCATTCTCATCATCCTTTCGTTCTATTCCTTATAGATGCTTCGTTTAATTTCCTTTAAAAAAATGTTATGATGGGTTCAGATAAAAGAAGGAGGGACAACCCCTAATGAATGTACAAGCCGAACCAACTCCAAATCCCAACGCGATGAAGATCACTGCTGACCAAACGATTTTTGAAAGCAGCACCTCCCTAAAAAAAGGAGAGGAAACGGACCACCCGGTCGCAAAAAAATTGCTTGGCCTAGAGGGTGTCGACAACATCTTCGGCATCAATGATTTCGTCACAGTCAATAAAACCGAAGATGCCAATTGGGATGATCTGTTGCCGCAAATTGAACAAGCATTCGAAGACTAGTGAAAAACGGAGAGCCGCAGTGGCTCTCTTTTTTAATCTTCCGGCCGCTTGCCCGGGTCCAAGTTTGTATTCGTTGTTGTTTTCACAGGCCTTACGGTAAGGTCGGAATAAACACGGTTTTGGCAAGAAAGCCGAATCTTCGGATCCGTTATATCCTTATTGCTAAGGATCGTCGCTTCCGCCTCCCCTTTCGGACCCAATTCTCCTTCCAGCACCTCACACCGGCACGTCGTGCACTTTGCATTTCCGCCGCAACGGTGCAAAATATCAATGCCATTGTCCTCCAGAGCGAGTACTAGTTTTTTTCCTTCTTCCACTTCAAATGAATGCTTTCCATCTACATGAACCGTTGGCATCTTTTCCATCGCTCCTTTTATGTAAGATATACGTAAATCTTAACACATTCTTCGGAGTTTTTGATAAAATAAAGCAGAAAAGGAGCTGTGAAACGATGTACTTAGACGATATTCTTGCACATAACAAACAGTTTGTCGGTTCAAACCAGTATGAACCCTATAAAACCAGCAACCTGCCAAACCAAAAATCTGTGATTTTGACCTGTATGGATACGCGTTTGATCGAGTTATTGCCGGCGGCTTTGAACATCAAGAACGGCGATGTGAAGATGGTCAAAAACGCCGGGGGGATGATTACAAGCCCTTATGATAGCGTTGTACGCAGCATTTTTATCGCTATCAATGCTTTGCAGGCAGAAGAAGTGCTCATTATCGGCCATAAAAATTGCGGCATGCAACAACTCGACCCTTCAATCGTGATGGAAAAAATGAGGGAAAGAAACATTGAAGATCAACATTTTCAAGCCGTTCAAGATGAAGGTGTCGATATAAATGAATGGCTCGCTGGATTCGAAACCGTGGAACAATCGGTGGCGAACAGTGTAGAAATTCTTACTGGACATCCGCTTATGCCGGCCTCTATCCCGATTCACGGCTTGGTCATTGATCCGGAAACCGGAGAACTCACTCTTGTGACGCGCGGGTACGAGCAATAACGTGGAGGAGGCTTCTTACCAATGCGTCTAAAACAAAAGATGATTTCAACTCTTGCCATCTTTGTGCCCTGAGGCCCAAGTGTCCAATATGGCCGTTCAAGACTACTTGCCAGACGCATCCCAGGGACATATGGGTATTATTCTTCACGAACCTTCCTATGCCTTTGCTCTTGATGCACTGGAACACGAAGGGCGAATAAGGATCGGGGGAAGCTTGGAACGAAAGGAAGCCGGTCCGTTGCACCATGTCGACTTTCGTTGCTCGTCTTTTCCCATTTGGGCGTCATGATGAAGAGACTTACGTGTTTATGGATGAAAGTCATCATCATCGAGAGTGGCGTGAACAACTTCAACGGATTCTAACTCATTTAAACTGTTGTTTTTTAAATCGATCATTATGAGACGAGACAAGCGCATAACGGTCGGCATCAGGATGGATATAAAGCTTTGCGGCATTGACGGCTAATCCAGCCTCCGTAAAGGCCCCAGCAATCAGTGGAATACTACTTGAATGATTCGAGATATCTCCGGCCGCGAAGATCCCGGAAGCTGATGTTTCCATATGAGGGGAGGTGAGCAACCGGCGTTCTTCCACTTGTAAACCCAGGGGATGATGATTCAGAAAACTCAAGTCTGGCTGATAACCATGATTAACAATGACTGCATCTGTCCTTCGAAGATGACACTGTTCATTTTCACAATGCTTCAATGTCACTTGTTCAATACAACAACCATCTGGACTTGCTTTGACATCGTCAATGGCATAGGGGGTGAGAATATCGACCGAAGATTGTCGCATCTTCTCCACAAATTTCTCATGTCCTCCAAATTGATCACGTCGATGGACAACAGTGACACTTTTGGCCATCGGTTCAAGCTCATTAGCCCAATCAACAGCTGAATTCCCTCCACCCGAAATGATGACATGTTTATGTCGAAACTGTTCCATATTATTTACCGTATAGTGAAGATTAGACGTTTCAAATTTTTCGGTACCCTGGATGTTCAACTTGGCTTGGCGTAAGATCCCATAACCTGTGGTCAAAATAATGGCTTTCGAATAATGGTCACGGTTTTTGTTAGTCGTAATATGAAAAAGACCATCATCCATTCTCTGGATATCTATGACCTGCTCCCCCATTGCAATCGCAGGATGGAAAGTTAAGGCTTGATCGACAAGATGCGAAATGAGTTGCGTGCCACTCGTTGGCGGTAACCCGCCAACATCCCAAATGGTTTTCTCCTTGTACACGTTCACTTTTCCGCCCAGCTCTTTTTCATGTTCGATCACTTTCGTCTTCAAATCGCGCATCCCACTGTAAAAGGCCGCATATAAGCCTGCCGGCCCCCACCTATGATCGTAACGTCATAACACTCCAGCATGGTGATACCCCCTAAAGGTAAATGTTTTGTAATTCTCGGTTATCGGTATGCCTTAACAAATCATAGCTTAAACAAACCGGCTTCCCACTCCTTGGATCAGAAACAATATCCGCGTGAATGTGGAAGACATCACGTAAAACTTGGGCACACATGACCTCCTCAGGCGCGCCTTCCTGCACGATCGATCCCTCACGTAACGCCACCATATAATCGGCAAAACGAGAAGCATGATTGATATCATGAACGACCAAAACGATCGTGCGCCCTTGTTGTTCATTTAAATGCCGTAAGACTTGCAACACTTCAAGTTGATGAGCAAGATCCAGATACGTCGTGGGCTCATCAAGCAGCAACAATTCCGTTTGTTGGGCAAGCGCCATGGCAATCCAAACGCGCTGGCGTTGCCCGCCAGAAAGGGTGTCTAAAGATCGTTCGGCTAAAGCTTCCAAGCCGGTCTGTTCGAGCGCAAGATCAATAATGTCGTGATCTTGTTCGCGCAATGTTTCGAACCCTTTTTGATGGGGGTGTCGTCCGTACGCCACGAGCTCCCGCACTTTTAAACCACTCGGTGCCTCAGGTGCTTGCGGCAATACCGCCATCTTTTGGGCGATTTGTTTCGTCGGTTGGGTATGAATCGACTTCCCGTCTAAATAGACGAATCCTTTTGAAGCCTTCATCACGCGAGCCAACGTTTTTAAAATCGTCGATTTTCCGCAACCGTTCGGGCCGATAATGGTTGTAATTTTTCCTTCCGGAATGTGCAACGTCAAATCATTGACAATGGTTTCTTTATCATAACGGATCGATAAATGATTCGTTTCCAGGCGTGTCATTGTTTCACCTCACTATGGGGTTTTCATAAGCAAATACAGAAAATACGGAGCGCCAATAACAGCCACGACAATGCCTACAGGTATTTCTGAAGGTGAGAGAACATTACGGCCGATCATATCCGCGAATAGTAAGATTAAGGCCCCCATCAGAGCAGCTGTCGGAATCATGGCCTGATGGCGCGGACCAACAAGACGACGAGCAATGTGAGGCGCCACAAGACCGAGAAATGAAATGGCCCCTCCAACAGATACCGATACCCCCGCTAACATGACCGCCCACACGAGTAAATGCCGACGGTTACGCTCCACCTTGACCCCTAATGAAACCGCCGGTGGATCTCCTAACCGCAAAATGTTCAAGGTCCTCGCATGCGCTATAACGAGGGGGATAAGGAGGAGTATCCATGGCAAAACAGCTAGTGTATTGGCCCAGCTCGTTCCCCAGATATCCCCGTTTAGCCAAACCGTGGCTTGCATAAAGTCATTGGGATTCATACGCAGTTGAAAAACAATAAGAATCGCTGTGAACCCTGCATTTAAACCAATGCCGACGAGGACTAACCGAATCGGGGTTACTCCCTTTTTCCAAGCAAGTGTATAGATAAGAAATGCTGCTGTAATTGCACCGACAAATGCGAAAAGGGGAAGAGCAAAGATCGTATCACCTAATGTCGTGTAAGAACCTTGGAAAAAGTAAATAAAAAGCACAATCGCTAGCCCAGCCCCCGCGTTGATGCCGAGAATCCCTGGATCGGCTAGTTCGTTACGGGAAAGGCTTTGTAAAATCAACCCTGAAACCGCTAACCCAGCCCCAGCTAGCAATGCAATCACCATTCTTGGTAATCGAAATTCGAATAAAACGAGGGCATGCTGTTCAGTACCATCCCCCATCAATGTTCGCAAAACATCAGGAGGGGCAATCGTCATCGTTCCCATTTGCAGACTTAAGAAAAAAACACCAAATATCAAGCCCACAATGGCCGTATAGATCCATACGATCCGCTTCATGTCAGACACCTCTCCCTTCTCTGCGAGCGAGATAAAGGAAAAACGGGACGCCGACCAAAGCCGTTATCGCGCCCACCGGTGTTTCATAAGGGGCATTGACCAGTCGAGCTAGAATATCTGCAATAACCAATAGCAAACTGCCAAGAATGGCTGAACACGGCAGAATGTAGCGGTAATCAAGACCAACTAAGGCACGGGTGATATGGGGAATGACTAAACCAATAAAACCAATGATCCCGGCAACAGCAACAGCCGCTCCTGTCATAAGCATCACGGCAACGATACCCATGGTTCGAACCATACTTGTGCGTTGTCCTAAACCTTGAGCCACATCCCTTCCCAAACTTAAAATGGTGATCGAACGAGCTAACAAGAGGGCTATGACCATACCTATCATCACAATGGGAAGCATAAGTTGAATGTGTTGCCAATCGATATTGGCCAGGCCACCAGCAAACCAAAAACTTAAATCTTGGGCAACGTCAAAATAGATAGCAATCCCTGAGGATATAGCGCTTAAAAAGGCAGCAATCGTGACCCCTGCTAACGCAAGTTTAGCTGGTGTTAGTCCTCCCTTGGCCAACGAACCAACAAGAAAAACAAGTGCCGTTCCAACACCAGCCCCGATAAAAGCGGCAAATAAAGATCCGGTGTAAGGAACACTAGGGAAAAAGGCAAACATGATGGCGAGCGCCAAGGCCGCGCCATCTGTAACCCCAATAATGGAAGGTTCTGCAAGTGGATTTCTTGTCATTCCTTGCATTAGTGCTCCCGAAACGGCAAGAAAACTCCCAATAAGAACAGCCCCAACTACCCTTGGAAAGCGTATCTCATGGATAATCTGGTGATCTGTTAGCGAGTCATCATAAGCGATGATCGTCTGCCACACCGTTGAGGGTGTGATACTTGCCGCGCCTAAAGAAATAGAAATCACACTGGCGCAGACTAAGAGCATCGTGCCAACCACCACGATAATGATCACGGCCATAGGTTTTGCGTGTACCTGTTTCGGCGCAGGGGACGTTTCATTCACCATTAAGCGTGCATCCTTCTTTCTCATTTAGCCTTCGGCTTCCATTTCTCGAATGATGTCCACAAATAAATCAATCTGATGGTAAACAGAAATGGGATCATAAGGGTAAAAAGTATCGAAATCATTAAGGCGATAACGCCCATTTTGTACGGCATCTAACCCTTGCCATACGGAGGATTCTTCAATTTGGTCTTTGGCATGATGCTGATTTTCTGGATCATAACTCGTAAGAAACATATAATCAGCCGCATATTCAGGGACTACTTCTTGAGAAAGCATGAGCACATCTTCTTCCTCCATGACTTCGTTTTCAATAATATCGGGTGCTTCTAAATCCAAAGCGTCATATAATACTTGGCCTCCACGACCAAAATTTTCCCCGAAAACATATAACTCATTGTCATTCGTTATTTCGTAAAGGCCAAAGGTCGCATCCGCAGGCACATAATCCTCGATTTCCTCCCGAGCCTCTTCAGCGTGATTGTGATAGTCATTCAGGAATGCCTGTGCTTCTTCCTCTGCTCCTACAATGGCTCCAAACATCTCTGTCATATCTTCAACGTTGGTCGCTGTGTTATATGGAATATGTACCGTAGGGGCAATCTGCTCTAACTGCTCAAGATTTTCATCATACATGACCAAAATTAAGTCTGGATCCAACTCCAGAATTTTTTCGACATTTGGTGGTTCCCCAATATCTTCAACCTCTGAGAGTTCCTCTTCGAGAAAAGGATTATCAAACGCTATTGACCCTGCCCCCACGACATTGGCTCCAACGGTTAGTAACTCACCAGCATAAAAATCAGTGACTATACGCTCAGGATCTTCGGGCACTTCAACAGATTCACTTCCAATAGCAACAGTGCGACTGGCTTCTTCTGGTGTTTTCTGAGCAGAATCATTCCCGCAAGCCGTCAACGTAAGCAAAAAAAACACCATGATTATGCCCTTTTTCATCTCTATCTTCTCCTTGCTATGAACAACCGTATTTTTCATCTCTGCGATGGGGCGGTTCGGAAGCAGTAACATCATTCCCTTTTATATTAATTGATAATGATTATCAATGTCAACTAATGGTTGATGGTCCGTTGAGTGCTCAGAGAGAAACATAAATTCCAGACGCTAGATTGCGTTTATCTAATAATACGAAATTTAATATTCCGAGTATGTGCTGCCACACGCAAAAGGCGCATCCTGACGTTTCAGTCAGAATGCGCCTCCTGCCCATTGATCTACGATTCTTCGTCATGATCTTTTTTCTTCAAGCGGTTCTCAAACTTGTCCAATTGTCTTGTCGCGAAGTCGCGGCCCCCGATACCGAAGGAGATCGCGAAAGCGACTGCGAATCCACCGAGGATCAAGAGGAAGGCAATTTTCACAATCGAGCTTGCGAAGCCGAGCTGATCCAATGTCATAAATACGGCAAAGAGAATGACGGTATATTTGACGATCAGCGCCGAGAAGGAACTGCGCGTATAGCGAACAACGGCTTTCTCCAAGAAATTCCCGGCAATAAGCCCGAGTCCAATGATCAGCAATGCACTGATGAGCAACGGCAGATAGACGATAATGGCATTGCCGATTTGATTTAGAACGTTTAAATCAATGACTTCCAATGCTTGAACCGTGAAGAACAGAATGATTAATACTTGAACGATTCTACCCAGAACATCCGGAAGGTCAAATTTCTGATCCTCCCTCGGACCGAAGCCGATCGCTTCGTAAACACGATTGATATTTGTGCGATTTAATAAACCGGTTAAAAGTCGGGCGGTAAAAGTGGCGATATAGTAACCGGCAATCACAAGAATAATCGCGACAAACAAGCTTGGAATAATGTTCAATATCGCGCTTAGCACAACAACAATCGGTTCGGAAATCGTGTCTATGTTTAATGCTTCCAGAGCAATGGTGATAATGGGGATTAGAACGATCACCATGACAATGTTAGCTATTGTTGTTGATAGTTTTGCAGCATCCGGTCTTTCCTCGTTATTGGTTCGCAATTTATCAAAAAAACGGTCAAAGTTCACGGTGTCCAGTGCACTTTGTACAAGATTACGGACCAACCGGGCAATTAAAATACCAACAACTAGAATAATTGTCGCCAATAATAGATTTGGTAAAAATGCCAGCACCGACTCCATCATATTCGAAATCGGCCGCGCGACGGACGTCATATTCAATGCATCCAATATGCTTGGAACAAACAAGATGAAGACTAAATAATACGCGATCGATCCGGCGGACCCCGCAAGTTGTTCGCGGCTATCTTTGTTTTCATTTCTTTCGCTCCTGCTTTCATTTTCCTCCTTCTCCATAAAATCCGGCATTTTTATTTTCCGGATCACGGAGGTAATGATCCCCTTTACAATCTTGGCGATCACCCAAGCCAGCAACAATAGCAAAAGCGCCGTTATAATATTCGGCACGGCTTGTAAAAGTTGTGACAACATATTTTCCATGGTATCCATTTATGCTCACTCCTATTGTAAAATGTACATACTATGGGCTACCCTAGTACTGCCATTTATAAACGAAGAATGGTGTCAAAGATTATGAGTTTCCTCTCTAATTTTTTGTGATATGATACGGATAAACACCTATGAAAGTAGTGTTCCATCTTGAAAATAGAGAGGAAAAACCATACCGTCTATCCCATCATCGTTCCTGTGAACAATAGTCTAAAAAGTATTAATTTCTACTTATATCAGTCTGGAAACAACCTTACCTTGATCGACGCTGGGTTACACAATGAAGAATGTTGGAATGCTTTATTGGAAACATTGAAACGAAACGAATTTTCCATTCAAGATATCACACAAATTTATTTAACCCACCACCACATCGACCATGTCGGCTTAGTCGATCGAATCGTACGCAATCATCCGGTGCCTGTTTATGCCCACCCTCATTCCATCCCTCGTTTGAAAAGGGATCGCGATTTCATGGAACGAAGGGTAGCATTTTTTGAAACGTTATACAGGGAGGCCGATTGTGGCGAAGCCGGCGAAAACCAAATTCGTTATTTACAAAATGCTTTGCAAAAGAACGAAAAAAAGGCGATGCAGTCGGACATTCACCCTTTTGACCCCGCGCAAATCGACCTGGAGATCATGGAAGTTCCCGGACACGCGCCGGACCAAGTGTCCTTTTTCCACGAAGAAACAGGCTGGTTGTTCGGTGGCGATTTGCTGATTCAGCATATCTCCAGCAACGCGTTGGCCGAACCCGATTTCGAAGGACGAAGGCAACGCCCTTTGCTGCAACATATGGATTCGATGGAAGCGGCAGATTCCTTGCAACCGACGACTGTTTATTCAGGCCATGGCGAAGTCATTTACGATGCTTCATCCTTGGTGCAAAAGCGAATCCAAGAAATCGAAGAAAAAGCGGACAAACTCGCGCTTCTCATCTGCGAGGGATTAACGACGGCCGCCGGTCTCGCGAAAAGTTATTATGAAAAAAGGTACGACAGTCAATTCCCCCTTGTAATGTCGGAAATTCTTGGCCACTTGGATTATTTGGAAGCGAAAGAACGGATCGGAAAAGAAAAAATGAATGGCGTGTGGCATTATCATGATAAAAAGGCATAAATAAGCAAAACCAGGGGGATGCTGATACCGGTAAGGAGGTGTGGAAACTATGGCCAGAATCGGTGTGGAAGCCTCACTATCGGATGTACAGGCAGCACTGGAAGAAAAGGGGCATGATGTCGTCTCTCTCCAGCAAGAACAAGACGCCGCTGACTGTGACTGCTGCGTGACCACCGGAATGGATAGCAATGTCATGGGGATGAGCGATACAGCTTCGCAAGCTCCAGTCATTGAAGCTCAAGGATTAAACGCCGAGCAAGTTTGCAATGAGGTGGAAGATCGCTTAAATCAAGCGGAATAGGGAACCCGGACAAGGGTTCCTTTTTTAGTGAATTGCGGACAATCCGCACGGTGCTACCCCAATAAAGCATCTATCTCCCCGTTCAATATTTATGCATACATTGGTGTAGACGAGCATATCATTGGGCAGAAAGAACGCCTATTTTGAATCGGGGAGTTTCCATTATGAAAAAAACGATGATCATCGTTGCGATTGTTGTTTCCGCTCTTATATTGGTTGCGGGCGCCTTTGCGCTTTATCTTTATGTTTCGTTTTCATCGACGGCTAATGATATGCATGCGCCGATTGACCGAGAAGGGTCAAACATTCGTTCCGAACAGATTAATTTTGAGGATAACGATCCTGTTTCTTTTTTATTGCTCGGTTTAGACGCTGAAGAGGCAGATTACGGCAGGACGGATACGATGATTGTCGTAACGGTAAATCCCGGCGATCAATCGATGAAAATGCTCAGCATTCCGCGCGATACAAATGCAGAACTTGTTGGGCGCGGCTGGAATGACAAAATCAATCATGCCTATTATTACGGCGGAGAAAAAATGGCGATGGACACGGTGGAACATTTTTTGGATGTGCCCATCGATTATATCGTTACCGTTAATATGGATGGGTTTGAAGAAATGGTCGACGCCGTCGGCGGCATAACCGTCATCAATGATCTTGAATTCGAATATGCCGGGGAGGCGTTCCAAAAAGGGGAATTGGAATTAAGCGGAAAAGAAGCCCTTGCATTCGTACGCATGCGCCAAGATGATCCCCTCGGGGACTCGGGGAGGAATGAGCGACAACGCCAAGTCATTGAAGGCGTCCTGCGCGAAGGGGCGAACATGTCATCCGTTACAAGCATCGGATCCATCCTTGATGCAATTGGCAAAAACGTACAAACGAACATGGAGTTTCAAGACATGATCGACATGCAAAACTATGAACCCAGCATTCATGATTTGGAACAACTCACCCTAAGCGGTGAACACGCCCGTTTGGACGGGGTGTACTATTATGTCGTCGATGAACTGGATAAAGAACGTGTCTCGAATAAGCTCCAGGAGCATTTGGAACTTGATTAGCGGATGGCAAGTTGGTTTATTTTATTGGCGCATACAAGCACATTGCCTCCCTTCTTCTCTTTATTCGTGATATAATCTTCGTAACATATGCGATGTAGGGGAGAATGTACCGTTGAATATTGGCATTAGTGTCGCCTTGTTTGTTTTTTTACTCGTTGCAACAGCGTTTTTTGTGGCCGCGGAACATTCCATCTCGCGAATGCGGAACACCCACCTTGAAGCGCTCGCTGCAGAAGGCAACAGAAAAGCTGCACTCCTGAAAAAGATGATCGCGCATCCCGAAGGGTACCGTTCAGCTGCCCAACTCGGAATTGCGATAACGACGATCGGTTTGGGCTGGCTAGGCGCATCCTTGACTGAAACAGTTCTTGCGTCGTTGCTCACCTCCGTAAATGTACCGACGGAAACAGGCACCATTGTTTCATTGATACTCGCCTTTGTCCTTGTCACTTTTCTGTACATCGTGATCGGGTTGCTGGCACCTAAAACTGCTGCAATGCAACATTCGGAGACGATTAGTTTTGCTGTTGTACGTTTGCTTCGTTTTTTTTATTTCATTACTTATCCCGCCATTTTTGTGCTTAACGGGGTCGCCAACGCATTTGTGCAATTGTTCGGGCTCACACCGGCCAAACATTTGGATGAAGCCCACACAGAAGAGGAATTGCAGGCGTTGCTTACGGAAAGTTTACGGCACGGAGAGATCAATCAAGCCGAGTTCGGGTACGTCAACAACATCTTCGCGTTCGATGAACGAAAAGCCAATGAAGTCATGGTTCCGCGCACCGATATGGTTTGTCTTTATCGGGACGAACCATTGGAAGCGTCGATGAAAAAAATTAAAGATAAGCGCTTCACTCGTTATCCGATGGTCGGTGAAAATAAAGATGATGTCATCGGCTTCATCAATACGAAGGAATTTTTATTGGTGAATTTGGAAAGAGAACAAATCAACATCGATGAAATCACCCGCCCTGTTCTTACCGTCTCCGATCAAACCCCGATCAAACGATTACTGAAAAAAATGCAGACCGAGGGCGCCCACTTAAGTGTTTTAATTGATGAATACGGCGGAACGGCCGGTTTGGTAACCATTGAAGACATTCTCGAAGAAATCGTCGGGGATATCCGCGATGAGTTTGACGAAGGGGAGATGCACGAAATCGAAGAGATTGCCAGCGGTCATTTCCTCGTCGACGGGATTGTGCTCATTGACGATATTAACGCGTACCTCTCCGAGAAAATTGAGGAAGACGACTTTGATACGGTCGGCGGCTGGTTATTTTCCATAAACCCGAACATCCAAGAAGGTGAAAAATGGAAAATCGGAGCGATGAAGATCCGCGTGATCAAACGAGATGCATACCGCTACCGGAAACTGGAAATTGTTATGGAGGAAGAGGACGAATAGAGGTTGTCCGACGGGACAACTTCTTTTTTTATTTTCGTGGTAGACGTGGGTATCGAGGGATAATTTTTCTACCATATTTCATATTGATTTTTAGTAAGCGCTCCCATTATTATATAAAGGGTCACCCTAAGAACAGACCATCATGAAAGAAAGTAGGTAACGAATGTCAGAGAATGAACTTCCTCAATCAAGGTATACGAAGCGCAATCTAATCGGCCTGATACTGGGCCCTTCTTTATTTCTCCTTGCATATTTTCTAATTCCCGAGAGCGAGCTTAGTCACGAACCTCGCGTTGTTTTAGCTACGACCATGCTTGTCGCTACATTCTGGGTAACAGAAGCTATTCCTTTGGCGGCTGCATCTTTAGTGCCGCTTGTTCTTATTCCGGCGTTTAGAGGCGCTGAGATTGAAACCATCGCGCCTGCGTATTCCGACCCTACCATTTTTATGTATGGAGGCGGTTTCGTTATAGCGCTGGCGATCGAAAAGTGGAACCTTCATCGCCGAATTGCGTTGAGTGTCATTCAAATGATTGGTTCACAAAGCCACCGAATCACGCTGGGCATTATTATCTCTACCGCGATGATTTCCATGTTTGTCTCCAATGCCGCCACTGCATTAATGATGTTACCCGTGGCGATCGCGCTGATTACAGAAGTGAAAGAAAAAGAGATTTTCACCGGAAAAAATCTAGATAATTTCTCAAAAGGGATTTTACTTTCTGTTGCTTACGCCGCAACCATCGGGGGGCTTGCCACACTTGTAGCTGCTGTCCCTAATGCTGTATTAGCAGGAATCGTAAATAACCAACTTGATCGAACAATTACTTTTTTGGATTGGCTGATCTTCGCAGGTCCGGTAGCCCTTGTGATGCTCATTGTCCTCTACTTTTACCTTACCCGGCTCCAATTCAAGGTGAACGTATCTCCTGATGAGCAACCATCGCTTGATTTTATTCAAGAGGATAAAAAAGCCTTAGGCCCTTTCAATCGAAATGAAGGCATGGTCACCATTGCTTTCTGTATCACAGTTTTCTTTTGGGTGTTCAAAGGCGCCATCGATTGGCTATTTGCATCATTTATGGGCATACAATTAGGCTTAGAGGAAAATCTTCACGATGGTACGATTGCAGTATTTGGTGCGCTCCTGCTCTTTTTCTTGCCAAGCACGGAAAAGGGGGAACGTATTCTGGAATGGGAGGACATGAAACGATTGCCCTGGGGAGTATTGATCCTTTTCGGAGGTGGACTAGCTTTAGCTGAAGGGTTTAGTTCCTCCGGGCTCAATGATTGGATTGGTGAAACACTTCAGTTGTTGGAACAATTCTCATTTATTATTATCATCTTATTGCTCGTCACAATTGTATTAGGGATTACAGAAATTCTCTCTAATACCGCGGTAGCCAATCTGGTCATTCCACTTACCGTAGGGATGGGGATCGCGATCGGAATTGACCCTTTACCTCTCATGGCGGCAGCTGCTCTTTCAGCCGGATCTTGCTACATGCTTCCCGTTGCAACACCACCGAATGCTGCCGTCTTTAGTGCAGGCGTCTTGCATATCGGTGACATGGCAAGAGCCGGAGTATGGCTTAACCTATTTTCCATTATTGTGATCACACTTGCCGTTTATTTTTGGATGCCGATTGCTTTCAACCTGTAGAAAAGGTGAGATCCAGACGGGTCTTTTTCCCACTCTCTATTATATTGCACGTCCTTAATAAAACTATGATAAAATGTAAGTCAATATTATCAATATAAAGAGGCGATCGCTCTATGATGCAGTTTGATCCTTGGTATCATCCTTACTTTTCAAAAAGAACCCCTATGTACAGCCAGCGTGGGATGGTTGGCACTTCGCAGCCACTCGCGTCCGAAGCTGGTCTTGACATGCTAAAAAAAGGCGGGAATGCGGTTGACGCCGCGATAGCAACAGCCGCGGCATTGACGGTTGTCGAGCCTACTTCGAATGGCATTGGCAGCGATTCCTTCGCCATTGTCTGGCTGGACGGTGAGATGTACGGGATGAATTCCAGCGGGCGTTCACCCGGCGGGATTTCGATTGATGCTGTGAAAGTACGCGGCTTTGATGCCATGCCGCGAAACGGTTTGATTCCGGTGAACGTTCCCGGTGCTCCCGGGGGTTGGGTGGCGTTATCGAAACGGTTTGGAAAATTATCCCTGAAGGAAGTGCTTGCTCCAGCGATTCGCTTGGCTGAAGAAGGTTTCCCGGTGAGCCCAATCGTATCGAAGCATTGGAAAGCCGCCGTTCATTTATATCCGGCGGATCAACCGGAGTTCAAACCTTGGTTTGATACGTTTACCCGCCAAGGGAAAGCGCCGGAACCCGGAGAGATTTGGCATTTGCCCGACCATGGCGCTACACTGCGTAAAATTGCGGGAACGAACGGAAAGGCTTTTTATGAGGGGGAACTTGCAGAGCGCATTGATCATTTTTCCCGTGAACATAACGGTTTTCTTCGCGGAGAGGACATGGAACAATTTAGCATGGATTGGGTGCAACCGCTATCCGTGAATTACAAAGGCTACGATGTCTGGGAACTGCCGCCGAACGGACAGGGAATCGTCCCTCTTATGGCGATGAATACTTTGAACGGCTTTGATTTGCCGACAAAGGAAAGCACGGAAACATACCATGTGCAAATGGAAGCACTTAAACTGGCTTTCATGGATGGGTTTGAGCACATTACCGATCATGAACACATGAGCGTAGATCCGAAAGCTTTACTTACATCGGAATACGCGGCTGAACGGCGTTCTCTCATTGGTGATGAAGCCATTGAGCCCAAAGCCGGAACCCCGCCCCGAGGAGGAACCGTTTATTTAGCGACCGCCGACGGAGAAGGCAACATGGTTTCCCTGATTCAGAGCAATTATGCCGGCTTCGGATCCGGTATCGTGATCCCCAGCACCGGCATCAGCATGCAAAACCGCGGCTGGGAATTTTCGTTGGATAAAAATGCAGCAAACGCGCTTGCGCCGAATAAACGGACGTATCACACGATCATTCCGGGATTTTTAACGAAAGGCGATCAGCCCATCGGACCGTTTGGCGTTATGGGCGCATACATGATGCCGCAAGGCCATTTGCAAGTGCTCACCAATGCCATTGATTACGAGTTTAACCCGCAAGCCGCCCTGGATGCACCGCGCTGGAAATGGCTTGGCGGCAAAACAATTGAAACGGAATCCCACTTCCCGGCAGAGATTGCACGACAGCTCATACGCAAAGGCCACCATATTAAACCTACACTCGAAGCCGGAGGATTTGGCCGCGGACAAATCATTTGGCGGAACCCGGAAACCGGGGTGCTCGTAGGCGGCACCGAATCCCGGGCGGACGGGCATCTGGCGATTTGGTAAGGGGCGATAAAAATGGACGCTCGAAAACAATGGCATATTTTCGTCGCCATGCTGCGGGCCAATTTGCTCGGCTACGGCGGCGGACCGCCAACGATTCCGCTCATCCATAAGGAAGTCGTAGGAACGTATAAATGGATGGATGATGAAGAATTCAGTGATATCGTTGCGCTCGCGAATACGCTTCCGGGGCCAATCGTGACAAAGTTGAGCGGCTACATCGGCCATTATGTTGGCGGCGTATTCGGAATGCTCAATGCTTTGGCCGCCGCTGTTTTCCCGACGGCTATCCTGACGATTCTCTTGGTAGGCACCCTTGTTTCTTTTCAAGATATTCCCGCCGTCCAGGGAATGACCCAAGCGATCGCGCCGGTGGTTGGCGTTTTGCTCATCGTAATGACCTACAATTTTTTAAAACAATCCAAGCAGAAAGTTGGGTTTTGGGGCACATTTCTTTTAACGATCGTAAGTTTAGCCGTGCTTGAATGGTTTAATGTTCACCCGGCCATATTAATCGTCGCGTTAATGGTTATCGCCCTTAGCCGAAAACCAAAAGCTGCATCCGAACAGAAACAAGAACAGAAAGGATAGCCTAACCATGGTTTATTGGCACTTATTCGTCGCATTTCTCATCCCCGGTGTCGTTGGCTATGGCGGGGGGCCCGCTTCCATTCCCCTGATCGAACACGAGGTCGTCCATCGGTTCGATTGGATGAGCACCCAACAATTCGGAGAGGTTCTCGCTCTCGGAAATGCCCTCCCAGGTCCGATTGCAACGAAAATGGCTGGCTTCATCGGCTTCGAAGTCGCGGGGATCCCGGGCGCGCTCGTCGCGATCTTTGCCACAGTGGCGCCCAGCCTCGCTGCCATGCTTTTGTTGATGAAGTTTTTATTAAAATATAAAAACCATCCTCGCGTCCAACAAATGACCGCGCTAATCCGCGCGCCCATCGCTGTACTGCTCGGCGTGCTGGCATTTCAGTTTTTTTCCATGTCATGGAGCGACTCCGGCGCTGTTCAGACCGTGGTGCTCGTCGGCGCGAGCCTGCTGCTTTTGGAAAAATTCAAAGTGCACCCGGTGATCGTTATTATAGGGGCGCTTGTGTATGGAGCGGTGGTACTGGCTTAGAAGGGGGCGCGCGGGAGGTGTTAATCTGGCACTTTCGGGCGATATTCTGGCACTTTTTGACGATATTCTGTCACTTTTCGCTCGTAATCTGGCACTTTCCTACGATAATCTGGCATTTACCGACGATGTCCCGGCAAATGGTATTTTCGTGTCTTCGTCCCGCCGCTATGAGTGAGGTTCATTTTTTTCAAAATGCGTTGGGCGGTATTAATTCCCGGGAGTTGAAGGTACGCCTGACATTCGCCGGTCGATATATGCGAGGAAATAAGAAGGGCATAGTCGTCCAAAGCCTTACGATGGGCGTCTCGGCTTACGTGTTCGCAGCGCGAACATACCCAATTGCCGTGTCGCCACTTCATGACACCGGAACATTTCGGGCAAAATACGCCGTTTCTTAAATCGGCACGATTAATGTCATATTTCCCCATCGCACAGTATCTCGCGGGGCGATAAGCTTTTTTTAATGCTTCTACGTAGACATTTAACTTGTCTTCTAACGCATGACATTTTTCTTTTTCAAAAAGAGCTTGCAAAATGGGGCGCAAAGCGGGAGGGCGGATGATCTGATGATGCAGAGCGTGAGGGGCGGCGTTCTTCAAAATACTGCTATTGTTCGTCATGACGGCGTACGCGTGAATCGGCGGGCTCGATCCGAAATGCGCTTGTAGCCATGCTTTGAGCGATGCAGCCTGTTGCTCAGCCTGCAAAACCGGATCAGCAAACACTTCCTGCTGACCCCCTTGCTCGCGAAGCACCTGTTGATGCTCATGATCGAATGTGAGAATCCCTGCGAGATTTTTAATTTCAAGAATGAGGAAAAAATAAGGCGTGAGGAGCAGAGTGTCCATTTGAAAAAAATCTACGTTACGGGGAAGGCGCAATTGATGAACAAAATAATGCTGTAGTGGCAAATCCAGTTGCCTGTAAAAATAATCCATTGATATTTCGCCATACCAGCCGGCACGGGCGCGTTTGGCTTCAGCAACGATAGTCGGGAAATCCTTGAGTGCAGGTCCAACGCTTCCAGTTGGCGGATTTTAGCGGGGAACGTGCGAGGGGTAGCGTTCACATTTTCAATCCTTTCAATTTTAATCACGCGCCGGGTCAAGGCTTTGCCGGCGCGCTTTTTGCAGTGGATCTGTCACTTTCAATTTTCAGCTCATAATCTGTCACTTCGCGCTCCGCACAGCTTATAGCTTTGCCTTCAATTCTTCGATTTGCTGTAAATGGCGGCGTTCGTGCAAACCGATAAATTCAATCCATTGCTCCATATCCATCGTTCCGAACGCCGGGTGCTTCGCCGATTTTTTCGCGAGAACGGTCGTATCGTCCACATTGCGCAAACGTTCCAGCAATGTCGCTCGCGATTGGCCGAGTCTTTCTTTTATTTCCTCAAATGTCATAAATGCATTCGAAGGTTGCAACTGCTCCGGTGCTTCCCTTTCCTGCCCGGAGCGTTCAAGTGTCAGCTCGATCGGTTTCTTTTTCCGGGCGGGTTGGCTATCTTCATTCGTCAGTTCTTTCTCTATTGTTAAAGTCATTCCCTTTTCCAGTAAAAAAAGATGCTCCAAAACTTGCGCGATCGTCCATCGTCCTTCTTCCACCTCGCGATTCAATTGTTCATCGCTCAGGCCTTCCACTCCGGACAACAAATCATTTCTTGCTTCTTGAATGCCAAACATAAATCATTTCCCCTCTCTTCTATAACGTCCATCAATCCGCCAACCGCAACAACCGATCATCATCTTCTCCCGGATCCCCGCGTCCGTCCGTATTGTTCGTGAGCACATAAAGATCATCGCCGTCAAAAAGAACGTCCCGCAGGCGCCCTTCATCTTCGAGCACCGTGTCCATTTCGTCTTCCTCCACATCAAAACGCAGTAATTCTTCACCGGCAAGCCCGGCGACGTAAAAGTCGTTTTCTCCTACGAATGCCGCGCCGGATGGCGCCCATGTGTCATCGCCGGATTCAAAAACTGGAGACTCCATGTCTTCCGCCTCTTCGTCCCCGGTGATCTCGGGCCAGCCGTAATTGTTGCCGGCTTCAATCTCGTTCACCTCATCTTGGGCGGTAGGTCCGTGTTCCGAACTGAACATCCGTTCATCATCCGACCAATCGATGCCTTGGGCATTGCGATGCCCGTACGAGTACACGTAAGAATCATCGAAAGGGTTGTCTTCCGGAACCGAACCGTCCAGTTCCATGCGTAAAATATTACCGGCAAGGCTTTCGGCATCCTGGGATAATTCCTCTACATCAGCGTCCCCGGTCGTGGCATACAAATGATCATCGGGGCCGATCGCCAAACGTCCGCCATTATGAATGGTATCACCGGGAATCTCATCGAGGAGTACGTCGGTTTCTTGCCAACCATCATCGTCACGTTCAATGGCAACGATCCGGTTTAGCACCTCGTCTTCCTCATCTTCGTACGTGTGATAAACGACCCCGGATTCGTCACTCTCCGGATCAAGCGCCATCCCGAGAAGGCCGCCTTCTCCTTCATCCCAAATCGCTTCGTTTAGTTCGATATCTTCACGCGTGACGTCTTCCCCGTCAAAGTGAACGATCGCACCCGCGCGTTCCGTAATAAAAAATTCATCATCGTCGGTTTTTGCAAGCGACCAGGGCGCTTCGAGATCTGTGGCGAGTTCCTCATAATCTTCGCCATCGAAACCAGGTTCCTCTTCTTCCTCATCCGCGGCTTCTTCCTGTTCACCGGACTCCTCAGGCTCTGGCTCCGGCTCTTCTTCCTCGGGCGCACAGCCGACCAACGCTGCGCTCAGACCAAGTACCATGTATTTTTTCATGAAAATCACCCCCGCTTAGCGCGAATAATACCAAACGCCATTCTCCGCTTCCCGCTTGCAATCTCCTTCATAGCGAAGATATTCCAGGTGGGCGAGCGTTTCTCCAATGGCGAATCTCGTCTCATGAACCGTCAGCACTTTCGGGAACAAATGTTGACAGAGATCATAAACCGTTGACGGCTCGCCCAAATGTCCAAGCAATGTTTCCAGGCGCTCGCTATGATGATCACGAATTTCTTTCGCCCTTGCATTGGCGCCGGTAAAAGGTTTGCCGTGAGAAGGAATGACATATTCAGCATCAAGCTTTTCAATCTTTTTCAATGATTGCAGGTACGATTTCAACGGATTTTGGTCCCCGTGAAACCAGTAGGAGATGTTTGGCGTAATTTTCGGCAATAAATGATCAGTTGAAAGCAAGACGCTGTTTTCACGATTAAAAAATACAATAAGACCATCTGAATGCCCGGGCGTAAACAACACTTCATATTCATATTTCCCGATCTGTACTTTTTCCCCTTCTTGAAAAAAATGATCAATCGTCGGCAGAGGCTCCACCCGCGGCACGAACTCCTCCGTATTCGCGCGCATCTCATCTGCCTGATGATCGGGAATGCCGGCGCGATCGTAATACGCTCGCATCTCAGCCAAAAATTCGCTCGTCCATGCATGTTTCCCCGCTTCGGCGTCGGTTTCCGTCATAAATACACGTGCGCCAGTTTTCTCCTGCATAGCGCCGACGTAACCGAAGTGGTCGGGATGATAATGGGTCACGAAAATACGGTCCACTTTTTTATCCCGTAAAATCGGATCCCAAACCGCCACCGTTTCATCATTATGTAGGCCTGCGTCAATGACCGTCCATCCATTTTCACCTTCCGCATAGAAAACATTCACGTGGTTCAATCGAAACGGCAAGTTCAAGCGTAATGTCTCAATTCCAAGCTCTGGCTGCATTTAGTTTTTTCCGTCCTTTCTTAAGATGCAAAATACCCGGGAGCCTGCTCCCGGGCGGGCAAAAATTCTAATTCGTTGACAGTTGCAATTCCTCTCGTTCTTCTTTCGTAAACACACGGGAACGGAGCAAAAAACGGACGCCTTCCGGCCCTTCGACGGAAAACATGCCGCCGCGGCCTTTTACAACATCAATGATAAGCTGGGTGTGCTTCCAATACTCGTATTGATCTTTCGCGATGTAAAACGGCGTGCCGCCGATCTCGCCGAGGAAAATATCATTTTTACCGACTCTGAATTCATCTTTCGGGAAACACATCGGGGAACTGCCGTCACAGCAACCGCCCGATTGATGAAAAATCAGCGGTCCATGTTTCTTTTCCAGTTTCCGAATGAGGGCAATCGTTTCATCGGTTGCACGGACTTTTTCAACCATGCGAATGCCTCCTTTTAAAACAATCCTTGCGGTTCCTCGCTATAGCTTACGAGCAGATTCTTCGTTTGTTGATAATGGCCGAGCATCATTAAGTGATTCTCGCGCCCGATCCCGGATTTTTTATAACCGCCGAAAGCCGCGTGTGCTGGATATACGTGGAAACAATTTGTCCAGACCCGTCCGGATTGAATGGCACGGCCGAAACGGTAAGCCGTGTTCATGTCGCGCGACCAAACACCCGCGCCGAGACCGTATAGTGTATCGTTCGCGATCTCTAACGCTTCATCGTGGCCGTTGAACGTCGTAACGGAGACGACGGGACCGAAAATTTCTTCTTGAAACACGCGCATTTTATTGTGTCCTTTGAAAATCGTCGGCTCGACGTAATACCCTTCGGCTTGGTCCCCTTCATATTTTTTTCGATTGCCACCGGCAACAACTTCCGCGCCTTCTTGCTTGGCAATGTCAAAATAGGAAAGGATTTTTTCCAATTGTTCTTCGGACGCTTGCGCCCCGATCATCGTGTTCGTATCCAGGGGATCGCCACCTTTGATTTCTTTTACCTTTTTCAAAGCACGGTCCATAAATTCATCGTAAATGGATTCATCGATCAGTGCCCGCGAAGGGCAAGTGCAGACCTCCCCGTTATTAAGGGCAAACATGACAAATCCTTCGATTGCTTTCTCCAGGTAACCGTCGTCTTTGTCCATGACATCGGCAAAAAAGACATTCGGGGATTTGCCGCCAAGTTCCAATGTTACCGGAATAATATTCTCGGACGCGTACTGCATAATCATCCGGCCTGTCGTTGTCTCGCCGGTAAAGGCGACTTTATCGACTTTATCGCTTTGGGCCAACGGCTTTCCGGCCTCAAGACCAAACCCTTGAACAACATTAAGCACACCGGGCGGCAATAGATCCTGTACTAACTCTAGCCAAATGTTGATCGACGCCGGTGTCTGTTCCGCCGGCTTCAACACGGTGCAATTTCCGGCCGCCAGTGCAGGAGCTACTTTCCAGGACATCATGAGCAACGGAAAGTTCCAAGGGATAATTTGACCGGTCACCCCGAGCGGTTCATGAAAATGATAGGCAACGGTATCCTCGTCAATTTGGGATATGCCGCCTTCCTGGGCACGAATGACACTAGCAAAATACCGAAAATGATCAACGGCATTGGGGATGTCCGCCGCCAGTGCCTCTCGGACCGGTTTACCGTTATCCCATGTTTCCGCAACAGCAAGTTTTTCCAAGTTTTCTTCCATGCGATCGGCAATTTTGTTCAAAACACGAGAACGGTCAGCAACAGAAGTCGCCCCCCATGCTTCCTTCGCTTCATGAGCGGCATCCAACGCCCGATCCACATCCGCTTCTTTAGAACGGGCAATTTCCGTGAATACTTTCCCATCAACCGGACTTACATTCTCAAAATATTCTCCGTCCGCGGGAGCTACCCATTCCCCACCGATAAAGTTATCATAGCGACGTTCGAAATGGACGATAGCATTCGTTGTCCCCGGTTTTGCGTAGTGCATATTGCGCCCTCCTTGTATTGTGAAAAATTGAATGCGCTTACAAATGGATTGCAAGCAAACCTTATATTTAGTTACCCGTTTTCTTTCCTTATTAAACAATGAAAAAATCTATAACTTCCGCGATAGTCTTACCATATCACGGATCCGCAGACCGTTTTCATAGAGTGGCATGCTGTAATTGCGCAGAAAATAATCCACTTCCACACCGACCATCCGAAATCCGCATTTCTGGTAGAGATAGAGTTGGCTCATCCCCGTGCTCCCCGTCCCTATTTCGACGATTCGATAGCCAAGTTTCCGAGAGGTTTCGAGCGCATGCCGCAAAAGTTGTTCTCCGAGCCCTTTCCCTTGCATCGCTTTCGTAAGGGCAATGTTCATGATTTCCACCGTGTTCGGTCTAGTGGCCAAGAGCACGTAGACACCAATGACCTCTCCTTTATCATACATTAAGAAAGTTCGGCTACGGTGAATATAGGCCTCAATCATTTTTTCCTCGGGGTCCGCGTCCATCAACAAGCGCATCGGTATATCTTCGATGTTCGTACATTCTTCAACCTTATACTCCACAGGCTCCACCGTCCTTGTTCCGGGCTAGAAGTTCCCTTTCTTTGGTCCATTGGAAAATAAAGTGAAATAAGACTGAGCGGGATCAGCAAGGGTCACTTCGCCTGAAAACACGCCTTCGGCTTCCGATACGAGGTCGGTTGGATTTCCGTAATTCGGTAAATGGGTGAGTAGCAAACGATTAACACCTGTTTCCTTTGCTAATTGTCCCGCTTGCCTTCCGCTCAAATGCCCAGGAATTTGCTCGATCATATGATGATACGTGCTCGCTTCGCTGATCAGCATTTCACTTCCTTCAATAAAAGGGAGGAGATTGGGTGTCCAAGCTGTATCAGCGGTAAACACGACCGATGTGTTGTGTTTGTCCGTGAATTTTAAAGCCAGGCAATAAACAGGGTGGTCGGTCTCACAAAAATCGACATGCCAAGGACCAATCTTCTCTGTTTGTTCGGGAGAAACAGCAGTTGCTTTCATATATTTGCCGTCCTGCAGGCGAGAAAAATTATCCTCATCTTTAGCATGGGCATAGACTTGAAGCGGTCGGTCACGCTTTTCCAATAACGTTTCAATCATCACCCCATGCTGCAAAACCCCGACATCCGCGATATGGTCCGGGTGGTAATGGGTGATGACGAGAGCATCAAGGTCATGGAGATCGATATGGCTTTGCAATGATGACAAGACGCCACTTCCACAATCAACGAGGCAACGAAAGCCATCTTCTTCCAACAGGAACGCCGATGTCGCGCCATTTGCCGGCGGGTATGCGCCCCAAACGCCCAATGGTATGATATTCATTGAATAATCATCCTTTTTGGGTTAATTATACCATTTAACAATCAAGCCGGCGACATCGATTAGTCAAAGCGAATAACGCCGCGTATGTTTTGGCCTGATTTTAATTGGGCGAGGCCTTCGTTCACATCTTCAAGGGCGTATGTTTGCGTGACCAACGCTTCCAGCTCTAATTTTCCTGCTCTATTCAGATCAAGCAGTTTAGGATAATCTACGTGTGGATTCCCTTGTCCAAGCCAAGAACCTACCAACGTTTTTGATTGGGAAGGTAAAGAGAACGCATTGACGGAAACACTTTCATTTGGAGCCGAAATACCTACGACCACCGCGGTCCCCGTTTTTTTTGTCATGTTATATGCACTCTGAATCGTACCCGGGCTGCCAATAGCCTCAAAAGCATAATCGACGCCAAGTCCTTCTGTCATGGCGAGAACATTTTTGACAGGATCTTGTTCTTTGGCATTGATGGTATGGGTTGCTCCGAATTGTTTTGTCATTTCCAATTTTTCATCTACCATATCAATGGCAATGACCTGTTTAGCTCCAGCTAACGCGGCACCTTGAATCGCATTAAATCCAACTCCGCCGGCACCGATCACCGCTACCGTGCTTCCCGGTTCAACCTTTGCCGTATTCATAACCGCGCCTACGCCGGTGATGACACAGCACCCAACAAGTGACGCCAATTCGAACGGAACATCTTTATTCACGGGAACGGCTGCATTTTCTGGTACGATGGTGTATTCGCTAAACGTACCTGTCAGTGGAAATTGATGCACATTCTTTCCATCCACGGAAAATCGGGTCGTTCCATCGAGCATCGTTCCCATCAACGCTGTTTTCGAGGCCTCATCGCATACATCGGGGCGTCCGATTCGGCAATAATGGCACTTGCCACAGGAAGGCACCCAATTTAACGCCACATGATCCCCTTCTTTTACACCGGTGACACCTTCTCCGACAGTATCGACAATCCCCGCACCTTCATGCCCTAGCACGATCGGTACCGGCAGCGGCAGGTGGGCGTCGATCACATGCTGATCACTGTGACAAATTCCGGCCGCTTTCATTTTCACCCGAACTTCCCCTTTGCGCGGCTCCTCCAAATCAACTTCCTGCACCTTTAAATCTTTTCCATAATTGTGCAATACTGCTGCTTTCATCTGCTTTCTCCCCCTAATCTGATCTATTATTCTATTTTATCATTTTTTTCAATAAAAAATAGTCCGACATTTATAGGAGATAGAACAACACCCCGACAAATGACGGAACCCTTAGCCGTTCCATTATTACGACCAATTGTGTAAATAACATTCCCGTCGTAAACTTTTTTCTTTCCTTCATTGGAATCATTCGTATAAATAATATACACATGCCCGGATCCCCAAATATTGAGCAATGTATCTAAAAATGGGCGATGCCGATTGACCAACCCATGGAGGAGCACAACATCCTCTGCGTTCCTCATTTGGTTATTTCTTCTTTTCTTAACGCTTCTACGAGTTGCTGGATGTCGGGTTGCTTTTGGGCATCTACATATTCCTCCCAACGATCCTTCAGATCAAACCCCATTTTCATAGCTCCCATCGCCAGCGGCCTCATCGAGTGATCATTCATGAACACTTCCATGAATGCATCTTTTGGTTCTTCTTTTCTCCCTGTGATACCGTGGTCTTTTCCATTCTTTAAGTGCTCTTCCAAGATACGGTCAATTTCCGGGTTCCCGGGTCCTCCGCTTTGCCTATAAAAATAATTAATCCGTTCTTGCATGCTCATGTTTTCGTTTTCACTCATGCTGATCCCCCCAATGAAAAATAAAAAGCACACACTACAAACCGCAGCATGTGATTTGTCGCATTCTATCGTTCTTTTAAAAGATCCCCGACGTTAACGAGCTCCGCTTGAATAATATAACGTTCCGGAGCATCTCCGAAGTAATCAAACGGGTAACATGTCGTAAGCGTAAGTGTCGGGTCTTCTTTTTCTACGATCACAGAGCGATCATCTTTGTCCGTGATCCAGGTCTCCTTGATTTCATATTCGTAATCCACACCATCGTAGGTGACATAAAGAGAATCTCCCTCATTCAAGTCACCCACAGGTTGAAAGACAGTATCCCTGTGACCGGATAATACCGTGTGACCTCCTTCCTCAGGGGTTGTCGTCCATTCGCTGTCATACATACCGACACCCCCGGAAAGAGTTTCTTCATCCTGTCCCCAATACGTTTCATACGCTTTATTTAATTCCGGAATCACAAGTTCGGCAACGCCTTCACCAACTTCATAATTTTGGGTTGTCTCTGTTTGAGGAGGATCTCCTTCCTCATCGAGGGACAGATTTTCTTGAGACACTTCCATCTCGGAAGATGCTCTAACCACATCCCCTTCAAATTCTTCGACTGATTGCATGCCTATCCAGCGTTCATAACCAAACCAGGATACAATCACCAATCCGATGATGATAAAAACGATGCCAAGTTTTCTCATGATTCGACCACCCTACGTGAGTGATAGTTTTCTTCTAAATAGAAGCGCTCCACCGACAATAGCTAATAACGATCCAACTAGAATGAAAAACGGAGTGTTGCCCGCGGTGTCCGGCAATGCGCCGCCTTCATCACTGGTTATGAAATCGCTTCCAACTCTGTCAGAAGTGCCGCTTTCACTTCCTATGTCGCGATCTCCGTTGTCATGGTCACCATTGCCTATGCCCGGCGATCCATTGCTGCCGTTGTCGCGATCTCCGTTGCCTATGCCCGGTGTTCCATTACTTCCGTTAGATCCGTTGTCTCCATTAGGTCCACCGGAACCGTTTCCAGCGCCTGGATCTTCATCGTCGTCAGGATCGACAACATTTACCGTACGCGTAACAGAATCTATCTCGTCATTGTTCTCAACACTATACGTAAGCTCGTTTGTACCCGTTTTAGTAGTGTCTACTTCTCCTTCGACAGTTACCTCGACTTCATCGAGTTCATTTCCTTCTTCATCGACAACAGTGAAACCGGGGTCGTCAAAGTCGTCACCGACTTCGAGCTCCATCTCTTCATTGCCTTCCAGCTCGATTGATCCGACAGGATCTTCCGGATCGTCTTCCTCGACTACGACGACTTCGCGCTCCACAGATGCTGTTTCTCCAGCACTATTTTCAACGCTATAAGTGACCGTATACTCGCCAGGTTCGCTCGTGTCAAGATTTCCCGTGTCTACGTCAACCTCATCTGTCAAATCGCCTTCTTCCTCTTCCGTTGCTTCCGCTCCCGGATCGGCTTCATCAAAATCTGTGCCTACTCCGATCTCTAAAGGATCTCCGCCGATTAGATCAATCTCGGGCACTGGAGCCGGATCCTCTTCTTCATCGATAACGATGACCTCGCGATCCACGGATGCACTCTCACCTTCACTGTTCTCGACACTGTACGTCACCGTATACTCGCCAGGTTCACTCGTGTCAAGATCTCCCGTGTCTACGTCAATATCATCCGTCAAATCGCCGTCTTCCTCTTCCGTTGCTTCCGCTCCCGGATCAACGTCTGCGAAATCCTCGCCTACGTCAATCTCTAAAGGATCTTCGCCGATTAGATCAATCTCGGGTTCTGGAGCCGGATCCTCTTCTTCATCGATAACGATGACTTCACGTTCCACGGATGCGCTCTCACCTTCGCTGTTCTCGACACTGTACGTCACCGTATACTCGCCAGCTTCGCTCGTGTCAAGGTCTTCCGTGTCTACGTCAATATCATCCGTTAAATCACCGTCTTCTTCATCCGTTGCTTCCGCTCCCGGATCAACGTCTGCGAACTCCTCGCCTACGTCAATCTCCAACGGATCGTCTCCATTCAATTCAATCGAAGGTTCAGGAGCAGGATCGTCTCCATCTTCGCCGATGTCAATGCTAGCAAACTCATTATCCTCTGGTGGTACACAATCCACATTTACATCAAGCAGACCTGCGTCCAGTGTAGCATCGAATTCTTCGGCAGATAACGTCACTGCCCCATCCTCACCGGCTGTAACTGGCCCCGCATCGACTCCACCTTCAGGAACGGTAAATTCTAACGTTCCTTCATCAGGAAGTTCCTGATCAGGAATCGCAATTGGAGGATCTGCTACATGGATTGTTGAATCTTCATTCTCGGATGTCATGGTAAACGTCGTTACTTCACCTGATAAGCTATCGGTCACCCCACCTGCTGTTTCAACAATTTCTTCGGGAATCTCCACCGTTACAGTTGTATCCGACAACATGAACTCTTCTCCAGAATCTACTTCTGTCGGTACATTCGCTTCAATCGTCACAGGCATTGTAAAATCATCACCTGTGAGATCTAATTCACAATCATATTGGAATTCTGACTCTGTTTCAGCATTTACTACATTATTGTTCGCGTACATAAAAACCAGTGGAATACTTAACATCGAAAGTGAAGCTTTTTTAACTAGACTATGAATTTGTTTCGCCTCCTTTTCTTCATTTAAAGAGCTTTCTTTTTCTTTTTACAGAGCACCCCCTCTTTTTTTCGGAACAAATCACCAAAATAAAAAAATCAGAAATTTGAGTGACTTGTTCAATGTTATGTATCTTCTCTCTAATAGTAATAAACTTTCCTAGATTCATATATCCCTACAAATGTAGGTTTTTTTATAATCTTAAAACAATACACTACATTTGTGGGGGTTATACAACGGACAGATCAACATTTTCATCATTGCCCATGCGTTTTCACGACCTTTTAGCGAAAATCTGGTACTTTCCCAGCGTATACTGGCACTTTCCGAAGATAATCTGGTACTTCTACTATATAATCTGACACTTTCCGGACTTGCACTTTACCCGACATGAACTGGTTCGTCGACTATGAAAGAGTTGTAAAAATTGATCAAAACCCTTGCACCTCACCCCCACATTGGTATTGGTCGGATCAATATGGACACAAAATAAATTTGATCGAGAGGTTAAACATCTGCTAAATGGTTTGAATTTGGGGAGTTTGAGCTGTTTTCCAGAACTGTGTAAAACATCATCTGTTTGTGTATGGTTGTTCAGCAATCCCTATTACTACAGCGAAACTTGTTAAATATTCTTCTTAACAGCACCCAACACACCATGGTCTGTTGGCTTTCTTGACTATGAGAAAGCTAACATATGCTTTGTTCAACGATATCTTTCGCTGTAGTACTATACTTATTTCAAGTTCAATAAATTGTTTGAAATCAGCAAAGGAATGACAAATACTTTCCCTCTCGATCAGTCGTCGGACGCAATGATTTACTATCTATTCGAGATAAGGCATTGGATTGACCGAATTGACGCCCGAGCCGTCCCAGCCACCTTCATGCACCTCGAAGTGAACATGCGGTCCTGTTGAACGGCCTGTGTTCCCCATGATGCCAATGGATTCTGCCCGGTTAACGGTATCTCCGACGGAAACATCAATCGAAGAAAGGTGGGCATACAGTGTCGTTATCGTTTCACCATCGATCTGATGGGTCACCATCACCGTGTTCCCCAACCCGTTCATATAGCCGGTGTAGCTTACTTCACCTGCTTCCGCAGCTTCGATAGGTACATTTGAACGACCGGCTTCGGGAATGTCAATGCCATTGTGCATCCGACCGTTACGCATTCCATATGACGACGAGAGCTCACCCGTTGCCGGTCGGGCAAGCGTTCCTTCTCCTTCCTCTCTTGATTCATCCTCACTTGCACTATCTATAGCGGCGGCATCTGTCGATTCAGATGAGCCGGAAGTGTCCTCGTTGCTATCTTCGTTGCCATTATTGTCGGAATCGTCACTGTTCTCTTCTTGGCGCTCGATTTCATTCTGTTCGGCGATTTCCTGTTGTTTCTGGATGTCTTCTTCATTTCCTTCCGATGATTCATCTTCTTCAGATGCTTCATCCTCTTCCTCTTCAATTGCTTCTTCATCGTCTTCAAGGATGGCTTCATCCAAGTCCAAACCTTCCATTAGAGCATTAAACTCTTCTTCGGAAAGTTCATCTTCCATCCCTTCAACGTATTCCTGCAACTCATCCATAAGCACTTGAAGATCTTCTTGTTCTTCTTGCAATAAGGCTTGGAGGTCATGACCACCTATACCTTCCATCAATTGAGCATATTGGTCTTCCCATTCGGAAACATTGGCTTGCATGTCGAGCCTGTATTCGTTTTGTTCTTCCTCCGACAATTCATTGATCTCATATTCCGCTGCTAATTCTTCAGGCACTTCTACCTTCTCGGATAATTCATTCAACCTTGACTCAATGACCTCGATTTCTTCTTCATGCTGCACCATGTTTTCATTTGATTCCTCAAGCGCCTCTTCCATATTTTCATTAATTTCGTGTGTTGTTTCGCCAATTTCTTCAGCCAGTTCTATCGACATGCCCGATTCTTCGATTTCTTCGGTTGCTTCTTCCGTCAATTCCTCAAGTTCCTCCGTATGCTCCCTGGATTCATTTCCTTCCAGTTCATCATCGATCCTGTCGATTGTCTTTTCTACCGTTTTGCCTGGTTCAGCAACATCCAAATCTTGAAAAATATCCTCTCGTTGATCATCCGCATATTCATCTGATTCTTCCACGGTCTCCGCTAATTCCCCCGCACCCGTACGGAAGCCTTCAACCTCTTCTGTCAATCCTTGGTGCTCTTGCATTAATTCCTCAATAGCCTCACTGGTTTCGGACATCCGCTCTTGAAGATCGGAGATCTCATCTCTCCATTCACGGATACCGACATCCGGCAGCTCTTCTTCATCAACATTCTCATCTTCTAAGTCCAGTTCTTCGAGATAAGCCTCAAAATCTTCGGGCTCGATCCCCAACTCTTCCATCCATTCCTCCTCTTCCTCATCGATTCGTTGCTCATACATTTCAATCTGATTTGATATTTGCTTCAGGATGTCATCCGCATTAGCGGTGGTTAACCCCATATCCGTTACATTTTCATTCAACTCTTCATGCGCATTTTTTACTCTATCGGCTGCTTCGGAAAAATCATCAGGTTGTCCGACGAGTTCCCATGCCTCATTTAACCCTTGTTCTACAGCGCTGACCTGGTCTTCTTCCTGGATCGTCTGTTGCATACCCTGTGCATCCTCAACCATTTCTTCAACGTTATCCAATAAATCATTGAGGTTATTTATATCCACATCTTCAATCTCCAAATCATCCACTTCTAAATTCGTTCCGTCGACATCACCCGCACCTTCACATTCTCCCTCGAAACATGTCTCAACCGTCGCGTCCGGTAGTGATATCGATCCGGCTTCTTGTGAACTAAGCTCCATTTCGACATCTTCCAAACAGAGCCAACCGATTTCGCTGGGAGCACAAAGGCCTGTAATAATGTCGACATCAGCTTCTATTAATTCGCCCTCTAAATTTTCAACCGGCACCGGTCCTTCCGAATGGATTTTAACGATGAGCGTTCTTCCGTCAGCCGACACTGATTCTTGTGTAAGGGTCAGCCCCGTAAGCTCTCCCTCATCCATATCTATTCGATCACCTAAGAACTCGATGATATCAATGGTACCTTCCACTTGATCTGCTTCGACCAAAAATCCATTCTCTTCGTCATCTTCTTCCTCTTCCGCCACGGCATTTTGCGAAACAGGTGAAGGGATGGAAAGGCCTATAATTAGAACAAATACCATGCTGATGTTGAAGATAAACTTATGAAGTTTGCGATTGTGTTTCATATACAATTCCCCTAAACCTGTCGATTTTAGCGTCATTTATGGAGATGCCGTAACCGTTCCTTCATCCTTTTTCGCTCTTTTCATTTTCTTTTCGCCTCCATGGTCTTTATCAGCGGAAACCTCTTCCATGTGCCAGCCGACACAAAGGGCGCCGCCGATGATCCCTGTGACCGTTCCAATGATAAACCCACCGAGCGCTCCCATAATGGAGAGGATGGACAAGAAAATCGTAACCACACCAAAAACGGTGGAAAATTGCGGATATATATACGCGAGCGAACCTATGATAACAACGAGTCCCCCGAACAAAAAGCCGATAAATGCCCAGCTTCCGGGGGCAAAGGCAATGGCGTAAAGATGAAGGGGAATGTATAAAATCATTATTCCGGCGAGCAGCGTAAGCGTTGCTCCCCAGAAAGGCCTGCGGTTCCTCCAACGTTTCAACCTGCCGGCGTCCTGCATTTTCGCTTGTCGTTTCTCCAATTTTTCCTGTTCTTTTTGCTCCCTTTTTTGAATTCTTTCTTCTTTGCTGTTCATGGCGGTATCCCCCTTTTCACCTTTGTAGATATTCGCTTTTTTATTCGGTCATTTCCGGTTCATCAATTTCTTCAACGGATATCTCTGCACCTTCCAGGCTAACGGCACTTTGAAAAAGGTAATCAGTTACAATTTTCGCATCTGTAATTGTGATCGTTTCCGCATTCTGGGTCCAGTTTTCTGTAAATTCATCAGTATTGCTTTGTTCGATTGCCAAGCTATCAAAGTCCAAGTCGGCATCGATGAGCCGTGCATCTTGAATGAGTCCATCAATGGAAACGTTCGGGGATGTAATGTTGATTCGGATCCAGTTTTCCGTTCCCGGCATTCTCAAATCTTTATAAATGTGTAAATTTGTAATATCAACGCTACCTATTTCGTTACGAACCATGGGAGCTTCATCTTCCTCCCCTGTTTCTCCGATATGCGGCGCTAAATGAAAGTCTTCACCCTGAAGTTCATCGAGCTCGACATAGAAATCACCCATTCCGCCGAGGGGCATTGCAACCGCTGTCATATTCATCCCGAACACAGCTACCATCGCGCCAAATGCCAAAAAACCGGCAGCGATCGCTGTCCAAAACTTCTTTTTGGCCGTCCGTCCAACAGCTACTGTTTCTTCTTGCATAACATCTCACCTCTTCATTTCAAATCGTATTTTCATGTTTTAGTATACAAAGATTCTTTTCCTGAAAATAAATACAGTGCCAATCGCCGCTGCAAATAAACCCATTAAAATCATTACCACGGTATTCCCCGCGGTTGACGGAAGTGCTCCACCCGAGGAATCGCCATCTCCACTGCTGCCAGCGCCTGCGGCTACTGCTTGAGCTTCTTCTCCGTCTCTATCACTGTCGCCCGTGGCAACGGAACTGCCGCCGCCATTGCCGGACGTTGTTGACGCTGATCCGGTTTCTTCTGTTCCCGACGAGCTACCTGCATCTCCGCCGTCAGGTTCCTCAATAAAATCAATGTAAATTTGTGCCCCTTGCAGGCTAACCATGTTTTGGAATAAGTAGCTAGTGATAATTTCTCCGTCTGTGATTGTTACTGTATCAGCATTTTGCGTCCAATTTTCTCTGAATGCTTCCTCAGGTGACATGTCGGATGTATTCGTCTGCTCAATGCCCAAGTCGGTAAAATCCAAATTGGCATCAATAAAACGGGCATCTTGGATTAACCCCTCAATGGTTGTAGGCTCGGAAGCAGTAATGTTAATTCGAATCCAATCACCGCCCGGCATTGGTAAGTCCTTGTAAATATGCAGTCCATCGATGATGGCCTCGTCAATTTGGTTTCGAACCAAAGGAGCAGCATCCGCATCCCCCGTTTCACCAATATTTGGATTAAGGGTAAATCCTTCTCCTTCCAGTTCATCGAAACTTACGGTAAAGTCCCCGATACCGCCAAGTGGCATGGCAAAGGCGTTTCCACTCATCCCCAAAGTCGCCGCCATTCCGCCGAGGAGCAGAAAGCCAGCAAAAAGGGCTGCGCAAACTCTCTTTTTCACGGTTCGTCCAAAGGATATTGTTTCATTTTCTTCCAACTGATAGGCCACCCCCTTTATTGCCTCCTAGCATGTCAGATTTATTGTAATATACATTCAATTAAAAACACATCCTGCAACTGTCGTATTATCTAATCATAATAACTTGGCATTAGCACTACATTTTCCATAAGAACGTTCCATCGACAAAAAATACTGCGACATTTTGTTTTTCCATCACTTAGTTCATGTTTTTCATTTTGTCCCATTGGTTCCGTTCCATCTGTTTTGTGTTTAAATAAGCTTCCCACTGTTCTTTCATGGCAAAACGCATTTTCATGATGCCCATTAAAATTGGCTGGGTAGAATGATCGCCGAGAAAGACCTCCGTAAACGCGTCCTTCGGTTCTTCTTTCCGCCCCGGCACTCCATGGTCTTTGCCATTCAACAAATGCTCTTTTAAAATACGATCGATTTCCGGACTGTCGGGCCCGCCGCTCTGCCGGTAAAAGTAATCGATTCGTTCTTGCATACTCATGTTCTCATCTTTTTCAGGCATTACAAATACCTCCTTCGTCAATTTTTCACAGCAATGACCGATGTTTTCGCGTCCGTATGAAACGCCACAAGATGAAAAGGATGAAAAGAAATGAAGAAACCAAGCCGATATTCGCCACCGTCACCGCGCTCATACCCAGAAAAGTGCCATTTGGCACACTCGCGATAATCAAACCGCTCGATACGATAATGGCAACAGTGATCAAAGCCAAAGCCAGGCGATTAGCAATTTGGTTCAGCGTATTGCGCATAACGGTATCCGGCAGTAGCTGCATGTTCACGCGAAACTTATTTTCCGCAAGATTCTCCATCACTTTTGTCGCGCGGCGCGGAAACGTTGTCATCATTTTTGATGATTCCGCCACTAAACTCGCGTTTGCTCGATAGTTAAACCGTTTCCCGAGAATGCTTTTTAATATCGGAATTTCATACGCTTCCACGACTTTTCCGTAAGAGATTTCCGGGGCAATCCAGCGAGCCGCCCCCTCGGTAGCAGAAAACCCTTTCGCCCACAACGCAAGGCTATTTGGAGCCTTGCAGTAGTTTTTGATTCCGATCGCCGTAGACTCGAGCACAAGGCGGCCGTAGTTGTAACGATCGCTTCCCTGGGCAGTGTTAACGTAATGCAACGCAAGGCTTTGCAGTTCATCTTTCAATTTCACCGGATCGGTGTATATCGTCGGGGTCATTAACTCCATGAATACTTCCGCCACGTCTTCGGCTTGGTTGGACTGAATGTGCATAATGACTCTCATGAGAACGTGCGCGGACACACTGTCCATTCGTCCAGTCATTCCCCAGTCGATGATTACCGCTGTTTTTCGATGTCGGTCGATCATGATGTTCGAGCCGTGGGCATCGGCATGATAATGCCCATCCATGAGGGTTTGAATGTAGAGATGAACGAGGTCGATCATAATCTTTGTTCGTTCTTCAAATGTAAAGAAGTCCACGGGAAAATCTTTAATTAGCCAGCCGTCAATATATTCCATGATTAAGACGTTTTTCGTCGCGTCATGAACATTCGGAAGGTCTACGTATGACACAGTTTTCCGGTATTTGGTCATCTCCCTCATTTTTTGGGATTCTGCCAACATGTCCAATTCATCCATCGCGCTGCTGTAATAATCTTGAACCAATGACCCTATATCAACGGCAGCCGACAATTCGGGGGAAAGACGGTTTTGCAACAGACCGGTCATTTTTTTGATCACGCTAATATCGGTTTGAAACAATTTTTCCACTGTCGGCCGAACGACTTTTAATGCTACTGTCTTTCCGTCTTTAAGTCCCGCTTTGTACACTTGCGCCAAAGATGCAGATCCCAGAGGTTCTTCGTCAATCCACTCAAACATGTCCACGCCCTCGGGAATTTCTTCTTCAATGATACATTCCATGTAATCGTAGCCAATTGGAGGCACTTGATCCAATAGCTTTTCCAGTTCTTGAGTGATGGGAGGTGGCAAAAGATCTTGACGAGTAACCATGACCTGACCCAATTTAATGAAGGTTGGTCCCAGTTCTTCAAAAGCAGCGCGCAAACGCGTCCCTATTTGCTGAAGATGTTCATTTTCCTGGCGACTTCGTTTTTGCTTGCCCATCATTTTCCATAACACGGTGTCTTTAAGCAAAAAGGATAGCCCATGTTTAGCAAAAACAGATACAATTTTTCGACGTCTTTTGCCTTTTGTAATCATCGCCTTTTCTTTTTCAATGTCCTGACGTACGGCTGTCACTCTTGCTTCCCGTTCTTTTTGACTTTCCTTTCCCGATATCTGTTCTTCTTTTGCAATTCCCACTGCTTTATTTCCCTCCTCCCATTTCCGCGAAGCGCCATCATCCACTTTTATGTTAACGCTTTCATTTCCGGGATGCTCAAAGAAGCACATCCACTTATCTTATACATAATGTACCAGTAAGAACCGTAGATGAACATCCTACATATGACGGATCTACTCTTATAATCCCCCCTACAAATGACGGGGTGTTCTATAGACGAATCGCATCGTTGTATTCACAGCTTGTCCATACCAGATGAATGCGGTGCGCATTTCGCGCACCGATCTATCTGAGGTGTTGATCTTCTTGCTTGCCGGTAAATCGGAGTGCTATTGCGCTTCTGCCGCTACTTCTTTGGCAGAGATGGACGCATCACCGTACGCTTCTTCAATGCTTTTGCTATATTTCTCTTCTATATTTTTCATTCGGAGTGATAATTTCGGCGTTAATTCCCCGCCTTCGACCGTCCATTCTTCACCAATAACGACCACTTTTTTAGGCGTCTCATAATCGGCGGCTGTTTCCGTTAGACGTGCAACTTCATCCTTTAACAGCTTTTGCACGTCATCACGTGCACACAACTCCTCTCTCGATTCGGTTTGGATCCCTTGATCTTTTGCCCACGGAACTAAATTCTCCATATCAGGGGTAACAAGCGCGGTTACATACTTACGGCCGTCCCCTATCACAGCGGCAAATTCGATATAACGGCTTTCATTGATTACGCTTTCAATCGGTGCCGGTGCCACATTTTTCCCGGTGGACAACACGAGAATCCGTTTTTTGCGGTCCACAATTTTTAAATAACCTTCTTCATCAAGCGCCCCGATGTCTCCGGTATGGAACCATCCGTCTACAATATCTTTATCCGTCGCTTCCTTATTTTTGTAATACCCTTGCATCACATTAGGCCCTTTGACAAGCACCTCTCCATCGGATGCAATACGTACTTTTACATTCGGAATCGGCTTGCCGGTCGTCCCCACCTTGGCTCTTGACATTGGATTCGTCGTAACAACCGGGGAAGTTTCCGTTAAACCGTACCCTTCCAAAATCGGAATGTCGAGGGACCAGAAAAACTTGGCAATCTCCGGATTCAGTGTTCCACCCCCGGTCACCATTCCACGCATTCTGCCCCCGAGACGCTCCTTGATTTTTTGATACACCAACCGATCGGCAAGTGCCAAATTACGCTGCAGTTTTTTCGGCATTTGGTTATTGAGCAACAATTCTTGCACAGGCGTATTCATGTAATAATCATACCGTTGCTCCCCTACACCAAGCGCCCACCGGAAGATTTTTTGCTTCACCGGCGAACCGGATTCAATTTGTTCCACCACTTTTGCGTACACTTTTTCAAAAAGTCTCGGAACGCTCGTCATGATCGTCGGCTTTACTTCTTGCATGTTCTCCTGAATCGTATCAATGCTTTCCGCGTAAGCGATCGTCGTTCCGGCAAACAGAGGCATATAGTGACCGGCCATACGTTCAAAAACGTGCGATACCGGAAGGTAGGAAAGATGAACATCTTCCGCTTTTAATTCAATCAACCAAAATTGAATCGCTTTCATATTACTTAAAAAATTCTCGTGACTAAGCATCACGCCTTTTGGAGGTCCTGTAGTTCCGGAAGTATGAATGATCGTCATCAGCTGATCTTCGGGGATTTCTTTCCAACGATCTTCCCAATTTTCCAGTGGTTTACGAGCCCCTTTTTCTTCAAGTGCGTCAAAAGAAGAAACTTTATTGCCGAGTGTTACATTCGCATCGTCCATAACTACCGTATGCTGAGTCTCCGTTTCCCCATCCTTCACCTTTTGCAATTGTTCGTCATTTTCGACGATTGCAACCGTACAATCCCCGTTATCAAGGACATATGAAACCTGATTGGATGGAAGCGTCGGATAAATCGGGACACTAACTGCCCCTAAACTGGCAATGGCAAAATCGGAAATCGCCCACTTCGGATTGCTGTTTGCTAAGATAGCAACTTTATCATCCGGCTTCACACCTATACTTGCCAAACCAAAAGCAGTGTTTTTGATGTGATCCCAGAAGCCTTGATAAGTCATACTGGTGTAGCTTCCATTCTGTTTCCACATTAAAGCTTCTTTGTCCGGATAACGTTCGACCGTTTGGCTTAGCATTTCCACCAAATTGTTTGGATCCATGGTATCCCCCCTAAACGTGTTTGATAAACGGTTTCTCTCCACATCTATCTCTTTATTATTATTATACCTTTAACAGGTCTTCCTTGCCTGCTTTTTTTACATACTCCCTGTACATAGGATGGATTTAAAAGCAGCCAATGTTTTCAGTCCCCTCATTGTTTTGTTGCCGCTGCTTCAAGTTCATCAGCACTTTCATATTTCCGTGCCCGGTCGATTTTGCTTTTTCGAATGCTAAACTGGTTGCGCGCGTAGTCTTTCATCATATTCGGATCAATGCTCAACGTCATATTCGTCCATTCTTGCTTTTTGCTCTCTTCAAACAAACCGGTTAAATAATCCACAAACCCAAAGGCATAAGGCGCCAATTCATCCATATAATCATGAAACACTTTTAACAGATGGTCATTCCCGGCGACCAATCGTTGAATGGTAAAAATACCAAATTGAAGATGACGCCCTTCATCTCGATTTAATAAGTCAATACCTTCCAAAATCCCCGGCATCTTCCCGGCATCCTTAAACGTTTGCCGGAACGCGTGATACCCCGATTCCGCAAGCGTCCCTTCCACGATCATATTATATACGGTAGCTGCCTTGATCACAGCCTCCGGCGAATCATCCGTTTTCAACCGATCCATTTTTTCCGGTAATTCATCATAAAAGACACGTTTATAATTGTCATCGTGGAACGAATGCAGATCCATATCCGCGACACCGACCGCCGTTTGCCAACGCGAAAACATTTCTGTATGCTTCGCTTCATCATGCAGGAAGGTTGTCAAAAAAAGTGTGTCTTCCAAGCGGCCTTGTCGCGCCATGACTTCAAGCATCGGCAAAATATCCAAGGTAACCGCTTCCTCCCCAGCAGAGAAAGCACCGACGAGCGGAAGTGAAAACATTTTATCGTCGGCAGACATTTTTTGAAAGTCTTCCCGATCTTGGCTAAAGTCGATGTCAGCTGGGTTCCAATAGTTCTTTTTCGCCTTCTCATACAACCGAAACATCGGTGCATTCCAATTCAGTTGGCTTTCGACGGTTTGGAACCTTTCATGAGCCATCCTATTTACCCCTCCAATACGATATTTCCCTCAAACCATTAAACTTTGTTTCCTTTAAGTCAAAAGTTGAATGAATTGAGGACGGTTTGCAGTTTCATCGCCATGCCCATATCGCCGTCTATGGTAAGTTGCCCACCCATAAAAGCTTCGGTCGGATTGAGTTTCCCCGCTACCATATCCTTATAATCTTCTGCTGAAATCTCGAGGGTACAATCCGGTTCTTTTTCCTCTCCATCTACAGCACGGGCGCCTTCACTTTCAATGATCATTTGATAGGTACCGCCATCATCTCCGGTAAGATTGAATTGGTACACACCTTCCGCATCTTCCGTTGCTGCCGGGTCTGATTTCAAAGCTGCGTCAATCATCTGGAAAACTTTTGCGGTGCTTTGAGCCATTTTGATATGTCCTCCTTTTTTATAAACGCTCAATGATGGTTGCCGTTGCCATGCCAAACCCGATACACATGACTTGCAATCCATATTTTCCTCCGGTATCTTCCAAATAATGAAGCAATGATGCCGTTAGTTTTGTACCGCTCGCGCCCAGTGGGTGTCCGAGCGCAATCGCGCCACCACGTGGATTCACCTTGCTCATATCCGGTTCAAATTCGCGCTCCCAAGCCTTTACGACCGAAGCAAACGCTTCATTGACCTCAATGGCGTCCATATCATCCAATGTCAAGCCAGCACGCTTCAGCACTTTTCGCGTAGCAGGGATAATGCCCGTTAACATGATAACCGGATCCTCGCCGACAACCGCGCGAGCAATCACACGGGCGCGAGGCTTTAAGTCTGTTTGCTCGGCTTTTTCCCGTGACATAAGCAATACGCCTGATGCTCCATCGCTCATCTGGCTGGCGTTGCCGGCAGTGACCACCCCATCTTTCGGTTGAAAAGAAGGGGTCAGTCCCGCTAATTTTTCCATGGACGTATTCCGGCGGATGCCTTCATCTTGATCGAGCATTTGCTTTCCGTCTTCCGTTTCCACTTCCATCGGGATGATTTCCCTATTGAATGCATCGTTGTCTGTCGCTTTGGCAGCTCTTTGATGGCTTTCCAGCGAAAATTCATCCAGTTCCTCGCGCTCAAGTTTCCATTTTTTCGCGATCATCTCGGCCGACAATCCTTGGGGCACAATGTTAAATCGACTTGTTAAATCTTTGCTGAATTTGCCCATGTCGGTTCCCATTTTAATGGTCGTCATGTTTTCAACCCCACAGGCAATGGCAACATCGGCATCTCCGGCAATAATTTGTTGGGAGGCGGAATTCAGTGACTGCTGGCTTGAACCACACATACGGTTTAATGAGTACGCCGGAACTTCCACCGGAAAACCGGCAGCCAGCACGGCTTGGCGACCGATGTTGCCGCCTTGTTCTTTGATCATGGTGACGCATCCGGTCGCCACATCCTCTACTTCACCTGCTTCAATGTTGTTCCGGTCCACGAGTTCTCTGAGAACCGGAACAAGCATATCGACGGGATGCATTTGCGACAACGATCCTTTTTTGCGCCCGACGGGCGTTCGCAAAGCATCGACGATGACTGCTTCTGTCATGAAGAGACCTCCTTGTATTATGCTCGAATTAGAACGTAAACAAATCAATCCCGCCCGTCACGTTCAGGCCGACACCGGTGATGTACTTGGCTTTGTCCGAGACGAGGAAGGTGATGGCATTGGCAATGTCATCCGGTTCGCCCGGTTGTTTAAACGCCGTACGTTCAATCATGCGATCGTTCATCTTTTTATTGCCCATTTTGAAGGCTTCCGTTCCAATAATGCCGGGGACAATGGCGTTGACGTTAATGCCGTGTTTCGCACCTTCCAAAGCCATGCTTTTCGAGAAACTGAGCAACCCGCCTTTTGTAGCCGAATAGCTGGCCTGGCCAAAGCCTCCGTTTACTCCAACGATCGAAGCCATATTAATGATGCGGCCGTATTCCTGTTCTTTCATGTATGGCCAAACCGCTTTTGTACAATTATAAGAACCGGTCAAATTAACCTTGAGATCCCGTTCCCATAAGTCATCGTTTTGTTTTTCAATTTTCGAGACGTGATCAACCGTCCCGGCGTTATTGACGAGAATATCGATTCTGCCAAAGTCCTCGTAGATCTTTTTAAAAACATCATTGACTTCATCCACATCCGTAACATCCATTTTCATCGCCACGGAACGACGTCCCATATCGCGAATTTCCTCGGAAGTTTTCTCGGAATATATCACTTTTGTACTTTGCATGACTTGTGCGATGGCTCCGTATTCCTTGGCTTTTGAAGAACTTTCCTCGTCTGACTCCATGAGAATATCGGTGATCACGACATCGGCCCCGGCCTCTGCCAAAGCCAATGCATCCGCTCGGCCAAGCCCCCGGGAAGCCCCGGTTACGACCGCTACTTTCCCTTCCAACAAGTTATCCCAAGAAGACATGCAAATTCTCCCACCTTTGTGCATTCACTTTATAAAATTAGGTTTCTTCTTTTGAAAAAAAGCCTGTATTCCAACGCTCGGTTCCCCTGTATTCAACGTTTCCGCAAACGCATCGGCTTCCACTTTAAGGCCTTCCTCGATTGAACCTTCAGCGTTATTGATGGCCCGTTTCGCCAAGCCCATCGCTTGCACGGCGCCTTCGGCCAAGTGCTCGGCGAACACAGTAGTTTCCGCCTCAAGGCTTTCCGGTGCAACCGCTTGGTTAATAAGCCCAATATTCAAAGCTTCTTCCGGCTCCAATCGCCTCGCATTAAAAATCAAATCGATCGCTTTCGCACGACCCAACAGCCTTGTCATTCGTTGTGTGCCGCCAGCCCCCGGAATCAAACCGAGATTCGTTTCCGTTAAACCGATTTTCCCTTTGGACATAATCCGGAAGTCACAGGCAAGCGCCAATTCACACCCTCCGCCTAGAGCATGACCATTAATCGCGGCGACAACCGGTTTCTCAAGTATGGCAAACCGGTCAAAACAGGCTTGCATTCTTCCGCTTTTTTCCGCGATACTTTCTCCTTTCCCGCCGCCTTGCATCATCCCTTTCAAGTCCGCACCGGCGAGAAACGTTTTTTCATGTGCGGACGTTAAGACGATCACACGAACGTCTTTGTCTTTTTCCAGTTCTTCGGCCACGTTCACGAGCTCTTCCATCAATTGATCGCCGATGGCATTGGCGGGAGGATTATCAATGGTTATCCAAGTGACACCCTTATCTTTTTTCTCTACTTGAATGGTTTCGTAAGCCATATATTCACTCCCTAAACCCTGATTCCATAAGGTTGATATTGACGTCGAGCCGTTACGAGATGCTGGACTTCATTGGTTCCTTCGAAAATATCGAATACTTTCACATCGCGGAAAAGCTTCTCTACAATGTGTCCATCCAAGCCGACGGGACCCAGAAGTTCCAGGCATTTCACGGTGACATCATGTGCCATTTGCCCGGCGTACGCTTTGCACATGGCTGCTTCTTTAGCATTTTCCTTTCCGACGTCCGCTTTCCAGGCCGCTTCCCATGTAAGTAATCGCGCGGCATCGATATCCTGTTCCGCTTCAGCCAATGTCTGTGCGGCTAATGAAAAATAACGGCCTTGTTTCGGATACTCCTTTTGCACGATATCGACCGTATATTCATAAGCAGCGCGTGCAATTCCAACAGCCATCGCCGCGACAATAGGACGGGTGCTGTCGAACGTCTTCATCGCCACTTGAAACCCGGACGGGCTTGTACTGTTGCTGTTCTGTTCATAAAGCTCTTCTCCACCCAGGAGGTTTTCATAAGGGATAAAGCAATCTTCCAGCAGTAATTCCGCCGTCTCATTCGCACGAAGTCCCATTTTATGGGCCAAGCGTGAGCACGAGAATCCCGGAGTCCCTTTCTCAACGACGAATGCCCGCTGTCCTGCACGGCCAAGACTCGGGTCAACGGTGGCGAACACGACGACCCAGGACGCGCGTCCGCCATTGGTAATGAAAATCTTTTGTCCATTTAACACGTAACCGCCATCCACTTTTTCGGCAGATGTACGCACACCTGATGCATCCGAACCTGCTTCAGGCTCCGTCAATGCGTATGCGCCCCAGCGAGGTTCATCTTTTGTAAAAATCGATAGAAAACGTTCTTTTTGTTCCGGCGTACCGCTGCTTTGCACGGGCGGACCTCCAAGGCCGGCACCGGGGAGCGATAAGGCAACCGCCGGGCAACCCCAGGCCATTTCTTCGGTAGCCAAAACACCCATGCGATTTCCTTCTTTTTCTTTCGATTCTTTCTTTTTCGAGGATTTGTTTTTCCCGCCGCCACCGCCAAACGATGACGTGTTCAGATGAACCCCCATTTTATTCACTTTATCCAGCCAATCATCCGGTACACGCTCCAGGCGATCCGCTTCCATCGCAATCGGTCTTATTTCATTTTTCGCGAACCAATGGGTCATTTGCTGAATTTGTTTTTGTTGTTGCGATAACTCAAACGAGATCATTGCAGCACTCCCCTCTTCGCCCCAGTTGCTTCGTTTACAATCCGTTCACCGCGACGAGTAATCAAATCGTGTCCCCGACCATACAGACCGGCTTGCGCCTGGGCGTCACGAGCCCATTTCTCCACCGGGAATTCATCGACAAATCCGTGTCCACCAAGCATTTGAACAGCTGCGTCCGTAACAAAAAGCGAGGAGCGATGGGCTCGATACAAGGCCCGCAAAGACGCTTCAACGGCATCCTTCTTGCCTGCGTCCACTTTAGTTGCCGCGTCCCAGACGAGGTGGTTTACAATTCTCGTTTCAATCGCCATTTTCGCGATTTTAAAGGATACCCCTTGAAATTGCGCGATCACTTTGCCGAATGCCTTGCGTTCGGCGGTGTATTCCGTGGCATATTCAAGCGCGGCTTCCATTAAACCAACAGCTTTAGCCGCCTGTAATACTCGAATACGTGTCTGTCCCTGTGTAATCAATTCACGAGCCTCATCGCCTTGGGCGAGCACCTCGTCCGCTTGAATTCCGGCATCATCAAATTGGAGTTTAGCAAGGCCTGCGCTTAACAGCCCAAGACGATAGTCTCCGGCTTTGACACTCCAACGCTCGCCCCCAGGAGGATTTTGGAGCCATAACACTACCGGTTCATCATCCGTATCGACGGCAGCCACAGCCACATATTCGGCCTCTGCTCCCAAACGTACCGGGTGGGAAACACCGTTTAATGTATAACCATTGCCATTTTTATTGATTTGCATCTCTTCCGCCCAAGGTTCCTCCTTATTGAATGCATCGATAAAAGCAACATTCGGCCAAACGCCTCTCTGTCCGGCTTTTTTGTAAGCATCAAACACCGGACTTTCCGGATCCAGCCGAATGATAGAGGCTGCATCCCCGGCACCCGGCAAACCTTGAACCACCGCCAGATCCCCGTAACTGAGGGCTTGGAACATTTGCGCCTGGGAAATTAAGGGCAATTCTAGCCCATCCCAATGCTCGGGAAATTCGAGCGAAGCTACGCCAATCTCCTCTGCTTTCGCGATAATCTCGGCATCAACCGCTCGATTATTTTCACAATCCCTCGCCATGGGGCGAATGACATCTTTCGCAAACCCTTGGGCAACGTCAACGAATGCTGATTCATCTTCGGTAGGGGAAAATGAGATCAATGGGCACTCCTCCTTTTTCAGTTTTGTATAGATGACCATTAATTCGATGCTGTCTGAAATTCTTTCGCCCATTCGCGAAGTTTCTTTTTATCTGTCTTCCCGATAACATTTTTCGGGAGGTAGCCAGCGATTTTCAAAAATCGAGGGGTTTTGTACTTCGCTAAATGTTCCTGGGAGAAAGCGATCAACTCCTCTTCTCCTATATCGGAGCCACGTTTTTTCACAACATAAGCGCCGACTTCTTCCCCCATTTTTTCAGAAGGGACACCGATTACGCCCACCTCAGATACCTCGGAATGGCTTAATAACAACTCTTCCAGGTCTTTCGGATAGATATTAAACCCCCCGCGAATAATGACATCCTTTTTGCGGTCGACGATGAACACATAATTTTCTTCATCGATTTTGGCCATATCTCCGGTGTACAACCATCCATCTTTCAACACTTTCCCTGTTTCTTCCGGCTTTCCGTGGTACCCTTTCAGCACATTGGGACCGGAGACGATTAACTCCCCGACTTCATTTGCAGGCAACCGACGGCCACTTTCATCGACGATCGCAACTTCAATGCCCGGCAGCGGCTGCCCGACGGATCCGGATTTAATTTTTTTCCGTGGATCTGTTGCTGTTACAATCGGCGCAGCTTCCGATAACCCATATCCTTCCATGATGATACAGCCGAATTTTTTTTGGAATCCTTCCGCTAACGGTTTGGGAAGCGCAGCCGATCCGGATATACAAGCAAAAAATGTCGAGGTATCATAATTGTGTGCATCCGGATGATGGTATAGCGCGTGAAACATAGCGGGCACCATTGCCGAGTGGGTGACTTTGTATGTTTCGATCGCCTCCAGCACTTTCACAGGTTCAAAATGCGGAAGAAGCACATTTTTATCCCCAAGCATGAACGCAACATTCATCATTGTATATCCGAAAGCGTGGGAAAAAGGAAGGATGCTCAGACTGACCCGTCCCGTTTTAAGTTTGAGAATTTCTGCTTTTTTTGAAGCAGCAACCGCGTTGGAATAAAGGTTTTTATGGGACAGAGAAACACCTTTCGGAGCACCGGTTGTTCCTGCCGTGTACAATAATGCAGCCAGGTCTTCTTCATGGATGTTCACGTCGGGCGTTTCCGTTGAAGCTTTTTGCATTGTTTTTTGCAAAGAATTCTCATATTCCGGTTCTTCCAAAGTAAAAATTTTCGGGGGAGACGAGAGTCCGGTGCTTGCTTCTTGCACTTTTGAAAACAACATGTTTGTCGTTAAAACTACCTTCGGTGTGCAATCTTCCAATATATAACGGAGTTCCTGTGCTTGCAAAAGCGGCATGACGGGGACCACTGCCGAACCGTTTTTTATGACACCGCCGAATGCGATAACGACTTCGGGACAATTCGGCATCGTAACAACGACACGGTCTCCCTTTTCCACACCCATGTATCTTAGTGTGTGCGCCAATTGTGAAGAAGCTTCATCCAAGCGCACGTTTGTATATTCCTCCCCTTCATAGATAAGGATGGGATACTCCCCGTACTCATCAACGTTTTCCCGCCAAATTTTACTTAAATTCATCCACGGAGCCCCCTTCCTGTTTAAAAATAAGTCGGCTACACATACTACTGCTTCACCGACATGAACCTACTATTAATAGGAAAAAGTTATTGCTGTTCGGTGTTATACGCTTCCAACACTTCCTGGAGACGCAGCGCCAATCCCATGTCTCCGTCGATTTGCAACTGTCCGCTCATAAACGCTTCCGTTCCGTTCAATTCTCCTTCGGCCATTTTTATAAAATCATCGGAATCGAGCGTCAGCGTACAATCCGGTGTTTCTTTTTCTCCTTCTTCCGCGCGGCCATCATCGGAGTTCAGAATGACCTGAAATGTCCCGGCTTCATCTCCACTCAAGTTAAACTGATAAACAGCTTCCACGCCTCCTGCCCGAGAGGGATCTTCCTTAAGGCCTGTATTGATTTGATCAAAAACTTCTTTTATGTTTGCCATGATAAAAACTCCTTTTCTTTTAATTTAAATAAATGTTTGATTAAATGTCTTTTTGTTGTAAAAGGCACTTACAACCGCATCCCCCCTTTAAATTCAGCAAGCATGGTAAACGTTCCGACGGCAATACGGTTTAGCAATTGCGCCAATTCTTCTATGTCTTTTTTATCTTCTACAATGATTTTGTGAATCACGACTTCATTAATGGCGCCTACCATCGCTTGTGCAGCGGTATGGATTTGATCGTCAGAAAGCCTTTTCATTTGATTAGGTTCGGCGCGCACACTTTCATAGATAAATGTTGCGAATTCGACGTGAGCTTTGTGACGCACCTCTTCAACCTCCGGGCTCAATCCGGAAGAAGACACGAGTAAAAGGCGAGCAACAGGACGATGATCATTGCAGATTTGCAGATAGCGGCGAATACCGGCAAATGACTTATGAGCAATATGTGTCTCTAGTGCTGCCGTTTGTTTCACCTCTTTCAAGACTTCTTCGAGTAAAGATTGAAACAATTGAATGAGCAAATCTTCTTTACTATTGAAAAAATGATAAAAGGTCGTCTTCGACACTCGCGCCCGCTCAACAACTTCCAACACCGACGTTTCCCTAAACCCTTTTCCGGTGTATAAATGCAATGCAGCAGCGAGAATCTTATTTTGCGGATCTTCATATGGCTGATGATGGTACAATAGAGAAATCATCGGTGTTCACTCCTGCAATACTGATACGTATCCGTACTTTTTAATCACAGTATTCGGAATTCATAAAATGTAAGCGATTTATATCAATTGTAGGCGATTGATCACGCGTTGCCTATTCCCATAAATGTCGGGTATTGATTTTTTTCAGCGCGTGATCATACGTGAAATATAGGGGGTAGTTGTCGTAGGAGGGAAATCGGAAGTTATTGCTCCCGAATACAAGCGCGGATCATATTCATCCTCGAAAATGTGCCGAACGAGCGTTGTTCCAGTTTCACTTTATGAGGAAAAAGTTTTTTCTTGATCGTTTGATCTTTCCACCCCATTCGGTGCATTCGCAAGACCTCGTTTCGAGTCCTCTCCAAATATTCAAGCTTGCGATTCATCATTTCCTTCCCGTTTTGAACGACGCCTTCATGAGCACAAAACAGAGTCTGATAATCCAGACGGTTCAGTTTGTGCAACGTTTCAATATATGCGGACATCGATTCATCCTGCAAAAAAACCTTTGGATACGGGGTAATATATAAATCGCCGGTAAACAGCCAGCCATGCCGGGGCTCAAATAAACACACATGGTCGGCAGTATGGCCGGGGGTTTCAATCGGGTAAAAGTGGTACTTAGGTGTTTCCATGACATTCGGGTACGGCTTCGCCTCAAAAGGAAGACGACGCCCGGTGAAAAGTTCCTGATACCATGGGACCTTTGCCGTTACCCGGGCGATCGGAATGGTTTTTTCATGTGTGAATATCTTCGTTGTCACATTACGCGCGATCCATGGTGCCATGCCTGAATGATCTTCATGGTAATGCGTAATCGCTACCTGCTCAATCTCTCTTGACCGAAAAACGGGGGCCAAAGCCCGCCGCCTTTTACTCGGGCCGGTATCAATGAGCATACCGTCAACATAATAAAGGTAAACAGATATTAACGGAACATAAGGGTGGACCGAGATTTTGATGATTTCAACCTGCTCATGTTTCCATTTCTTTATTCTTTTATTGTTCATAGCAACCGGTGTCAAATACGATTCCCTCCGATACTTTCCCTCTATAACATACGTAACAATCTTTGTTCACCAATGATCTCCAAATACCGGGGGTATAATGCAAATGCCGGCGCGATCCGCGGCAACAGCTTTAATGCTTTTTGTTTAGAACCCTTTGTTTTGATCTTGCCTGTCATAATTGCAGCCGTTAGACTTACATTCCCTGCCCAAAACTGATGAGCCATATCCCCGGTGGTTTTCACACTTAATGCCGCGGGAATCGGTGAATCCCCCAAGTAAACGCTAAAATGTTCCCCTTTTCTAGGGTTTTCAGCATCCATACAGATCAGGGCTTCCGGTTCTGAAAACACAAATTCGGCACTCATTCTCGTCTTGGCAACCTTTTGCCCGATACCATTGATGAGGTCGATTTCATCCCCTTCTTCATGATACGCCGGATTTTCTCCCCACCATCGCCGTAAATCTTCGTATGATCTCGGGGAAGTCGGAACCTTCAAAAACTCGCCAACCACGCTGTAAAAATGCTCCGAATCGTTGAAAGCCTTCATGTCGCACCATCTCCCTTTTTATTGTTATCATAAACAGTGATGAATTGCCAATCAATACCGTTACATTGCGGGGAATAGGGGACAGGTACCCTACAGATGTCGGGGGGATCCGATCCGTTATAAAAAAATCGGAAAAGCACACCCCATGCTCTTCCAATTTTCCCAAAAACTAGTTTATATAAATCCTTGTTGAATGGCGATAGCCACGGCGTGTGTTCGGTTTCTCCCGTTCACCTTTTTTATGGAGCTGGAAATATAATCTCTTACGGTGTATTGGCTGAGATGCAACACAGTGGAAATTTCGTCGATGGATTTCCCGTTTTTGACGAGATTCATCACCTCAATTTCCCGCGGGGATAGGCGGGAAGACACCGTTTTTTGTAAATGATCGTACTGGGATTCTTGATATTGCATCAGCATTTCTCCGACATGATGACCCATTTTCACCAACACATTCATTAGTTCATCGTTAACTTCAAATTTCTGCCCCTCGCCTTGGTCCAAAAACACGGCTCCTATGAACTCCTTTTTCGACAGTGAATAAATAGGAGATACCACCAAAGAGTTCAGTTTGAACTTATTTATATAGTACTCCGGGAGCACATCAGCAGCATCGTCAATAAAAATGGGGCGGTACGTTCGAATTTTTTTCAAAAATTCTTGAACCATAGATGGACTGGAGAAAGGCTCCGTGATATTTTTGACCTCGTCGACATTTAAATTATACCCCGTCATCCCGATCCCCTTTTTTTCTTTTGGCAAATATAAAAAAAGCGCGCAACGTTCAAACGGCAAATAGCGTACGTACCCGGAAGCGATGTGCTCAAAAGCATCCTCCAGCCGCCGCGCTCGCATGACCCATTCATAGAAAAGGGCTACCAATGAGCGCCAATTTATTTGGTTTTCAGCATGGGAAACGGTCTCACGAATATCTTCATACAAACGAAAAGCCAACTTTAAGACCGCTTTCGTACGTGAAACATTTTTTTGTGGAACATAAAACAAAAGCAGCTCATTGCCGACTTCCTGTGTGATGAACACATGCTTTCCAAAAGTCTCTTCCTCGTCTCCCATTAAACGCAACACGGCTTTCTTCAAAAGTTCGATGGATTCCGTTTGGATGCTTTGCAACATGTGCCGCCAGCCCGACTCCATGGAATTACCGGATTTCTCTATGACATCTATGACCTGAAAAGTGGAATTATCCTTGCGGGAACGCACGATAAAATGAAAAGAAAACTCAGGGAGCGAGAACAAATAGTTTAAATACCCCTGCAGATCCATTCCATCTAATGGATAAGGCATTAAATGTTGGCTCAACATCGTAAAAAAATGATGGACAGCCTGGTGATTGCGGAAGGTAATCCCAGAACCATCCGGTGTATGTATGGCTTTATGGGTCGCATTCTCCAACAAATAGCAAATAAAAGTCATTTCATGTTTATCAATGTGAATGTCCTCTTCCCGCCATGCCATTTTTACTTCATGTAAAATCTTTTTGACATGGGACTCTTCTTCCGTATCCTTCTTTCCCTCTATAAATAATTGAGATTTCAGACATTTCATAATCGTATCCAGATGGGTTTTTAACTCTTCTTCATCCCATTGCATCACCTGGCCTTCTTTAATAATGTGGCGATGAAGCAATCGATCCCACTCTCTGGCGATGGAACTTTCATTCATTTGGAGGATCACAATACCTTCAAACGTTAACTCATCGATACGCTTATAAACTTCCACATCGCTCCCTCCTCAATGATTGAATGTTCATTCACTATAATATTTTAGATAAAACCATTTGTAGCTATCCTCTTATTATAAACGATGCAGTTATAAAATTCAAAATGATAGAAAATAGGAAAGCACGCACAATAAGGTTGTTTTTTTCAACTAAGTGTAATAAAATCTTTAACTAATGGCAAGTAAACTGATATGATTTATTTAAAAGATTGGGAACAGGGGGTGTCCGATGTTGTCTACACTTGTCGAGCTTGATCAAGTCGGGAAAAGCTTTGCGTCTACCGAAAAAGTTCTGGAAGGCATCAATCTAAACATAAAGCACAGGGAATTTGTATCGATCCTTGGGGAAAGCGGTTGCGGCAAAAGCACATTGCTCAATTTGATCGGCGGATTTGAAACGTTGTCAGAGGGGGATCTGTCTATCGCCGGAAAACCGGTGAGGAAACCAGGGCGACAGGCCATTATGCTTTTTCAGCATTATAATTTGCTTCCTTGGCGGACAGTCCAAAAAAATGTGGAGCTCGGGCTGGAGAACGAAGATATTACAGCTGCAGAAAAACACGAACGGGCTTCCGGTTATATCCAACTAGTCGGCTTGGAAAAAAATGCGGACCACTTCCCATCTCAACTTTCCGGGGGCATGCAACAGCGCGTGGCTATCGCGAGGGCGCTGGCCATCGAACCGGAAATCATCCTGATGGATGAACCTTTTGCGGCATTGGACACCTTCAATCGATATTACTTACAAGATGAGTTATTGCGCATTCAAAGAAAAGCAGAATCAACGATTGTTTTGGTCACGCATGACATAGATGAGGCCGTCTATTTATCGGATCGCGTCATCATCTTGGAGCCGAACCCCGGACGTATAAAGCGTTCTTTAAAGATTCAGCTGCCAAAACCAAGAGATCGCAGCCACGATGATTTTCAATACTTCCGAAAAACGATCTTTGATTCCTTTCAGTTCGGAGGCACGGAGAACGAACCCGATTATCATATTTAAATGGCGAGCGTGATGGCGCGAATGGAGGTAAAGATGCGACGAACAAGAACCATCAGCGTTATTTTGTTCTTAACCACAGCGATTATCCTGGCGGGTTGCGGGCAACGAGAACCCGCTGAAGACGATGTGATAAAAATTGGCTACTTGCCTATCACCCACGCCTCCCCGCTCTATTTCATGAATGAGTTTGAAGATGAATATTTGGATGGTGCTGAAGTAGAATTGGTGCAATTCGGGGATTGGATCGATTTAATGGATGCGCTTAACAGCGGAAGAATCGACGGGGCTTCCGTGCTGTTTCAACTCGCGATGAAGGCCAACGAGCTAGAAATCGACCTAAAAGCAACCGCCTTGGGACACCAGGACGGAAATGCCATTATTGCAGGCCACAACATCGATTCCGCAAATGATCTGGAAGGGGAAACCGTAGCGATCCCGCATACCCTTTCTTCTCATAACATTTTGCTCGATGAAATGCTGCAAGCGGAAGGGATGGAGTACGGAGATGTGAATGTTGTAGAGCTCCCTCCCGCCGAAATGCCGGCAGCGCTCGGAGAAGGACGGGTTGAAGCTTATGTCGTCGCCGAACCTTTCGGCGCGCTCGGGGTCACCCTTGATGCGGGCCATGTGCTCCATCAATCCCATGAACACTGGCCAAACAGCTTATGCTGCGCCCTCGTGCTTCGCGAGGATTTAATCGACGAAAAACCTGAACTTGCGAACCAATTCATGAGGGGTTATGGCGAAGCTGGAAAGCACGCGGATCATGACCATGAGGAAAGCTTTGCTGTCCATCAGCATTATATGGATATAGACGAAGAGGCTTTGGCTTTATCTTTGGATTGGATTTCTTACGACAACCTTGAGATTCCACGCGATGATTTTAATTACCTGAGACAACGCCTCGTTGACCTGGATTTGTCCGATGATCCTCCAACCTATGAAGAATTCGTCGATCCATCATTTTTTGAAGAACTGTAGGGATGCACATGAAGCCATTCTGGAAAAAAACCGGGAATATCTTGATCAGCTTCCTGCTGCTGATTACCGTTTGGCAGCTCATCATCTGGATTGGAGACTATGAGGAGGCTTTACTCCCCTCTCCTCTAAGTGTGGCGACCGGGTTTCTTTCGCTCCTCGCGGACGGCACACTGTTTGATCATGTAACCATTAGTCTTTTTCGTTTTATCAGCGGTTATGGCAGCGCGGTGCTCGCCGCCGTTATTCTTGGTCTCATCCTTGGCCGCGCCCAACGACTCTGGGCAATTGTTGAGCCGATCGTTCAAGTCCTTCGCCCCGTAGCACCCGTGGCTTGGGCACCATTCATTGTCTTATGGTTCGGCATCGGCAATATGCCGGCGATCGTCATCATCTTCATCGCAGCCTTCTTTCCGGTCTTGCTTTCCACCATAACGGCCGTGAAAAAAGTCGATGCAACTTACTTGAAACTCGCGGAGAACCTGGAAATTAAACAGCCTGCACTCATGTACAAAATTATCTTTCCGGCCGCGTTTCCCGGGATTGCCAATGGTTTGCATATTGCTGTCGGCACAGCTTGGATCTTTCTCGTTTCCGGGGAAATGGTAGGGGCACAATCCGGCCTTGGCTATCTCATCATTGATTCAAGAAACATGCTCGATTTCGACTTGGTGCTGGCAGGCATTTTTTCCATCGGTGTACTGGGATTGATTCTTGATAAATGCGTCGGTTTATTTGAAAAATGGGTGGGAAAACAGTGGGGCTATCAATAGCTCTCCCCCACTTTTTCATCCATAGTAATCACACTTAAATCATCCGAGCCGACCAACTGATTCGTTTGTGGATTAAAATAACGAATTTCCACTTCATCGCCGGTTGTGTCCACGAGTTTTTTATAACAAGGGTCAAGGTTTTTTCGTCCCCACAACAATAAGGAATGGAAAACCGGCTCCAAGTCTTTGCCACTTTCCGTCAAAGCATATTCAAATCGGGGCGGGTGCGTCGAATAAAGGGTGGATGCCACAAGATCTTCTTCTTCTAAATATTTCAGCCGATCGGATAACAAATTGGAAGAGATCCCTTCCAGATACCGTTTTATTTCGTTAAACGTCGTGTGGCCAACCATCAATTCATGAAGGATCAACAGTGTCCAACGATCGCCGACGATGTTCAACGTTTGTGCAATGTTACAAGGAAGGTTATAGTTTTTTTTCATGAAAATCACTCCTACACGTATAATAACATAAACTAAGTTGATTTATTTAACCTAGTGTATTATAATAACCAACAAAAGGAGGCGACATACATGGGATTATTTTTATTGGAATCTACTATAGACAATGATAACAGATCAAAAACCGCATTCGATGAAAAGGTGGCCACTCTTGAAAAGAGCCTGGAGCAATCTGAGCTGATTGAAGTGCAAGTATCCAGTGATTTCGACAAAGCATTCTTCATTGTTGAAAGCGACAACGAGGATACAGCGAAAGAAGCGCTTGAAAATCAAAATATCTCCGTTTCTCTTGTAAAAGAAGTCCGCATCGTCGGCCAGGACCTGGAAGATGCGAAAAAAGAAAAAGGGAAAGTCAACTACTTGGTTGAATGGAATTTCCCGGAAGATTTAACGATGGATGCGTATTTAGAACGAAAAAAGAAAAACTCCGTTCATTACGCAGAGGTTCCCGAAGTTGATTTTGCAAGAACGTATGTCTGTGAAGACATGACCAAATGCCTCTGCTTCTATGACGCCCCTGATGAAGATGCTGTAAAACGGGCAAGGGAAGCTGTCAAGACGCCGCTTGACTCGATTACGGAAATTTCCCATGACTAAGGGTTCGAAAAAACCGGGGATGAGGTTTCTCCCCGGCTCCCAATCCAAAAGGATTTAACATTGATCAATGAAACATTGCATACTGTATATCCCACATTTCGCGCCCGTTTGAGTATGTTTCTTAATTTTTGGCAGGAATTTGCCTTACCTGTATCAAAGGTTCAGGAAAGACAACCCATGAGGTGATTCCTTTGAGCCTATCACCAGAAGATCTTCCCGACATTCAACCCGTTCGTATCGGATCAACGCCAGTGATCCGCCAGCTGATGGATAAAATGGGATTAATTGAGGCCATCGACAAGCTATCTCCTGTCAAAGAGAAAGACTGTAACGTCTCCGTAGGGACAAGAGTAGCTGCTATGATCATCAATCAGTTATCCCATCGTAAAGCCCTTTATCGCGTCCAAGAATTTTATCAAGAGCAAGATGTCGAGTTACTCTTTGGTCCCGGAACGAAAGCGAATGATTTCAATGACGATGCGCTCGGCCGTGCGTTAGAGGCCCTTCATGAGGCGGGCATTGAGAAGGTCTGTAAGACAGCCATTCAGGCCGTTCAAGCTCCGATCGACCTCACGTGGAAAGGGCTCCATTTTGATACCACATCCTTTGTGTACACGGGCCAACCCAAGAATCACCCGGACGAGGAGGACATCTTGAAAATTGTACGCGGCTATTCCAAAGACCACCGGCCTGATCTGCCCCAATTCAAGTTTGGGTTGGGAACGACGCCGGAAGGCATCCCTGTTTATGGCGATATTTTAGACGGTAACCAGGATGATAAAACGTGGAACAAGCATGTCTTGCATGCGCTCACCGATTGGTATGATCCGGAACAACTGGAACAGGCGATTTTTATTTCGGATAGTGCCCTGGTCACCCAAGATAATCTGGAGGCCACCACGGGCCAAAAGGATCAGGCCGATTTTCAGTTTTTGTCCCGATTGCCGGAGAATTTCAATCTCGCCAAAACCTTGAAGGCAGAGGCCTTAGAGCAGGATTTGGATCAGTGGGAGGAGATCGGTGCCCTCGTGGACCGTAAAGGCGCTGCTTCTTACCGCATCTATCCCACCAAAGCTGACCTTAACGGGAAAACCTACCGGTTTCTGGTGATCCAATCCGACCATATGGATGCCCGAAAAGAAAAAACCATCCAAAGCAGCTTGGAAAAGGAACAGCGACGTTGGCACAAGGAACAAGCCGAGCTGGAAAGGCAGGACTTCTCCTGCGAGGCCGACGCGGAAGAGGCGCTGGGCGCATTTCTCAAGAAACACCAAAAAGGCTACCATACATTTGAGGGCACGACGGTCTGTGTAGAGCTGCCGGGCAAACGCCAAAAGCGGGGCCGTCCCAAAAAAGGGGAGGCGCCACCGCCGCCGATCACGGTTTATCGTGTCCGATTAACGCTTCATCCCCCTTCGGACGAACAGCTCGAGGCGCTTCGAAAGCAAGCCTCTATCTTTATTCTCGTGACCAGTGTCGCCAAAGATGATCAAGCAGACGTGGAGCTGTTAAAGGCCTATAAAGGGCAACAAACGGTGGAAAATCGCTTTCGTTTCCTCAAAAATCCCTTTTTTGTCGGCAGGGTCTATCTGGCAAAACCTAAACGCGTGGAAGCTTTTGCATGTGTGATGATGATCAGTGTCATGGTGTACAGCCTCTTTGAATACCTGATTCGCAAAAACATGGAAGGGGCCTCCGAACCCCTGAACCAACTTGGCGGAGGAGGACGCAGAAGCTTTCGCCCCACGGGTGAATCTGTTTTGGAACTTTTGGACACCGTCGACATCCTTCATATGGAGATTGACGGACATCTTCGGCGGTTCTTCCCGAAGCATTATGAGCCGCAATTACCCCGTATTCTCGATTTGTTGGAAATGGATGCCTCCATTTTCACAGAACCAAGGAGCTCGATGGCTGTCGAGAGCCGTCACCAGTAACCTTGAGACGGTCATTCGTTTGCCTTGCTAATGTCGAAGGAACGGGAATAAGCGCGCATTTTGTTGCATTGGCTGATGAATCAGCTACAATCAGACAAGCATAACGCGTTGGACATCAGGAATGATTAGTGTGCATGGTCGCTAGCGCGAAATCTGGGGTATATGGAAATCGACTTCATTTTTTTGCACTAAAAGCCGATTATAGTGATCGAATATATTTGTCTTATGAGGAGAATGACCCCATGGATCATTTAAAAGAATTGTTAAGGAAAGAACTTAAACCGATCGTTAACAAGATTGATACGGATGCTTATTATCCAAAAGAAATTTTGGAGTTGTTGGGCAAACATGGCTATTTCTCCTCAGGGACATTGCCCTACAAGCAAACGGTGCAAAGAGAAGTTGAGGTAGTGGAAGAAGTGTCCAAGTTTTGTATGACGACAGGCTTCAACGTTTGGTGCCATTTAGCGGCAACGACGTATGTTCGCCACAGCAGCAATGAATACTTGCAGTCGCAGCTTTTGCCTGAGCTTGAAGCGGGGCGTGCGATAAGTGGCACCGGGCTTTCCAATCCCATGAAGCACTACGCTGACCTGGAACCTATGCACCTTCAGGCGGAAAGCGTTGACGGCGGTTATACGGTGTCCGGCGCGCTACCGGCTGTTTCCAATCTGGGAAAGGACCATTGGTTTGGCGCGGTGGCTAAAGTGCATAATGAGAAACGCATCATGGTCTTTATCCATTGTGATGACGAAGGCATTGACTTTAAAGAAAAAACAAATTACCTCGGTCTTAATGGCAGTGCAACGTATGCCTGCCGATTGAATCAACTGTTTATTCCCGATGGCCAAGTGTTATCTGAAGACGCAGATACATTCATTGCCAACGTACGCCCTTATTTTCTTGTCTATCAAATTCCTCTCGGATTTGGCGTCATTCAGTCGTCATTACGCTCCATGGACATGTCCGAAAATAAACAAGGCGGATGCAATGATTACTTGCCAATACAATCAACCGATATTCAACAACCATTGGAAAACATGCAACAATCACTAAATGAATTGTTAACAAGTGTCGACGACCTGAAATGGGCTGATTTGCTGCCCATTCGCAGAGAAGCGGCCTACGAAGCGATTAACGCAGCAAACGCCGCGATGTTGCACGTCGGCGGTCCGGGCTATAACCATAACAGCGGCCCATCACGCCGCCTGCGCGAAGCCTATTTCCTCATTAACCTAACACCAACGGTAAGACACCTTGAAAAAATGATCGAACACGACAAAACACCCGCTAACAGCCGATAAAAGCGGGTGCCCGTGTTCATCACCTTTCCATTATTTGACCCATTCGATGCTATATGATAATATACAGTTCGTAACGGAAAACAGACACATAATCCGCAGTAGCTCAGGGGTAGAGCAATCGGCTGTTAACCGATCCGTCGCTGGTTCGAATCCGGCCTGCGGAGCCATGCTTCCTTAGCTCAGCAGGCAGAGCGCATCCATGGTAAGGATGAGGTCGCCGGTTCGAGTCCGGCAGGAAGCTCCAGTACAAATACTTACATGATGCGGGTTTTGGCGTTTGTTGGAAGTCGCTTTTCAATTACGGATGAGGTCTTTTGGCACAAATTTGGCACCTTTACTTAACTAAAGTGCATTTTTAGCATTTTAATCTCCCATAAACTTAAACATGACAGTAGCCGCAATCTTTATTGTTTGCGAATGTTCGAACGAAATAGATGGCCAGAAATCATATCGTTTAATCGGTTCCACATTTTATTTGCCAACAGCAAGATGTTATTGTATACTAAGGTTAGAAAAGGCATATATTTAAAAAGACCGTGGTGTGATTGCACCAACGGCCTCCCAATAGAACAACTCCTACCAAGGGATTTGTTCACCTAATGATTAGATGAAGTAGCCACCCATTTGGATTGGACACCAGGGGTGGTTACTTCTTTTTTTGATCGTCATGTTTCATCATCAAGACCACCAACGTGGCTACGGCCACACATAACATGGCCGTTTCATAAGTGATCACCATGACTGTTCACCTCCCTTCCCCCTCAAGAAAAAGGGCGCCAATTGGCACGAAGGTTGACAAGGTGAACGTCCACCCCTGGACAGTTGTTTATTGTTTCTCTAGTATACCATACTTTGAAGGACTCGCCTCCCCCATAGGAGAAAATCAGGAAGCATTTAATGGTTCCGTATGCCGACAATTCGGAAATGAAGAACATCCAAAAAATCGTCTCGTATTCTCCTGATGACTTCGCACCACTAAAGGTGAGCCACACAAGGGGCAATTGCGTCGCGCTGGCTCTACATTTTCATACACCTTTTGAGCCGTCATTTCCGGGTTCACATTCACGATAAATTGCTGCAGGCGCCAACGATCTAACAGATGAACACCACAAGCCTGGGCGAGTTTACAGGCCGAAGCCGTATAAAAGCTGTTTGTGACCACCCAGGCCTCCTGAGCTTGGTAAAAAGGAATTGCCGCAAATACTTGCTGAATAGCCTGGATTCCCACCCTTTGCTTATACCCGTATCGCTTCGCCTGCACAACTATCTTCTTTTTTTCCTTTTCCATCACCAAATCAGCCCCAAAATCATTGGAACGTTTCGTTCCTTTCACGGATCGATAGCCTAATGCTTTAAGCAGTTGCACTAAAAAATATTCAAATTGGTGGCCATCCATTTGGTCGATCGAACGAATGCCACTTTGAATGACTCGTTGGAACGCTTGTTTTTCCCGACGATGCTTCATCCATTTTCTCATCACCCAAACAAAACCAACAATAATCAATGGGCAGGTGAAAAGAAAAAGTACCACAAGAAAAATGCTGACAACCGTACCCTCGTCTATCATGCTTCAAACTCCTTTCAGCGTCCAACAAAAATACACGGGCCGAAACCCGTGCGTAAAGGTTTCCATTATCGTTCCGGTTCCGTATCCTTGACTGGAGAGGGTTGGGATTCTTTCGCTCGCGGCTGTTCGACGGCCACATTCTTTTTTAATTGTTCATTCCAATCCTTTTCCTTTGGCAAATCAACGTTCCCAACCCGTTCCCCGTCTTGATTTACATAGTTTTGCAACACATCTTTTAGGCCATAGGCGAAATCACGACCAGACGGATCATTGTCCACGGCAATGACCACTTGTTTCGGTGGGTATCCTTCCCTATTCATCCGGTTCATTTCTGCGCTAACAGTGTGTCGTTTCAAACCAGACATTGAAAGCATACGTGCATTTTGTATATCCCCCTTCTTTTCACTCCAATAAGACAACGCATCGACGGCGCTTTCAAACACATAGAGCGTTTCCGGCTTTCCAATATCAAAAGAGAAACCAGCGTTCCCTGGGCTGTTTTTGTCAATGCCTTTAAACCAGTCGCCGGTGCGAGACATTGGTTGGGTGCCTTGCCGATCCGCCCCCACAACTTCGCCCTGCTGTTTCCACTTATAAACGACATTTCCCCGTTTGTCTTGCGCCATATAATCCCTGCGCTCCAACCAATTCACGACTTTAGGGTGAATTTTGCGATCCTGGGTTAAATACTGATGCATGCGCGTCGTATCGCTCACCTCATAGTGGCTAGGATATCGGTAGGGTTCGGACGGTATTTTGGCTGATGGCGGCCGTTCTTTTTCCTTGTAAGAACCGTTTGTAATGTCCTCCACGGCTTCGGGAAAAGACATGCCATAATACATTTGCGCAAAATTGATCACGCCAGCGCCTTTTTCCCCGCGTGAGTTCCATGCATACATTTGATCACGGATGATCAAACTGTCATGTTCGGTGTGCCGGTAGTAATTCCCTTCCTTTTTAAACGTTTCCCCTTTGGATTCCAAGTAGTCCATGAGATCGACGCGCTTGGCACGTTCCACTTGTTCCGTACGGACACGGTTAACCATGCCGTACTCCCTCCTTTCATTTTTTAAATAAAATGAAAAAACCACAGGGATTTCATCATCCCTATGGTTCTGACCCATCACACATCCGGTTCTGGCCCTTTGATATTCGTTTGCGTTCCCGTGCTGATCGATGAGGTAGCCACCGGTTCATTTTGTTCGCGACGTTCGCGCTCATTGGAACGTTCAGCGCCTTTCGTAGATGTTTTTTCCTGATCCTTGCCGTATTCTTCATCTAACTGTTTTTCAAGCGAATTGAGGCGTTTCTGTCCTTGTTCAGAGAGAGGAAGTTCTTTTATTTCTTGCAACGACTCTTTTTTCAGTTGATACACCGTATGCGGATCATGTTCCTTCTCAAAGGCTTGCATGCGCTTCACTCGTTCTTGTCGGTCGCCGGATTCCTCCCGGTCTAATTGTTTGCCGACGCCCGGCTCAATCATATTCATGATTTCGCGCTTGTAGAGGTCTTTAAATGATTGATGATCGGCATTTTTATCTTCTTTTTCAAACGGGCTTGCATTGCGGTCATGGGCAGTCACTTCGTTTCGGTAGGCTTTCAACAACGGGCTTTCTTGACGTGTTGCCGTTGGATTTTCTCGTTCCTCCGGATGCATCGGTCGATTGTTTTGATATTGTGCCGTTATCGGGGCTTTTTCAAATTGTTCTGGCTCAATCACGCCCATGACTTCACGCTTATAAAGGTCTTTAAACGCTTGATGCTCCGTTGTTTTATCATCTTTTGGGCTTGCATTGCGTTCATGGGCAGTCATTTCGTTGCGGTAAGCTCGCAACGGGCTTTCTTGATGTGCTGGCATTGGCTTTTCTCGTTCCTCCGGATGCATCGATCGATTGTTTTGATATTGTGCCGTTATTGGGGCTTTTTCAAATTGTTCTCGCTCATTCGTTTGCCGTTTCGTTTGATGAATCATTGAATCGTCTCCCTTCGTTTCCTCTTTGTCCCGAGGCTGATCTTTTTCCGGTGGTTTGTCTAACGTTCGTTCCATCGTGGTGATAAACTGGTGTGATGTGTCTTGCACTTCTTTGAGCAATTGCTGATGATCGTCAAAGGTGCGGTTTTTCGTCCAAGATGTAAGGTAATCCAGCGAATAATCGGAAGTGTCCACGCCAAAATGAGAGGCTACCGTATAAGCCGTCATCTCTGCTTGAAACTCTTTTTCCGGCTGCGAATATTGATGGTGCGTTTCTGCCGTGTGCAATTTCGCATGCGCCAACTCATGCACCAAGGTTTTGACATCCTGCCGTTCATCGTTGCGCGGATTTAATGCCACCTCCTTTGTTAAGGTATAGCTAACGCCTTTGGCTGCGCCTAACTCTTGTTTCGGTTCGACAATGGCAATGCCATTTTCCTTGGCGATGGCTTCCATGCCTTGACGAAGTTGGCCGTAATCCTCCACCTTCCCTTCCATCCATTTATTTGGGAATAAAGCCGGCAAATCATCCCGTGTGGCCGACGTCTGGCTAATATCAAAGACGCTTCCCGTTGAAAACACAAGACGACCATCTCGTTTGGGGAGATGGCCATCTTCAATGTGTGAATTTTCATTTTTAGTCGCATATTTGACGGGCTTCCATGTGCCTTCCTCGTTTTGAAATTGATCACCGAGCCGTTGCGGAACCAAAATTTTGAAGCCTTTCTCTCCTTTTTGAACGGGGAAACCTTTATCCTTCCAAAACTTATATGAACCAACGGCTTCTGCACCCGGAAATTGCAATTGCATGAGCTGGACATTATTCCGGGAGTAGTTATGAAATTGTCCCATAAACCGCAAGTATTCCTTCATTTGATCCTTGGAATGAAAATGGGTGGCCACCTTTTCTTCCATGCCATTGGTTAGTTCCTCAACTTCTTGTTTGATCGCTTCCGGTGATTTACGGGGTCTCGTTCTCGCCATCGTCCCACCTCCGATCGGCGGCATCAATCAGTTCTTCCATGTCTACTTCATGATAATTTTGGCCAACGTCCAACACCATTTTTTTCGTTTGCGTATCAAACGGAATCAACAAATTTTCTTGATTGATCAAGTGCTGTTCAAGGGCAGCTTTATCTGCCGGATCGAGTTCAATCGTATAACGGGTGTTGCCGACCAAGATTTCAACATCATGATCGCCTAAACTTTCAAACACACCCACTTCGTAGCGATCATCTAAAAAAAACATGATCATTCCTCCTTCTGCATGGATTTAATCTTTTCTTGTGCCTCTTTGTCGCCATTAGAAGCTCGACTGATTAATGATAGGGCGCTTCCTTTTGTACCAACAGCAATCATCCTTGGTCTTTGATAACCTTTAAAAACCGACGTTTTTTCGGTTCCTCTATCATAACGCCACTATATTCACGATCAATGATACGATAATTTTTCGATTGCTTTTTGGGTTTAAACTTTTTAAAAAATGATTTTATCAGCGGTTTACTCTCCTTTCCATTTAATGATTTTCTGTTTGTTTCGCCTTTTGACTTTCTTCCCAATCGATCTTTTTCTGCCGTTGATGGACGATGCGTTCTCTGACTTCTTCTTTGGCGATGCTTACCGGCTTGCTTTCCATATTGGATGTTGTGATGAGATGGTTTTCATTCATAAGCATGCCATTCATGAGTTCCATAAGGATTTGCGTGTTTCTATCACTATTATTCACCCCCAATTGAAGTTTCTTTAATTCTGATGCAAACACTTGATGGAATTGCTCGGCGGCTATATCCATAATGGCTCGATTGGATCGATCTTCAATTTTCCACGCTTCATGCTCTTGGATGATTTTTTCCAATGCTTGCCCGTGATAGGTAATATCATGCTGATCACGGTAAGCATCGATATAATCCATCACTTCCGGAAGCACACGGAGACTCATGCGTTCACGTTCACTCATCATTGCTCCCTACCTTTCGCGTTCAATGTCTCGTTCTAGTCGCTCATGATCCATGTCATTCATATACTCTTGATAGGTCTGTTTCATCGATCGGTTCATACGGTTTAATGATTGCTGCATCGCGATCCCTGATGACCGACCATGACGCAACGCATGACGATCTTCTTTTCCTTCTGCCTTTGATTTTGGGTGCAATTGATCGTCAAACGACTTCATTTCTTTCAAAAAGGCGTTGCCCATCCGTTTGTAAAGATCATCGATCTTATTCGTTTTATAGTTTTCATACCGTTTGCTTTCTTTTGTTCCATCGCCATAGGCTGCTTTCATTTCATCCACTTCACGATCCAAACGTTGATGCAAGTTTTTGAGATCATTCGGATGATGTTTCTCCAAATACTTTGTGGTTAGTTGATCGATCATTGGACGGATCGGATTTAGGGTGTTGTAACCATAATTCCAATGCCGTTTTTTCTCCGGCAGCCGTTCATAAATATCTTTAAAGAGTGGTTTCATTTCACGATTGCGCCATTTCAGTGTGCTTTGTTCTTTCTTGCCATCGACCATCTTCCCTCGAATGATTTGATTAATTTGCTCACGTTCATGACTTCGATCTTGTAAGCCGTTGACCACTGCCCCTTTCATCGCATCTAAGGTTTTGGGTTTTCGTTTGCCACGCTCTCTCGTCGGTTCGGGTTCAACGGTAGCCACATGAATGTGTAAGTTATCCGTGTTTCGGTGAATGGCCGCCGACCAAACGGCGCTTTGTTCCATCCCTTCTTTTTTGAGCATCGTTTGCATTGATGAACGGGTGACAGCCTTCAATGCTTTGTCATCTAACGAGCCGGTTTTCCGATCATAGATCCCTTGTTTTTCTAACCACTGATTATCAAAGGTGATCACATCTTGCCACATGAGACTCTTATTTTCTTGCGCATGTTGAAAGGCATGTTTTAAATCCTCTTTATCATCGTTATGAAGGTGATCGGATGTTTCCGTAAAAAGCGCCGATGTCTTTTCCGGATCATCCATGTAATGATTGTATAGCGAAAACATTTGCGAAGGCAGTTGCTTATCCCCTTTGGCTTCTTCCCGATCAACATAATTGACGTACTGATCAAAGGCTTTGGCATTGGATGTAATAAATTTTGTTTTCAATACCACGCCCGGTGTGACGGTTGACGTGCTCATGGTGTTAGCTCCGGTTCGTCACCAATGAGGTCATTCATCGTTTGCATGCTGTCAGCACATCGTTCCATCACTTGCAGATTGCTGGCTACTAAATCTTCCAAACGTTGTACCCGTTGATCCTCCATATAGAATTGCGCCATCTGTATGATTCGTTCTCGTAAAAATTGTTCGCGTGATAGACCTTGTTCTTTCGCCAGTTCTTCCACTTTTTGAATCGCTCTTGGTTCAACATTTCGGATCACAATATCCATTTTGCATCCTCCTTTTGATTTTTTCCTTCTGATTTTTCATTCAGCAAATGATCATCATCTTCGCCCCACTTGTAACGATTGGTGATTGGATCGTGTAAGAGAGGGGTAGAGAGAAAGAGCATAAGGGGTTTCTGATATCACATAGGGTGATATCCCCGGCAGAGCCGGGGGAAACAACGATATCAAGAAAATCGTAATTGGTGTAAGGTTGTTGCATGGTTTTATCGAACGTCTGTTGCTTTTTAGCTTGGTGGTGTAAGGTTGTTGCAACCGATGGTGTAAGGTTGTTGCATGGTTTTTTGATCACTCATCGATCGCAATGTCCATTTGTTCTTCGATCATGTCTTGTTCATCCTGAACCACTTCAAGGGCTTCTTGTTCTTGCGCCATGTCTGTCTCCAGCCCATCGATTTCTGACTCGATTTGACTGTGTTCACTTTCCAGTTCCACTTCTTCATCGTCGGTGCTGTACAAAATATCTGCTTCAATATCGACCAATTCTTGTTCCAGTTGATCAATACGTTCATCCATATTTTCGATCACCTGCTGATGATCCTCTTGGTCATCGTTTAATCGGTCATACTCCAAACTCAGCACGTGTTGGTCATAGGTGGTTTCATCTTCGGCTGTCAACGATTCATCAACGTCAACCATTCGGTGATCCGCATAGATGCGTGCTAAGTCAGCCGGTGTGTTGTCGTTCGTTGATTCTTCTGGTTCAATCCCATCATCGGTTTCTTGCTCTTGAATATCCATCCCAATCACATCAAAGGATGGTGGGACGGCATCAATATGAATCACAACATAATCCCGATCTTCATAGAGCATGGTTACTGGTAATTCATCACGGGCATTTGAACGATCTTGGGCGGCGAAGGTCATCTCCGTATTCCGATCAACGGCTGATCGATCAATATGGAGGGTTGCGATCATATGCTGCTCATGAGGATTATACGCCCAATCTTCAATCACGACTTCACCGTTCCCTTGCATCGGGATCGTTTCTCCGATGTCCGTGTGTTGAATGTCGCCCGGTGGTGCACCAAATATTGTCCGGGAAAGCATGAGAAACGCCCCTGTCACGACAAAGGCAAGCGTGATCACAAGCAAGGGAACCGTTCGTTTCGTGCTTAGGGCGAAACGTTTCCGCATCATACGCCCTCATCTCCTTCCATGCTTTCGACCGCATCTCTAAAATCTTGAATGATCCACGTGCCATCGTCTTGTTGCTCGGCATCTAATTCTATAAAGGTTGCCGTCGTATCATCCTCACTGCCGGCGCTATACGTTTGCGTAAAACGAGCCATGATAGTGGCTTCCGGTTGGTTCAGTTCACCTGACTCTACAAAAAATTGAATATCTTCCGGAATCGCTCGATGCTTCGTTTCGTCTTGATCATCTTCCGGGAATAAAAAGTCATGCAGATCATCTTGCATGATGGGTTCGGCTTCATCTTTGCGGTCGTCATACGATTCTGCTTCTTCGGTATAAACCGTTTGGACAAAGGTTTCGGCGGTTGCTTGTAACGCCTCTTGACGTTCTTGCATCGCCGCCGGTTCCTCCATCTCTTGTTCGTTTTCAAGGCGCGAGACTTCACTTTCTAATTGCTCATTCGCATCGATGACCTCCTGCATCTGATTAATGGATACAGTTGCTTCTTCATCGTCACCGGCCATCACACTGTAAACATTTATGCCGGTGACGGCGATAATCGCGACCAGCGCGATCGTAAATAACGTGATCCGCGTCTTTGATTTCATAAATGAAACCTCCTTCCATCTTTTCGTAGAACGTTTAAAAAATCGACGGCATAAATCATGATCGTGGTCAGTGCATACATCAAAATGGTGATGCCCATCCCAATCAATGCAACGGTTATCATGGTCGGGGATGATAGCCACACCCCGACCTAGAAAACCATAAATGGAAAGCCATAGACAAACACCCATAACCCTTTGCTTTTGATCATGGCATGACGCCTTTCAAACGTTTTGTCTCTAGCCGATACGCTGCACATTGCCGTTAAAGGTTTGACCCCAATAACCATATTCCAAAGATTCATAGGCAACACCGGTACTGGACTGCGCCCCGATGAATTGCCCATCACCGGCGTAGATACCGACATGGCCGTTGTATTTGTACGTGTTGAAAAACACCATGTCCCCGGGCTGCATGTCGTCCGGATCAACCGACTGCCCTTCTTCATAAAGCGTATCCGTCGTCACTGATCCAAGGGAGCCAAGTTGCACCCCCATTTCTTCAAACGCCCAATGGACAAACGAGGAACAATCGAAAATACCGGCCGCCTGTTCCACTTCATTTCGTCCACCGCCAAAGTCATACTCGGAGTTGCCGATCCATTGTTCACCAACCTCGACAACATCCGGAATGTCCCCGGCAACGGCTTCAACACCACCGTCACCGTCCGTATACGTATCCATATATCCCATCACATCATCCACGTACCAATCCGCGCCGTTATACGCAAATACGGCTTCTTCCACGTTCCCATCGGCTGCCCCATTTGCAGCTAAATAGTTCGCGGCTGAATGAACGGCATCCTCGATGTCGTAAGGATCAGCCTCCCCGTTGCCACTGCCATCCACGGCAAAACCGCCATATTCGTCGATCGCATCTAAATCCGTAAGTTCATCCTCGGGAATGTCCCCGGCGCCTAAACCAGAACATGACGGGTGATCCCATCCGACCCAAGTACAAGGCATAAATTGCATGTGACCTTCTGCTCCCGCGTAACTGACCAACCCCGCCTCATCGTCCATCGTTGAAAACACCGTTTCCACGCGATGAATCGCCGCCAGTAGGGGCGCTGGTACATCATATGCCTCGCCGGCTTCTTCATAGATGGGAATGTATTCCGAGGGTACTTCATCTTCGGCCACATTCCCAACCGATTCAACATCATCTGCTTGTTGTTGGTCATATTGGCCAGCGAGCGAAAGAATGGCCACAAACACCATGCCGATCAAGCCACTCACAGCCACAAGCAAGCCTAACACCACAAGCCCTTTCCATTTCTTCGGAATTAAGGAAAAAAGGAAAATAAGAAAGGCGATGAGCGAAGAAACGGACATGTTAAGCCCCTCCCCCGAACAACGCCAATTCCTCGTCTGAGGCTTCCACGGAAAAGCGTAGGTTTTTAACGGCTTGAATGTTTAAAACCACGTCCCCGGTTTGTAAATATGGGATTTGCGTAACCTCACTTTCGGATAACTGCCCGGCAAAAATGGTTTGCAACATGTCTAAGTTATTGCTGTCTTGCTGCATGATCCACTTGTACTGCGTGAGTTCAAAGAGCGTTTTAATTTCCTCGACCAAGGTTTGATCAGAGCCTTCCGGCACAAAATCCCGGATCGTGTGCGACGCATACGTGAACCCAGCAAAATACTTGCGGGCTTCCCGTACAAATTTTGTGAGAAACTCTAAAGCATGGCCACTGCCTTTTTTCGTATTAATGATATGGTGCGCCTCATCCATGAGGATGAGAAATTTCTCGGCATCTTCTTTCTTCAATTCCCCTCGGTTATAGGCTTCAAATTGTGGCGCGCCGTTGGTCAGCATCGCATCCCACAACAAGTTCAACACGTTAAACAACTGCGCTTGAAAGATTTCGATGCGCATCTGACTTAAGCCCCGTAACTGAAAGATAACGACGTGTTCGTCTTGAAAATCGGCAACGCTGGATACCCCATTAAACAAATGGGCGTACGTTTCAACAAGGTTTTGGATGTTCAACTCAATCGTTTCCAGCCGGCGTTTGCGCTCCGGACTGAGGTTGTCGCGCTGCTTGCTTGTGGCTACATCGGCGTAAAGTTCCTCACGAATAAAGGCCAAAAAATCCGAGAAAATTGGGTAGGCTTCCACCGGTTGCCCCGTAAGGTTGGTATCCCCTTCATCGTTCCATAACTCTAAAGAGATATACAATTTCCGAAGCATATTTTCATATTCTTTCAGTTCATTATCGGAGGCTTCCGGGGCTAGAAACCGGTAGAACGTCGTCAGTTTTGATAAGTGCTGCGTAAACGATGTGAAATCGTCTTTGGCCGTCCGGTATACTTGCAAGGGATTAATGATGCCATCCGTGCCGTCCAAGGCAATTTGTTTGCCGCCGACCGCCTCGGTGAGGGGTAAAAACTCACCAACGACATCAAAGGCACGAATTTTATGCCCTTTAATGGCATTATCGAGCATGATTTTTTTCAAGAGCGTGGACTTCCCTGCCCCCATCGCCCCGATCACCACAGAGCTATACGATTTTCGATCCTTATCACGGTGAAACAGATCAAACACAACGTTTCCGCCGGTCATCGTTGTGCCGTAAAAGGTGCCCGTGGGATCATGGAGTTGGGTGAAATGAAACGGAAAGCCACCGGCTAAAGATAACGCTGGCAGCCCCTTCCCTTTTCGACGGTTGCGGCGTTTCGCTTGTGCCGTATATGGTTCATGGAGCGCCTTCCACTCCATATCTTGCTCATTGAGAAAAACAGCGCCTCTGAAATTTTCCCCTTCAAGCGCCGTTAAGACGTCGTTCACTTTGTCTTCCAGTTCTTCTTTCGTTCGCGCATTGACGTAATGGCGAAGATGCACCCGTTTGATCACTTCGCCTTCTTCGTAGACGGAGGCATACAAGTCTTGAAGATCATCCAAGTTTTTATGAGCCTCTAAGATACTCACGCTTTCTTTTTCCGTCATCATGCGGGAACTTTGTTCATCGATCCCTTTATTTAAGCCTTCGCGCACCTTATGGCGATCTTCCGAGGTAACATCAATGGTCGTGATGACGTTTTCCATATTCACGATGGATTCCAACCAAAAATCCTTGGTATTTTTCGGATAGCTATACACGTGCACACACGTTTCGTAACCGTCCCCTTTGCGTATAAAACTTTCCTTAAAGCTGATGCCGCCTTGCGGTTGAATATTGGCGAGCAAGTACGGGTTATACCCTTTGCGTTCCGTCTCCGTGGCATCGGTGTCGTCTTTGCGTTTCCATGGCGAAAGCATCTGTAAAAGACTCATCGTTGTTACCCCCTCTGATGATCCAGTTTTGAGTTTTGATTGTTGAGTTTATAGGTCACATCCAATTTCTTCGTGTTTTCTAAGTCAGCGATCGGCAAGACCCGTTGCAGTTTTCGGCGCGTAAATTGGCAGCGCTCTGATAAATCTTTCATCGAATCGCCATACACATAAAGGTAAAATTCACGATTCGTGCGATGTTTTTCCAAAAATTCCAGTTCCACCTTTTTCTTTTGCAAAAAGCGTTCGATCAGTGGGGAGTTATTGGCATCGATTTTTTGCTGGATATGCGCCAGTTGCGGCGTCATGTTCACCGGGAAATTGAGCGAGACGATCTTAATATCTGCCTCATACGCGCGTAAATATTGCGTGAGTGCCAAAATGTCCATCTCGGCTTCGGCCTCACTCTGGGCATACACATCCTTTGTGGTGAGTTGAAAGACATCCATATACCCTTGGCCGTCTTGGAGTTCAATCGCGCCGTCGTCGGTCATGTCTCGAATCGGGATAATGTCGGCAATGCGATCCGGCGCTCGTTCTCGTTTTTCCTTCGGTTGCGAGCGCTCGCCAAGGCGCAGCCGTCGTTTTGGTTTTTTATGCTCATCAAAGAGGGCGTCTTGCCCTACCATGTCTTCATACATCATGCATCTTCCTCCTTCGTCGCTACTTCGTGCGGATCATGCGCGTGATAAGTGGAACGGTCGCGGCTGATCATCATCCATACCGCCTGTATCATGCGCATATGCGGATTCGTTTTCGGGCGGTACAACCAAAAGCCGTATAGAGCGACCATAAAGATCACAAAGGGAATGGTCAGTGACGGATGAATGAGCGCGTGAAGGATAAAGCCCATCACGAGCATGCCGATCAAGACAAGTAAATCGATCAAATAAAACCATTTGTTTAGTTTTAACTCTGCCGTAATTTCAGTCGGAATTTTGTAGTGCATCCCACAGCCCCTTTCTAAAACAAAAAGCACAGGTTTCAAGAAAAGATGAAACCTGCGCTTATTGCTTTAATGTTTATTTTTCCTTTTCTGCTTCCAGTTCGATGTGGTGTTTTTGCCAAGCTGATAACTTCGTTTGCTCGTTTGCACATAAGGATTTTTGTTAAACCGACGTGAAGCCCCGTCACGCATGTATTGCCCAACGGTTCGCGTTTCCCCGGCAGCCGACCGGTTCGGCATGGGAATATCCCTCGTTGTGGGCGGTTCATGGCCGTTTTGATCAGCTTGCATTTGTTGGTTCAGTGTGGCCGGTCGCTGATTGCCACCGCCGCCTTTTCGGGCGTCTTCACGCATCTCGGCTTGGAGCGATGGCGTTTTACCGCCATGGGTCGGCGCTGGTGCTGGCCGGTTCCCCTTGGCGCCTGTTGGTTGCGGTTGCTGCTGCGTATCTTGATAGGCACCGGCGTTGGCGTTCGCGGTGGAGCCTTCGCCTTCCCCACCGGAGGCTTGGGCGTTTGTCGGTGATCCTGCCCCGGTGTGCCTTGTGCCGGTCGGCGTTGTTGTGATGGTGCGCCCTGCTGGCCGCCGCCTCCACCGGGTTTCTGACCGCCACCGGATTGGCCGGGTGTTGATCCGGCTTGCGTCGGTGATCCTTGGTTTCCTGCGGCACCATTGTTTGGCGTTCCTTTGTTGCCACCGGCTAAACCGTTAATGCCACCGGCGGTGGCTGCCGCCGTACTCACGCCACCCGTCGTAGCACCCTTCACGCCCTTACTGGCCATGTTCGCGGCGCCTTTAACCGCAGGTTTGGCGGCTTTACCGGCAAAGTAGGAACCGGCAGCGACCGTCCAAGCATTCCGTAACCCGGCATCAATGCCAAAGAGTTTTTGCACGATGTTTGGCCCGTCAATGACCGCAAGGCTGCCGGCGATCATCGCAATGAGATAACCAAACCCACTCATTTCGGTTGCGATATACTCCGTGTAGTACATATACATGCGTAAACTCAAAAACACCATAATGATGGAAACGAAAATGCTGCCGATGTTTTTGAGGATTTCTTTCAAGCGTTGCCCGGTGCTAATATCCGCATAGGCCATGATCAGCGCAACGACTTTGTTAAAGGCGAGTTCAAAGCATAGTTTGGCTATTTTTATGGAGACGAGAATCATGGTGACGGCCATCACGCCGAGCGTAATCAAAGCCGTTCCCCAATTTACGTCCCAACGGTAATAGTTCTCCGGGAAAAAGTCGAACCAGCCGTCATCGCCAATATCGACCAACCCTTCGTCGCCATTCGATTCAATGCCGATTTTGTTTGATAATACTTCTTGACCTGTTTGGGAAAGTTCTTCTCCATCGGCTCTTTCAAAGTCCTCCGTGATCTCCTCGTTAACATCTATTTGATCGATGTTTTCCGGGTCAACATGGTGCCGCGTTTCTACATTCGGGCTTTGCCAGCCGGTTTCGTCGTAAATGGCGATATCGGTGATATGGTCATGGACAATTTGATCGGCCATGTCAAACGCATCGTCCCCGACGGAGGCGACTTCCACCGCATCATCGGTGAAACTGCTGGCCTGATCCATCCCCCACGTGAGAAGGGTCACTGTCATGACTGAAATGAAAATGTTGATTGGGATTTGTGAGCGTTGCTGGCCGCGTTGAAACATCAACTGATAGGCAATCAGGCCAAGCGCAAGGGCAAGCAGGATATACAAAATGGGTTGAATCGTTTCGAGAAATGCAAGCACCGGTTCGGTCTGAAAAAAGTCCAAGAGCACAAGAACCCCATCAATGACGCCTTCCATCCCTCTCACAATCGCCCGAAAACCTAAAAGAAGCCACCAGCCGATGAATCGGACAAGGTAGCTTATGATGTTGCCTGTATTAAGTTCATCTTCAAATTGGCGTAAGGTGTCCAGTAGTTCTTGTTCCTCCACCGTCCCCCTCCTCTCCTGCTGTCTGCTGTTAGTCATCCTCCATAAACATGTCACGGGTGACATCGATTCTTTCGTCGATGCTTTCAATAAGCGCGTCCACCGGCGCCTCATTTTGGCCGGGTTGCAGCGTCACGACAGCGTCTTGCAGAACGATCGTGATCACCTCGCCTTCTTCGATCTGACGCGGTAACGTTGGATGATGGTCATAATGTTTGGTTTCATCGGTTCCTCCTTGATTTAGCTGATAGCTTCTTGGTGGTTGTCTTTATGGGTTTCCTCATTATCTTCCCACGATTTAAGGTGCTGATCAATGGTTTTGCGGATCGCCGCATAGGTGTTTTTATCCACCTCGTCGGAATCGCCAAGCATGCGGAGCGTTTGGAGAAAGTCGCCCAAAGGCATCGTTTGCATCGTCGTTTCATCCGCATCCAATGACGGCGCGATCCGATCCATGACCATCATCCATAACGAACCCGTCAACACCTCAGAAACGGGGGTTTGTTTCCACTCATCTTCTTCCTTTGCTTCATCCTCTTGCGGCGGTTGTGCCTTCGTTTCTTGGGTTTCATTGACTTCTTTTGTATCGCTATTTGCCTTCATCGTTGGCGTCATCCCTTTGTCACTAAGGATGAAGGAAAATTGGATGACAAGATCGGCTAATCGGATGTGTCGATGCGGCGTGTCCACCTCGACATCCGTGATTGATCGATCGGCATCCAGTTTTAAATACTGATAGGCAAAGGGCATGCCTTTGTTATAAATCGGAAACGGACGGACCTTGTGCTTGCCGTCTTGCGTTTCACGCTTCATGCTTCGGGAAACGACCGTGCTCCCTTTCTTCAATTCCATCAGTTCATTGGCGTCTAACAGTTTGCGCCCTTCCGTGTTATCGGTTTTTGCTTTTTTCAAGGAAAACGGTGTGCCTGACCGTGTTTCCACTTCGCGTGTTTCCTCTCCGATTTTTTCGGAAAAGTGCTTCGCCGTGTCCACGTCTGCGGTCATAATGTAGATGTGATTGCCACAATTCCCCCGGATGGTGTTTTGGTCATCCTCCCCGTATTTTTCTTTGAGTTGCGCATAACTTTGCACGACAAGATGAAAGCGAATGTTTCGCCCGAGGGATACCGTCATTTTTGAGCCCATGCCGGAGATCGCCGGCATCTGCCCAAATTCATCGAGCATAAAGATGACTTGACGCTGACATGCTTGCCCTTTTGCCATGGAGGCATGTTTCGCCAACGTGAAGTACAATTGATCCACAAACATGGATGGGAGCACATGCGTCGAGTCATCATAATCCGGGGTGATCATAAAGAGCGCCACCGGTCGATCGTAACTCACCACCTCCGTGATACTAACCGCCGGATGGTGTTCCTGTTCAAACGATGTTTCGCCGGTTTCCTCGTTGACGGTTTTTATGGTTGCCTCAATGCGTGTTTGTTCGGCTGCTTTTTTCGCTTTTTGGTCTTTGGTTAGCTTTTTGATTACTTTTTTCGAGAGAGGATCGGGATCATGTTCCACGATCAAGGCATCGTTTGCTTGGATCGTTCCTTGAACATGCACCACCCAATAGCCGCCCTCACCGGTTTGATTGGTTTCCTGCGCGCCGTCCGGAAGTGTCACCGTCACTTTGGCAAAGGGTGTGCCTTTCCCTTCAATGGACTGGCCAAACCCAACCTTTTTCAAATCAAGCGAGTTTTTCGCGGTCATTTTCGCTTGTTCACTCAACGTAAAGCGCCGAAGTTCCGCCATGGCGGTGGTAAAGATCCCCGAGCGTGTATTGCCTTTGGCAAAGTTGCTGGTGGCATACTGCATTTTCGCCACGCTATCTTGCGGAAGGGCTTGAAAGTATTGATCCAAGGCATTGACCGTGGCCTTCGGTACCGTCGGATGCGGCAACTCCTGCGATCCAAGTTCGGAGAGCATATTCGCGACGGTGTAAAGGGTGATTTTTTCTTCTTCATCATTTTGGATGCAGTCTTCGGTCACTGCCAAAATCATGGCGTTCACCAGTGACATCGCACTGTTTTGCCACATGGGGTCTTTCACATGCGGATTATAATAGAGCATGTGCGTGAGCGACTCACACAAGGTTTCCGCCACCGAATAATTGCCTTCTTCGTAGGCGTCTTTAATCAATTGCAAAGGGTTATAACTCATGCTTTGCATCGGATTCATCATATTGAGCGCCAACACGTCAAACCCGCGCTGTTCTAACGTCTCTTTGAAGCGAACAAAAAGTTCGCCCTTCATATCATTGATAATCATGCTTGGCTTTTCCTTTGCTCTGGAATAGGCGTCAATGGTGGGATCGACAAACAGTTGTCCTTTCCCGGATCGGGTCGTGCCGATCACCATGTTATGAACGGCTTCATCATCGATGAAAAGCGATTTTCCTTTGTGCGCAATCACGCCGCCGCCTTTGCCCGGATAGCTTTTTTCCTTCTCAGGAATTTTCTTGTACTGTTCGGCCACTTCCTGCTTGGTCGCAAACCGTTGCGAGCCTTTTTCATCCCGGCCAATGGAAGCGAAGTTGCTGGTGAGTTTATAGATCGTGATGCCGACGAGAATCAATCCAAACATGGACGTGAGGACATAAAACCAAGGGTATTCGCTAATCTGAAACGTGGTAAAATACGCCCATTCAACGGTCAGAGGTTCTTCGATCGCCGGAAATTGTTGCAGGAGCCTCAACGCCTCTTGCACAAGGTTTAATAAAAAGGTGCCGATCACCTGCACCACGAAAAATAAGCCGATACATAAAGGCATCAGCACAAATTTATTGGCTAAAAGGGCTTTCATTATACGTTCAACCCTCCTTTTTTTTAGAGCTCATCCTGATAGGCAAGCATTTGCTGGATGCCCGCCCAACCGGTGAAAAGGATGGCTTGCACGACCGTTTCATTGGTTTCCGTTCCGAGCGACGCCAACCAATGATCCCGCGCCGGATGATCCGTGGCCAGTTGGTTCAACATTTTCTTGACGCGATGGCCTTGCTCAAAGACCATATATTTCCATAAGGCCATGACGTGATCGATTATGCCGGTTTTCGGTTGTTTCACATGGGCTTCGGCACTGATCAAAACGATTGCTGTCCCAAGCGACTGCGCCGCATTCGTCCAAAGTTTATCTTTGGTTTGTGATTCATGATGCCAAAGGTGCGCAATGGTATTACTGATCACTTCTGGGTACTGATGGTTTTGACTATAACGCACCAATTCGTCTAAAAACTTGCAGCTGAGTTCATATCGTTCTTGGCCGGTTAATGCAATGGTTGAACACCTCCGATGGCTCATCCTTTCGCTCCTTTCTATAAGTCGTCCCTTTGGGCTTCCATATCTGCGATTTCGTCTTCCCATTCGTCGATTTGGTCATCGTCCGGCTCATCCGCATCGGCTTCTTCATCGATTTGTGTCTTGCGCTCCTCAATATCAGCCGTTAATGTTTCATACGTCTGAATGTGATCATTCAGGCTTTCGCTGCTCATCTCACTCGCGATTTGTTTGGCTTCGTCGACATTGCCGGTTTTCATGTAAGCATAGCCCAATTTTTCCTGTCGTTCCGTGTTCATCGGTACGTCCTCAACCGCCACTACATCGTCATAACGTGCGTCTTCATAGGCCAATTCAAAATGGCCAATGGCGGTTTCATGGTCGTCTTGAAAGTCTGTGAGTGCTTCGATGCCTTGTTGGTCAAAGATGGCATTCGCGATCGCCTCTGCCGATTGACCCGTCCGTTCCATGGCTTCCCCGTAAGCGCCTTGCCCAATGAGTAAATGGGTTAGCACGGCGGTTTCTTGATCACTGCGATACGATTTTTCTTGGAGCACATTGATCGCTGTGTCTGGATCACCAGCCATAGCTTCGGCATAAAGCTCATTCATCTGTTGTTCTTCCTCATAGGATGCGTGCATGGCGGCGATCGCGTTCGATTGTTCGCTCACCACCGCCACCATGCCGATGGCAAAGACCATAACCAAAAGCGTGATCCCTGCAGCCGCGCTACCCATGATCCGCGCTTTCAGACTCAACCGGCTCCACCATGTTTGATTCGCTTCATCTTGACGACGCAAGTGGTCGTTCACATCGATGTGGAGCGCGGCCGGTGCCTCTTGCGTCAGTTGATGGAGCAACCGATCCCGTTGCTGACGATCTTCATCCCCACGCATGCGCCGTTCAATCAACCGGTAACACATATGCTCATAAAGGTTCGCCGCGTACGACGAACCGATATGATAGGTTCCGGTATACAGTTTTTGACCTTCCCCGTCATGAACCATAAAATCCAACGCCACCGGCGATTTGTTTTGCTTTTTCCACCGTTGATCGATGTCATGGGTCCGTTGCACAGCGTCCGTCAAGGAAAGAGATTGAAAGGCTGGAATCTCGTCCTCCAAGGGTGTCGTAAATAATACCTGCATCGCTTGCGCCCTCCTTGTTTAAAATGTGATGGTGCTTTCGATCCACTGACTAAAGGCCAGTGCGCCCAGGAGCATGACCAAACCACCAGCGGCGCCAACAAACCAGCCAACCGACATCATGCGTCCACGAGCACCTCCGGCCATAAGGAAATAAGAGCCCACCCCAATCGCGATCGCTGCCACGACACCGCCTACGACTTGCATGCCCAATAAGATTGATTCACCCGTGTTTTGTATGTTATCAATGGCTGCCATAATAATCATCGATTCCACCCATTGAATCATTGTATTCATGCTTCTTCCACTCCTTTTAAGGTTGATGTGTGCGGCTGTTCATCGGTTTTCCTTTGGTCTGACGCTTTCTTCTCCGTCCGTTGTTCCGTTGTTTTTCCTTCTTGCGTGTCTTGATAGTGCATTAACCCTTCCATGATCAAATCTTGATGATCACTGATAAAAGCCTGATGTTGGGCATGAAGCCATTCATTGTACGTTTCACCCTTGACGCTTAATAGCGTTTGGACTAATTCTTTTGATTGCTTCACGTCGCGTTGCGATGCCATACATCATCTTCCTTTCCTAATGTGTTTCCGACATGAAAAAAGAAGCGCCTTGCGCTTCGTGTGTGATTGCCCTGCATCACCCCCTTTATGGCATTAAAAAAGAGAACAGTTTAATGAACTGTTCTCCTTATTAGGACATGAATGTATGCTGTTTGTTGCTTGTATCCTTAATGAAAATGATCAATGATTATTCAAATGAACGATCAAAATTTTGTATTTCTAAAGATAATTCTTCTTCACTATCATAATTGGCTTCCCTGACCGAAATCCTTTCTTCTAAGTTTCCATTTTCAAAATAACTTAATGAATCAAGAACACTTGGCCCATCAATGCCAATATCCTCTAACAAAAGATCATTATCAAGCATCTGATCTGATTTTGCATTTATTTCTTTAACAGGAATGTTATCAATATTCTCGCCAACAATATTTACGGCATCTTGGTATTCTTCCTCGTCCTCAGTATTTGTCGTTAAGACAAAAGCTTCCTCATTTTCTTTCAAATACTCCTCCATCTCTTGCGGTGACAAAGATTCCACCCCTGCACTCTCACCACATCCTGTTAGTAACAAGGAAAAACTAATCACTCCTCCGAAAAGGAAACTTTTGTTGTTTTTCATACTATCCCTCCTGACAAAAATGTTAATGCCTAGTTATTGAACTAATACCCTTCCGAAAGATGAGTTAGGGAGATGCTACAACATCAACGAACGATTTTCAATGATTAAAAGATAAATGTATTTCCTTTATTATAAAGATTTATTCTTTGATCTGTCTCACTAGTGATGCATTAAGTTGAAACACTATTTGTCAAGCAAAAAACCCCGAAATTCGATATAAAATTTATGGAATTTCTGTCCAAAAAATCAATAAAAAACCTTATAATGAGAGGGACGGTGGTCCACGTCCAAATCTCTCACTATAAGGAGCTCCTATGGACAAGGATACCACGAGTACCACATTTAAGGAAGCATTACATCCGTTAAATATCAAAAAGGTTTTAGAAGATTTTATTGGGATAGACCGATACGTTAAGAAATTAACCCATGAAAAATTGGTTGCTCTGATGATTTATGCACAGATCTACCAGATTCCAAGCGCGAAGCAGTTAGCGTTGACACTCAAGAATAGCGAAGAACTCCAAGAAAGCGTAAATCTTTCTTCGATTAGCAGCTCACAGCTTACACGCCGTTTGAGTGACATAGGCGCTGATGTTAGCCAGGCCTTATTTTCCGATGTCGTGAGCCAAATGAAGCGAGAAATCCATCCTCGTCATCGCTTGCAGGTGATGAGTCCCATCTATCTTGTGGACGCTTCGATCATTCCGCTCTGTCTTTCCCTCTGCCGATGGGCGACCTATCGTCCCAAACAGGGGAAAGGCGGCCTGAAAATTCATATGAACGTGGCTTGTCTGCCGGATGGAACCGCACCGGAGGACGCTGTTCTTAAACCAGCTATTCACGCCGATCGTACGGAAATGAATGAGCTGATTGTGGAAGAAGGCGCTCTGTACTTGTTCGATCGCGGCTACAACGATTATGAAGCCTTTGACCGGTATTGCGAACCGGAGACCAACATTCGATTCATCACGCGGCTCAAAAGCAATGCAGTATTCGATGTGATCGAAGAATTTCCGGTGAATCCGGACGGCCCCATTACCCGTCATGCCCGCATTCGGCTAGGCGGTGGTCAAAAGCAAATGACACATGCCCTTCGCTTGATTGAAACGCATGATAGTGAAGGTAATCTCATTCAACTCATCACAAACGACGAAGAGGGTAAGGCCGAGGACTTAGGCGAGCTTTATCGCAAGCGCTGGCATATCGAACTCTTTTTCAAATGGGCGAAGCAGCACTTACAAATCAAATCGTTTTACGGGACGAGCCCCAATGCTGTGTATAACCAAATTTGGATGGCGCTAATCACTTATTGCCTGCTACGGCTTCTTCAAGTGCTGACAGGTTGTACACAATCGCTGTTTTATCTGTTGCGCTGTGTGCGGGATGACTGCTTTAAGCCCTTCAAAGAACTGGTGAAACATCTGCATCGTAAGCCTACGCGAACAAGCAAAGGTCGGCAACGAACCGACCCTGAAGGGGAATTCCGGCGGTTCACCGAGCTTGTGGAGAAGGAGGGATTGGAAGGCGCTGCGGCTGTGTATGCAGATGTCCACTGTGGATAAATTTTCGAAATTATAATATCTTCTGACAATGTGGATAGTGGATGACCGCCACCACCCCCTTTGCTTTTTTTTCAAAAAATGAACATATCTATACGTCTGAATATATGGAATAATATGTTATTTTATTGGAGGACGCTTGACATTTCTCAGCATATTTTATGCATCGCTAGTGGATCTGTCTAAAGAATTTCAGATGTTTACATTGTTACGTTTGTACATATTGTTCACATTCAGCATTCAAATGCATCTCTTCGATAATATGATCTTTTCGCCGTTTGACAGCTGCAACCGATAGATGATGCTCCCTAGAAATTCTCCGCAATGTTTTTCCATTTAATAATTCATCTAAAATGATTTGATCTTTGATATCTGTTATTCCTGCAGAATGGCGCTGGATAAATGAAACTTTACGTTGCAAGTTTTTCGTGTTTTTATCATAACGGTCAATCCTTAACATTTCATTATATACAGGGTCAGACGGAGTGCTGTCAGATGATGGCAGGGTTGCTTCTATGCCATATTTTGATACCATCGCTTGACTAGCACCAGTCATTTCTTGACGTTTTGTGACAAGGACGTTAATCATCCATTTATAATTCATAAGAGCTTCATGAATCTCCATTTTATTCATGATATATCCTCCATTCTGATGCAGTTATGGGCAGACATTTATTCCTCGACATAAGAACTTGAATCTATACTTACGGACTTATATTTACCATTTAAATAATGGATGAACAAATACAACCCTGGACTAACTCCGTTGAAGAGGCCCCTTTTTCTAGGTCCTCAAGGGGGATAATTGCCTTTTCTGTCTCATAGTAGCTCATTAACATACCAAAACATTGATATTGATTCATACGACATTCCTTTCATGCTTACCGTCGATATCAATGAAACGCCCACATTCTTTCATAAAGCCCAGATGAATCGTTCCTGTTGGTCCATTTCTTTGTTTCGAAACATCCACTTCTACTTGGTTTGGATGCTTGGATTCTTGGTCATAGTATTCCTCGCGATATAAAAAGGCAATTATATCCGCATCTTGCTCGATATTTCCAGAGTCTCTAAGGTCAGCCATCACGGGGCGTTTATTATGACGGTTTTCAACATTTCTTGATAGTTGAGATAAAACAACAATAGGAATATTGAGATCCGTAGCCAGTCGCTTAAGTTCACGAGTAATGGCGCCTACTTCCAAATCTTTACGCTCATAACGTCCGGAACCTTGGATCATCTGTAAATAATCGATCACGATGAGTAAGTCATCATCTGGGTTTTCTCTTGCCGTCTGGCGGGAAATGGAACAAATATCATTGATCAACGATGTATTCTCGTACATATCTAACTTCCAATCTAGTAACGTGGCGATTGAAGTCGTTGCCCGATCATAGTCTTCTTCACTAAAAAATCGAGAGGGAAATTTCCATTTTTGACCATCGATTTGGGCATCCGCCGAAATCATCCGGTGTAATAGCTGCTTGGACCCCATCTCCAGGCTAAATAAAAGACATCTGCCTTCGTTTTTACAATGGCTAGATCCAATGTTTAATGCAAAGGCGGTTTTCCCCATGGAGGGACGAGCAGCGACAACAATCAATTCTTTCCGTTGTAACCCGCCGGTCATTTGATCAAAAGATTCATATTCTGTCTTGTAACTGTTCTGATTTTCTTTCTGTGTACCACTAATATCATCAGAGATCTCATACAACCATTCCTTTAACGTTTTCTCTTGGTTGATCTCTCCCAAACGTTGAAGATCCGTTAATTCCTGAAATAATCGCTGAAAAGCTGAATCTTTCGGATTTTCCACGTATCGAATCGCTGCTTTACGGCTTTCTCTGAGCCGGTAAGCTTCTACTATTTTACGTTCATGATGGTTAAACGTAGCAGTCGTTGCGACTGAACCTGCTAGCTGCGTCAGGTATTGAATCCCACCGATTTGATTTGTGGATTCTCCTAATGCTGTTGTAACGGCGGCTAATTCAGGTTCTGCTCCTTCCTCTGCGACCGTTCTCATGGCTTTAAAAATCAGGCAATGATCAACCTTTGCGAAATTGGAGCATTCCTGTTAGGGGAAATATTGAGCTTTGAACACAAAAGAGCCCCCTTGGTATAGTACGGAGTGTCCGATGATTACTCATCGACCTCTAAATTGATAACTACCAAGGAGGACTCACCATGAATTATACACAAAATGAAAAGCTCGCTCAAATAACCCCGGAAACGCTCATCATTGGCATTGACATCGCTAAGAACAAACATGTTGCTCGAGCCATTGATGATCGCGGCTTCGAGTTTGGGAAACGCATCATGTTCACCAACGATCTTGAAGGCTTTGAAAAGCTTCTACGCTGGGCTGAAGATCATCAAGCGAATCATCAAAAAACGCACATGGTGGTAGGCATGGAGCCCACTGGCCACTACTGGTTTAGCTTGGCGGATCATCTTGACTCGTGCGGCCATCAGCTCGTGTTGGTCAATCCCTCGCACGTCAAACGTCTTAAAGAAATCGATGATCACTCGCCAAGTAAAAACGACACTAAAGATGCGATGGTCATCGCTAAACAGGTGAAGGACGGGCGATACTCTGTCCCCAACCTTCTCGAAGGCATCTACGCTGAATTGCGAGAAGGCATTAAATTAAGAGATCAGCTCGTGCAATTACAAAACCAGACCGAAGGCCGGGTTCAAAATTGGCTGAACCGTTACTTCCCGGAGTTTGAGCAGGTGTTTAAAGCCTGGGATGGCGTCAGTGCTTTGGCCACTTTGCGAACGTTTCCTCTTCCCCAAGCGATTGTGGAGACGACGCCGGAAGCCATCGTGGACACATGGAAAGCCTATGCCAAGAGACACGCCGGGTTCGCTCGAGCCCAAAAGCTTCATGAAGCCGCTGAAAAAAGTGTCGGCATCACCGAAGGGCTTCACTTTGCCCGCCAAGAGTTGGAGGCGTTACTGGACCAATATGACCTTTACACTCGGCAACTCGAAACATTGGAAGCGCAATTAACAGAGCAGCTTGAGCATCTCCCTGGCGCCGAACAAATGAGGGATATCAAAGGCTTAGGCGACATGACCATTGCCGCTTTCTTTGCCGAAGTTGGGGATATTCACCAATACCGTCATCCCAAACAGCTGATCAGCCTGGCCGGTCTTGATTTAAAAGAGAACAGTTCAGGGCTTTACAAGGGCCAAACCACCATTAGTAAACGAGGACGCCGACGATTACGCCGCATTCTGTTTTTAGCGATTCGTCCGCTCGTCAATCATAATGACACGTTTCGCGCCCTTCATCATGAGCTCACGCAGCGTTCAGACCGACCTCTGACAAAGATGCAGTCGTTGATCGCCCTGTGCGGTAAACTTCTGAAAGTCTTGTTTGTCATCGGGCAACGCGAATGTCCCTTTGATGGAGCGAAGCTCCTTCAAGATCGGAAGTGTTCCCAGACACAAGCCGCGTAAAGCAAGCGATAGGAACCATATTTTCTTTTGAAAATCAGTCATTTTCTTGCCTATGGAACAAATACCAACAGTGCCGAGGCGGCATTCATTTCTCACCCTTAGGGCCTAGACCCAGTATTGGAGCATAGCCGCCCCCACCAGCATGGATACGCCGGACGAAGGAATGTGTGGATCATCAACCATCCAGTGATATATGGGAGGTTAAGCGACCATGTATGACGTGGGTCATCGTTAAGCGCACGGTTATACATTTTTTTCCAACCCCTAGGGGTTGGAGCAGGTGGAGATCCTCTTGGATGGAATATCATTCCTTCTATTGAAGAATTATCTTCTTTGTGAATGGTGCACGCTGCTGGTACGACATTCTAAAGACATGAAATTCTGAGAAATCAAGAGCATATGGAAGAATATTTAATTACAAAGAGGGAGGGTTGGAGCACCGACTCATGTATCAATGTAGGGTCAATAAGAATCGACCCTAATACCGCATGCTCGGACTCTATACAGTCAATCATTCTTATCACTCGCTTTCTCTGCCAATACCTTTTTAAGATCGATAGCGAATTGATTTTTACGTTCTTGAGAAACTTTTGCCGCCTCCAATTCCCATTCCCGCCATTTCTCAAGGCTTTCATTTTTTTGAGCAGGGTACGAAGCAATTTCAGCGATCGTAGGTGGAAAGGGATTTTTTGTTACATGACGCTCAACATTGGCCATAACGCCTTCATAATCCATTTTAAGAAGGGCAGGCATGATTATTTTGATTTTCTTTTCGCTAAGTTCGAATCGGGGGTACACAGCCGCAATCGATTCCAAAATATCTATAGCCAGATTGTACTCCATGGATTTACTCCCTCTTTTCTCGCATTCGTTGAAGTGCTTCTAATCGCTGATCTTTATGCTTTGGAAAAGGAATGGTCTTTGATGTTTGGCTTGGCTGTCGTTCGTATGCCTTGATATCATCGATCGTTTTTATGCCTTGTTGGGCCCAATTCCTGAGAATGCTTTCGATGTAAGCAAAGGATCGAGCATTTTGCTTTATACTTCTTTTCATTGCAGCAACGACAACTTCTGAGGAGAAAAAAGTACACCAATCGCTGATGGATTCGGTGATCATCGGCCGCATCACTCCAAAGTTTTCTTGATAGACAACATATGGATCTTCTGTGCGCGTCTCCTCTTCATCTTCCTCTCCTTCATGACCATTTCGTTTCTGTTTAGGTATGGTCAAGTTCTGATCAGATGTTAAGTCAAGCGTTTGGTCGGGATTTGAGTCAAGTATATGGTAAGAACTTAAGTCATCTGAGTTGACTAATGAAATCATTTTATAAACAGGAGCTTGATTTCTTTTACCTTTTTGATACTCGATCAAGTTATTATTGATCAGTACCTTTCGAGCATCAACCAGCCCTTGCTTTGAAAGTCCGGTCAATCGTTCTACTGTGGAATTTGGCGCATTGAATCGTTCTTTCCAGCCGGTCATATTGTTTATGGACATCAGTGTGTGCCATAAAGCAATTGCACTGGTGGGTAGATCGTTCATAAGCAGCCAATCCCTAAAGGCGTTAAGCTCCTTCATATAGTTCATGTCATCACCTACTTACGTTTACATGGCCGTCATGCCTTCGATTTTGTTTAACCTAGGCTCCTCCCATTGCGAACCCGTGAAGGATACTATACAATGGAAATATAATCTTGTTAATTAACCCCTTTTCAATCCGTTTGAGCACCCCACTCAAACGGATGTATTTTTTTATTGTTCGTTAATCTTGTTCCCCACCTCATTCATATATGGAAGAAACGGCTCCATATTTAGCCTCCTCATACACACTGATTAGATCCTTCAACTCCTTGACGTTGATCGCTACTGTTCCACTATCGTCCACCATGTCAACGTCCTCTTTGAGTTCTTGAAGCTGGCGTCGATGCATGTTTTCACCCCCATATCGTTGTAATAATCATTGTCGTGATAATCGAGCAATAGAACAGATGTAGAATCATCCTGTCCTTCACACCATCACCTTCTCCTGCTCCATTTGGCTCATTGTCGGCATAACCACCTGATCTGCGACGCACCTACGGGTCCACATTTGATTGATTTCTTTAATATCCAGACCGATGTCACGTTTTGCGGCGTACATCATGCTTTTTACAGCTGGCATAAGGTCGAACAAATCGCTGATCCTCTTCTTTAATACATCATCGATTTCTAAATCTCTGCCAGGCCTACGTTTATTGTTGACCCTTTCAATGTGATCGAGTGATTCAATGGCTGTCAGCATTTGCTGACGCATGTTACCAATTGAATCTGATAGACGCGCGCTCAATTCAGGATGTACGGGCGGAACTGCAAAAAGATGGAGTTGATACATATGAGCGATGATGTCTTGACCTTCTTCCCATCCAGTAATCTCACACCATTTAAAAGCAGTCTCGATTCGTGGCTCTACTTCCCCGCGTTCGATTTTTGAGATTTGCTTTTGATCCAAATGTAACTCTTTTCCTAATGAACTTTGCGATTCAATGCTAGAGTCTCGGCTATTTATTCTAAAGTATCGCAACCACTCCCCGAGATTTGATTTACGATAGTACGTATTCACCTTATTTTGTCCTCCTTTAGACGCGATATATTGGTAGATTATAGATAGTCATTATGGGATGAGCTCATAGTTATTCTCGATCCATTGATATAGGCGGTCGCGTGGGATATAAATTCGACTCTTTTCACCCTCAGCACGTGTGGACGGAAAACCTTCGACATAGTTAGCGAGTTCTCTTACTCGGTTTTCAGAAACTCTGAGAATCTCTGCGGCTTCTTTAACCGTGAGCCTGCGAGGATATGGATCATCATGAACAGTCAGTTTGTCCAGCTTTTCTTCTAATGGTTGAATGGCTTCCTGAACAGCTTTCTGGATGGTTTCTTCAATACTCATGCTCGCCCTCCTTTCAGTTGTTCAACACGTTCAAGAATGTCATGTTGCCACTTGTAATCGTCGGTCTCTGATGCGACATAAGACATGACATTTAATTTCTCGTATTCCCAGAAGAAATTATTGAAATACTGTTTGCTCTCGTTAAGTTCTACCAACTCTGCTTGAGTGAGGGTTCTTTTATCAGATTCCAGGACAAGAACAATTAACCGTTCGGCGACCGGGTTCATTTGATCACCTCCTTTTTATAATGACGCGATTATTTGTTTCGTATCGTTACATCCATCATCAAAAAAAATAGTCCACTGAAAATCAAGTGCTTCTCCTATTGCTTTGGAAGCTGTAACACTTGGATTTCTTGTCCCAGATTCAATCATTGTATAATATGCTCTGTGGATATTTGCTAATTCCGCAACTTTTTCCTGAGTGTAACCTTTTTGATCCCTAATATCTTTAAGCCATTTTCTCATTTCATCACCTCATGTGTCGATACGTTACATTAATAATAGTATCATTCCGTTACAATGTCAAGCTTTTCCACTAAAAAAGTTTCGATTTGATACAATACGTTTAAAGTAACTAATTGTTACATTAAAATAAGGAGGTGAAAAGGCGGTGTTTTTATCGTGTTAAAAGATAGATTAACGCAATTAAGAAAAGCAAATAAAAAAACCCAACAAGATATGGCCCCTATATTAGGGATCACTAGACCAGCATATACAGCATACGAACGAGGGACACGAAACCCTGATTATGATACGTTACGAAAAATTGCTGAATACTTCGATGTAACCACCGACTACCTACTCGGTCTCACCGACGACCCCAATACTCAATCGCTTCCTGCAGCTGATAACGAGGAAGAGAAAATTTTCTTTTCCGGGGGATACGAAAGTCTAACAGCAGAAGAAAAAGAGCATCTGGAAGAAGAATTACAGCGATTTCGGAAAATGAAAAAGCGGTGGGAGGAACTGTACAGAAAGGGAGATAAAGAAGAGTGAAATAGTCTTGTACGATCTTTACCCTTTCTGATTTTCTATTAAAGAAAAAAATGAATTAAATTTCTAAAATTTGGTTGACGTTTCTCTCCTCATCCTTTATTATACATTAAACCGAACATATGTTTTATAGGGGTGGGTAAAATGTTTCATTCAACCATTCGCCAGATCGTTAGTGAAGCCTACAAAAAAAGAAACATTTGCTCGTTGGATGATCTTTCATTAGAAACACTCAGCCGACGGTTCATGATTGATCTCGATTATTCTTATTCACAAACGTCATCCCTACAAGTTGGCCATTACAAACTAATATCCCTGGACAAGCGTATACCTTCTCATTATCAACGTTGGGATTTCTTCCATGAACTTGGTCATATTCTCCTTCATAATATTGACCAGAAAAAAGCGTTAAAGGGTGTATCATTTTTTATGGAATTGCAAGCATATAGATTTGCTTTACACGCTTCCATGCCCTACTTTCTGATCAAAAAAATTTGTGAAATAACACCGTACACATTATCCTATGTATTTAATATTCCCATCTTTTTTGCTGAAAGACGCATGGATCAGATTAAAGCACACATCACCATAAAAGGGGGGAAGATTATATGAGAGGTTCAGTATACAAAACTGCTAACGGATATGGCTTTAGGATTGATTACGGTAGAGATAAGCGTGGAAAAAGGAAACAGAAACGTTATTCTGGGTATAAAACAAAAAAGTTAGCTGAAAAAGCCATGTCCAATATCCTTAATGATGTGAATGAAGGTACCTATGTTCCACCACAAAACATTACATTTGTTGAGTTTCTTCAAAACTGGGTGAACGGACGCAAAAACTCTCTATCAAAAGGAACAGCTAAAACTTATCAGTATCTTGTCGATATGCACGTTTCAGAGTTTTTTCATAACATTAAGCTGACAGATCTAGAGGTTGAGGACTTCGACGATTTTTATAATCATTTGCTAAATGAAAAAGAGTTATCGCCCGCAACAATTCGAAAAATCCATCATTCCATCTGTAAGGCTGGATTGAACGAGGCTATAAGGAAAAAGCACCTCAAAGACAATCCATCAACTTTGGCAGATCTCCCTTCATTTGAGAAAACAAGGATTGAGATATGGGATGAGCAAGAAACACAAGAATTCTTAAAAAAAGCAAAAAAACATTATTCATATATAGCCTTCCACCTCGCTTTATCTACAGGCATGAGGCAGGGTGAAATATTGGCACTACAATGGAATCAGATTGATATGGAACGGAAAACGATATCTGTAGATAAGTCGTTACGCCGAAATATGGAAATCAGCACAACTAAAACAGATGCTGGTGCCCGTCTTGTTTCTATTCCAGATCAAACCGTAGACGAGTTACAAAGACATTGGAAATGGCAAAAAGAACAGCAATTAAAATTAGGAAAAGCTTATGAAAATAAGAATTTAGTTGTTTCCACAAAGTGGGGAACCCTCATTTCTCATCGAAATTTACTTAGAGCATATTATCAAATTAGAAAATCTTTAAACGTCAAACCCATTACATTCCATGAATTAAGGCACACACATGCAACACATTTACTAAAGTTAGGATTCCATCCCAAAATTGTTCAAGAAAGATTAGGTCACAACTCCATCCAAGTTACAATTGACACCTACTCGCACTTAATGCCAGGATTACAAGAAACAGCTGCACAAAAACTCGGAAACATGATATTTGATCCTCCCGATATTTCAAACCATGCAAACTATGAAAACTCTCGTAGATAGCAGCCAACGCGAACTCGACAATCCAAAGCAGTTTCACATACTGGTTTTCTTATTACGATCGCGCCCGTTAAGCACCTCGTTCTACATTCACATTAATCGCTTCATGACATCCATCAATTCATCGATCATTTCTTCCTTGTTACCTTCTTGGATGGCATTGGCGACACAGTGGTTTGTATGATCTTCCATCAAAGCAATACTCACCTTTTTCATGGCTGATTGAATCGCCGAGATTTGATGGAGAATATCCACGCAATACTTATCCTCATCAATCATCTTTTGCACCCCACGCACTTGACCTTCAATGCGTTTCAAACGATTGAGTAATTCTTGTTTGTTTGGCTGGACCGTTCTTTTTTCTTGCGCTGTCATATGTGTTACCTCCTTTCATTGGTTAAAGGGACCGTGCACTTACGCGCGCGATCCCTCCACTTGGCTTTAGGCTACATCATATCCCTGATCTTCAATCTCTTCTGTAATTTTTTCCAGATCTACTTTGTTCGGATCAAAGGTGACATCTACTTTTCCTTCACTCAAATGAACCTGCACATTATCTACGCCATTTAGGCTGCCGACATTACCTTCAATGGAGTTTACACAATGGCCACAAGACATCCCTTGTACGTTTAATGTCATTTCCTTCATGATTCTTTGCTCCTTTCGTGTACCTTGTATAGCTAAATAACTTTCGGCACGTGTTTGCAATTGCTTCTCCCAATTTCGTGTAGGATCTTGCATGATATCATTTATTCTAACGTCATTGCCTACACATATATCCCCTCCTTTAATTGGTTCCGAACAGATCGTGGGAGAAAGCGACGAATCTCCTCATCATGATAGCCGGCGAGCAACTGCTTATCATCCATAATAATCGGTCGTTTTAAAAGCGTTGGATGTTTACAAATGATGTGGAAGAGCGTATGCAAAGATAAATCTTCCATATCGATCGCCAATCTGGCAAAAGCTTTCGATTGTCTCGAAATCACATCATCGATGCCATTCTCCGTCAATGAAAAAATGTGTTTGACCTCATCGATGGTCAGTTTCGTTTTCGTGATATCTATTTCACGAAAGGGAAGCCGATGTTCTCGTAACCATTCCTTTGTTTTCCGGCATGACAAACAACTTGACGATGTATACACGGTAATCATGTGCTGATCCACTCCTAGTTTACGGTAAAATCACATCTTTTGAATCAACGATTTTATCTCAGATGCATTGCGTTCAAATCCAGTAAAGACTAGTGGTCTTTTCATTTTTCCCAGCAGTGACTTTTTGGTGAAAACAAAACCCGGTACAACTTTCGATCCGGTTTGTTTTTTTAAGGCATCTTCTTTCTCGGCTGCTTTGCTTACGTCATACTCCGTGTATAGCACATTTTGTTCGTCCAAGTACGCTTTACTTTCTTTGCAGTCGGAACAAAGTGGATGCGTATATAGCTCGAGTTCATACATACTAATCCTCCTCTCATTCCTCCACTTGAATGATAAATGCAAACGTGATAAGACCGTCATCTTCATACTTGAACTCTGCCCATACCTTATACAGCCCTGGGTGATCAATATGGGTTTCAAAAGTGGTTCCATTGTCCGAAGTCGGATGGACATGAATAAATGTCTCCGCGTCCTCATCAAGAATGACCACGTGTCCCAGGGCCCCCAAATAGGGTTCCGGATCTTCACCATGCAAATAAAAGTCTAGCGTCGTAGGACCGTTGGTGCTCAAACCTTCGGCTTCCAAGGTGGCCGTCTTCCCATCGATACCTTGAGTCCGATCTTCACTCGCTGAGAGGGAAACCAAGGGACTGGGCTGATCCTCTTCGCCTACCTGAAAGTCATTCGGTTGGACAACATTGTTTCGCTTCTTCGGAGCAATATCGACAAAAGCTTGGTAACTGCCACCCTCAAGTTCTTTCGACGCCACATAGACCCCGTTTTCCACGCGTTTCGGGTGGAGGTGAATGAAGGATTCCAGATCATTGGAGACGATGATCAAATGCATCTCTTTTTCGTGGTTTTTCCAATTCAGGTACTGTTCCGTACACATCCTCCAATTGAACGCGAACCTCACCATCGTTATAAAAAACGTTGGTATGGATTTCAGATTCTCCTTCCATGTTGTCATACTGATGATCCATTTATTCGCCCTCCTCGTTTTGTGCGGAAGAAGCTTCATGGCTTTCAATTCTTTCTTCACCACTTCCGTGATCTTCATGCATATCATTGCTCTCTAACGGATTCTCACCCGTGATGGCCGTGTAGCTGCCAATAACAACCGCCACATACAAGACCCCCACGAGCGCCCAGTGTTTTACTTTCATGTTCTTTCCTCCTTATCGGCTTAACTTCAAACGTTGCAAACGCAAGGCATTCAATACAACGGATACCGAACTGAAGGCCATCGCTGCCCCGGCCACCCATGGAGCAAGTAGACCGGCTGCGGCAATCGGGATGGATGCCGTATTGTAAAAGAAGGCAAAAAATAGGTTCTGCTTAATGTTGCGAAACGTTTTTGTACTGAGCTGCACGCTATCAGCCACACTGTGCAAGTCGCCGCGCATAAGCGTAATATCGGCGGATTCAATCGCCACATCTGTCCCTGTTCCGATCGCCATCCCAATATCGGCGACCGCGAGTGCCGGTGCATCGTTAATGCCATCGCCAACCATGGCAACTTTTTTGCCTTGGTCTTGGATCTTTTTAATTTCTTCGGCTTTTTGTTCCGGAACCACTTCTGCAATCACACGGTCAATTCCGACTTGCTTGCCGATCGCTTCGGCCGTTTGCTGATTGTCTCCCGTCAGCATAGCCACTTCTAAGCCGAGGTCATGCAGCCGTTTAATCGCGGCTTGGGACGTTTCTTTCACCGTATCGGCAACAGCAATCATCCCGGCATACTTGCCGTCAATAGCAATGAGCATCGCTGTCTTTCCTTCTTTCTCGAGGACGGACATCTCATCACCAGCAGATCCGATCGGGACAGAAGATGTTTGCATGAGTTTGCGTGTCCCGACAAGGACTTCGTCTCCATCGACAAAGGCACGCACTCCAAATCCTGGCAACGCTTCGAAACCTTCGCTCTCTCGCAACGAGATTCCTTTTTCTTCAATGCCTTTGACCATCGCTTCTGCAAGGGGGTGCTCCGAGTTTTTCTCTACGGCACCGACGATGGCAAGCACTGATTCCTCATTGAAATCAGGAGCTACTTCGACATTTGTCAATGCAGGTTCTCCCTTTGTCACTGTGCCCGTCTTGTCAAGTACGATCGTTTGGATCCCACGTGTGTTTTCCAAGTGCTCGCCGCCCTTAAAGAGCACACCATTTTCAGCAGAGCGACCCGTACCTGCCATAATGGATGTTGGTGTTGCTAATCCAAGCGCACAGGGGCAAGCGATGACGAGGATGGTAATGAGGGGCACTAACGCTGAACGTAAATCCCCGGGGTTGATCACGAAATACCAAACAAGGAACGTTGCAATGGCAAACAAGACAACGACGGGCACAAAAATCCCTGACACTTTATCAACCGTCCGTTGGACATTTGCCTTGCTTCCTTGCGCTTCTTCTACAACTTTCACAATTTGGGAAAGCGCCGTATCTTTCCCGACTTTCGTCGCTTCGACTTTGAGAAGCCCATTCTTATTGATCGTTGACCCGATGACCTCGTCTCCTGGTTTCTTGTCAATCGGGATACTTTCACCAGTGATCATCGATTCGTCCATGGCCGATTGCCCTTCATGAATCCTTCCGTCCACCGGCACTTTCTCTCCGGGGCGCACCATAACCGTGTCTCCCACAAGCACTTCTTCAATAGCGACTTTCATTTCCTCGCCATTACGAATGATGTGTGCCGTTTTGGCTTGCATACCGAGCAACTTTTCAATCGCTTTGCTCGTGCGTCCTTTGGCACGTACTTCAAACAGTTTCCCGAGGACCACGAGCGTAATAATCACGGCAGCCGTCTCAAAGTAAAGCTCCGGCATCCCTTGTTGCCCAGTGGCATACCATTCCCAACCCAAGAAGATGCTATAGAAAAAGGCCGCCGTTGTTCCGAGGGCAATCAATACATCCATGTTTGCACTTTTGTTTTTCAAGGCTTTGTAGGAACCACTGTAAAACTGGGCCCCAACGAAGAACTGTACGGGAGCCGCAAGCGCTAGCTGCACCCAAGGATTCATAAACATATCCGGCATATAGAGGAAGGACGTAAACTCAAAGTGGGCCACCATCGTCCAAAACAATGGCAACGTTAAAATCGCCGCAAAAATAAATTTGCCGGTTTGCTTGCGTATTTCTTGATCTTTCGTACTTGCTGATTCTTCCCGTGATTGTTGCGGTTTAAGGGTATATCCCAATTTGCGGATCCCTTCGATCATATTACCGACGGATACTTGGCCTTTATCATATTCAACGGAAGCATTCTCCATGGCAAAATTGACCGTTGCCGAAGAGACTCCTTCCATTTTCGAGAGCTTTTTTTCAATTTTTGTCGCACAAGCCGCACAGGTCATGCCCGAAATATCAAAGGTTTGATTTTCATGAATCACTTGATACCCAAGTTTATCAATTTTCGCTTCAAAATCTTGGACATCCGTTTGATCGGGATCGTAAACAACATTGGTTTTTTCCATCGCAAAATTCACATTTGCTTCGCTGACCCCGTCGATTTTGGCAAGACCTTTCTCAATTTTTGTGGCACAAGCCGCACAGGTCATGCCTGCGATTTGTAGGGACGCTTCTTTTTGTTCCACTTGTTTTCATCTCCTTCTCCTCGTTAGAAAAGCTCTGATCGAAATCCTTTGCGTGCGTATGAATAAAGAAGAGATTGTTTCAACGGATGGTGAGTACCAATGCTTCCCACGAGTGCTTTCCCAAGCGTCGGTGTCATGGAACGATACCAATACCCTTGAGGGTATAAAACAACAATAGGACCGTACTTGCATTGACCATTACACAACGTTTTTGTCGTGTGGATCGTATCCGTTAAGTTTTGATCGCGGATGTCTTTTCGTATCGCCTTGGTGACTGTTTCAGCACCGTTACTGATGCAAGATTTCCCATTGCACAGTAGAAGATGGTGACAAACGCCATGTAAATCCATCCACTCCCTCCTTCTGTTAAGGCGAATGAAACAATATACAAATCGGGAAGATCAGTTTCTGAAATCAATATACCATACCCCCATATGGTATGTAAATGGTTAGATTATATTTTTTCATTGCAGCCTTAAACGATCACTTTCCTGTTATTATGACAAGCGCATATATGTTTTTTCTCCATGCGCTATCATAAAGTGGTTTAAATCTTCATCAAAACATAGCTTATAGAAATCTTATCAATGGCGAATGCTATCGTTAACAGGACTACAAGCATGTTTACTATATACCTATACTGGGTATATTGATTATAAGGAGGGGATATAATGTCGAATAAAGATCATCATGAGCATGAACATCACCATCACAAAGACGATGGCCATCATGCTCATCACGAAGATGGTCATCATAACCATGATCATGACGAGCCACATAGCCAACATGATCATCATGATCATGACCATGAACATAACCGTGACCATGACGACCATGCTCATCACAGCAGCCATGGGAACCATTCCAGCCATGGGGATGACGGTCATTCCGGCCACGGCCATCACGGCCATGGCAATCATGAAGATATGATGGCTGATTTTAAGAAACGCTTTTTCGTCACGATTATTTTGGCTATACCCATTATCATATTGTCCGATATGATCCAGATGTTTTTTAACTATACCGTTGCATTTCCCGGCGATACAGCCGTTGAGCTCATCTTGGCCTCCATCGTCTTCTTCTACGGCGGTTGGCCTTTCTTAACGGGTCTTGTAAATGAGATCAAAGATAAATCCCCGGGGATGATGACGCTCATCGGCTTTGCCATCACTGTTGCGTATGTCTACAGTGCCGCTACGGTCTTCGGCCTTGAGGGGATGGATTTCTTTTGGGAGCTAGCAACATTGATTGCCATCATGCTTCTTGGTCATTGGATCGAGATGAAATCCGTCATGAAAGCTTCCGATTCCCTTGAATCTCTTGTGGAGCTGATGCCTCAAGAAGCCAATAAACTCGATGATAACGATCAGGTAACATCCGTCGCTGTATCTGAGCTTAAAAAGGGAGATCGTCTTCTTATTAAGCCGGGCGAGAAAATACCGGCAGATGGACACATTTTAAAAGGAAAATCCTCGATCAATGAATCGATGCTTACCGGGGAGTCTGAACCGGTTGAAAAAGGAGAAGAGGACGAAGTCATCGGGGGAGCCATCAACTCCTCTGGATCGTTAACGATCGAAGTCTCCAAAACGAGTGACGAAGGGTATTTATCGCAAGTCGTTCAACTCGTCAAAGAGGCACAGGAAAGCAAATCAAAAACACAGATGCTTTCGGATCGCGCCGCAAAACTGTTGTTCTATGTTGCTGTTGTTGCCGGAATCGTGACCTTCAGCACTTGGATGGGACTTGGTGTGAGCACAGAGTTCGCGGTCACCCGAATGGTCACCGTGCTTGTTATTTCTTGTCCGCACGCCCTCGGTCTCGCGATTCCGTTAGTAGCCGCGCGTTCCACAGGGATTTCAGCTCAGAAAGGGTTATTTATTAGAAACCGCATCGGATTTGAAAGTGCCAGAAGGATAGACACGATGATTTTTGATAAGACCGGAACACTCACGCATGGGGAATTCGGAGTTACAGACATTCTCCCGGAGAAGGATGTATCCGAAGAGGAACTACTAAGGCTGGCGGCTTCCCTTGAATCACAATCGGAGCACCCGATTGCTGCCGGGGTTGTTGCAAAAGGAAGAGAAGAAAACATCGATATTCCTCAACCGGAAGCTTTTGATTCGATGACTGGCGCAGGCATTACCGGAAAAATTGACGGCAAGACAATTTCGGTCGTTAGTCCGGGTTATCTGCAAAGGGAAGGAATCAGCTACGATGAGAGAGACTTTTCCAAACTGGCCGAAACAGGCAAAACCGTTGTTTTTGTCCTTCAGGAGCAAACATTACTCGGTGCCATTGCCTTAGCTGACGTCGTCAAAGAATCCGCCAAGGAAGCCGTTGAGCGATTGCACCAAATCGGCATCGAAACCGTGATGCTAACCGGTGACAACGAAAAAGTGGCCCAGGAAGTGGCCAAACAGATTGGTATCGATCAAGTCATTGCCGAAGTCCTTCCTCATGAAAAAGCAGAAAAAGTTAAAGAACTAAAGATTGACGGAAAACGGGTTGGTATGACCGGGGATGGCATTAATGATGCACCCGCACTTGCAAATGCCGATCTCGGCGTCGCCGTTGGAGCAGGTACAGACGTCGCCATGGAAACAGCCGATGTTGTACTCGTCAATAGTGACCCCCTCGATGTCGTATCCATTGTCGATCTGTCAAGAGTCACTTATCGCAAGATGATTCAAAACCTTTGGTGGGCCGCCGGCTATAACATTGTGGCGATTCCACTCGCAGCAGGTGTGCTTGCTACATGGGGTTTTCTCCTTGATCCAGCCTTAGGTGCGGTCCTCATGTCACTGAGTACCGTCATCGTAGCGATCAATGCCCAGACGCTCAAAATGAAGTAAATACTCTTGGCTCTATAAGCAATCGGATGAAAATCGAATTACGTGCCTTGACTTTGTATCAGGGTACAGACTTTACCATAATAACCGAGGAGGGAAAGGAATGAATGGTTTATCGGTAAGTCAATTAGCAAATGCCTCGAACGTTAATGTTGAAACAGTAAGGTATTATGAAAAACGTGAGCTTATTTCTGAACCTCCTCGGACAAAATCTGGCTACAGAATGTTTCCGAAAGAGGTGGTACAAGACATTCAATTTATTAAACGTGCCCAGAATGTTGGATTTAGTCTTGAAGAAATTAAAAAGCTGCTATTAGCTTCTCATAACGAAAACTTTCGTTCAGAAGATATGTACGAATTTGCAAATAATAAAATCCAAGAAATTGACTCGAAAATAAACGAATTTATTCACATGAAATCATTATTAGAAGAATTAGCAGCAAATTGTCCGGGTTCAGGTGTCCCTAAAGACCAGTGTCCAATCATTACAAACCTATCTAAAGACCTGCGGTAATATGTCAAGTTCAAAATCACAGTAAATGAAGTTGTCAAAGGACATTTAGGCGAAAAAAGCGCGCACTGAACAACACCAGTAATAAAATGTAAAATACTGGTAAAATGAAAGGCTAGCCCTCAGCCGATGTCGGTCAGAGGTTCACGCCCCTTTCTGGCGTAAAGAGTTGGTTTTTGCGTAGCAGCGCATCCACCAATCGCACGAGTTTTCTTGCCGTGAGCACGAGTGCACGTTTGTGTTGATGTTTCGGGACTTCTTGATACTTCTTCTGATAAAAGACTTGGTATTCCGGAATTTGCCTTCGTACCGAGTTGGCGGCTTCAACGAGGTAATAACGCAAATAATGGTTCCCTTGACGTGTCAGTGAAGTATCTTCGGCGGTAAACCGCCCGGACTGGTGTTTTCGCCAGTACAGTCCCGCATATTTAGCTATTTTTGTTTCATCGGGAAACCGGTCAATCTGACCGAGTTCGGCAATGATGCCTGCGGCGAAGACCGGACCAATGCCCGGGATTGATTCCAGCGTCTGCGTCAGTCCTTTCATGATTCGAGTAATGGACTGATCGATCGCCTTGATTTGCTTTTGGAAGGAACGAATGAGCTCAATGGACGTTCCTAAAAGTACATCGATGGAATCTTCGACCACTTTGTCCAATCGGTACGATGAACGGACGGCTTTCTGGATGGATGCGGCGACAGCTTCCGGATCGGGAAAACGATTTCTCCCTTTCTCTTGAAGAAACCGAGCCAGGTCCTCAAGCGGAAGCTGGGCAAGTTCATCCAGGCTGTATTTTTCAAGAAAGAGTTCCATCATAGCATGGCCAAACACCGATGAATCCACTTCTTTGGAAAAGGTGTTGCATTTATACTCCAAGTGCTGCAAGAAGTGTTGTTTCTCTTTCGTCATCGCTTTGGTCAAGTGATAACGCGAACGTGTCAACTGCTGGAGAGCCACGTATTGGCTTTCTTTGACAACGGACATCTGATTGCGCCCGAAACGCATATAATCGGCGATCACAAAGGCGTCAATCTCATCGGTCTTGTTCATGTCTGCGAAGCTCTTTTTAAAGTTGGCGATCTGCTTCGGATTGATCACAAAGACTTGGGCGCCATAGGGTTTTAAATCATCGTCATCATGCAAGAACATGGATGGATGAAAACTGTAGACGGATGTGGACTCCAGACCGATCTTTAGGATGTCAACCTCTGTATCGGCCAAGAGCTCGAGCAACCGTTCTTTGAGCACCTGGGCACCCGGCCAGTCATTGGAAACCGTAAAAACCGAAAGCTGATCACCTTCTTGATCAAGCACACACACTTTCATATCAAACGAGCTAACGTCAAGCCCGACAAACATTCGCATGGGGGGATTCCTCCTTTCATTGTAGAATCATTCGGTCGTTCTTTGGACGCCTCGAGATATCTCTAGTGTGAACGCCGATCATCAACCTCGTGTATCAGAACTCCATCGGCATTGAAAGCCGCCCCAGGGGCTGCTTCCCCTGAGTTCAAGAGGCCGAGGGCTCAGCCTGCGAGTAGGAAGTGCCGCACGTACACTGAGAGACAGTCTTTAGTTGTGGTCGAACCACAGGAGAGAAAAGAATTGTCCCAAATGATCCTATGATCATTATCTAGAAATATCTAGAGACATCCAAGGAAAAACCATATGAATCTACAAAATATCTTGTGGAATTTGCCCAAGATTTGAAGGGCTTAAACTTACTATACGAGGAGAGATCGAAGATGGCTAAAAAATTAGTTGAAGTATTTACGTCAGGTTGCCCTATCTGTGAAGGGACTGTAAAACAAGTCAAAGACCTTACGCAATATAGTGCTGAGCATGAAGTTGTTGTGTATGATTTGAATAAGAAATGTGACACCGACGAATGTGATGATAAAGCTAAAGAGTATGGGGTTAAATCGGTCCCATCGGTTGCTATTGACGGGAAATTAGCGGATTGCTGCAATAACAACGGCGTTAACTTCAATACTTTAGAAGCAGAGATACTAGGTAAATAAATTTATCAGAAACAAGGTTACACGTAATCAGGCGCTTTCCTTTAATCTAGGATTGCGCCTTTTATGCTATGCATGAGCTGATTCTGATTTTCAATCATAGGGCTTCAGTTAAGTTTGGCTATTTTTTCTGCAGCTGAGAGCACCCATCAGACTTTCAATCTCCAGTTAATCTGATCCGCTATTGGAAAACATGAAATCCTGACAAGCATTCATCATCTTTTCACCCTCTGGGGAATTCATAGCATCCATCATCATTCCATTCATCATACCGCCTTCACTATGATCTCCAGATGCCCATGTAATACCGATCGGGGTTGCGACCAAGACAGCAGCAATAGCAAGTGATGGAATGAGTAAGAACTTTTTGTTTTTCATGCGGAATCCCTCCCTTCTTTTTATCCTCGTACTCAACACAAATCATAACAAATAAATATGGAGAATCTTTGAAGACACCATGAAAGTCATGATTCCCACTACGCTATTCTATAGCTCGTTCTGAGGGGGTAGATTGTATTTGGCAGAATGTCTTCCTCCTCATTAATTGGATTTTTTTCCGATTCGCCGATCATCATTATATGATGGTTTTCCTCGTGTTGCGGGGGTGGTTGCTTTTCCATACTTGAAAAGGGGAAGGTCCAGAATGTGAGTAGCATTAACATACACGTTGCAACGAGCAGGACATAATCATATTTTTGAATGAAAGTTGAAAATCTTTCCTGAAGGACGTGGCGAATACAAAACATTGTGGTGCCCATTAGCAATAACAAGCTGATCAACAGGAGGGCTGCCCCTTCCGAAATCGTGAGCATTTCTATAACCATTGTTCCCATCATCCCTGCCATGATCCCGGAAAAAAGCCCTTCAATACTCGCTAGCACATGTAAGCGTATACCGAGAATAAATCCGGTGATTCCAGCAAAGGTTATGCTGAACAAGGTCGAATATAACAAATTTCCATGAAGAACGATTCCGATGAAAAAACCTAATGACAAGCCAAATACCATGGCCAAAGCCATGGTCATCATCATATTGACCATAAGGCTACCTTTATATCTGCTAAAAAAATAAATGGAAAAAATGAAACCCAGATGTATGGATAAGAAACCAATTATATACATATACCCCGTAATCATTTAATCATACTCCTTGTCCTTTACCACTATTTTATGGCTATAATATCAACATATGATAAATGCAAAAATGCATTAGGGGGGTAATGTATATTAAACTCAAATAGGGAATCTGTTTCACAGTCAATTAGACCGGATGAAAAGTGCACGCTATAAATCACATACTCACAAGGTAGCTTTTTTCCTCTTTCAGGAAAGCACTGCAAGCTAAACGCCGTGACAGCCGTACGAAAACCCATAAATCGAGGAATGCTCTTTATTATATTTTTCAGCCGCAGGAATGAGCCCATCCAATGAGATAAAAACATAATCCCGGCAACGGAAGCAAATACGATGCCGAACAGAATATCATTTAATAAAGGCATCAAGACCATAAATGCGACCACCGCACCGAGGGGCTCTGATAACCCTGACAAGAATGGATACAAAAGTGCTTTCTTTCTGCTTCCTGCTGCATAATATATGGGGATAAATACTCTGATGCCTTCCGGGATATTGTGAAGGGAAACTGCGATCGCTATGGCAACGCCGATCGTAGGTTCTTGTAAAGCCGCGGTAAAGGCAACAATGCCTTCCGGAAAGTTGTGAATGGTTATGGCAAGTGCGGTGAACCCCCCCATTCTCATTAGTTCCGGATTTCTGGCCGATTGGGGGGAGATTGATCCATCTCTTCTACTTTTTTCACTTTATGAGGGTTGCCTTGATTAAGAACGAGCTTGTCGATCAACGCCCCCAGCAACATACCGGCAAAGAACCCACCCACCGTCAGCCAACTTCCGATCTCCTCCCCTATAGCGCTTGTTAAGGCCTCCTGCGCTTCAAAAAAATCTCCACAAAAGATAGGTAAAAGCTTTTGCATCATTCCAATGGAGATTGTCATTTATTTAGGTTTCAAACCAGCTAATTTTTTTGATTCCTCTCCGAAAGGACTTTAATAAAACCAAAGATATGTGCAGCCCACACGATAACAATTAAAAATAGAAATGGAATTCGAGCAAAATTTGGTAACGGGATGTGAAAGAACAAGAAATAAACCGTGTGTAGAACGACCAAAATATAATATAGGTGCACACGCTGTTGGAGGTATTTCCAACCTTCTCGACCAAGCACTTTTATACTCTTTTTATTCGAGGTCATGAAAAGTGCAAATAAATAAACCAAGGCCACTATGCCAATAAGGTTACCGATGGCAAAGCCTGGATCAATATCATAACTATTTGTCATGGGATTAAAGACAAAGAACAGCCTCATGAAGTCCCACATAATCCAACCGTCAAAAATAATGTAAACATGAGCAAAAGCCGTTATGGCCACCCAAATTCCCAACTGTTTCCTCCAGTGCAGCAATAATTTCATGCTGTTGCTGAACTTTGAAGAGGATCCAAGAAGGAGAATCGCTACGATGTAAAGAACAGATATGTCGGCAAAAGCACGGTTCCAGGCATGCATCGGATCCCATTCTCTTCTTAAAAAGAGAAAGAAAGCCATAAGTGCCACGGTTACAATGAACAAGGTAATATGTTTTTTGATCGCTCGGCTCATTCTTTTCTTTCATCCCTTTCCATACGTTTTTTTATCAGTATAGAAAAAATATATGAAAAAACTATGGAGATCTATGGAACACCGGCAGCTTTTGTATCTTTCATAAAAATACTTCATTTTTTCTTCACTTTTTTCACCTACACTAGAACTATGAGGAAAGATGAGGAATGATAAAAGGAGAAAAACACAATGATTCCTCAGTAAGGGGGCATACATTGAATGTTAAAGGGTCAATAACTTCATCATCTGGATATTTATAAAGGGGGGGAGCAATTGCGGGGTAAATATATCATACCCATTGTTTTGACGGTAATAACTTTAGTGTTTCTTCTAACGTTTAACCCATTTACAGTTGAACCTGAAGCCGAGGAAACAGGGGAGTGGGTAGAGATTAACCAAAACAAGGTGAGTGCAGAGATTGGTAAGGAAAACGTTGAATTGGTTGACTTGCGTGAAAAAGAGCTTTACGACGAAGGACATATCCCCGGTGCGATTCATATTCCTTACGATGAATTTCAACAACGTTATAACGAATTGAGCGATAACAACCGTATCATCTTAATTTGCCACACAGGGAGCATGGGGGTTGATAGTGCGGACTTTCTTGTTAATCAAGGATTTGATGATGTCGCCAATTTTGGTGGAGGAATGGCCGTTTGGGAAGGGCCACTGGAAACAAATTAACGACTACCATTGCCCTAACGTGGAAAAGCCCATGGTCGCCGTTTGGTGAGCATTAAGTGATGGTATGATTTTGTGATCTTATATTGCGTGTAATATAGGATCACATTTTTGTCTTAACGTAAGTCGTAGTTTTAGAATTTGTAAATACCTTAATGCTATTACACAGGTAAAACTATCTATTCGGGAAAGAAAATTCTCATACAACTTATTGTCAAGTTCATGGAATTTTTGATCAAATGCCTAGAAATGAGTGAAGAAAATGCTGCTTTCTAATGTACAACCATTAAACCCCGTTGCCTTTGAAATCTTCGGCTGGCCGATATATTGGTATGGCGTTATTATCATTCTTGGTGCCTTACTAGGGTACGTATTAGTCAACCGTGAAGCCATACGTCGTGGACTTCCAAAAGACTTTATCGCAGACTTACTCATCTGGGCAGTTCCAGTTGCACTGGTTTTTGCAAGGATGTATTATGTCATCTTCAACTTGGATTATTATTTGGAAAACCCAGGACAAATAATTGCAATCTGGGAAGGTGGCCTTGCGATCCACGGTGGGCTAGTTGGTGGCGTTCTTACTGGGTATGTATTTGCAAAAATTCGAGGCTATTCTTTTTGGAAAGTTGCAGATATTGCAGCTCCGGGTATTTTACTTGGGCAAGCCATTGGGCGCTGGGGCAATTTTATAAACCAAGAGGCTCATGGCGGAGAGGTATCGAGGCAATTTCTTGAAAACCTTATGCTTCCGAATTGGATTATCAATCAAATGCTCATTGATGGCAGCTACTATCATCCAACTTTTCTATATGAATCCATTTGGAGTTTTATCGGGGTTGGGATTCTTCTTTATTTACGAAGAGTCAACTTGAGGCGTGGTGAGCTTTTTCTCACGTACGTTATTTGGTACTCATTTGGTCGTTTCTTCATTGAAGGATTACGTACGGACAGTTTAATGATCTTTGACCTCCTGCGTACGGCACAAGTCATTTCCATTGTTTTAATTGTCGGTGGTGTCATCACTATCATTTATCGAAGAAAAACAGGCTTATCTAGGATCAGGTATTTATCCGATGATCCACCGAAGAAAAAGAATAGGAAAAAAAATAAGAATAAGAAATGAGGGGTCTTCACTAAAATCTATGGCTGAAAACTAAGGACAAATATGGTAATAAACCCAAATAAATGAAAAGCACCCGTCACCCTTGCTATGATGAATGTGCGACCAAAAACCATAGTGGGGTGATCAGGTGCACAATCATTGTATCAAGCAATTGCTCGGACTTCCAGCCATCGATATTAAACAAAGTTATCTCGATAACGAGAAGAACATAATCTTTGAGATAATGCCTATCGATCGTATCCAACCTTGTCCGATTTGTCACTCGGAACAGGTGAAACGAAACGGGACACCATATAAACGCTGTGTTCGTCATTTATCCATGGGTGTTTCACACACCTACTTGTTGCTCCAGGCGATTGCTTTGGAGTGTCAAAACTGCGGGGCTAACTTTGTATGGCAATATGATTTTGTAGCTCCGAAAAAGCGTTATACGATCGCCTTTCAAAACCAATGCCTTCAAAAAGGCCACGGGACAACCGTAAAAAGCTTGGCAAGATTTGAAGAAGCCCCTTACACAACGGTCGAACGTTTCTTTAAGGTCGGTATCCAAATCGAAAGTGAAGCAACGCAACAGACATGCTTTCAAGATGCGATGGATCGACAGGGCTTGGTTTTAGGGATCGATGATTTTGCGATCCGTAAGGGCCATACCTATAACACCGGGATCCATGACTTAAAAGGCGGAAGTATGCTCGATATCATCTCTGGGCGAAAAAAAGAAGATTTACACACGTATGCCGAAGCGCATCCGTTTCTCCATGTTTTGAATCCCGTCGCCGTCGTCATGGATATGAGTTTCACTTATCACCAAGTGATCGGTTCCTGGTTCCCCCGGGCTATTCGGATTGTTGATCGATTCCATGTGAATCGCTATGTGACCGAAGCCCTTCAAGACGTTCGCCGCGATGTGCAGAAAGGATTGCCCCCGCACGCTCGGAAAAAACTGAAAAGGAATCATCGGCTTCTGGCAAAGCGCGGAGATGAGTTATCAGACAAAGAACTAGCAACTGTGCAAACCATTATTCATTACCATCCAACACTCGCCCAAGCGTACGAGTGGAAGGAAGCCTTTATCGAATGGTATGACCTTAGTACAAATGCCAAGCAAGCGGCCATAACACTCCAAAAATGGTACAAACAAGGGCATGCCATCCAGCACCAAGCGAGCGAAGAATGTCTGAAAACCTTGAAGAACTGGGAGAAAGAGATTGTTAATTATCATCGTTTACGCTACACGAATGCCGTTGTTGAAGGGCGGCATAACAAAATCAAAGCGCTTCAACGGCGTCATTATTTCACGAGAAATCCTAATGTTTACCACCAACGCATTCTTGTTGAATGTAATGAAGACTACATGAATCAATATATGGAAATATGAGCTTAGTCAACCATAGATTTTGGTGTTGAGCCGAAATGAGAAGAGGTAAAATGAAGACAAATAGCCAAAGATGATCCTCCAAGCGATTTGAAGCAAAAATAGTCCTAAGTTTTGCGAAATCAACAAAAACAGCCAAGGAACCGCAACAATGCTGGTTTTTTTTGGCTGTTTCCTTTTGTCAAAGATTTGTAGGGGAAATCAGCTCATTCTTTACTTTCCCTAAAATTTTTTCATCTTTCCTAATGGCAGGCATTTTTTTCTGAAACATTCTTTAAACCCGCATCTAACAAGCACTCTTGTTTCTTTTTCCAAATCGAGGACTCGGCGCACCTTGAATTGGAAAAAACCTTCTTCTCAGATGCACTGGAAAAGGCAAGGACCTTTCCAAATAAAGGGTCCTCCAAGCGCTACTCTACTCATTTAACGCCGTCTGCAACGTCTCAATATTTTTTCCCATTATGCTGAAATAGTCTTCATTATTCTCCATGTCTTCTTCGGAAATGGATTCCAAGTTTCGAAGCACCAGGCTTTCTGCGCCGATTTCCTCCTGAATCACTTCGGTGACGGAACTGCTCACGTTATTTTCAAAAACGACGTAGCCGATATCCTCTTCTTCCGCGATTTCGACGATTTCGGCAAGCTCTGATTGGGACGGCTCTTCATTAGGGGAAAGACCTAGAACGCTCAATTGTTCTAATCCGTAACGATCTTCCCAGTAGCCATAAGCAGCATGGGAGACAATCAACTCATCACGATCGGCCTCTGCAAACGTCGATTCCAACGTTTGATCGAGCGTTTCCAAATCATCACGTAGCGCTTCATAGTTTTCCGTAAAATAAGCTTCCTGTTCCGGCCGCAACTCGATAAGTGTATGTTTAATATTCTCCGCAACGTCTATACTACGGACCGGATCCAAAAAAATATGCGGGTCGCCATCCTCATGTTCAGCCTCGTGATCTTGTTCATGGTCATGATCATCATCATGGTCATGGTCGTTGCCAATTAGTTCAATGCCTTCGCCCGCAGGGACCATAGCCACACCCTCATCAGCGAGCATATCTTCGGCTGTTTCAACAAAGCCTTCCATACCTACGCCGGAATAGATAAAGGCATCGCTTTCCGCGAGTTGGATCAACTCATTAGCTGTCGGTTCAAAGGAATGCGCGTCTGCGTTCGGCGGGTAGATGGTTTCGGCATTGACTTCGCTGCCGCCGATTTTGGACGTAAAGTCCTCCAAAGCGAAAACCGTCGTGTGAATCTGTAAAGGATCCTCCTCCCTTTCGTTACCCAAGCTTTCCCCTTGGCAACCGGCAAGTGCTATGCCGGAAATGATGATCATCATACATGGTTTCCGCATCCAAATAAACACCCTTTCAAATAGTAATGATTACGATTTAAGATTAGAGAAACACATTGATCCTGTCAAGGTCTTTTTAAAATCTTCCTTTAATCTAGGGTAATCAACTACTTTCATAGAGAAGCATAAAGGGCTCAGTTTATGGATATCCCAAAAACTTTACGCGCGTGATTGGGATGATGGCGCTATATCTACTGAAAATATTATGAAGGGAGATACTTGTAATCATACAGTAATAGTATACTCATAGTTTCTCCATATTTTCTTGTTATTTTAATTTAGGAATACAAAAATAGGGAGGAATTTTAAATGAACATGAGAAAACTATTTTTATCTTCATCACTCGTGACAGTTGTTATGTTTGCACCGATGTGGAGTGAAAGTGTCTCCGCATACGCTGAGCCAGACGAGGATGATCATAGCAAACAAGATTATTACACAGAGGAAAACATGGGCGCTTCACAAAACTATCTCCTAAGAGATGACCAAGGTAGTGAAGTGGAGCAATTACAGTCTGAGTTAAGTAATCAAGGGTACGCTGTTCAAGTCGATGGAACGTTTGGTTCTGAAACAGAAAATGCTGTTAAAGAGTATCAAAGCGATCAAGGCCTTGTTATAGATGGAATAGCCGGCCCAAATACATATCAGGCATTAGAACCAGACACTTCAAGTAATGGTGATCCGTCAAATGAAGATTCAGAAAACCAAGATCCTGCTTCTTCAGATTCAGATATTGCTGCAACAGCTGAGAGTGTACTGGGAACGCCTTATCAATGGGGCGGCACAACGCCTGATGGATTTGATAGCAGCGGCTTTATCAATTATGTGTTTGATCAAAATGGCATCGATGTCTCTCGAACTCATGCAGAGATGTGGGAGAACGATGGGGAACACGTAACGTCTATGAGCATTGGGGATGTTGTGTTTTTCGAAGGCACGTATGATATGACAGGAGCTTCACACAGTGGCATATATATCGGGGATAACCAAATGATTCACGCAGGGAGTGAAGGTGTTGTTCAAGCTGACATTACCAGTGATTATTGGCAAGAGCACATCATCGGAACCAAAACCATGCAATAATTCCTCACAAAAATTAGCTGTTGCTATGATGTACTCATAACAACGATTGTTGAATAATCCTTTTTATTACATTGTAACCTATCAGTGCTTATTCAAACTATTAGGGAGAGATACAGTTTCTTATGTCTATCACTTATAAATATAAAATCCCATTTGAATTAAAGCTGACAAATCTATGAAATGTCTATTTAGGACCAAATTCGAAATGTTATATTATGTGTATGGAGAAACCATTAGTATCTATTTAACTTAAGGAGTAGGTATTCTGTGAATAAATTATTGATGATTCTTGGCAGCTCAGTCATGCTACTTGCTGCTTGTGGCGGAGAAGAAGCAGCGGATGAAGGAGATGAAACTGAAGAAGATCGAGAATTTACTTTGGAAGAACTTGAAGAATATGATGGGCACGATGGAAACGATGCTTATGTAGCGGTTGATGGAGTCGTTTACGACGTTACAGATGTTGATGAATGGGAAGGTGGAGAACACGCCCCCGCTGGTGGATTAGAGGCTGGTGATGACCACACAGAAGAAATTGAAGAAGCTCCACATGGAACTGATGTATTGGAAGACTTACCAACTGTTGGTACACTAGAAGAATAATAACAATTAGTTGCGAAGTTTAACCCTTTGGATAAGATGATTCCAAAGGGTATTTTTTAGGGAATGTTCCGCAATTACGCCCTTTGTATTATGAGTTCAACCAGAAATGACTGGTTAAACTCATAATACGAACGAAGCGAGAATGACTGTTCAAGAATATAAGCGCGATTGCGGAATAAGGCATGTTAGGAAATGTACTGTCACAATGTCTTACAAGATGGACTTTTAATCGAAATCTATTGCTAGTCATAAGAAAGGTTGGAGTCTCTCCATAAGCATTTCTTCGGTCACTTCTCCCATAATGATATCAACGATAATGCCTTCTTCATTAATCAAATACGTGGTTGGAAGACCGGCGACTTGATACGCATCAGCCATTTCCCCATCCTGGTCGAAGAGGATAGGCATAGTGACTGGTCGCTCATCTAAAAATTCCATTGCTTCATCCATCGTACGCTCAAACGATGACATATTGACCGCTAGCACATTTACCTCATCGTCATTAAATTCCTGATGGACTTGATCAAGCAGAGGAAATTCTCGAATGCAGGGTTCACACCAAGAAGCCCAAAAATTCATAATGACAAATGTGCCACGTACATCGTTTAAACTCATACTCTCTCCTTCGGCTTTCGGCAACTCCATATCCGGGGCTTTTTCTCCCTGGTTGACACCCATCGGTGGAGAAGAAACAGAATTATAGATGATTGCTCCCATCACCAACGTTGCAATCAGAAGAGCTCCTATACTGCTTACTTTTCGAACCATTCGTATTCCCCCGTCGACCCGCTTTCTAAGGAGATTAGCACCTTTCCACCTTCCGGGTCATCTAACCATTGAAATAACTCTACGCTGTCAGGATTAGATTTTTAATCGATTACGACCGTTGTTAAGAAGCTGTAGGGTCGACCATTTGCATAAAATCTTGGACGTGTTCTTCACTCATGCCACCTACGCGAATGTGAACAACCTCCCCGTTTTCATCAATCATATAGGTTGCCGGGAGTTGCCCGACACCATAATAATCCATCACATCGCTATTTTCATCCATGAGGATAGGGAAAGTTAACTGAAGACGATCAACAAATCGATCAATGGTCAACTCGGATTCCCCCACATTTACGGCAAGAATTTCAACATCATCATCCAAATACGCCTGATGTTGATCTTCCATATAAGGCATTTCTTCTTCACATGGTGGGCAATAGGTGCCCCAAAAGTTAAGAAATACGCCTTGCCCTTCATAATCGGCAAGCTCTACCCTTTCACCATCCATATTGATCAGCGTGAAATTGGGGGCTTGATCTCCTTCAGAAACCGCCTCCTCCGTGTGAACAAAATTGGTGTAAAACACGTAAGAAACAACGACAGCCAGCGTCATTAACACAGCCGTACGCATCCATAGGCGCCGTCGTTTACGTTTAGCTCTTTCCTCTTTATCCATAGTCCACCTCACTATTGATAGATTGCCATTGATGGCGCTTTTAGGCGTTTCCTAGACGTGTTCTCTCTGCATGGATACCTTGTCAAAGATGCTTTTGATTCTAAGCATAAGAGTGAAGACCTGCAATAACAAGGTTGACGAATATTAAATTAATCATGATAATCGCGAAACCAATAACAGCCAACCAAGCAGAAGGTTCCCCTTGCCAACTGCGGTTCAACCGTAAGTGCAGGTAAGCTGCATAGAAGAGAAAGGTAATGAGTGCCCACACTTCTTTCGGATCCCACCCCCAAAACCTTGTCCAAGCAATTTGAGCCCAGATCATGGCAAAAACAAGCCCTCCTAATGCAAAAAGTGGGAACCCAATTGCTATGGCACGATAGCTTATTTCATCCATTAAGTCCGGATTGACCCTTTTCACGAATGGTTGTAAAAGAGTCCCTATACGTCTCCTCGTGATTAAACGAACCGCCCCAAATAAAACGAGACCAGAACCAAAAGCCCATGCTGTTGTGTTCAAGGAATCACTATCAATCCAATCGGGCATTTCGAACCAAGGCTCCATACGATCTGAAGAGAGCAACTCTCCCTCGTTCGGGCCAAATATCGGGGGAAGATCATAAATGATTTCGGCTGGTTCTTCAAATTCATTGACATAAGCAAATTGAGCTTCATAACCGAATGCGTTAAACGCGTTGGTCAAAACGATGAAGGCAAAAAGAGTCATAAAGGTGTACATAATAAACTCGACGCCAAACGTCCTTTTGGTCATTTTTTTTTCTTTTAAATCGATTGTCCGTAGAAGGTAAATGACCCCTGCCCCAAAACTAACGGCAAGAATTCCCTGAGCCAACCCTGTTGTTAACACGTGAATCTCAAGCCAATAGGTTTGTAAAGCCGGTTGTAGTGGTTGATAATCAGTTACAAATACTGTGGCATACCCAATCATGAGCATCACAACAGGCAATGTAATGACACCAAGGACGTTACTTCTATATATGCCATAGATGATCACAAAAGCGAGGCTTAACGTAATACCAAAAAATGTGAGATACTCGAACATATTACTTACCGGGGCAAACCCGACCGTGATCCATCTGGTCACGAAATACCCTAAGGCAAAAACGAGGCCACCAATGGCTGTTATATACCCGAAAAGACCCCAGTTATTTCCCGTTACCCAGCCTTCTTTATTCCTCCATTTTCGCCCTGTCACAGACACCGCGTATAAAACCGTCGCAACTAAATAGAAAAAGAATGCGATCGTGAGTAGGATCATGCTCAAACTCATCTTTATTTACCTCCTATCCTCTCATTAAGAGTGAACCTTAGCTATTGTCCTTCTCCTCTCCCTTCTCATATTCATCATCGATTTGATCCCGAGGCGCCGTAATGCCTGTCTCTTTCGTGATCGCATCGATGTCTTTTTTCAGGGGTGCCCAGTGTTTATTCGTATGAGCAGCGAGCCAAACCTCTCCGTCGTTTCGTTGCAACCAAATGCGACGATGTGGCCAATAAGATCCTTGTACAAGACCGATAAGGAAAATGGCCCCTCCAACACTAAGATAGGGAATGGTGTTATCTTTTCGAACGGTAAGACCTGTTAAATCATTAGTATCAAGACCATCTAACGAAAACTCGTACCGATTCTCTTCTTGATCAGGGCTCACATTGTAATTCGCTTGAATACCGAGAAAAGTGTGGTCTAATGCTTCTGTATCCGGGTTCGCCATTTCAAAAATGAATGCCGGATTATCCGGGACATCGTTTTCCGTTGTTGGCATGCCCTCATCATTCATATAGAAATTCGGGAAGTAGCTATTAATGCGAACATCCTCCCCATTATCAAGGGCATACGTATCATCCGGGTCATTTAAATCTACGGTAAAGGAACCCAACACCTCATCGGTTTCCGTGTCCTCAACTTCAAAACTCAGTTCTTTTAACTCATCCAATTTATAGTCCACTTGATAAAGCGTGTAATCATCGAAGTGGAAGGCATCGTTGACTTCGATCGGATGCCGATCGACTTCTTCGAGCTCTTGATCGACGCCCAGAGGGCCTTCTGGTCTATATAATACTGCGTCTGTTCGAAAAGTTTCTTCAAACTGAAGGGCGGCACTTGCTTCCATGCCATCCGCAAAAATTTCATCATCTTCATCGAACTCTTCGTACGTGAATCCCTGATTCTCAACGTAATATTCACCGGATGTGCCAGGGACCACTTCGGTCTCGCCTTCACGAATCCACATATTTTCATCTACATACATGCCAGGGAAAAACCGAAGCGATGCCCCGATTAAAAATATAATCAACCCGATGTGATTCACATAAGGTCCCCACCGTGCCCAACGGTTTTTCTCCGCCAGTATATGGCCGTTTTCTTCCCGGATGTTGTAGCGCTTCTTTTTCAATAGATCTTGGGCTGCTTGAAACGTGTGGTCGACATCCTCCACCCGACTTGTCCCAAAAATACGCTGACGTTTCATAAAACTTTTGTGTCTTGTTACACGCTGCGATTTCAAAGCTTTATATAATGGAAAAAAACGATCGATACTAGCAATGATGATCGATATGCCCAGCGCAGCAATCAACAACATATACCACCAAGATCCATACATATTGTGCAACCCTAAAGCATAATAAGCTTGGCCTAATCCTCCGTACTCCTCTTCATAATACACTTCCGGCGTTTCGCCGGGCGGCATAAACATCTCTTGCGGAAAAATGGTTCCGAGGGAAGAGACAATTAGTGTTACAATTATAATGCCTATCCCTACTTTGACAGACGAAAAGAAATTCCAGATTTTATCGATAATGGATGTGCTATATATTTGGGAACGACGTGCGGCACCCTCGTAACGCATGTTGAGCAGTCGGTTCGAATCAGGGTCTGCCAGTGGTTTACCACATGATCCACATACTTCTGTGCCGTAAGGGTTGACTCGTCCACACTCGCAATTTTTGTTCATCATGAGCCCCCATAAATTTAGTTTCATAGATGATCAGTTTTTTGAAAGAATTTCTCATAACCACAACCATTTATATCATCCAGGACGGGACATACTGCCCTAAATACATTGCGATCGTCTCGAAATAACCTGTGAGAAGAAGGATGCCCAGGATAATCATAACGACCCCTCCCCCTTTTTGAATAGCCGGTAAAAAACGATTGATGGCGTTAAGCTTCTGGAAAGATTGCGCATAAAGGAGCGAAACTGCTATGAATGGTACCCCTAGCCCCATGGAATAAACAAATAGCATGGTTGACCCGGTTAGCATACTTCCGGATGCTCCCGCAAGCGTGAGAATGGAACCGAGGGTGATGCCAATACAAGGGGTCCATCCAGCTGCAAATACCAGACCAAACAGCACCGAACCGGAAAAGCTCGAAGCCTTTTTAGGGGTTTTGGCTACTTTTTTCTCGGTCAGTAAGGCACGAATGGAAATAAGCCCACTCATTTGTAGCCCAAATAAAATAATGATGATCCCGCCCATTTGCATAATGGCTGTACTGTACTGATTAAACCATGACCCGATAAGGGTTGAGGATAATCCAAGCAGCAAGAAAATAATCGTAAAGCCAAGAATAAATCCGATGCTGCGGGTGAAAATCAGCCGCCGCTCCGCATTGATGGCTCCCGATGAAACGTCAGTGCCGGTCAGTTGAGCCAAATAAGCCGGAAGCAACGGGAAAATACAAGGGGAAAAGAAAGATATGAGGCCTGCCGCAAAAGCAAGGCCGAGCGACACATCATCCATATAACGAGACCCTCCTCCAACATTGATGTATGATCAACGACTTACGTTTGCGCTTATGATTCATCTACACTAAAGCCCTGTTCCGCTTGTTGTTCCCATGTTTCTCCACCATTTTCGGTATAAAAAATATCACGTTCGATGGTCGTCACCATGAGAGTGTTTTCAGACTGTGGGTTCTGGGCCAGGTAACCAATGGCGTCTTCTTCGATCAATGGGGCAGGGATCTCTCTAACTACTTCGCCGGAGGCGTCTATCGCTTTGAGGGTTGTTTCTTCATCTATACCCTCGGCAACAAGCAATTCACCGGTGTGCGCATAAGTTAAAGCTGGCGCTGGCACACCACTTAGCACCTGTTCAAAGGTATCTCCGCCATCATCAGATTGAAAGGCCCCTTCTTCTGTACTCAGAGCCACCCTATCTTCCTCATCAGGATGGGCGGCAATCGCAATCACGCTTCCGTTCACCCCGTCAGCGTCCCGCGACTCCCATTCCTGTCCCTCGTCGAGGGTTCGATGCAGCCCCAGCTCATCCATTTTTGAATTAAGCTCCGGATTCATGACATAGATGGCGTCTGTGTTGTAACTGGCCGACATGACATGAAAATCAACCTCCCCTTCGAGCGCGAGTAAATCAAGCGTTTCGCCCCCATCCGTACTTTTTACAAGTCCAAACGGGTTCTCATAATCCGACTGCATGTTTGGATGTCCACTGCTATAAAAACCTTCAGACGTCATGGTGAAGCCCATAAAGTCATGAAGCTCCCCTTCGCCACTCTCCACATTCTTCCATGTCCCATCCTCATAGACTCGCAACCCATCATGTGCCGGAATATATGCCTGCTCCCCATCTTCTGTGAAGCCAAGCCCATGGATATGCGTAAATTCAACCTCTTCTTGAGCTTCGGTTTGACACCCACTCATGAGTACTCCAACTGCTGCTAAACTTGCAAGATACAATCTCATGTTTTTCTTCCTTTCCGTTTGCTTATGAATGAAATGATAATGTAAATCATTGCACCTACTAATAGAGGGATCCCCATCCAGAAACAGATTTGAAAAAGGAGCTGGAGATAAGAAGGAACATCGGCTGAAGCCGATATAATGCCGGACATTACCAAACAGTGCAAGCCGATGGCGATTACCAACGAAGCAATCCACCAATCCCTTCTAGTCATTCATCGCCCTCCTTTGCTTCTGGAAAACGTAGCGTAAATGTCGTCCCTTTTCCGGTAACACTTTCCACCTGAATGCTTCCATATTGAAGTTCCGTCAATTGTTTCACGATGGCAAGCCCTAAACCGGTCCCCCCAAAATCACGTGATCTGGACTTTTCAGCCCGATAGAAACGTTCAAAAATGTAGGGAAGATCTTCAGGATCGATACCCCTTCCCGTATCCGAAATTTTTACTTCGATATTCCCGTCTTTCAAGGATCCCTCGATCCAAACATGCCCGTTTTCCGTATAACTCACCGCGTTTTGAAGTAAATTTGTGAAGATCTGTTCCAACCGGAAACTATCAGCTACAATCGTTGGAAATTTCCCTTCCATATCAACCTTTATGGTATTGTTCTTTTTCTTAGCTTCGGTGGCCAGTTTTGCTGTTGCTCGTTTGGTAACGTCTCCGATATGAACGAGTTCAAGGTCCAAGGGAAAACGCTCTTCTTCCATTCGGGATAATTCAAATAAATCATGAATCAATCGATTCATGCGGTGGGCTTCTTCATGAATAATATCGACAAACTGTTGCCTTTCGGTTTCATCCTGATAAAGCTCCTTTTTTAGTGCATCACAATACCCCTGAACATAAGACAGTGGCGTCCGTATTTCATGAGACACGTCCGAAAAAAAAGCTTGCCTGTTGTTCCGGTACCTTTTTAGTTCACGTGCCAACTCATTCATGGAATGGGAGAGCGAACCCAACTCATCCTTCGTTTTCACAGGCACTTCCACATCTAGATCCCCCCTCGCCATTTGGTTTGCGGCTCTTTCCATCTCCTGCAGGGGCGTTGAAAATTCTCTGGAGGCAATAAACGTAAAACCAAAGGCAAGAAGAAGGGCTCCAACGCCTGATAGAAGCAGCGCCTGCTGTACTTGAATGGCAGACTGATCCATAAGATCCGAAGGTGAAAAGACAATGACCTCTCCTAGATCGTCATCCTGCACTTGTTCCCCAGCATAAATATATTCTTGGTGATCATTTGGGTCGGTAAATCTTCCTGCCTCCCCCTGCAATGCGGAATGCTCAGAGGGATGAAAACCACGGATCCCGGAATCTTCGACAACGTCTCCATTTGCATCAATAATGACCATTTTTCGGGCTGTCTCCCGATCCATCGATTGGACAAGAAGTTCGATGTCAGGATCATCAACTACAGCAAGGAGGGTTGCATATTGGGAAGCCATTTCATCCGTTTCATCGTATAAATGGACTTCATTATAATTGGTGAAAATTTGAACCATGACATACCCTAACGGAAGCAATACGATGAGAAACAAAATCATGATTGATCCACCGAGCTTATAAAATATCCTGTTCATCGGTTATTTCCCTTCCGTTGTATTAAATGTGTATCCCACTCCCCATACGGTCTTCATTGGATTAAATGGCAGACCAGCCTTTTTCAATTTGGTTCGGATATTTTTGATATGGGTGTCAATCGTTCGAGGATCGTGCCATTCACAATCCATTGTCCAAATCTGCTCGATGACATTTTCCCTTGTATACACGCGTTCCGGACGGGAGGCCATTAAATACAAAATCGCAAATTCTTTTGCGGTTAAATCAACGGATTGTCCCGCCACCTTAACCTCGTGTCGATCTGGGTGAATAAATAATGCCCCGTCTGTTATCTTTGCTGGATCCTCGTTTAAAGAGCTGGATTTACGTCGGAGCAATGCTTTTACACGTGCAACGAGTTCCTCTGGAGCGAACGGTTTCACGAGATAATCATCTGCCCCAAGGTCAAGCCCCTTGACCCGATCTTCTATTTCTGTTTTTGCTGTTAGCATCAAAATACCTATATTGGATCCTTCAGTACGAAGGTGTTCACATACGGTCCAACCATCGGTCCGGGGCATCATAATATCTAAAATAACGGCATCGTAAGGTTGATCGGTTGCCTTATGTATCGCTTCTATTCCGGAACTTGCTTCATCAAGTTCATAGCCTGCATTTGTCAAATAAAGACCAACCAACTGTCTCATTTTTCTCTCGTCATCCACAATAAGTATACGTTCAGCCACTTTTGCTCCTCCCATGAAGTACTACATATCAAGTTTAGCTAGTAAATATGTAGTTGATGTGAAGATTGCGTTCGTAAAATTTGATCATTTTTTGACATAGACACTGAGGTAGAGTGTCACCTCTCATTATAAAAAGAAACCCTGAAGGCGAATAGAAATCCGCCTCAGGGTGGAGAGATTATGCAGCCGCCATCTCACGGCATACTTTTGCGCACCGGTGACAAGCTTCCGCACAATCTTGGCAATGCTGGTGGTGGTCGTGCTTTGCACACTCATCGCCACAAGCCTGACAGATGTCCGCGCACAATTCACAGATCTGCTTAGCAAAACGGCTGTTTGTTTGCATAGCCTTAACGGCAAACGCACAGGCATCGGCACATTCTCGGTCCAAACGGATACATTCCGCCAGCATTTGTACGTTGTCTTCCTTCAGACACTCATCAAAACACCGATTGCACTGTTCCATGCATTCTAAACATGCTTGGATACACTCTTGATAAGTCATTAATCTTGGTACTCCTTTCTTACGACACATAATTTGCATTCACTAGCTAGTATGCGGTGTCCTTAATGGTTTACCCATAAAATATGTAGTTTTTATGAAGAAGGATAAATTTTTTTGCTTGTGAGTGTCTTATTAACACTGTGAATTAAAGGAAACTGATTGGTCAAAACAGTACAAAAATATCTATATCATAAAACGACAATCCTTCTATAAATTACAAAAATGCCCTTATCGGATCACTCGACCTTAATGGCCCATGGAATGATCAGATAAGGGCTATCTGTTCTCCATTTGTCATCGGTTTATCTGGCCATTATATATCCCCTTCATTTACGGAATATAGCTTTTGACATGAGCCATCAAGTTTATTAAATCTTACATTCCCCCATTTACTAATCGGTTAGAAGGTGGCCAATACATGCTTTTTTTATTCGACTTCTGATAGTTCATCTTCGGTGACCCATTTATGATTTTCCACTTCTTCGCCACCGTCCGTCGGTGTGTAATCAATCATATAAACCGTCGTTTCTTCAGCCTCATCAATCTCAGCCGTGGCTCCTTCCATACCGTCCATATGATCGGCTTCTAATGTGACTTCTGCTCCCGGTTCAAATGTTTCCTCCCCGGCGTCTTCAATTTCTTCATGAACCACCCATTCATGATTTTCTTCTCTTTCTCCGCCATTGGTTGGGTCGTAAGAAACAACGTAGGCAGTCGTATCATAAGCCCCAACGATGGTGGCCTCAGCACCTTCCATTTCTTCCATATGGGCGTCTTCGATCATTGCTTGGCTTCCCACTTCAAACGTTGGATTCTCTTCTTCCTCTAAATCATCCGGAACTTCACCGGAAGTGGAGTGATCCATGTCTTCGTGCTCGTCATCGTCCATATCCATGTCATCCATATCCATGCCATCCATATCGTCGTTATCGGGCATCTCATCCTCCATATCTTCCATATTATTATCAGAATCGGGATCCATCTCCATACCTTCATCTGGCATTGGATCTTCATCATCATTGCCACATGCAGCTAATGCAAAAGCTGTTACTAGGGAAAAGGACCCTATCATGATTTTCTTCTTCATTCTATAATTCCTCCTTTTCATGAATAACGTTAATGTACTAAAAAAATGTGTAGAAAATATGGAGTGATCGTTCATAGAGCAAAAAAACAGTTTTCATTAGATTTAAGTTTTATTCATAAATTCTACATTTTTTTCGTTTACAGTGTGACATAACCAATCAAAAGGAGGAAGAAAATTGAAAAAAGTATATATAGGAATGAGTACCATTGTTTTAGCGCTAGGTGGTTGCTCGGATGAGGGGTTAGATTAGAGATCTACGGGATCTACCGAGAATCAACAAGAGGATCAAGGGAATGAAATGATGACTGAAGACGGTAAAGAAGTGTTTAATCTAAATGTTACCGAGACGCACTGGATGTTTGATGAGGAAACCATGACAGATGCCTGGACGTATAATGGATCCGTACCCGGCGAGAAGATTCGTGTCCAGGAAGGGGATGAGGTTATATTAAATGTCAAAAACAATTTGGAAGAACCCACTGCCCTTCATCTACATGGGTTCCCCGTCCCTAACGCGATGGATTTGAGCCAGCCTTTACGCCTGATCCAGATGTTCCAATCAACCTGAATAATATTAAAACAGGGGCTTCTTCGAGAAGTCTCTTTTCTTTTGTCATCTTGACTGAAGGAATATGGATGTACAAAGATGCCCGTTTTTGGAGTTTTATCAACTTCACTCTTTCTACACATTTTTTTCTTAAAATCCAACTAGGTTTTTCGAAAACGTAAATACTTGGAAAGAAGGTTCTCATGCGATCGGTGAAGAATGAAGGTCAGGGTCAGGGTAATAGAATTAAGATTTTAGATCAACTGCGTGGATTAGCTTTACTAGCTATTTTTTTAGTAAATATTTCTGGATTGGCTTCCATAGAGACGGAAAACCAATCTTCTATCAATGAATCCATCGATACCTTGATGTCAATTTTACTGGAAGATAGCGCCAGGCCATTATTTGCATTTATGTTCGGAATCAGTCTTATTCTTATTTATCAAAGACTAAGCAAAAAAAATTTGAATCCATTCCCAACGTTATTCCGCAGGTTGCTATTACTATTTATAATTGGGGCTCTCCATGGGTATTACATTTGGGCGGGGGACATCCTGCTTATGTATGCCATGGCTGGTTACGTACTTCTTTTTTTTATTAAGTTTCCAGAGAAGTGGTTGCTTACAATGGCTTTGTTTTTTTGGCTGGGGTATACGATTGGAGTGGATTTTCTAAATTATTTTTTCCCTCACTCGTTTTCTCTTGACGAATGGCTCAAAGACTTACTACTTGGACCGGGAGAATCTCCCACGGGGTCCGAATATCTCATTAATGAATTTTCTTCTATGGTGGAACATTTGGGCTTTTTCTTATTTGGGATGTACACTTATCGTAAGGGTTTACTTTCACAAGCAATAGCACGGAGAAAGCGAATGTGGCTCCTATCTTTGATTTTCCTTACTGTTGGTGTTTCCGGAAAAACAGCCCCTTATTATGAGGTTGATGCCCTTGTCTTCACGCCTCTGGAAAATTTTTATCCGTTTGTCGTAACCGTTGGAATCTTAATGAGCATTATTCTTTTAGGAACGAGCAGAACGACGACCCTATCAAATGCGTTGTTGCCATTTACTGCTGTTGGAAAAATGGCTTTCACCAATTACCTTTTGCAGTCGCTGGTATTCGTAAGTCTGTTTATGCACAGTGGGAGAACAATTTTTGAAAGGGTCGGAATTTGGATGGAACCAAGCTATGTATTCGCCCTTTTTATAGGTATCATTTTATTTGTCGTACAAATGATTTTCAGCCACCTCTGGCTAAAAACGTTTTACTATGGCCCTTTTGAATGGTTTTGGAGAATGGGAACATATGGAAAGAAGGTTCCGTTAAGGAGGAAAACATAAATTTCTATTCAAAACATGGCCTCCTGTCTAATATGAGGAAATCAACCGAAATGGGTTACGTTCATTTTAAGTTAATAATTTCTGCTTTCACATGGAGGCATGGTTCTCAACAGTTCTTACATTTACTGTTGTGCTCAGACGATCAAAATGAAGTAATACCCTTAGGCATTTACTTCACCTACTACAATATACCCCCCAAGCATTTAGAACCCCCTCGCTATAACAACGAGGGGGGCTCTAAGTGCAGTATTAGCAGCAAAACGCGGAATGAAATTGTACGCTGACGATAATGAAGAGGAGGCGAGAAACACCCCCAAATCTAACGGTCAAGTTCCTCGTAGATATATTCTTGTATAACTTCAGCTACTGCGTCAGCACTGCGATAGACTTCTTCAAACGTGTTGTCCACCCCTCCGAATTCGATGGTCATCGAATTCGGTGATAAATCCTGATTATAAACCCCATCCACGCCGGCACCTCCCGAGGTCATGACGCCTCTACTTAATCCCGGCCACTTATCCTCCAGGCGGTGATGGATTTCTACCGCCATTTCCAAATTATGTTCATAGTCCGGATGGTCTTCTCCGATAACAAAAAATGTTCGCGCATAAACTTCATCATTAATTGTAGCTGTAGTAAGCTCTCGTTCTACAGAGTCACGGTGAAGATCAAAGAAAAATTCGAGTTGTTCATGTTCTTCCACGTCTTGCATGAGAATCTCGCGAGATACCTCATAAGATTGGCTATAATCCCATTCTCGCTCATTTAATTTCTGTTGAATGTCATGATCAGACACTTCTACAGGAAGCCCGTATTCGCGAAATTGATCGGCTAGATAGTTGCCAACCTGAACAATATTAATTTCTTGGTGGTTTGGATCGTCTCCCTCGATTTCAGGCAAAAAAGACTCACGGCTATGTGAATGTAAGAGATGAATGATCGGTTCTTCATCGGAAATCTCAGGTGGATCATCGTCTACAGTATCTCCCCTTTCACTTCCATCAGTTTCGGGTTGTTCATATTGATGTTCCTCGAAAGGAGGGGGAGATTCCATAGCCATATTTGTAAAGTCAGTTCCTTGCCCAGCAATTACAAGCGTATTGTCAAAACCTGAAAAACCGGGAATCTCTCTTCCCAAAAATGTGCGTGGGTCATTCAAGTTCATATTCGTAGCAAGCTCTATAACTGTTGTTGTCAAACTGGGGGTAGAAGTATCTTGCATTGCATCTAGATAATACCGATTTTCAGCCCCTAATAAATGGATAAACCAATCACTTTGTGCCTCTTTCGTCCAATCATGAAGGACTGATGAAGAAAAGCGATGTTGATTATCCGCAGTCGTTAGCATAGCAATAATAAGAAAGGTTCCAACGATAAAAGCGACGGCTACCATAAAGATTGACTGAACATTCGATTTCGATACTGAGAAGGCATTTGAGTAGTGATATGGTCTGCGCAAGGGCCTGTCCCTCCTTACGCTATCATTCTATTTAGAAAATACTTTTACTAGAACGTGTCTAATGGTCCAATTTTGGGGCGGATATCGCCAAAGTTCTCGAAGGTCTCAGAATTGAATCATCCGTTGGCGATATGTCTTTAATTGTTTTGGAAAGACATGCGTTTTTTCTCAAGAACGAGCACATTTCAAGTATTCTTTTATACAGTGGTCAGAACTTCAGAGCACCCACCCTGACTTATAGGCCATAGCCGAAGCATACCTTTAACTTCATTTCTCCAAGGGGCTCGGGGAATATCTGTGCCGATCATGATGATCGGCACAGGAATGGCTATATTCATAGATTATAATACATCTGTTGAAATACTTTTAGCGCATGTAACTGCTCTTGAATCGAGGCATTTGGAGTATAATCCCACCCTTTTGATTCAATAAAATCACTATATCTGCTTTGTAACCCAAACTGTTGTAGGGCCATTTGTAAATGAATATTCCTTACATTCTGTGCGTTCATACTTAAGGAAGAGTTAAAATTATCTTGAGCCATTGTCATTGCTGTATTACGTGCCTCAGAGACAATATTTTGTTCATTCATATAAGAAACAATGTGGCTACGCTCCCGGTAGCCACCATCTACCATGAAAATGGGTGTTTGCTCAAAATGGGAGTATATCCTCTTTATGAATTGGCGATATCTTTACTAACAATACAACCAGGCTGAATGCTTTTTGGTGGATTTTGGAAAAAGATACCCTGCGTAAGAAACTGGTTTTGACAGTATGAAAGAACCATTTACTGTGCCTAGAGCACGAATACAAAAGTTTTGAAACAGATCCACTGTCATTTGTATTGTTCATTCATGTAGGAGGTGGGTTGTCCCATGGAAGCTATGATTGAAAGGTGTGCAGGCCTAGATGTACACCAAGAAACGATTGTCGCTTGTGCTTTATTTGGACCATTAGACAAGAAGCCGGAGAAAACGATTCAATCATTTTCAACCACAACAGCTGGATTGTTGGAATTAAATGATTGGCTCGCATCATTTAAAGTCACCGATCTTGTCATGGAAAGCACCGGCGTTTACTGGAAGCCCGTATGGAACATTCTAGAAAGTGATTTTCAGCTTATCCTTGCTAATGCAAAACATGTCAAAAATGTTCCCGGTCGCAAAACCGATGTCAAAGATGCCGAGTGGTTAGCCAAACTATTGAAAAGTGGGCTAATCGAAAGCAATTTTGTTCCCCCGGAGGATATTCGCGATTTACGAGATCTGACGCGCTATCGAAAAAAGATGACTCACCAGCGTACAGCCGAGCAAAACCGCATCCACAAAATCCTTCAAGATGCCAACATCAAGCTGACGTCGGTTCTGTCCGATATCTTTGGTTTATCTGGACGCCGCATCCTCGAAGCAATCATCAATGGTGAAAAGATAGAGATGAAGGAACTTCAGGAAATGGTCCACTGGCGCACGAAAGCGAGTCTCCCTGATATTGCCAAAGCCATCAATGGTCGCTTACGCCGTCATCACCGTGACATGCTGCAGTATCACTGGGACCACATGCTATATGTTGAGAAAATGATCCAAGACTTAGAAGAACAAATCGATCAGTGCCTAGAACCTTATCGCAAAGAAGTCGAACTTTTGGACACGATTCCCGGCGTGGATCAATCGGGCGCGGCCACTTTCATCGCTGAAATGGGCGTGGACATGTCCGTATTTAAGTCTTCCAAACACCTTGCTTCCTGGGCCGGATTAAGTCCTGGAAACAACGAAAGTGCTGGTAAAAAAAAAGGAAGTAAAACCTCAAAAGGGAACAAAGCATTACAGACCATGGCGGTCCAATGCGCGTTGACGACAGCCAGGCAAAACAACCGGATTTCTGCCCATCAGCGAAGAATTATGAAACGGCAAGGCAAGAAAAAGGCTCATTTCGCTTCCGCTCATTTAATCGTAACCATCGCGTACAACATCTTAAAAAATGGAGAACCGTATCAGGAACTAGGCCCCGAATACGTTCACCAAAAGAAACAACAAAAAGAACAAAAAATGATCGAATACCTCAAAAAGAAAGGATACACCATATCAAATGCTGATCCAGAAACAGCTTAAATAGATCTTATCGAATAAAATATGTACGTTTTAGTCCTACAAAACAAATATGGAGGGCATGGTTTCTTGATGCCTTCTAGCCAAAAGTGTTTTCATACAAAAAGCTTTGTTTACATGGAATGTCGATAGGTTGAAGTTGATGTAACGCCGATACATCAACTTCCTCATTTCGTTCAGGATCCATCAACATTAGCATCACATAAAGTGATGACACTATGTCATATATGCTTGCCAATTAGGTAAAGTGATCATTTCAGAAAAATAAACATCAATTACTGTATTTGGTCAATAAGTAAAAATAATAGGTATGGCTCAGATTAGGGTGGGGCTCAAACATTTAGTTACCTCTCACTCGGGTCGCCATATCGTGTTTCAAACATGAAAGAGCTGCCTCATAAGATCATTAACCATTGGGACAGCCAGCCCTTTTGGTATCAGATTTAAAACTGTTGTAATCGAACGGTAGGGGTGTTGTCATGGATACCTGGTTCTTGCAGAAATGCTGTATGACACTCTTCTCAAGAACGATCATATTTCAAGCATTTTTCGATACAGTAGTAATCATTGATGAAAAACTTGAGAGCGCCCCCCGCATCATATCCATCATGGAGCTCATATTTCCATTAGGCATCATGTCATTTGGTTGTGCATGTTCAGCCCTCACTCTTGGGTGGTACCCGGATGGATACGCAGAAGGACATACATATGGAGAATGGTAATACATTGGCTTCACTTCATTAATCAGTTATCATCCATAGTATATGAATGTAACCGGCGGTGGGTGCCTACTTTTGGATTTCTCCAACGAACTGAATGGTTACAAGAAAGTTCTGTACTATACCAAAAACTAAGCAAAACGATAATAAAGAAGTAGAAGAGCTAAATTTATGAGTAAAAAGTTAAATACAATAAAAACCGTTTGATGACGTAAACCTCGATGGATTTCAATAGGTGTGGGATAAAACCCTTTTCCTTCGATGATAAAAATAATTAAGATAATGTGTATGATAGAATGGCCAATTATCTCGGTAATGCCAAAAACTGTCGTTGTCATGAAAAAAAGAAGGGTTATTGACAATGCTAACAGGCGGTTGAAGATTCCAATTAATAATAAATAACCCAATACAAATTCAATGAAAGCACCTAAAACAACTAAAATGGATGGTTCTATACCGAATGTTGGGATATTAAAGCTTTCAATAATATTTATACTAAGTTCCGGAAATACCAACTTTTCCAAGGCAGCCCAACAAAGAGAAAACCCTGTTCCAAGATAAAGAATTGGTATTCCAAAATGATGATATCTTGTTTTCTGAATAAGCAAAGCAAGGACAATGGCTAGATAATAACTATATTCCAGCATATGAAAAAAACCAAAAAATTGAATCTCGAAAACAAATAACATAAATAATCCTATGGCACCCAATTGTGTTGCCATTTTATTCGGCATGAGAAGTAAACTGATTGTCAAAATAGCAATCCACATGGTCATTTGTCTGACAGGAATTTCTGGTGCTAAAATACTTCCAGAGAGTAGTTGAATCATTAAAGCAAAAGCAACTCCCAGTCTTAGCAATATAGGTGAGTAAGGTCTTAAAGATGTTAATCGTTTATCGGCCGTTTTCACCAAATTGAAATGCTGTAATTTAGTTGAAAGTTTCGGAAGTACTCCTAAAGTAACTGATATGATTAAAGTAAGTGTGATAAACAATGGTGAAACAATTTCCTCAAGAGGAGCTTTAATAGGTGTCTCTGTTGAAAACCATTTCACATGTGCACTTGCTGTAAAAGGTATCAAAATATAAACAATTGATAGAGCTATAATTGTAATAATGTATTTCATTGTCATTGTACTCCTCCTGCCATTTGCTAACTGACCGAAATTCATCATACTATAAGGGATGGCAACGATTCCTGTTTTTTCGGGCCATTTTCTTAAACTCAGCCGACAATATTCCGAGGGATTACTGAAAGATTGTTGCCATGTAGGGAAAGACGATGTTATCACTGGAGAAATATTATCGGCACAGTTTTTCCGGGGTTAATCTCCTTGACTCCTCCGATAACATCGGAAAAGGGCAGGAAACCCCACCGATAATCCATGTTGGACTAAACCGCTAACGCGGTGGTAAAACCCAATGCCCACCAACTTAGCCACTGGACTTTAATTGTCTTCTCCTTTTATAAGCGCACAATTACATTTGCAATTATTTTTCTACAGCTTGTTTCTTTGCCTTTAGGCACCCAAGAGTTATTGATTCCCCATAGTCGGTGGAAAGCCGCCGCAGTTTCGTCCAAAAGAAGTATCTGGAGTTACCTCAAGCCCTTATGCTAGGGCTTTTTCTATGCCAGATAATTATCTACTCATTATCGGCAGAGTTGGGAAAAATATCCATATATTTTCCGAATCGTTGCCGCCCCCATATATGCTTGCTAATTAGGTAAAGTGACCATTTCAGAAAAATACACATCAATTACTATATTCCTTCAAGAAGTAAAAATAATAGGGTATAGCTTAGATTAGGGTGGGGTTCAAACATTTAGTTATCTCTCACTCGGGTCGCCTTATCGTGTTTCAAACATGAAAGGGCTGCCTCATAAGGTCATTAACCATTGGGACAGCCCTTTCGGTATCAGATTTAAAAAGGTTACAATCGAACGGTAGGGACGTTGTCATGGACGCCTGGTTCTTGCAGAAATACCGTATGACATTCTTCTCAAGAACAAGCATATTTCGATAAAGTGATAATCATTGATGAAGAACTTGAGAAACCTACTATGACTTCAATCCCCAGTTAATCTGATTCTTCTGTGTTATTGGAGGACATGAAATCCTGACAAGCATTCATCATCTTTTCACCCTCTGGGGAATTCATAGCATCCATCATCTCATTCTTGCCATCTTCCATCATCATTCCATTCATCATACCGCCTTCACTTTGATCTCCAGATGCCCATGTAATACCAATCGGACTTGCCACCAATAAAGCAGTAATAGCAAGCGATGGAATGAGTAAGAACTTTTTGTTTTTCATGCAGACTCCCTCCTCGTATAGTAAGTTTAAGCCCTTCAAATCTTGGGCAAATTCCACAAGATATTTTGTAGATTCATATGGTTTTTCCTTGGATGTCTCTAGATATTTCTAGATAATGATCATAGGATCATTTGGGACAATTCTTTTCTCTCCTGTGGTTCGACCACAACTAAAGACTGTCTCTCAGTGTACGTGCGGCACTTCCTACTCGCAGGCTGAGCCCTCGGCCTCTTGAACTCAGGGGAAGCAGCCCCTGGGGCGGCTTTCAATGCCGATGGAGTTCTGATACACGAGGTTGATGATCGGCGTTCACACTAGAGATATCTCGAGGCGTCCAAAGAACGACCGAATGATTCTACAATGAAAGGAGGAATCCCCCCATGCGAATGTTTGTCGGGCTTGACGTTAGCTCGTTTGATATGAAAGTGTGTGTGCTTGATCAAGAAGGTGATCAGCTTTCGGTTTTTACGGTTTCCAATGACTGGCCGGGTGCCCAGGTGCTCAAAGAACGGTTGCTCGAGCTCTTGGCCGATACAGAGGTTGACATCCTAAAGATCGGTCTGGAGTCCACATCCGTCTACAGTTTTCATCCATCCATGTTCTTGCATGATGACGATGATTTAAAACCCTATGGCGCCCAAGTCTTTGTGATCAATCCGAAGCAGATCGCCAACTTTAAAAAGAGCTTCGCAGACATGAACAAGACCGATGAGATTGACGCCTTTGTGATCGCCGATTATATGCGTTTCGGGCGCAATCAGATGTCCGTTGTCAAAGAAAGCCAATACGTGGCTCTCCAGCAGTTGACACGTTCGCGTTATCACTTGACCAAAGCGATGACGAAAGAGAAACAACACTTCTTGCAGCACTTGGAGTATAAATGCAACACCTTTTCCAAAGAAGTGGATTCATCGGTGTTTGGCCATGCTATGATGGAACTCTTTCTTGAAAAATACAGCCTGGATGAACTTGCCCAGCTTCCGCTTGAGGACCTGGCTCGGTTTCTTCAAGAGAAAGGGAGAAATCGTTTTCCCGATCCGGAAGCTGTCGCCGCATCCATCCAGAAAGCCGTCCGTTCATCGTACCGATTGGACAAAGTGGTCGAAGATTCCATCGATGTACTTTTAGGAACGTCCATTGAGCTCATTCGTTCCTTCCAAAAGCAAATCAAGGCGATCGATCAGTCCATTACTCGAATCATGAAAGGACTGACGCAGACGCTGGAATCAATCCCGGGCATTGGTCCGGTCTTCGCCGCAGGCATCATTGCCGAACTCGGTCAGATTGACCGGTTTCCCGATGAAACAAAAATAGCTAAATATGCGGGACTGTACTGGCGAAAACACCAGTCCGGGCGGTTTACCGCCGAAGATACTTCACTGACACGTCAAGGGAACCATTATTTGCGTTATTACCTCGTTGAAGCCGCCAACTCGGTACGAAGGCAAATTCCGGAATACCAAGTCTTTTATCAGAAGAAGTATCAAGAAGTCCCGAAACATCAACACAAACGTGCACTCGTGCTCACGGCAAGAAAACTCGTGCGATTGGTGGATGCGCTGCTACGCAAAAACCAACTCTTTACGCCAGAAAGGGGCGTGAACCTCTGACCGACATCGGCTGAGGGCTAGCCTTTCATTTTACCAGTATTTTACATTTTATTACTGGTGTTGTTCAGTGCGCGCTTTTTTCGCCTAAATGTCCTTTGACAACTTCATTTACTGTGATTTTGAACTTGACATATTACCGCAGGTCTTTAATCATCGACCTCAACATAAAAGATACCAAATAAATATGGAGAATCTTTGAAGACGCCAATACGCTAGAAAAACATTTGTCCTATAAATATATGGATATTATCACAGCGTTTATAAAGGTATATCTTTAAGGAAAGCAAGAAAATATTTATAAAACGGCAGCATATCAAGTTTATAAATGTTGTGAAAAATTTTTATAAACGTTTATTATTGACATTCACCTTTATAAACAAAAGCTTTATAATGAATAGTAACCAAAACAATAGGGGTGATGATCATGGCAGCTACTTACGGATACATACGAGTGAGTACCAGAATGAACAGCGACAGTTACACAAAATGATAGAGAAAGGCGTTGAGGCACGTCGTATTTTTGTTGATCGAGCGAGTGGGAAAAATTTTGAACGTCCCCAATATCAATTACTGCGCAAGGTTCTTAATGAAAAAGATATCATCTATATGGATGCGCTTGATCGTTTGGGGCGTAACTATGATGAAGTGATTTCAGAATGGAAATACATAACAAGAGAATTAAAAGCAGGTATTGTCGTATTAGAGAATGAATATTTATTTGACAGCCGTAAGTTCCGTGAGATGGGTGATATGGGACAGTTAATGGAAGATCAATTTTTATCTTTGCTTTCGTATGTTGCGGATCAAGAACGAAAGAAAATTCGTCAGAGACAAGCTGAAGGGATCGAAGTGGCTAAGTCTCAAGGGAAACATTTAGGGCGACCGCAAATGAACCTTTCCAATTTGAGCAAGAAACAGCTACAGATCATAGAAGACAACCATCTAAAATGGAGAAATGGAGACAACATAACAGGCGTTATGTTTATGGGTATGTTAGAACTAAAGAAAAACACATTTTATAAAATCATGAAGGAATATAAAGAAGCAAAGAGCACCTAGCTCAATGCTTTATCTTGAGTGGTATTGCTACTTATATGTGGTTTAAGGATAAATGGCGGCAAAATCGCCGGATGCTACCTTTACCCCTGTTATTATCAAAATACCTATATTGAATCCCTCAGTACGCAGACGTTCACATACAGCCCAACCATCGGTAGGGCATCATAATATCTAAAATAATGGCTTCGTAAAATTTGATAATTTTTTGACAAAGGCACTGATGTAGAGTGTCATCTCATCATAAAAAGAAACCCTGAAGACGGATAGGAAACCGCCTCAGGGTCGAGGAATTTATGCAGCCGCCATCTCACGGCAGATTTTTGCACACCGGTGACAAGCTTCCGCACAATCTTGACAATGCTGAGCATCATGCTTTGCACATTCATCGCCACAAGCCTGACAGATGTCCGCGCATAATTCACAGATTTGCTTAGCAAAACGGCTGTTTGTTTGCATAGCTTGTACCGCAAACGCACAGGCATCGGCACATTCTCGATCTAGTCGGATGCATTCCGCCATCATTTGTACGTTGTCTTCCTTCAGACATTCATCAAAACACCGATTGCACTGTTCCATGCATTCTAAACATGCTTGGATACACTCTTGATAAGTCATTAATCTTGGTGCTCCTTTCTTATGACACATGATTTGCACTCCACTAGCTAGTGTGCGGTGTCCTTAATGGTTTATCCATTAAATATGTAGTTTTTATGAAGTCGGGAAATCTTTTTTTTGCTTGTGTATGACTTACTAACACTGAGTGTTAAGGGGGTGATTGGTCAAAACAGTTAAAAAATATCTCTCTCATTGAAACGATAAACCTTCTATAAGTTACAAAATGCCCTTATCGGATTCCTTTGACCTTAAAGGCCCGTGGGATGATCGGATAAGGGCTAATCAATATTGTTTTCCATTTTTCATCCATGACGTTATATATCCTCTTCATTTGCAGGATATAACTTATGACATATCAGCCATCAAGGGTACATCAATCTTCCATTTCTCCTTTTACTGATCGGTAGAAAGTGGGCCTTAATCGCTTTTTTATTCAACCTCTGAGAGTTCATCTTCTATGACCCATTTATGATTTTCCACTTCTTCGCCACCGTCCGTCGGTGTGTAATCAATCATATAGACCGTCGTCTCTTCAGCCTCATCAATCTCGGCTGCGGCTCCTTCCATGCCGTCCATATGATCAGCTTGTAATGTGACTTCTGTCCCCGGTTCAAATGTTTCCTCCTCGGCTTCTTCGATTTCTTCATGAACCACCCATTCATGATTTTCTACTCTTTCTTCGCCGGTGGTTGGGTCGTAAGAAACAATGTAGGCAATCGTATCATATGCCCCAACGATGGTGGCCTCAGCACCTTCCATTTCTTCCATATGGCCACCTTCCACCATTGCTTGGCTTCCCACTTCAAACGTTGGATTCTCTTCTTCTTCTAAATCATCCGGAACCTCACCGGAGCTGGAATGATCCATGTCTTCGTGCTCGTCATCGTCCATATCCATGTCATCCATATCGTCGTTACCGGGCATCTCTTCCTCCATATCTTCCATATTATCAGAATCGGGATCCATATCCATACCTTCATCTGGCATTGGATCTTCATCACCATTGCCACATGCAGCTAATGCAAAAGCTGTTACTAGAGTAACGGACCCTATCATGATTTTCTTCTTCATTTTATAATTCCTCCTTTTCCATATGATAATTTACTACATAAATGTGTAGAAAATATGGAGCAATACATTTTTTCGTCTAATCCGTCCGAACAACCGTTCAGGTCACTCGTCTCACTGAGTTTGGCATCCGGGAAGATCGGGAAAGGTAATGGAAACGCCCTCCTCTGAATCATCGGCCAGAAAAATCATATCGTTTAATCGGCCCCACCGTTATTTGCCACCAGCAAGATGTTATTGTATACTAAGTTTAGAAAAGGCATATATTTAAAAAGACTATGGTGTGGTTGCACCAACGGTCTCCCAATAGAACAACTCCTACCAAGGGATTTGTTCACCTAATGATTAGATGAAGTAGCCACCCTTTTGGACTGCAGCCCAAGGGTGGTTACTTCTTTTTTTTGATCGTCATGTTTCATCATCAAGGGCACCAATTGGCACGAAGGTTGACATTATGATAGATCGCCCTCCACTGTTTGTTGTTCAATGGCTATTTTCCTCATTTCGAATTCGAAGTCAAGATTATAAAAGCAATTAAAGTCCATAACAGTTATACTTAAAACAAAGAGTTAGTCGTGCGCACCTACCTCTATTTTATTGAAGGGGTATCATCATGAATGTCTTAGAGAAATTTCAAACGATCATTATTTTAACCGCAGTAGGTGTCGGACTTTTATTAGGTCAGTTCACCTTTTTTGAACAGAATGCAGAGTTCTTTATCATTCCGTTTTTATTACTCATGCTGTATGGGTTATTTCTAACCATCCCATTAAAACATTTAAAAGATGCGTTTAAAAATATCAGGTTTTTAAGCGCGAGTACCATTATAAATTTTGTTTGGACCCCCTTATTAGCTTGGGGGCTTGGTGCAGTCTTCCTTGCAGATCATCCTGCTTTATGGATCGGATTTATCATGTTAATGGTCACGCCATGTACAGACTGGTATTTATTTTTCACTTCTATAGCTAAAGGGAATCTGTCATTATCAACATCTGTACTCCCGATCAACTTAATCCTGCAAGTATTGCTCTTACCCGTTTATCTCTTCATTTTTGCAGGTACAATAGAATCGGTTTCACTTTCAACCATTATAGAAAGCGTTGTATTGGTTTTAATTATACCTTTTGCCTTTGCGCATTTGACTCGGTATTTATTAAGGAACAGGGAAACATTTTTGAATGATAAACTCGTTCCTTCTTTCTCATCTGCACAAATAATATTTTTAGCTTTAGCCATCACAGCAATGTTCGCTTCACAAGGCTCTTATTTAGTCAACAATCTAGAGGTCATCTATATCTTAATCATTCCGATCTTACTCTACTTTGTCATTAACTTTGTTGTGGCACAAACCGTAGGCAAAGCAATGAAATTTTCATATGAAGATACCGTTAGTTTAAACCTAACCGTTATTGCTCGAAATTCACCTGTTGCTTTGGCTATAGCTGTAACAGCCTTTCCGGACCAACCACTAATTGCATTAGCTTTGGTCATTGGACCACTTATTGAGCTACCTATATTAGCTATTGTATCGCAAATATTACTCTCATTAAGAGGGAAAAGAAGGAAATAAAGAACCAATCCAAAGAGAGCTGTTTTTACAGTAGACGTTATTCTAGAATATGGACTTTTCTAGAAGGCCCAGTGATTAACCTGCACAACAAGATAATTTCGAAACGTCTCTATCAAATGCTAAAGCTGCGAGCTTTAATCCCTCGGCCATTGTTAAATATGGTACAAAGCTATTTGTTAGGTCTTCAATAGTCAATCCAAATTGCACCGCCAAGGTCGCTCCATAAATGACATCACCTGCATTTTCGCTAACGATGTGCGCTCCAATCAATTTACGAGTTTGGGTGTCAACGACAAGTTTATAAACTCCAGTTGTTTCATAATTGACTAGAGCTCGTGGCACAGCGTCCAACGGAAGAACCGATGTTTTGACATCGTAGCCTCGTTCTTTTGCCTGTTGTTCTGTCAAACCGACTGTGGCCATCGATGGTTTGGTGAAAATGACACCGGGAACAAAGCGAAGATCGATTTTTCGTTTCGTCAACCCAAGCACATTACCCGCCACAATCTCACCTTCATAAGCCGCAACATAAACGAATTGCGGACCGAGAGTAACATCACCAGCGGCATATATTCGGTTATTGGTCGTTTGCAGATATTCATCGGTTTGCACTTCGCCTTTTTTTCCTGTTTTCACGCCTGCTGCTTCTAGGTTTAAAGCTTTTGTGTTCGGATTTCGTCCTGTTGCTACAAGAATTTGATCGGCTTCGACCACCTGTTCTTCTCCATTGACTTCAATATAAACATTTTTTGTAATAGCCTTTTGCTCCACTCTTAGATAAGTGACCCCGGTGATCAGATTAAGGCCTTCCTTAATTAAGGCTTCACCAATGGCTTCCGAAATTTCAGGATCATACGTGTTGAATAGACGCTCGCTTCTTTGCATCAGGGTGACTTCCGTTCCTAGATTGTGAAACATTTGGCCCAACTCCGTGGCGATATAGCCGGAACCGATCACTGCCAAGCGTTTTGGCATCTCTTTTAATTCAAGCGCGGTTGTACTTGTTAAATAATCCACCATATCCATCCCAGGGATGGCCGGGATGTCCGGAGGTGCTCCCGTTGCAATTAAAAAGCTTTTAGCAGTGATGCTTTGTCCATTTACTTGTATTGTCTTATCGTCAATAAATTCGGCTTCTCCACGAACAAGGTCAAATCCGTATTCATCAATCAAGTCTATATATTTTTCTTGACGCATTTGAGTAACCAATTCATCTTTTTGTTCGGTCAATTGGGCAAGATCAGCCGGACCTGCACTCGTTTGAAGCCCAGAAAATGGAGTGTTTTGGGCAAGACCGTTGATTTCACCGGCACGAAGCATGGTTTTTGACGGTACACAACCGATGTTAACACAAGTTCCTCCAACTGTACTTCGTTCCACCATGGCGACTTTCGCACCGGTTTCGCTAGCTTTGATAGCTGAAGAAAATGCCGCAGCTCCCGAACCGATAATCAAAAAATCGTAATCTGCGCCATCATCTAAAATAGGTTTTTCCTGTCGTTGTAAGATTTGAGCTTGTCCAGGTTGGTATTTGGCTTCATCAATTGCTTTTTTGGCCGTTTCAATTTCCACATTTTTGGGGAGTTTAAAGGTGACATCTCCTCGAGGATAGTTGGCATCAATATGTTTCGCTCCAATATTCTCAAGGGCTACTGCAATTTGTTCTTCACAGCCTGTACAGGTCATTCCCTGAATGTTTATATGAATATGATTCATTGTTCTCCACCTTTATTAAAATTTTTTCATACATGGTTTTTTTGCCTAACCCTTAAAGAAGGAGGTAGAGCCAGCAGCTCCTATGCCGATGCTCTTGAAAGCGACCGGTTGTTGCACAGGAGGATTTTTCAAATGAGTTAAATCATCACACAATTTTTTTAGCAATCCGATTAGCATCATTACTCACACCATAAATTAATGCTGAACTTCTTTTACTTTGCCAGCTCAAACCAATAAAATAGAGTCCTTTTATATTGGTGATTCCACAACGATGAATGGGTTTGCCATGTTTATTAAGTACTCCATCAATATCAATCCATGAGTAATCATTACGATAACCAGTTGCCCAAATGATTGATGACACTTTCCTTGGATACGAACCCTGAAAGTATGCTTGACCATCATTTACGCTCTTAACACGTCCCAAAATCTCAACATGTTTTTTAACTATCTTATAATTATTCCCTATAATTGGATCTCTTTTTTGAAGAAACTTTCCTAGCATTGAGTCAGGCTTTGCTTTAGACAACCATAAAAACTCAAACCACCAAAATAAACTTTTACCTGCAATACTCTGAGGTAGTCTTTTAATCGGTTTACTTTTCGCAAGCAACACAGTATGGGTTTTGCATAGCTCTGCAGCAATTTGAATACCTGTGTTCCCAGCACCGATAATTAAAACTTCTCCTTTTGGGATCTGTGATGGGTTTTGATAATCAGAAGCATGAATCATAAAAGGAATTGAATTATCATGTATTTTTGGAATAAAAGGATGATGAAAAGCCCCAGTAGCAACTACAACATGTTTTGCTGTGTACCTTTCATTTTGAGTGATTACAAGGAACTTTTGGCAATCCTCTTGTGAAAGCTTTATAACTTTTTGCTTATGCATAATGGGTAAACCATTTTCAGCTTGAAAATCTGATAAATATGTCGCAACTTCATCTTTATGAGGAAAACCATTCGGATCTCCTTGAAATGGAAATTGGTGCAATTGACTATAATTTCGTGGTGTAAACAAACTTAATGATTCATATCTTTTACGCCAGGAATCACCTATATGTTCGTTTTCATCAAGAACTATAAATGAAACATTCCTTTGTTTTAATGCAAATGCCATTGCTAAACCCGCTTGCCCGCCGCCAATTACAACAACGTCATAGTTACGTATCAAGCCGCCCACCGACCCCTCTACTTAAACACCATTGGTTTTGATGATGAACACATACGTGTTAAATTCATATTCGCACTCAATCACTCGATGTTTTTACATGAAAAATAGGGCGTTAAGAACGTCCCTAACGCCCATCGTTTTAATCTTTTACCCGTAACAAACGTAGACCATTAGCTGTCACAAGGAGTGTCGCCCCTACATCCGCTAAGATCGCAATCCAAAGGGTTAACCATCCTGGTATCACCAATAACAGTGCCAGTAATTTAATGCCTAAGGAGAAACTGATATTTTGTTTAATAATGCGCAACGCTCGACGACTCAGTTTCATGGTATAGGGCAGTTTCTGTAAATCGTCCCCCATCAAGGCAACGTCGGCGGTTTCTAATGCGGTATCAGTGCCTGCGACCCCCATGGCGATGCCAACATTGGACGCAGCCAAGGCCGGGGCATCATTAACCCCGTCTCCGACCATAGCTACTTTTCGATACTTTTCTCGAAACGCTTTAACATAAGATAATTTATCTTCAGGTAAAAGATTGGCCTGAACATCGGTCACACCCACTTGCTTGCCAATGGCAGACGCCGTGTCTTGATGATCACCCGTAAGCATAATTGTTTGGTCAATACCGATGTCATGGAGTTTCGTGATTACTTCTTGGCTCGTGTCACGAACTTCATCAGCAACGGCAATCAGAGCTAATACGGACTGATCCGTTCCAACAAACATACCTGTCTTCCCTTGCTTTTGGAGATCTTCAAGGGAACTTCGAATTTCTGGAACAATGGCATACCCCAGCGCATCTTCCCATAAACTTAGGTTCCCAACGTAGTACGTCGTCCCATCGATCGTACCTTTGACCCCTTTTCCTGTGATTGAATTAAAATTTTGAACCTCATGATTTTGGTAAGAAATATTCGCATGCTTGGCTTGATCGACGATGGCCGAAGCCAACGGATGCTGGGATCGTGACTCTAACGCAGTGACTTTGGCTAATAACTCATCTTTGTCTCCCGGGTGAAAAAGGGAAAAATCCGTAACTACCGGGACCCCTTTAGTTAGGGTCCCTGTTTTATCAAAAGCGATTGCTTTTAACGACCCAGCTTCTTCTAAATAAGCACCACCTTTAATTAAAACGCCATTCTTAGCCGCATTACCAATGGCTGTAACAATGGAAACCGGGGTTGAAATCACAAGTGCACACGGACAAGCCACGACCAAAACAGCAAGTCCTTGATAAATCCACGCTTCCCAGGATGCTCCCATCACCAATGGGGGCAAAACAGCCACAAGCATAGCCAAAACCATAACAGCAGGTGTATAATACGCCGCAAAACGATCCACAAAAGCTTGGGCCGGGGCACGCTCCGCTTGTGCTTCTTCCACGAGATGAATCACTTTTGAAATGGTCGTATCTTCGACATACTTAGTGACACGAACTTCAAGGAATCCTTCTTCATTCAATGTTCCCGCAAAAACCTCATCATCGAGGTTTTTTTCAACCGGAATGGACTCGCCGGTAACAGCTGCCTGATTTATCGAGGAATGACCGGACACAACAACGCCATCCATGGCCGCTTTTTGCCCCGGTTTGACAATCATGATGTCCCCGATCGCAATGTCGTCGACATGGACACTCATCTCTTGGCCGTTTCGTTTAATAAGCGCTTCTTTGGGGGCAATATCCATGAGCGAACGAATGGATTGTCTCGCCCGATCCATGGAGAATCCCTCGAGTTCTTCACTAATGGCAAAAAGAATAACCACAATGGCTCCTTCCGCCCATTCTCCGATAATGGCCGCCCCTATGACAGCGACAGTCATTAGGGTCTTCATATCAAATCGAAGGCGCATTAAATTCATAAGCCCAGCCTTAAAGAGGGTATAGCCCCCAACGACCATTGAGGTGGCATAAGCAAGCCAAGTGAGAAGGTTATCTTCTCCATTAATGATTTGAGAAGCCACTCCAAAACCAAAAAAGAGGATGGCCAATAGCACGGTCTGATATTTTTGGAAAAAGGATGGCTGATGGGTTGGTTCCGATTCCTCAGATGCATAGTCTGACCGGACTTTCAAATTTTCAAAGGAACCTGCCTTCTCCAATTCCTCCTTCGTTGTTGAGCCGTAAACGGTGATCTTTGAAGCCCCAAAATTCACCTGTGCATCGGTCACCCCGTCTAATCGTTGAACATTCTTTTCAAACGTATTGGCACAATTGGCACACGAAAAGCCTTGAACGCGATAATCCGTTTTTTCGGTATGATCAGCCATGATGGTTTTCCTCCCGGCCATGCGCCATAGCCGTTGCAATGATTTCTGTAACATGGTGATCATCTAAGGAATAAAACACCAATTTTCCTTCCTTTCGGCTTTTCGCAATACGTAAATTTCTAAGGTGACGGAGATGATGAGAAGCCGTTGCCGTTGTTGTCCCAATAATATGGGCGACGTCACAGACACAGAGTTCAGTCTCTTGCGTCAATGCATAAGCTATTTTTAGTCGTGTCTCATCAGATAACGCTTTAAAGATATCCCCTGTGAATGTAAAGGTTTCGGATTCGACAAGAGAGGATAGTCGCTGAACTTTTTCCTCGTCATAACAAAAAACCTCACATTGATCCTGTTTTTCTTTCGTTTTCATATCCTTCACCTTCATTCAAATAATCATTTGATTATAATACTATGCTTCACTTCATTCATTGTCAATCAATAATTTTATATCATGAATAACCCTAATATATATCAAAAGAAACGACTGCTTCAGGATGAAGCAGCCGGATTAACCATTTCCATATAGTCTTGGACATTTTCTTCTGTCATTCCTCCAATATGCTCCAGAATCACCTCGCCACTCTCATCGATGAGGTAAGTAGCTGGCAGTTGACTGACCCCATATTGGTCAAGAACATTACGGTTCTCATCCATTAAAATCGGAAAATTAAGTTGAAGACGATCTGCAAATCGATCAATCGTTAATTCAGATTCGCCAACATTGACAGCCAGGATCTCAACATTTTCATCTTGAAATGCCTGATATTGATCTTCCATATAAGGCATTTCATCTTCACAAGGAGGACAGAACGTACCCCAAAAATTGAGAAAGACCCCTTGTCCTTTGTAATCGTCTAATTCCACTCTTTCACCGTTCATATTGACCAAAGCGAAATTGGGTGCTTGATCACCTTCTGAGACGACACTGCCTTCTGCTAGAACAAAATTGGAGTAAAACACATAGCCAGTCGCGATCAAAATCAGCGTTAATACCGTTACTCGCATGATTAGTCTGCGTCGTTTACGTTGATGTCTTTCCTTCTTGTTCATAATTGTCACCCCACCCTTAATAATGTGAAGGTCTGCTGCTATATTCAAGATGAGTATATTCATACACTATTCTTGTACAGAATAGAACGGATCAAACTTTCATAGGGTTGTTCAATAAATCACCAAGAAATTAGGAAATCAATTATTTGAAGCAATGACTTGCTCATTTTATGCCTAATCCCTTTCATCTACCCCAATTTGTTTCAGGTCTTCAACAATAGCGTCTACCGGCGGGCTCATCCCATCATAAAAGCGAATAATCTCTCTCTCATCATTCACCAAAAAGAAATCGACCCCGTGTATAATGTCATTAGAATCACGATCATCCATCATATCTTGTTTAAAACTCTCTTCAGAGAGCTCTTGAATATCTTCTTGATCATAGCCTGTGAGGAAATTCCAGTTGTCGAAATTCGCCCCATAATCTTGTCCATATTCTTCTAACACATCCGGTGTGTCATAGGCTGGGTCAACGGAAAACGAAACAAATTCAACGTCCAACCCCTCCTCGTTGACAGCTTCCTGAACACGAGCCATGTTTGGCGTCATGGTTAAACAGACCGTTGGACAACGGGTAAAAATAAAATTGGCAATCCAGTATTCTCCGTCTAATTGCTCTGTTCCATATGCTTCGTCAAATTGATTGGTAAATTGAAAGTCGTTAACTTTCCCCCAATCTGCATCTGACACGTTGGTAACTCCATCTGTGTTCTCATATACCTGATCTTGACAACCCGCTAAAAATAACGCGGCAGCAATCAGTAGCCATATTTTTCCCTTAAACATGGTTCCTCCTTATTCCGTCACAACAATCGATTCCGTAGGCATATTATGCATGCCTCGAGCTGTTACATGGGATTGGATCTCATATGTACCCTCTTGGTCAAAATCGTATGAAATGCTATATATACCATCTCCCTCGTGGTCGGCTTCAATCATATCGCTATTTTCGTTATACATCTCATCCCCTTCATGATCTTCATCAGTCACGTCACTATTTTCATTTTGATCTTCATCCCGAATTTCAATTTGAACGTCATTGGCATCGTCAACGGGTTCTCCTTCATGAGTCACTTTAGTTTGAATCTCGATTTGTTCATTGGGTTCGACTTCTTGATCAATTAAAATTTCTACTTCAATGGGTTCTGTAGAAACCTCTTCCGGGTTTTCTTCTTCAGTCGAATTACAAGCCGCGAGCAACAGAAATGACACTACAATGGGTAGATAACGCTTCGGCATATGGATACCTCCAAGTAAATGAATGCATAAAGATTGATATTTTAGCGAAAAAAGGGCGGTTGAAGTGGCTAATTGCGAAGAGTTATTAAGAGCTCGTAACTGTGGCTCTCCATTTCTTTAACAAGTTTATGGAATGGTTACTAAACTGTCAATATTATATTCAAATGAATATGCAACTATTTATTGAAATTTGCTAGACTTTAAGAGAAATTTTATTTCACATGGCTAGAGAGATTTAACTAAAAATAGCCTTTGGAGGTAACAACGAATGATTCGGAAAGTCATCAGTATTGGAGCCCTTCTGATTGCTGTCTTGGTCATCGGTAGTGTCATCTATAATACGATTTCTTCTCCACCAGTTGGTGCCAATCAAGGTGAAGAAGCACCGGATATTGAGTTACCGCAAGCTAACGGAGAGGACATGACCTTAAGCGATCTACAGGGAACATTTGTGATTATGAATCTTTGGGCTTCTTGGTGTGAACCTTGTATTCGGGAATTCCCTTTACTCGATCAAGTACATCAAGAATATAGTGACGACGGTGTTAAAGTGCTCGCCGTCAATATGACGTCCTTTGAACGGACCACGGATGAGGCGATGGAATTCTTAAATGATCATCCAGTCACAATGCCCATCCTCTTTGACATGGAGGGAGAAGTGGCTGATGCATATCAGATTGAAGGTCTTCCGACGACGTATTTCATTAACGAAGAGGGCATTATTGTCGATACGGTTGTAGGGGAAGTGACTGAAGACATGATTGAAGAGAGGCTTGAACCTTTTCTATAACAAAGGAATATGACGAGAATTTTACATAGGTTGGAGGTTTTGATAATGGATGATGTATCACTTGGGATCGCTTTTATAGCAGGATTAATATCTTTTTTCTCGCCTTGTGTTTTCCCGCTTTTACCCGCTTATTTAGCCCAACTTACCGGGGGCAACATATCGTCGGAGGCCATTGACGCGGATCGTAAGCTGATTTTTTCCCGGAGTATAGGATTTATCATTGGTTTTACGATCATTTTCCTATTGCTTGGCTTATCTTCCACCCTGCTCGGCTCATTGTTTAGACAGTACAGCGAAGCCATTATGCAACTTGGTGGTATTATCATTATCCTGTTTGGGTTGCAAATGTCCGGCATTATCACGATTCGTGCTTTACTTTCCGAAAAAAAAGTAGCGAAAACCCCGAAAAAGAGCACGAGTTTCACGGGTTCCGTTGGTTTTGGTCTTGTATTTGCGGCTGGATGGATGCCTTGTATTGGGATCGTCCTGGGATCCATCTTAACGCTCGCAGGAACATCCGGATCAATGCTTGCCGGATCAAGCATGCTTTTTGTTTATTCTATGGGGTTAGGGGTTCCATTTATGGGAGTTTCGCTCCTTTATGCAAAATCCTTTCAGAAGCTCAGTTCTATTCATCGTTTTTTGCCAGCCGTTCAGAAAATCAGTGGAATCATTATGATTGTCTTAGGCATTCTTCTTTTTACAGGCTATTTTCAAACCATATCCATGTATTTAGGGCAGTTTGTCCCTTCCTGGATGATTTAGATGATTGTGTCTGTAGTTAGGGGTTAATGACTATTAAAATATACACTCTTAGATACGAAATGAGGTAGACGATTGAATACAAATGCAAAAGTAAAAAGGTTGGTGCTCATTACAAGTATTGCAGTTTTGGGTGTGGTTGTCCTTTCATTTTTCTTGCTAAATCAAAATGAAGAGGCGGATGTTGATATGCCTTCCGTTGAAGAGCAACCAACGCTCGGTGATTCGGACGCTCCGGTTACGGTTATTGAGTTTGGAGATTATAAATGCCCGGCTTGTAAAGATTGGGATGAAACCGTATTTCCCCAACTTGAAGAAGACTATATAGAATCGGGGCAAGTCCAGTTTGCCTATATTAATACGCTCTTCCATGGCGAGGAATCCTTGCTGGCTGCGCTAGCCAGTGAAGCCGTTTGGGAACAATCCCCTGGAGCTTTCTGGTCTTTTCATAAAGATGTTTTTCAAGAACAGCCTGAGGCTCAATCTCATGATGATGCATGGGTGACCATTGATAAACTGGTGGAGATTGCTTCTGGTTCGGATGGCACCATTGATGAAGAACAGCTTGAAGAAGATATTCAAAATGCTGCATTCAGTGAAAACGTGATGATGGATCAAGAACTGGTTGAAGAGTATGAGGTCTCCTTAACTCCAACAATCATAATAAACGGTATCATGCTCGAAGACCCTTTTGATTACGAACGGATTGTTGAGCTGATTGAGGAAGAAGCGTAAACAGAGAAAATAGCAGGCACGTGTGGATACAACGATGAAGCGTGCCTTTTTTCTTTTTAATCGGATAGAATAGGTGCTCTTTTGTTGAGTGATTTACATGTACTTATTGACTTAAAACCTCCTTGTTAAATGAACATTAAGATTATGTAAATATCCATGTGAGAGTCTTGAAATCATAACTCCTTCATTATATAATTCCGATATCGTATATAGATATCGGTTTTTTATATAGTTTAGGAGGTCTGAATTTGGAAAAGAAAATTCTACGAAAGCTATTCCTTGGTTTTATTCAAATCCATATTCTACATCATGCAAAAGAGCATCCCATTTATGGTGTATGGATGGTCGAGGAGTTAAAAGAACACGGATACGATATTAGCGCCGGAACACTCTATCCCATTCTACACACGATGGAATCCGATGGATTGTTAACGAAAGAGAATCGAAATGTTGACGGCAAGATTCGAAAATACTACTCCATCACAGAGCAAGGGGAAAAAATATTAGTTGAAGCCAGGAATAAGGCTTATGAACTTTTTAAGGAAATCAAAGATTAGAAAAGAGGCGTAGTAATGAATTACTTCAAACAACTTTTAGAGATTTTAGTTGTTTCCACAAGACTTGGGCTTACTTCATTTGGCGGTCCTATTGCTCACCTGGGTTATTTTCATGAAGAATATGTGCGCAGAAGGAAATGGATGGATGAAAAAAGTTATGCTGACTTGGTCGCTTTAAGTCAGTTTTTACCCGGACCCGCCAGCAGTCAAGTCGGGATAGGTATTGGGATAATGAGAGGTGGAATTTTTGGTGGCTTTATTTCTTTTCTCGGATTTACATTGCCATCCGTCATTGCTCTAATTCTATTCGCATTTATCGCCCAAGAGTTCGGGGTAGCAGACGCTGGTTTTATTCAAGGATTGAAAATTGTAGCCGTTGCTGTCGTTGCTCATGCAATCCTCGGTATGGCTCGAAACTTAACACCGGATTTAACAAGAAAGACCATTGCGTTATTTGCTTTAATCGCGACATTGATGATCCCTCACTTTCTTTCTCAAATCGGTGTCATTCTTGTTGCAGGGCTCCTAGGTTACTTTATATTTAGAAACAACCAAAACGAAGAAAAACTATCCATGAAATTTCCGATTTCAAAAAGGTTTGGGGGGATTTGCTTAACATTATTTTTCGGACTATTGGCAGCCCTCCCGATTTTAAGTCATTTTAGTTCAATCACTTGGATTAGCATATTCGATAGCTTTTATCGTGCAGGATCCTTAGTGTTCGGGGGCGGACATGTGGTCCTTCCTCTTTTAGAACGAGAATTTGTTCCTACCGGATTAATCAGTGAAGAGTCATTTCTAGCCGGTTATGGTGCAGCCCAAGCTGTTCCGGGACCCCTTTTTACGTTTGCTTCCTATATCGGAGCTGATATTGGTGGCTGGGCAGGTGGACTAATGGCAACAGTTGCGATCTTCCTACCAGCATTTCTCCTTATATTAGGAACGTTGCCATTTTGGTATTCATTGAGAGAAAACAGTAAGATTAAAGGTGCATTTATGGGAATTAATGCAGCCGTTATAGGAATACTCATCTCAGCATTTTACCAACCCATATGGACAAGTGCCATTCTCACCCCTATGGACTTTGCTTTAGCTGCACTGTTGTTCTTTATGCTCGCTTATTGGAAACTCCCGCCTTGGATCATTGTTCTTTCCGGAGCCATAGGAGGTTCGCTCATCGGCTTACTTTGAGGGCTATCTATTAGGTAGTCCTTGTTTCGCAAATTCTTGAATGCGGTGGCCGATTTCATCACGTACGCGTTGGAATTCAGCCCACTTCTCTTCATCTGATCCTTCAGCTTTCGCCGGATCATCAAACCCCCAATGTTCACGGCGAATATGCGACGGTGGCATCGGACAACGATCCGCCGCATCTCCGCAAAGGGTCACAATCATATCAACGTCGTTCCATAAGTCCGTATCAATCACTTCTGATGTTTGATTAGAAATATCGATGCTTACTTCACGCATGGCTTTTATTGCATTTGTGTTTAAACCGTGCGCTTCGACACCTGCACTATACACGTTCCATTCCTTACCTAAATAATGTTTGGCCCATCCTTCCGCCATTTGGCTACGGCATGCGTTTCCCGTGCAAATAAAATAGATCGTTTTTTTAGACATGAAGGGTTTTCTCCTTTTCCTTAGCTAATCAGCATTAACCAGAGATAAAGTCCAAGTAAGGTGATAAATAAGACGGGTAATGTAATAACAATGCCTGTCTTAAAGTACGTCCACCAGGAAATTTTCACTCCCTTTTGCGTAAGGACGTGTAGCCACAATAACGTTGCTAATGAACCAATCGGCGTAATTTTTGGCCCCAAGTCAGAACCGACCACATTTGCATAAACCATTGCTTCTTTCATCAATCCCGTTGCTGCGGTTGTATCAATCGCTATTGCATTGATCATGACCGTAGGCATATTGTTCATGATCGAAGACAGAACCGCTGCTAAAAAGCCCATGCCCATGGTTGCCGCAAAAACACCTTGCTCCGCAACATATTCAAGTCCTGAAGCTAGAACATCCGTTAAGCCGACATTTTGCAGACCAAACACAACGACATACATCCCAACCGAGAAAAAGACAATGTTCCATGGTGCACCTTTGAGAACGGAGCGTGTAGCGACAGCAGGGCTCTTGCTGGCAATCCCCAAAAAGATAAGGGCAATCATTCCCGCAACAATGGATACAGGAATATGTAGGAACTCACTAACGAGATAACCAATTAATAATACTGATAAAACAAACCACGAGATCCGGAACATTTTTTCATCTTTAATGGCTGTCACAGGCTTTTGTAGTTTTTCATAATCATATCGTTTTGGAATGCTTTTTCTAAAATAGAGATACAAAACAAGGATACTGGCCACTAATGAAAAGAAATTTGGAACAATCATCCGTGTTGCATATTCAATAAATCCTATCCCAAAGAAATCCGCCGAAACAATGTTGACTAAGTTACTCACAATCAACGGGAGTGAGGTGGAATCAGCAATAAATCCACTCGCAATAATAAATGGAAACACCATCGTTTCGTTAAAATTCAAAGAGCGAACCATGGCTAAAACGATAGGCGTTAGAATTAAAGCTGCACCGTCATTGGCGAAAAATGCAGCGACGATGGAACCTAAAATACAGACATAGACAAACATGAGCACGGCATTTCCTTTGGCCGCACGCGTCATATGGAGTGCTGACCATTCGAAAAAACCAATCTCATCCAAAATTAACGAAATGATAATAACGGCAACAAACGTTAAGGTCGCATTCCAAACAATACCTGTGACTTCAATGACATCGCCAAAGGAAACAACACCGAGAAGTAATGCAATGATGGCACCGCCGCATGCAGACCAACCAATATCAAGGTTCTTAGGTTGCCAAATGACTAAAACGAGCGTAATGATAAATATCGCAGATGCTAAAATGACTGAAATCAACGTATGCGTTCTCCCTTACGATTAACGAGTATGGTTTTCACCATCGAATATTAACCTGCACAACAAGCATTATTTTCTTCTACATCATCCTTAGTATAAAAATATTCCCATTCATTCCCATCAGGATCGGTTACCCAAAACTTATCTTGCAGAGCGTAGCAACATGTAGTATCCATTTCTTCCCGGGCAAAGAAACCGACCTTTTCAAGCCGTTCTTTATGTTTGGTCACTTCATCTTTGCTCTCCAATTGTACGCCTAAATGGTTAATATGATTTCCTTCCACTTGTTCTGTTGGTGTTAAAGTTAAATTCAAATTTGGATCAGCCGTTAGGAACTTAATATAATCATGTTTTTCCTTTGCAGGCGTAACGCCGAGCATTTTTTCATAAAAGGTTTTACTTTCCTCTAGATCTCTTACGTTTAACCCAATATGCACGTTGGTCATGAATACATCTCCTATATCATCAATTTTTTTTGATTTATTGGATTCAAAAAGTTACTAACACTTATTGAATCCAGGTTTAAACACACAACATAATTCATCCGAGAGCACCCGATCCATTTCCACTTCGTTAATCTCATAATAACTCCATGTACCTTTGGTTTCCCTAACCAAAAGGTTAGCATCCATCAGTATTTTCAGATGGTATGAAAGCTTCGATTGACTCATATCTAACTCTTCTGTCAGGTCACAGACACAAGTTTTTCCTCTTCTACTCAACAGATGAAGTAAATGCAATCGTTTTTTATCTGCTAAAGCTTTAAACGTATGTTCATACTTCTCTAAAGTATTAATGGAAAGTTCATCGGGTGATACTGCATCCAAATCATCCACCACCTTAATCAAATATTATTGATCCAGTTAACGATAGCACAAACACCGATAATATATCAAGTTAATTTGATTTATTCTTTCTTTCTTCTTCAGCAATTGTGTACATTAGCGAGAAATCCTTATTCAATAATACCGTTTGCTTAAGGGTAACAACCAGTTTCAGTATAGAATTTTATTTCACAGCAAACAACATTTTTTTCCAAGTAAAGAACTTAATTACATAAAACAATAGCGGCACAAATTTGGCACCAAAACATTCGAAACTGGATCATTTTTTGGCACAATACGATCTTTGTTCATTATAAGAGGTCCAAAATTATCTCTTTATATCAAGGGTTGGGGCTTCTATTATGGTGATACGGTAAAATGATCAAAAACGATTTTTAACCCTTTCCCATCAATGGTAAGGATGAGGTCGCCGGTTCGAATCCGGCAGGAAGCTCCAGTCATATCAAGGTTTTCAGCTTTTTCTCATGTTTGCATTATGAATTGCAGTGACGGGACAGTGACGACATGATCTGCTCACCCTCACTTTTTCATGCATTAAAGAAGTTCGAGAAACGTTCGGCAGAATCTTTATGCACCTGTGGGCGGACGTGCGAATAAATGTCCATAGTTGTTTCAGCTTTAACGTGCCCTAAACGTTGCTGAACAATTTTGACATGTTCATTCATTTCTAGCATTAAAGTGGCGTGTGTGTGCCGTAACTCATGGAACGTGATCTGTTTGACTTCGGCACGTTCACAAATACGTTGCATCGCTCGCCGCAGATTTCGCTTCATCATATAGCCACCTTGTAAGTTCACAACAACAACATCGGATTTTGGCGTTTGATTCTCTTTATATTGCTTTAAATATTCTGCTTGTTGATCGGAAATCGGGATGTCTCGTCGAGAAGATTCCGTTTTTAATCGACCTAATTCTTTTTCCTTTTCATGATAAGCCTCATAGACATGTAAGGTATTATTGTTAAAGTCGATGTTCTGCCATTGCAAACCGAGAACTTCCGAGAAGCGCAAGCCGAAATGCCATATAACTATGATATTCCTGCGCAACAGATAAAAAGGTGGCATTCTTCTTTCGTCCACGTGGTTTTTTCTTTGAAGTCAGGTTGTGGCTTTTGTACGCCATCTAAGGGATTCACTTTTAATTCATTCCACTGAAGCATCATCTTGTAGATTTGATTTATCAACGTGTACATTTTGATAACAGTGGCATTAGCTAACTCTTTTTCTTTTTTCACAAGAAATTTTTGAATCTCAATGGATTTGATGCTTGTCATCTCCCGGAATCCGAACACAGGCTCAATATGATTTTTAAAATAGGACTCTGCGCCTTGTATTGCAAACGAACCTAAACGTTTAGGCGCAACCAACGTCATGTAATCATCGAAGCCATCTTTTAATGTTTTTCGAGACTCTTCAAGATGGTTGCCTGTGAGTAAATCCCTCTTTTGTTCCGCTCCATCTAAATCAGCTTCTTTCTTTGAGTGTCTTCTTGCCCCAATGTAACGCCTGCCTTTATAGTAGACATTGGAAAGATACGCTACGACCATTCCTTTTTCTTTAATCTTTTCAATTGCCATATTTTCCCATCATCTCCTTAAAAATTAAGGAGAACAGCTACATACACTAAGAGCATAGCAAACTGTTCTCCTATAATTCAATTCTTTATTCGTGCGGCTGTTCCTGAATCCATTGCTTTAGGAACTCGTTCGTTTCTGCAACGGGAAACACCCATCTCTTTGTCCTAACAAAATCGATCCTTTAGGACGATCTTGTTTAGGTAAAATCGAGCACATGTCGGATAATCATGAAATATAGCAGTAATTTGCATTTACTGTAACGGCTTTTAATCTGTAAAATAAAAAGGCTCCTTCGCATTTAAACGAAAGGACCCTTCCATTGATGAAAATGATTAATCATTTTGTTGGTTTTTTAACTCCTTCACCTCTGGTTCTGTTAATCCCGTTAATTCAACCACTTTCTGTACATCCATGCCATCGGACAGCAAATTTAGGGCTACCTGTTTTATCCCTTGTTCTTTCCCTTTTTCTATCCCTCTACGTTCATAAGACGTCATCAATTCCACAACCTTCGCCTCCTCATCGGGATTTAAATGTTTTGACTTCTTCCTGCAATGTATATTCTTCCTCGTCAGTGAGTGTTAAATACGTCTCAAAAAATGTGGTTAACAGCTGATTGCGTGCCGGATCAAGGTCCAGTCTCACAAGCATCCGTAAAAATTCTTTCTTGACTTCGATCTTTTCCTCTTTAGTATACCCCATCTTGCTCAACAATGCACCTGCTACCGGATTATCTTGTCGAATGAAGTCCCGCCAACTAAGTTTTATTAATTCGACCGTCAGATAATTAAATTTGACGACATCAAGAAACGGTGTAAGCGTCAAATAGAATACACATAGGAATCAAAAGTCATCCGTGCCATAATCGCCTTAGAAATGATTGCGGGAGGTTATGTGATGACGCTGAAAGACAAGAGAATCGAGTGGAAAGCTCGGTATGATGCCTGGAAAGAAAGCGGACAACGTGTGGCCGAATGGTGTCGTGAGCAGGACATCAACGTCAATCAAATGTATTATTGGGTCCAGCGATTCAAGGATGACAAGATATCATCGGAACCGGATTCAACCCAATGGCTGACGGTCCAAGTCGACGATGATGATCCTATACCTTCCGGAGGATCGGAACCTATCTTTATTCACTACGGTGCCATCTCCGTCGAAGTAAGGCCGGGCGCCCATGTTGGGTTATTATCCGATATCATTCATGTGTTGCGAAGCCAATGTTGAATGTATCATTCGAGCGCGTGTACCTGGCTCGGGGAAACACGGATCTTCGCAAATCGATCGACGGTCTGGCCGTTATTGTCCAACAATGCTTTGATCTCGATCCTTTTTCCCCTTGTCTGTTCGTGTTTTGTAATCGGAAACGTGACAAGTTGAAAATCCTGCAGTGGGAGCACAACGGCTTTTGGCTCCATTACCGCAGGTTGGAAAATGGCACATTCCATTGGCCATCGGAAACAGAAACGGCACCCATGACCATCAGTCCGCGCCAACTTCGGTGGCTGCTGGATGGTTTGCCCATCGAGCAGAGGCAGGCCCATCGGGAGGTCAAAGCGCGTACCATTCTATAGAACATTGAAATTTAGAAATACGGGCATTCGACTGGGCAAGTTGGATGCTTTTCCGTATACTTATGGTATGGCACATACAGCGCAATCATCAAACCCATCAATTGCATATTATCGAGCGCAAAATGAAAAGCTTGAGCTGGAAAAAGAGGCGTTGGAGGCTAAAGTCCAATGGTACGAAGAACAATTTCGCCTAAGCCAACAACGCAGATTCGGATCTTCCAGTGAGAAGACCGATGAAGACCAGCTCTCTCTTTTCAATGAGGTCGAAGGTACATCCACCCCGACGGTTGAAGAATCAACGGTCGAAACGGTTACATATAAACGCAAGAAACAGCGTGGCCAACGCGAACAAAAGCTCGAAAACCTGCCGACGGAAACGATGGACTATCATTTATCCGATGAGGAGCAGGTCTGTTCGTGTTGTGGCGGAGCCCTACACGATATGAGTACGGACGTGCGAAAAGAATTAAAGGTCATTCCAGCGCAAGTGAAAGTCGTGGAGCACGTCCGCCATGTCTATGGCTGCCGCCATTGTGAACGCCATGACATCGAAACGCCTATCGTGACAGCGAAGATGCCGGAACCGGCATTTCCGGGAAGCTTAGCCTCTCCATCCGCCGTGGCTCATGCCATGACCCAGAAATATGTGGAAGGCATGCCCTTGTATCGGCAAGAGAAACACCTGGAACGTTTCGGTGTATCTATCCCCCGCCAGACTCTGGCCAATTGGATGATGTCCGGTGCCAACACGTGGCTCGAGCTGATTTACAACGAAATGCATGCCCAACTATTAGAGCTGGATGCCTTACACGCGGATGAGACAACCTTACAAGTGTTATCCGAACCGGAACGATCGGCAACATCGAAGTCCTATATGTGGCTGTTTCGCTCCGGACAAGCCGATGTGCCCATGGTGCTGTACGATTATCAGCAGACCCGGGCGAATAAGCATCCCCGCCGATTCCTGGATGGCTTTCAGGGCTACCTGCATGTCGATGGTTACGCAGGATACAATGGCCTTCCCCATGTCCGTTTGGTCGGCTGTTGGGCGCATGCGCGTCGTAAATTCACGGAAGCGCTGCAGGCATTGCCTGAATCCGCAGCCACGACGTCTGTGAAAGCGAAAGAAGGTTTGGCCTTCTGCAATCAGCTTTTTGACATTGAACGCCATTTAAAGGACGCAAGTCCACAAGAACGCTATGAAAAGCGTTTGGAACGCAGCCAGCCCGTACTGGAGGCTTTTTTGGCATGGCTTCAAGAACAAACGCCACATGTATTACCAAAAAGTGCGCTTGGCAAGGCGATTAAATATTGTCGTAACCAATGGGAGCGTTTAGAGGCATTTTTAGAGGATGGCCGATTGGAGATCGATAACAATCGAGCCGAACGATCCATCAAGCCGTTTGTGATGGGGAGGAAAAATTGGCTGTTTAGCAACACCGCAAAGGGAGCAAAATCCAGTGCGATGATCTATAGTATTGTGGAGACAGCCAAGGAAAACGGATTGAATCCATTCCACTACCTTAGCTATTTGTTTGAGGAACTTCCCAATATGGATACAACAGATCAAGCGCAATTGGCTCAACTTCTGCCATGGTCCAAAACACTCCCGCAAGAATGTTTCGTCCCTAATCAATCTAAATAAAGCATACATGACATCCCCGCCTGTTATTAGGTGGGGATTATTTGACGCTTACGAAACGGTAACGTCATTTCATACGTGGTCGGTTCCTGCTTATTTTGATCGTCATAGCTGAACAGAGCAATGGGAAGAATCCGTGTACCGGGATTTTCCTCCAGTAAACGGCTGAAATACAAAAACATTCGTTCATTAAAATCGTCTTCGTATTGCGCCTGCTGCTCCAGATGAATGAGGATTAAGCTATCCTCGCCTTTAAGCTTGGTTTCGACAGCCATGTCTACTTCTTTGCTTTTTCTTCTCTGTACGTCGTTGAACAATTCCTTGTCTAAAAAGTTCAAATGGGCAAAGTCGATTTCTTCGTAGATATTCGGAAAAAATAACACGATAAATTATTCAAAAAATTCTTGAAGCAATTCTTTGAATAAATGGTCATGGTCAATTCGACTTTCACGATTATCTTTTGACATGTCTAACCTCCACTTTTTTATTTACATTGTAACATCTTAATCAATTTCCTCCCCAAAACGTTCTTGGTAATCAGGATTGGGTGATTGCCTTGCAGCATCTAAATCACCCCTTAAATCTGTAAAATTTCCTCTCAACTCCTCTATAATAAAATCACCTTCCTCATTTCCTTCTTTATCATAAAAAACAGCACTGATATACCGACCATCTTCCCAAACTTTTATATCTGCATTTTCTCTTATTTCCATTTCTTCATCCGTATTTGCATTTTCTTCATGATAATAGGTGATTGCTTCATCAATCACCTCATCGTATTCAGAACCACAACCGACTAAAACCAACGCAAAACAGGCATAACCATTAATTTTTTCATGTAATTCTTGTACTTGCCATGCACCATCATCCAAAGAGACATCCATTTCCAATACGGAAAACGTACTTGTTTCCGTTCCGTCAACCTCAACAATATTATTAAATAGGATCCCACTTCCTGCATATCTTCCGTGGAATCACCGTAATAAACATCCATATTATCGACGTTTGATAGGACTGGCTCTATATCATCATCCCCATTTCTGGTTCGCTAAATTGGAGATCATCCAACACCTGAACGTCCGCATACGGTTCAACATCGTCACGTACAGGCTGACCTTCATAATCAAAATAAGCCTCCACAAACCGTTCAGCCACATCCCCTGCCTGTCCATGATATTCATGCTCGTTTTCTTCATCTTGCACCTGTTTAAGTTCTTGTTGTAGCGCTTGTGTCTCATTTTTCACATGAGAATTTTCTATCCAAAGATAACCGCTAACTTTTCATCATTGACCATCCCCTTTCACTAGATCGATAGATTATAAATCTAAAATATCCGCAGGGTTGTGACCGTCAAGTAAAAATGAACATTTTTCGCTAATTAATTTTGAACATCTCTTTGGCTAGTTATAGAAGTTAATCTTGAAATTTGTTTGCACATGCATATAATATTTGTTATGGTATCAATAAGAAAGATAAATTAAGATTTACTCTCGTCAAAAAGAAATACGTATAGACCTGCGGTAATATGTCAAGTTCAAAATCACAGTAAATGAAGTTGTCAAAGGACATTTAGGCGAAAAAAGCGCGCACTGAACAACACCAGTAATAAAATGTAAAATACTGGTAAAATGAAAGGCTAGCCCTCAGCCGATGTCGGTCAGAGGTTCACGCCCCTTTCTGGCGTAAAGAGTTGGTTTTTGCGTAGCAGCGCATCCACCAATCGCACGAGTTTTCTTGCCGTGAGCACGAGTGCACGTTTGTGTTGATGTTTCGGGACTTCTTGATACTTCTTCTGATAAAAGACTTGGTATTCCGGAATTTGCCTTCGTACCGAGTTGGCGGCTTCAACGAGGTAATAACGCAAATAATGGTTCCCTTGACGTGTCAGTGAAGTATCTTCGGCGGTAAACCGCCCGGACTGGTGTTTTCGCCAGTACAGTCCCGCATATTTAGCTATTTTTGTTTCATCGGGAAACCGGTCAATCTGACCGAGTTCGGCAATGATGCCTGCGGCGAAGACCGGACCAATGCCCGGGATTGATTCCAGCGTCTGCGTCAGTCCTTTCATGATTCGAGTAATGGACTGATCGATCGCCTTGATTTGCTTTTGGAAGGAACGAATGAGCTCAATGGACGTTCCTAAAAGTACATCGATGGAATCTTCGACCACTTTGTCCAATCGGTACGATGAACGGACGGCTTTCTGGATGGATGCGGCGACAGCTTCCGGATCGGGAAAACGATTTCTCCCTTTCTCTTGAAGAAACCGAGCCAGGTCCTCAAGCGGAAGCTGGGCAAGTTCATCCAGGCTGTATTTTTCAAGAAAGAGTTCCATCATAGCATGGCCAAACACCGATGAATCCACTTCTTTGGAAAAGGTGTTGCATTTATACTCCAAGTGCTGCAAGAAGTGTTGTTTCTCTTTCGTCATCGCTTTGGTCAAGTGATAACGCGAACGTGTCAACTGCTGGAGAGCCACGTATTGGCTTTCTTTGACAACGGACATCTGATTGCGCCCGAAACGCATATAATCGGCGATCACAAAGGCGTCAATCTCATCGGTCTTGTTCATGTCTGCGAAGCTCTTTTTAAAGTTGGCGATCTGCTTCGGATTGATCACAAAGACTTGGGCGCCATAGGGTTTTAAATCATCGTCATCATGCAAGAACATGGATGGATGAAAACTGTAGACGGATGTGGACTCCAGACCGATCTTTAGGATGTCAACCTCTGTATCGGCCAAGAGCTCGAGCAACCGTTCTTTGAGCACCTGGGCACCCGGCCAGTCATTGGAAACCGTAAAAACCGAAAGCTGATCACCTTCTTGATCAAGCACACACACTTTCATATCAAACGAGCTAACGTCAAGCCCGACAAACATTCGCATGGGGGATTCCTCCTTTCATTGTAGAATCATTCGGTCGTTCTTTGGACGCCTCGAGATATCTCTAGTGTGAACGCCGATCATCAACCTCGTGTATCAGAACTCCATCGGCATTGAAAGCCGCCCCAGGGGCTGCTTCCCCTGAGTTCAAGAGGCCGAGGGCTCAGCCTGCGAGTAGGAAGTGCCGCACGTACACTGAGAGACAGTCTTTAGTTGTGGTCGAACCACAGGAGAGAAAAGAATTGTCCCAAATGATCCTATGATCATTATCTAGAAATATCTAGAGACATCCAAGGAAAAACCATATGAATCTACAAAATATCTTGTGGAATTTGCCCAAGATTTGAAGGGCTTAAACTTACTATACGAGGAGAGAATTGTGTTTTATTATAAAAAAAGATCTGTAAGGTTGTTTTTTGCTTATCATTTCGTTATTTCCCGAATAATTGATAAAGCAATGTCGCTCTCTTATTCTTAATAATATCAAGTATGTTGCTAGAATTAATTCAGTATCCGTCTGAAGTCAATTACCCAGAAGATGGCGAATCACCACGCTGGACTCCTACTAAACGTAATCAAGGATGAATGCTTTATAAAATTCCTTAGCATTCGAAGGTCTTTGACTGCCTTTAAAGCCTCAAAAAGAGAGGCTCATGCCGTCTTGAAAGGATTATAATCATGAATAATAATGAGTTGTTTAATGCTTGGCTTAATCTGACGAAATATCACGATCGTTTACTGAAAGCAATGGATTATAAACTTCAAGAGCAATTTCAATTAGGAATTAAAGAATTTTACCTTATGTATTACTTGGCACAATCAGAACAAAATAAGATGAAGTTATCAGATTTAGTTCCAAAAGTGAGCCTTAGCCATAGTGCTTTATCACGCTTAGTTACAAGACTTGAAAAATATCGAGGCGGGGCGTTAGTTGAACGCCAAACGTATGTAAATGATAAGCGATCAATTGATGTCTTCCTCATGAAAAAAGGAGAACATTGCATTCATGAGATGGAAATGGTCATTAATGATCACTTACAGTCTCGGTTGAGTGAGAAAGATATACAAAATATTAAAAGGCTTGTTGAATAAGGCTGTTAATACTGATTGTTCAAGAAGGATATATGTCATTACGAGGAGGCATTATAGCAATGGATAAGAAGTTTGAACCATTATTTGAAAAAGTAACACTACCCAACAAAGTAGAATTAAGAAACAGATTTGTCTTAGCACCACTCACTCATATATCTTCGAACGATGATGGAACAATTTCTGATGTGGAAATTGATCATATCGAAAAACGTTCTAAAGATGTAGGATTAGCTATTTCTGCGGCTAGTAATGTGAATGATTTGGGGAAGGCATTTCCTGGCCAGCCTTCCGTTGCACATGATTCACAACTGGATGGTTTAAAACGATTAGCTAAAGCGATGAAGAGAAATGGAGCAAAAGCGATTGTACAAATCCATCATGGCGGGGCGCAGTCAATGCCCTATTTAACACCAAATGGAGATGTCGTTGCGCCAAGTCCTATAACTTTACAAGGTGATGAGAAACATAGTCCATCCTATGAAAAAGAGGAACATCATGCCAGGGAAATTACTCAAGAAGAAATTGAACACACCATTAAAGCATTTGGCGAGGCAACACGCAGAGTGATCGAAGCAGGGTTTGACGGTGTAGAAATACACGGGGCAAACCATTATCTCATCCAACAATTTGTTTCACCATATTATAATCGTCGTGATGATGAGTGGGGCGAAAACAAACTGAAATTCCCATTGGAAATTGTCGATGAGGTTGTGAATACGGTTAAAACCCATGCAGATGAGAACTTCATCGTTGGTTATAGGTTCTCACCAGAAGAACCAGAAACACCAGGTATAACGATGGAAATCACAGAAGAATTGGTGAAACATTTAATTGAAAAACCGTTAGACTTCTTACATGTTTCATTAATGAACGTACATGCTAAAACGCGTGAAGGTAAGTATCAAGGCGAAGAAAGAATTAAATTACTTCACGAATGGATTGACGGTCGTATGCCATTAGTTGGTATTGGATCCATATTTACTGCTGAAGACGCATTAGAAGCTATAGAAACAAAAAATATTGACCTAATAGCGTTAGGTAGAGAGATTCTATTAGATCATAATTTCATTAATAAAATTCAAAATGGTAAAGCGGACGAAATCATGTCAGAATTCGACCCTTATAGAAAAGATAACCATGATTTACCACCGAATTTATGGGAACAATTTAATAAAGGTCTCTATTCATTGCCAAGAACTGATGGTAAGTAATCCTTTAAGCCAACGCGAAAAACGCCACTTATTGTTTATCATTGGCACCTCTTTTCTCAATGCCCTGACAATTATTCGTTTTTATGAATACGTGTCTTCATAAGGATAAACCTTTATTTTTCTTCAATTAACGAGACGCGTTTGTGGAATAACACAAATGGAAAATGATCAAACTTTATTATAAAAATTGAACACCAAAACACCAAGAAAGAATCCATTTTGATCAATCTTTTTTCCAAATGGATTCTTCTTGTTTGCAGTAATATACGGGCTTGTGAGTTATTTTTGATTAAACTTTATTTTAAGGCTACATATGCAACTGTTCTCCATTTGCAGTGACGAAAGCGCATAGTCATCCATCCCCTTGATACCAAAATCATGGGATTCAAAACCTAAAGCTACAACCAAGTAATCATAGCTCAGTTCACTATTTTCCAACACAACAGTTTGATCGTCCTTCTTGATTTTGATTCACTTCCTCCTCTTTCCAATAATAGTTGATCTCATTTTGAACCCATTCGAAATAAGATACCGTCACCCCACCGTCATTACATAAAATTATTTTGTCCCCTTCTGATGTAGCAGGGCCATTAGCTGCTTCTGCAACAATTTTAGCTTTGATGCTGGGTGCTGTGTCTTTTGTAATCTGGTTTTCGACAGCCGCGGTCACCAGAATATCAACGGGCAAACCAAACAAATCTTCATGTGCTAAGGAATCTGCTTTTGTATAGTCAGAAACACTTTTTCCTTCCTGAACGAATAATGCAGGAATATCTAAACCATCTTTAGAATAGATACCGCCTTTCGCATCGGTGATACCAATAATTTTAACCCTAATTCGTGTAAAAATTTTGCAGTCATACTGCCAACATTACCAAAACCCTGGATAGCCGCCGTCATTTGGCTTATATCCATTCCAAGCACTTTAGCGGCTTCCCTAATGGTGAAGGCACTCCCCTCCCTGTGGCGGAGAGTCGTCCCTCGGAGCCGCCGATGATAATCGGTTTCCCGGTAAACATGCCTAGAATATTGTAGCCACTTAATTGTCCATTCGGATAGGTATCGAAACTTCAAGCACCCGGGTTGGCTTTTTTAATATAGGGGTTGCTGAATGACCTACCGTTCATTCACGCAACCTTGGGGGAGCCTTCTGAACATCGAACGTCCTGAACCAAATACATGAAAAAAATAAAAAAAGAATGCTCCCGAAGGGCTTTCGAGAGATTCATGACGAGCACTTGGAGGGAAATCACTGTTTCACTGGTATTTCGAAGGCATGCTCGAATAAGACCAAGGCCATAGGTGCGCTTTCCTTCACCGAATTTCCCTTCGATGGCATTTCGTTCTGCGGCATCCTGCTTCTCGATCTGCTTTTGTTCTTTGGATTCTTGTTTGGGAGGACGGCCCAGCTTGGGACCCGTTAGGCGAATCCCGCGTTCCTTGCAGTACTTTCGGTTCTCGCGTGTGAGATAAATCTTATCCGCCAAAACAGCTTCGGGATAAACGCCAGCGCGCTGCGCATAGGCTTCCACGGCGCCAGGAAGATCAGCGGCTTCGTGATACGCATCCCACTGCAAGTTGTCGAGAAACGCCCATCCGTCTACCAGGCTCATGGACAACTTGGCGCCAAACTCCACGTTCGTATGGGCCTTTCCACGAACAATCGGCCGAACATGAGGTTGGTGAATGCTAACGATCCGATCCTCAATGCGGTGGGTCTTTGAATCATACATCTGCCTTTGTTGGCGATACAATTCTTGGATGACAAAGAGTTCACCGTACTGTTTACGGCTGAGTCGGTCGAGTCCGGATTGAAGAGACAGTTTCTCCAGATGGTTGAGATCTCGCTCCACATAGCCTAGCTGCTTTCGAATCGCTTTCCGTACCTTCTTGCGTTTCGGGCTTTTCTGTTTGGCAATGGACAGGTAAGACTTTCGAGCTTGGTTCCGGTAAGTTCGAGGTTTCTTCCGGCTTCCACGGAATGGTTCGTGCAACACGTCAATCATCGTTTCCAGCTTTTCACGGGCTTCATTCAAAAGTTTCAAGTCCGTTGGGTAGGTGATAGCTGCAGGTGCACACGTGGCATCGATCAAGAGCTTTCCTTGATGTGTCTCCGCGGCGTCTGTCTCCTTCTTTTTTTCTTCAGCGGGCGCTGAAGATGAAGGCGTTCCGCGATGATCATCATCGTCATCGCCATCGCCACTATCTTTTTGAGATTGTTGGTCTTCCACGATCCACGCATTGACTTGATCGATCATCTCACGGGATATACGTTTACGAAAGTGCGTCATGGTCGAAGCATCGAAAGGCGCTGTTTCAGTGAATTCAGGCAGGCCAAGGAAGTATTGCAGGTACGGATTCTCGGTCATCTGTTCGACGGTTTCACGGTCACTCGTGCCTAGTTTCTCTTTGATAATCAGGGCACCCAGAGCCATTCGGACCGAATACGCTTGATTCCCTTGTGTCAGGTCCTTGAGGGTTTCCTTATACGCTTCTTCTACTTTCCACCACGGGATCAAGCTTGCCAGCACGACCCAACGGTTATCCGGGTTCAATCGGCCACCGAATGGTAGAAAAAAGTCATCGGGTAAAAGCATTTGATGTTCCGAATGGTGATACATGATTTCGTCCTCCAGGTGCAAGGTTTTTTCGTCTCTTTGTAGACTTTCCTTTGCACTTTACTTCGACAAAAATAGCGAAAATCCTTGTTAATAAGGGAATTTTTATCTATTCAGCAGCACCTAAGTAAGACACAGATGCAGATCATTGAAGAAAACCATCTAAAATGGAGAAACGGAGACATTACAGGCGTCATGTTTATGGATATGTTAGAACTAAAGAAAAACACATTTTATAAAATCATGAGGGAATATATAGAAGCAAAGAGCAGCTAGCTCAATGTTTTATTTTAGTGCTACAACCACTTAGTCTGATTTAAGGGTAGATGGCGGTAAAATCGTCAGATGCTACCTTTACCCCGACATCTGAGCCAGTGAATGCGGAAAAGTGAGCCATTGCTAATAAAGCATAATTTATCACAGCCATTGGAACGAAGGTTGTTCCAATGGCTGTGAATCTTATCCAAATCTTTTATCCACTAACTGCTCATCAATAATCTCAATGGCCCAACGAACAAATTCATCGTCATTTAAATCTTCTTCCTCTTTCCATATGCAAGGGGGCAACAGCTTATCTTATGAGGGGGGTTATATATAGGTTATATGTATTAGGTGAAAGGTTACTCATGAATGGGAATAACTCGAGTCCCATCCATATATCGAAGACATACCACATCCAGTAACACTCTTCGTGTCCCAAAATCTCTAATGTCCAACATCAGTCTTGATGACAAAAATAACCAAGCCGTTTCAATGCAAGCCACGATGCGCCGTAAATGCCTGCATCATTGCCAAGCTGGGCAAATTCAAATGATAAATTTTTGTCGGCTTCTTTTAAAACGAAACGTTTAAATTGGATAACTAATGGTTGTAACAATATATTTCCGGCGGCAGGCATCCCTCCACCAATAATGATTTTTTCCGGATTGATTATCATCACCGCATTCGCAACGGCATACGCTAAATAATAAGCAGATTCATTGACGATTTGCCCCGCAAGCGTGTCACCAGTTTTTGCTGCCTCATAGATATCGATGGCTTCATTATCTTTATGTAATGAACTTGAACCTTCGAAGTTGCGGAGATAGTTACGCAAGCTTCGCCGCAACCCTTTGGACGCCACATACTCTTCTAGGCAACCTTCTCGTCCGCATGTGCATAAACGTCCATTAGGAACGACAAGTGTATGACCTATCTCACCGGCGGTCCCATTAGCGCCGGTAACGAGATCACCATTAGCGATTAATCCACCGCCAACCCCGGTTCCCAGGGTGATGAAAAAGGTTGATACAGATCTTTTTCCCGCCCCATTCCAATGTTCACCTGCCGCTGCCAGGTTCGCATCATTATTAACAAAAACAGGTACATTAAAGGCTTTTTCTAGAATCGCTTTTAATGGATAATTTGCCCATCCGATATTTACGGCGACATCGACGACGCCGGAGGATTCATCGATGAAACCCGGCACACCGATACCAATACCAGTCAAATTATCTTCAGTAATGGAATGCTTTACAAAACGCTCTTTGATGTTTTTAACAATGTGACTAGATAAATGCTTACCGTTATCTTCACTGTTGGTAGTCATTTTCCATTGATCAACCCTTTCGCCTCCAGTGGTAAATAAACCGAATTTCGTTAATGTCCCACCAATATCGACTCCTATAACATATTTTGACATATTAATACCTCATTTATCTAACTAATTACCACTACAGCGAAACTTATAAACATTCTTCTTGAAATGCCTGCAACATCCCCTAATCTCATGGCTGTTTTGTGTAAGTTCCTACACCTATAAAAAGGGGATATTACGTTTTATTCCATATGCGATCTTGTACGTATCTCGGGGTGCCCCCCTTTACGCCCACCACATTATTCCGGTGGCCAAGAGCAGGTAATCCAATTGGGATGTTTTGCATCTTTATGATCTCCAGGGCAACCAGAAAAACAGTTGACGACATTTACTCCTAGTTTCTCCGCAAGCAATACAGTCTTTCGCCAAGTATCATGGTGTTCTTTTGCTATTGTAGGTTCAGGATGTAAGGGATTCCCCTGACAACTCAACCCACTGATAGTAATATTTTTTTCTTCAAGCTTTCCCAAAAAATCTTCTCGTTTTTCTTTACTTTCGAGTAAAACATCAATATTGCAATGAGCATTCCCTGGCATATTTCCAGTTCCCAACTCTACGGCTTCTACATTTAAAGAAGCTAGTTTGTCCAGAACACCTTCAAATGTCAGGTCTTGATACAGGACTGTAAATAAACCTATTTTCATTATGAATTCCTCCCATCATTTGAAGCAATAGACACCCATTGTTCTGTTTTATGACTTTTCATAATCCCATCAATGATTTGCATAATTTGATGCCCGTCCTCAATAGTAGCAAAACTTCCAGACTTCTTCTCATCACCTTCAATAGTCTTATAAAAATCAATAAATAAGTTTTTCAATCCATCTGGCCATCCTTCTTGATGTCCACCCGGATAATGAGCAAGGGTACGACTCTCCGAATCCAAAAGTGCAGCATCTTTTAACAACTCCTGATTCGGCTCATTTCGCTTACCGATCCACAAACTATTTGGATTTTCCTGGTTCCAGTAATAGGCAGCATCTTTTAATGAAAGTTCAAAATCAAAATGATTTTTGCGTCCTGCGGTTACTTGTGAAACCGTAAAGCTTCCTTTCATTCCGTTTTCAAAACGTACAAGCACGTGTCCAGCATCCTCTGTTTCCACAGCGAACTTCTCTGATTCACCAAAACGGTAAGCGTGAAGCGTATGAAGATCTGCAAAAACAGAAGTAATTTTATTCCCTACAATGTATTGCACGGTATCGCACCAATGTGACCCAATATCAGCAACTGTTCTTGATGATCCATTTTTGGATTGATCTAACCGCCAGTTATAATCTGATTCATATAACATCCAATCTTGAGTATAGCTTCCTTTCACAAGATGAGGAAAACCATCCTTTCCAGCTTGAATATTTGTCTGCATCTGTTTGACAATGGGAAAAAAACGATAGTTAAAACATACTCCACTAATCCCATCAGAATGAAACGCAAGATCCCTGAGATGAGCAGATTCACCGATTGTTAACGCAAGGGGCTTTTCTGTCATCAGATGTTTGTTCTTTTTTAAAGCATAAGCATTGATTTCATAATGCATGTAATTTGATGTACAATTATGCAATGCTTCCACATCGGGATCATCAACAAGCTTATATGGATCATCATAAGCCTTCGGAATCTGGAGATGTGCTGCTATTTTCTTGGCCTTTTCTATATCTCTAGAGAAAATAGCCATAATCTCAATACCTTTTAATCTTTTAAGCGCTTCCATATGTGAATGTGCTGAAAAACCAGTGCCCATAATACCGATTTTCATTTCTCATCCTCATCCTTTCCATACGATATCTCTATTTTTTTGCTTTACGACCAAAAGCGACTGCTAAAATAAGAATGATTCCCAGAACAAACATTTGCTGACTGACATCTAATCCCATTAAAATCAGACCATTATTAATTGTTCCAATCATAATAGAACCTATAACAGTACCAATAACAGTGCCTATACCACCAAAAAGACTTGTACCTCCCAGAATAACCGCAGCGATCACAGAAAGTTCATCACCTTCTCCAAATGTAAAACGTCCGGCTTGAAGTCTCCCCGCATAAAGCATTCCAGCAAGCCCGGCCATCATACCTGACCCCATGAATACGAGTAGTTTAATGCGACTTGTCTTTACTCCAGAATATTTAGCAGCGTTTACATTTCCCCCAGTCGCAAGTGTTTGTCTCCCAAAAATAGTCTTATTATATAGGGTGTATCCAATAGTTGCGATGAAAATTACCCAAATAAGTAAATTAGGAATACCAAAAATAGTTCCATTACCGAACAAGAATAAATAACTTTCATTTAAAATCGGCACTGGAGCAGTGTCTGTAATCCACATCGCCAACCCTCTTCCAATTTCCATCATAGCCAGAGTGACTAGAAAAGATGGAATAAGAAATTTTGAAACGAGAAGACCATTAATGAGACCGATAAGTAAACCCGTTCCAAGCCCTACAATAATACCAAGAATCAATCCCCCAGACTGCAAGGCAAGGGCTGCTGTTAATGATGAAAGCGCGGCAATAGACCCCACAGATAAATCAATCTCTCCCGAACTAATCACGAATGTCATGGCTACTGCCATTATAGTAATAACAGTAGTTTGTCTTACAATATTTAGCAGGTTTTCTATGGTTAGAAACCCTTGATCATTTAAAGTAATAGCAAACAATATGAATATTAAAATAAAAGCTATATATACTATGTTTTGGCGCCAATCTAATATCTTAAACTTTTTGGATAGCATGTTCTAACTCCCTCTCTGACTCAATATTACTTCTGTATAATGTGTCTACTACTGTTCCCTCCTGCACTATTAGTATTCTGTCACTGATTGAAAGTAACTGTGTCATTTCAGAGGAGATAATGATTATTCCTTTGCCTTCATCTGCAATTTCTCTAATGAGTTGAATAATTTCACTTTTAGCACCAATGTCTACTCCGTTTGTAGGCTCATCTAAAATAAGTATATTTGGATTTGTTGCCAACCACTTAGCTAATACTACTTTTTGCTGGTTTCCGCCTGAGAGCAGTGAAGTGGTTTTGTTAATATGGTCTGTTTCTATATTGAGTTTTTCTACATACTTATTAACCAACTTGTTAGATTCTTGTTCTTTGATTATTCCATTTCTGGTAAGTTCTTTTAAAATACTAAGAATTGCATTGGATTTCACAGAATGATCCAGAATTAACCCTTGATTGCGACGATCTTCCGGTACTAAGGCAACTCCCTTCTTCATTGCTAACTGAGGAGATGTTAAGAGTTCTTCTTGCCCTTGAATAAAAATCCGACCTTCCACTATTCTATCCATGCCAAACAAAGCTCGTGCTATTTCCGTACGACCACTTCCCATTAAACCAGCAATACCTAAAATTTCCCCTGGATATAGAGAGAAGCTCACGTTATCCAACTTGGTCAGGGTTTGTATATTTTGAATTTCGATAAGTGGAGATTTACTATAATCCACTAACCGCTCTTTCCATTCAAACTCCTGTTTTAATTTTCCTCCAACAATATGGTTAATAACAGATTCCAGATCAGTATCTGCTATAGATTCAGTCGCTACCTGTTTTCCGTTTCGCAAAACCGTTATCTTATCACAAACTTTAAATATTTCATCAAGACGATGAGATATATATATAATAGTAATTCCTTTTTCCTTAAGGTTATTTATTAATTTAAACAAGGTTTCTGTTTCAGATAAAGACAAGGTAGAGGTCGGTTCATCCATAACTAAGATATGGACTTTATTAGAGACAGCTTTGGAGATTTCTGTCATTTGCCAATACCCAACGCTTAAATCTTCAACACGCGTTTCAGGTGAAAGTTTAATATTCATCTCCTCAAGCAATTCTTTGCTATCTTGCATCATCCTATTTTCATTAATAAAACCCAGTTTTGTTCTAGGCTCTTTATTCAGAAAAATATTTTGGGCTACAGAGAATTTAGGCACAAGACTGAATTCCTGAAAAATCATCGAAACACCAGCTTTATTGGCGTCCTTTGGCTCGTTAATATGAACCTTCTCACCATCTATTTCAATGCTACCACTATCATAGTTATAGACACCTGCAAGAATTTTCATCAATGTTGTTTTTCCAGCTCCGTTCCCCCCCATTAAGGCATGAACCTCACCTTGTTGTACCTCAAAATCAACACCTTGCAAAACGTGAGCATCACCAAAAGATTTATTAATGTCATTCATTTTTAAAAATGGTACTGTCATTATTAGTCCCCTTTGAATAAGCTATTAGGCTAGACTAAATAAATGTCAGTCTAGCCATAGAGTAACAGCATTATTGAAATTTTATTGGAACCCAACTTTCACTTTCAGCTGATTTTAGAATGGCATCACTTACCACCGCGATTCTATGTCCATCCAGAAAACTAGGAGAACATTCTTTATTTTCCACAATAGCTTTAAAGAAATCATGAATTTCAATAATTTTAGTTTCACTGTAACCGATGCCAAGTGCTGGAATTGGCCATAACCCCTCACCATAAGGGTGAGCAGGGCCTGTGTAGATTGTTTTAAAGCCTTTTTTATCATCTGGATCATCAGCAAAAGAAACTTGCAATTCATCTCGGCGTTCATAATTAAAATAAAGAGAACCTTTCTCCCCATGGATTTCAAAGGTTAGAAAATTTTGGCGTCCCCAAGCATTACGGGTTGCTTCAATACTTCCAATAGCACCGTTGTCAAATTTCAACAATGTCGATATTTCATCATCAACATCAACAGGCTGTTTCTCAGCATCTTCTAATTTAACCGTTCCAAGTTTATCAATTCCTCCTGATTGCACGGGCCGTTCTTTTATCCAGGTGTTAGTAAGGGACATCACATGACTAATGTCGCCAACAAGGTAATGAGCAAAATCAATAACATGTGTTCCAATATCCCCTAGCGCCCCCGAACCTGCTTTATCTTTTTGGAACCTCCAAGAGAGTGGAGAATTTGGATCAGCAGAAAATTCCTGAAGGTAGGTACCACGGAAATTTAAAATTCTTCCTATGCTGCCTTCATCAATGAACTTCTTTGCTAATGCAACAGCAGGTGTTTTACGATAATTAAAAGCTACCATGTTCTTTACATTCGCATTTTGAACAGCTTCGAGCATACGTTGTGTCTCTTCAGAATTCCTCGCTAACGGCTTCTCCGAAATAATATGTTTTCCCTCTTTAGCAGCTTCAATAGCAATTTCTTCATGTAAATGGTTGGGAGTCACAATGTCTATCACATCAATCTCTGGGTCACGAACTACTGCCTTCCAGTCGGTAGAATAGTTTTCAAATCCAAATCTTTCAGATGCTTCCTGCGCCAAATCGTCCGACACATCAACTATTGTTTTTTTATAAGGGATTAATTTTGCCGGCCAGAAAAACATTGGCATTGAAGCGTATGCCATCGAATGCGCCTTTGCCATAAACCCTGCTCCAATTAACCCTACATTTAGGAATTTCATGAAAAAACCTCCTCACCTTTTAGTAGAAATGAAGATGAATTAATCCATTTCATCCTCAATATCCTGCGGAACGTTTTCGTTGTAGATTAGATTCCAAGATTCATCAATATTTTCCCTTGTTACATCTAGTGCTGGTACTGCAACATAAGGAGGCGCCTCTTTATCAAGTATTTCATACCCTGCTAATATAGCTTCAGCTACTCCCTGATCATAAGGAAGTTGCGCCCCAACACCTTGGATATTACCATCTCTTGCCATATCGAGACCAACATTTGCCCCGAGATCAATCGTTGTCATAACAAGATCATCATGTCCAGCACTATCCGCTGCTGCTATTGCCCCTTCTGCTGGTACGTCCCATACAACAAACATTCCATCCAAGTTTGGATCTCTTGTAAGCATAGATGATGCTACACTTTCACCGTCCTCTGGCTCCCCAATACCATCACGAGAAGCGATATTAATATTTGGATAATCTTCTTCTATAGTTTGTTCAAATGCTTCCACACGCTGTGCTGTTACAAAAAAGTCTGCGTCATGATAAATTACTCCAATATCTCCTTCCTCATTTAGTTTTTCAGCCATTAAATGAGCAGCCACTACACCGTTACCGAAGTTATCAGCTGAAACCACACTTGTATAGTCTTCTTCAGGGGTAAATCCCTCTGGCACTTCGTCCATGAAAATTAGATCAACCCCAGCGTCCAATGCTAGTTGATACGCCCCTACTGTTGAGATAGGATCCACTGGAATGCTTACTAAAATATCTGGTTGGTTTGCCAAAATTGTTTCAATATCATTCATTTGTTTTTCAACACTAAATTGTGCGTCTGTTACATTAGTAATTTCGATTCCCAGCTCCTCAAAAGTGTCTTCTAGTCCATTAATTTGAGCCTGAGACCAATCATTTCCTGCATAATGCATAGCTATTGCAGCTGTATATTCACCATCTCGTATTTCCTGGATTTCTTCTTCCGATAATTCCAGTTCATGAGCAGAATCGGCTTGTTCTCCATGTGGACCTTTACTCACAATGTCAGAGTCGTCAGGGATTTCAGGATTAATCGTTAACGGACCTTCAATTTCCGCGTCCTCCAAATTTCCTCCTGCAGACCCTGAATTTTCAGTTTCACACGCTGATATTGTCAACAGAATCAAACCTGTAGATAAGGCAACAAAAGGCTTTCGAAACACCTTCACAATCTTTCCTCCCTCGTATTTGGAATATCACCAAAAACGTATGTTAAATTGGAAGTAATTTGTACTTAGCGTACAAAAATGTTAGAAAGTTATAATCACCCAAGTTCTTGGTCTCCCAGGTGTTTTTCCAAAAATTGTTTGCTAATTTGAGCTCCTTTTTTTGGATCATAATAAGAATCCAGTTCAACTGCAATCCACTCAATATCCTTCATAGAACTGATCACATTCAACATTCTAATCATATTTTGTTCGCCTTCACCTAAAGGTAGGAATTCACCATTTTTTTGATCCTTCAGATGTACGTAACTTATTAAATGGCTATATTTTTGAATTAATTGCAGGGGGTCACCTCCTCCTAGTTCTAAATGAGCGGTATCTGGGCAAAAATATATATCAGTATGCTCATAAAGCTGTTCAATTTGAGCTGGTGTTTCCACCATTGAACCTAGATGTGGATGATAATGAGGCACCAATCCGTGACTTTCAGATAAGTATTTTAATTCATTCAAACTGTCACCCAAACGTTTATAATCATCTTCTTTTACCCCTTCATTCCGTAATGCACCACCTCCAATAACAATATTTTTACAACCAAAATAAGAGGCTTTCTTTATAACATTTTCAATTTTTAAAAGTTCATCGTTTTTTATATCTTGATAAATAAAGTTTGCCCCTGTGTAAACACCAACAAATTCAAGTAAATATTTTTCCAAAAGTTGCTTAAGTTCATGCTCTTGTAATGCCATAAGATTACCATCAAATAATTCAAACCCATTGTAATCGATTACATTTAAATCGATTAGGGCATCTTCTGTGTTACCATTAGCAAGAAAGTAAGCATCTTTGACCGATGTAACACCACCAGGATTACCGACAACGCCACCCCACGTATTTGTATGATAAGCAAATTTCAATTTTATTCCTCCTACTGAATTTGTAATACACATTTTAAAGATACTTTGTTGTAGTAAACTGTGCTCCATTTCTACTTTATATTACTGCCACAGGATTCACGAATCTTTAATTGATCTTCTAGTACTATATGCTCCTTTTTTATCTCTTTTTTATTTATAATATTTAGAAGCATTTGCGCTGATTTATTACCGATCTTTATCGCAGGTTGAGAAATTGTAGTAAGAGTAGGTTCAAATATTCTCGCCATTTTTATATCATCAAAACCTGAAACTGCAACATCATTAGGAACATGTTTATTTTGATGCTTAATAGCTTTAATAGCCCCCATAGCCATCTCATCACTAGCAGCAAACACAGCAGTTGGTGGCTGTTGAATGGCTAAAAGTTTCTCCATTAATTGATAACCTGATTCATACGAGTAATCACCAACCTGAATAAGTAATGGGTCTACGGAAGGTTGATGTTCAAGGACTGATTGTTTATACCCACTTAAACGATCACGTCCAAGAACGATTTCCATTGGTCCAGTAATATGAGCAACTCTTTGATGTCCAAGTTGAAAAAAATGATCAGTCATTTTTCTAGCGCTACTAATGTTGTCTATGGACACTGTTGGAATTTTGGTATTTAATATATATTCACAAGCCAAAACTATAGGGTAGTCTTGGGACAACTGATTTAGCATTGTAGCATTGGTTCTGGCTGTTAATAAAATTACCCCGTCTACCTGTTTGTTTCGTAAAAGTTCAAAAATAATTTCCTCATTTTCCTTCTGATTTTGTGTATCCGTCAGTAATACCTGAAATCCATTCTCAAAAGCAACAGACTCTATTCCCAGTAACACGTTAGAAAAAAAAGGGTTTGTAATATTTGGAACCACGATTAATATGGTCTTTGTTTCCATGGTTCGCAACTGTCTTCCCAAGGCATTGGGATGATAGTCAAGCTTATTCGCGGCATCCATCACCTTCTTTCGTGTTTTTGGGGTTGCCGAATAGTTATTCGAAAGCACTCTTGATACAGTAGCTGTAGATACATTTGCTAATTTGGCTACATCTTTAATTTTCGTCACTACACATGGATTCCTCTCAAATTTTATTAGCCTAGTTTCATACAATCTAATAAAATATAATGTAATCGATTACAAAGAATTTTACTAATATGCTGTCTATATGTCAACATAAAAATTATTTTACCAACCCAGATTTCGCGCTAGCGACCATGCACACTAATCATTCCTGATGTCCAACGCGTTATGCTTGTCTGATTGTAGCTGATTCATCAGCCAATGCAACAAAATGCGCGCTTATTCCCGTTCCTTCGACATTAGCAAGGCAAACGAATGACCGTCTCAAGGTTACTGGTGACGGCTCTCGACAGCCATCGAGCTCCTTGGTTCTGTGAAAATGGAGGCATCCATTTCCAACAAATCGAGAATACGGGGTAATTGCGGCTCATAATGCTTCGGGAAGAACCGCCGAAGATGTCCGTCAATCTCCATATGAAGGATGTCGACGGTGTCCAAAAGTTCCAAAACAGATTCACCCGTGGGGCGAAAGCTTCTGCGTCCTCCTCCGCCAAGTTGGTTCAGGGGTTCGGAGGCCCCTTCCATGTTTTTGCGAATCAGGTATTCAAAGAGGCTGTACACCATGACACTGATCATCATCACACATGCAAAAGCTTCCACGCGTTTAGGTTTTGCCAGATAGACCCTGCCGACAAAAAAGGGATTTTTGAGGAAACGAAAGCGATTTTCCACCGTTTGTTGCCCTTTATAGGCCTTTAACAGCTCCACGTCTGCTTGATCATCTTTGGCGACACTGGTCACGAGAATAAAGATAGAGGCTTGCTTTCGAAGCGCCTCGAGCTGTTCGTCCGAAGGGGGATGAAGCGTTAATCGGACACGATAAACCGTGATCGGCGGCGGTGGCGCCTCCCCTTTTTTGGGACGGCCCCGCTTTTGGCGTTTGCCCGGCAGCTCTACACAGACCGTCGTGCCCTCAAATGTATGGTAGCCTTTTTGGTGTTTCTTGAGAAATGCGCCCAGCGCCTCTTCCGCGTCGGCCTCGCAGGAGAAGTCCTGCCTTTCCAGCTCGGCTTGTTCCTTGTGCCAACGTCGCTGTTCCTTTTCCAAGCTGCTTTGGATGGTTTTTTCTTTTCGGGCATCCATATGGTCGGATTGGATCACCAGAAACCGGTAGGTTTTCCCGTTAAGGTCAGCTTTGGTGGGATAGATGCGGTAAGAAGCAGCGCCTTTACGGTCCACGAGGGCACCGATCTCCTCCCACTGATCCAAATCCTGCTCTAAGGCCTCTGCCTTCAAGGTTTTGGCGAGATTGAAATTCTCCGGCAATCGGGACAAAAACTGAAAATCGGCCTGATCCTTTTGGCCCGTGGTGGCCTCCAGATTATCTTGGGTGACCAGGGCACTATCCGAAATAAAAATCGCCTGTTCCAGTTGTTCCGGATCATACCAATCGGTGAGCGCATGCAAGACATGCTTGTTCCACGTTTTATCATCCTGGTTACCGTCTAAAATATCGCCATAAACAGGGATGCCTTCCGGCGTCGTTCCCAACCCAAACTTGAATTGGGGCAGATAAGGCCGGTGGTCTTTGGAATAGCCGCGTACAATTTTCAAGATGTCCTCCTCGTCCGGGTGATTCTTGGGTTGGCCCGTGTACACAAAGGATGTGGTATCAAAATGGAGCCCTTTCCACGTGAGGTCGATCGGAGCTTGAACGGCCTGAATGGCTGTCTTACAGACCTTCTCAATGCCCGCCTCATGAAGGGCCTCTAACGCACGGCCGAGCGCATCGTCATTGAAATCATTCGCTTTCGTTCCGGGACCAAAGAGTAACTCGACATCTTGCTCTTGATAAAATTCTTGGACGCGATAAAGGGCTTTACGATGGGATAACTGATTGATGATCATAGCAGCTACTCTTGTCCCTACGGAGACGTTACAGTCTTTCTCTTTGACAGGAGATAGCTTGTCGATGGCCTCAATTAATCCCATTTTATCCATCAGCTGGCGGATCACTGGCGTTGATCCGATACGAACGGGTTGAATGTCGGGAAGATCTTCTGGTGATAGGCTCAAAGGAATCACCTCATGGGTTGTCTTTCCTGAACCTTTGATACAGGTAAGGCAAATTCCTGCCAAAAATTAAGAAACATACTCAAACGGGCGCGAAATGTGGGCTACATTATTCTCGATAACGCGCTTAAGTACAGTGACAAGGAAATTGACGTTTCCCTTTGGCATGAGAATCACATGGCCTATGTTTCCATCACCGATTACGGCAGGGGCATTTCAGAGGCGGACCAGGCGCGTATTTTTGATCGTTTTTACAGAATTAATAAAGCAAGGGCGCGCGAAAACGGAGGCACTGGATTAGGCTTGTCTATTGCCACTAAATTAATGGAAGCCCAAGGCGGCCGAATCACATTGGACAGCAACGTCGGGGAATATACGACTTTTACCATTGAAATGCCTGTGGGGGAGGTGTATGACACGTGAAAAAAATGCTCATCTTAAGTGCCGGCATTGTTGTTTTTTTACTGACAGTGGTTGGCGTTACGCAGCTAAATGCCGGTACCGAGCGGGCGCAACTATCAGAAGACGAAGTGTTGGAAAAAATCGGGAACGAGTACCCCGGGGACGTGGCTAATGTGGAGCTGGAACAGCATAACGGCCAACCGGTGTATGCTGTGGAACTTGAGAACAACCAAGGTGTCTACAACTTGGTGATCGAAGCTGCCGAAGGGGAAGTGCTGAATCTGGAGATCATTGAAGGGAATGTGACCGGCGGAGAAAGCGATGAAGAAGCAACCGAAGAGGAAGAAACTGAATCGGAAGGCGATGAACTCCCGGTGAGTGCTGCCGAAGCCGTGCAAATCGCCACAAATGAAGTAGATGGAGCAATTGAAGAAATTGAGCTCGAGGTCGATGATGCAGGCACCTATTATGAAATTGAAATCGAGATGAGCAGCGGAGAAGTAGATATAGACATTGATGCGTATACCGGAGAAATCCTCGTTTTTTCGTATGATGATTAAGGCTATATGTAAGGCTTTCGCGACGTCGCGAAAGCCTTTTTGCGGTGTGTTATTCTTCTTCAATCTCCAATTCCTGGCCGTCTAAAAATTCGATTTCGATTTCCAGCTCTTTGTAATCCGAATCCAGATCAAAAGCATCGAGCGCCGCTTGCTTCACTTCCTCTTTACTTGTATTTTCGTCAATGTTCATGTTTGGAAGAATCTCAGAAAGCTCGTTCAGCGCCTTGTCCCCGCTTATTTCCGTTTCTTTATCTCCGCGTTCATCCTCAATTTCCGCTTCCGGAGCCCCGCCTTCATATTCGTAATCTGCTTCATATTCCCGATCTCCATACTCTACGTCCAACTCAAACTCTTTATATGGAAGAGATTCGAACCAGTCATCTTTTTCACCGTCTGTCTGCACGGTAGGTTCTTCTTCCTGGATTGGTGCTTCACCGCCGTCTGTTGTTTGCCCATCATCACCCGCGCTTGCATTAAATTGTGAAAAACCAATCGCTGATAGTGAGATCGCACCCACACACCCTGTGGCAATCATAAATTTTTTCATTTCATGTTCCTCCTTTTGTTGGTCTACATTCACTGTACACCTCCCCGATGAACCTTCTCTGAATGCAACATTAAAATTTGATTAGAAAAAATAAAGCGGCGTACCACTCGTGAAAGTGATCCACCGCTTTCTCCCATTTTATTCGTTTCTCCCATACACATCGCCCGCCAGTTGCATAATCGTCATGTCATCCATCGGCGGGTTATGCAGACCGGCGCGCACATCGCGATAATACCGTCCGAGCGGCGTGTCCGGCTGCAAACTTTTCGCCCCTGCAACGCGCATGGCGAGATCCACAATATCGACTGCATCGTTCACGGCCACGTGTTTCGCGGCGCCCAGTTCCGTTTTCATCTGCTGGCGTGTTTCCTGATCGCTTCGGTCCCATTTATTTGCGATCGAATAGAGGAAGTGTCGGCTCCGTTGCCGCATTAACTCGGCCTCGCCGATCTTTTGTTTGATGTTCGGAAGATCGGCGATCGTGCCTTCAATGCTATTCGGAGAGTAATTCTGGGCATAGTTGGCGCTGTAATCGAGGGCGGCTTCCGCGATGCCCAAATAACAGGCCGGGATGTGCAAGAGCCAACCGGCTGCTTCTTTTTGCCCCGGCTTAAACGTTTGTACATAATCCGCTTCCTTCAACTGCACATTTTCGAGCACGAGATCGTCGCTCCCGGTGGCACGCATGCCGAGGGCATCCCACGTGTGGTCGACCGATACCCCCGGCAGACTATAATGCACAAGGAAGTTGCCCACTTCATCGCTATTTGCAATGCCTGCACTGACGATAAAATAATCAAGGGTTGGCGCGAGCGTGGTAAACGTTTTGCGCCCGCTGATCGCCCAACCGGTTTCCATTTTTGTCGCGGTTGTTTCCGGGCGTCCACCGCGGGTTGGGCTTCCCGTCGCCGGTTCACTGGCGGCCCCATTAAGCAGGGCGCCGTTCTCCACGATATCGCGGGCGACGGCCGCGTAGGTATTTTCATCCCATGTTTCATTTTCCCCAAGTTGCATGGCAAGGCCCATATGCCAACCGATGGCGAGTCCCGTAGAACCATCGGCCTTGGCGATGGTTTCTTGCAGCTCCAGCATATCCGCCAGGCCGATGCCCTGGCCGCCGTATTTTTTTGGCACCGTAAGCCCCGGATAGTTCGCTTCCCGGAGCGCTTTAAAATTTTCATGGGGGAACGTGCCCGCGCGATCATGCCCGGCAGCCCGTTCTTTGAATGCAGGTGTAATTTTTGATAATATTTCCAGACGTTCTTGTTGCGTCTGACATGCGGCTAAGTCCATGAATATCCCTCACCTTTTCCAAACATCTCCCCTCATTATACTAAAACGATCGGGATATTGCATTTGGCTGAGCACTCTATCTTTCATTCTTTTGGCAATTTGAATGGAGGGGTGAGCGTCGCAAAGTTGCCCGCTAAGCGTGCAAGTGGCTGCCATTGTTCGATATCAATTTTGTAATCACCCAAATAGACCGAGTTGTCTATCCGGGCGCACATTACTTGACCGAGGATTAGATGGTCACTACCGAGGGGGATCACTCGATCAAGCATGCATTCAAAAGCAATCGGTGATTCTTTCAAAGATGGGATACTAATTGTTGCAGATGGCTCTTCAGTTAGTCCTGATCTCTCTAATTCGTTGATATCTTCCGGAAAATGCTTAGAGGATTCATGCATGGCATTGGCAAGTGATTCTGGAACAACATTAATTACATATTCCTGCATGTCACGAATGTTGGTCAGCGTGTCTTTAATAGTCCCTTCTCTTTGCTCGACGCCCGGCCCAATGGATACAGCAAACGTTGGTGGTTGTCTAGACGCAACGGTAAAGAAGCTGAAGGGCGCAAGGTTCAAGACACCTTCTTTACTTTGTGAAGAAATCCACGCAATAGGACGTGGTACTACGGAACCTGTCATTAGTTTATACATATTTTTTGTGGAGACGTTCTCTGGATTAAATGAGTGTCTTTTGACCATTGTTTCTCCTTTCGAATAGAAGACATGAAATCCCGGTATACTAATCGGTTCCCGTCGATATACTATTCCGTTGATGTGTATTTATTGTCGTCATTTTCTCTACTTCTTTCTTATGATCCTGGCTCGTAGGAACCATTAGTGACCCCACAACACATATCATAAAATTAACTGCCAATCCGTAAATGCCTCCATGAATCCCGAAAATTGTTTCGTATCCAATAAGGGTCATCCCGCCTGCGATAATCGCTCCAATTAACATCCCCCAAAAAACTGCAGATGATGACAAGCGTTTCCAATAGATTCCTAGTAAGAAAGCAGGAGCTACTTGAATTAATACTTCAAATTTCAATACAAAAATTTGATATAATGTTCCGGGTGGATTCCAAGCTACCCATAGTAATAAAGCGATGAGAATAATCCCTATAAATTTCCCGACTTTAACTTTTCGCTCGTCAGATGCCGACTTATTGATGTATTTTCCATAGACATCATTGGATATCATCGACGAAAAACTTAACAATACAGAGTCAGCTGTCGAGATGATTGCACCGACAATTGCTCCGAATAAGATAATCATTGCCCAATAATAAAAATCATTTAAATTGGCTACATCATTTGCCATTAAACCCACGAGTTCTTCTGACTCTGAAACACTAAGATCCGGATATAATGCGATCCCAAGAATTCCAATGACGAAGACTAGACCGACAGTAATAGGTGGCATCCATGCCATACGTGCTAAGGATCGTTTCAACGTACGTTCACTTCGTGATGAATAAATTCTTTGCACCGCATGAGGATAGACAGCAGCACCAATACCAGTGAGAATAATCATGCTTATCCAGTTGATATTAGTAGACAGATCTGGAACGCCAATTGCTTCGGGATCAACGGAAGCGATATTCTCGCTTAAATTTGTGATCCCCCCACCGGTAAGTGTGAAAGCTCCGACAAGTAATAAAATTACGCCTACCAATAAAAGGCTCCCTTGTACAGCATCCGTTACGGCAACAGCTCTCATCCCTCCTAACCATTCATAAGTCAGCATGACAATAATGAAACCAATGACTGCTATTTCGTAAGGAATTGTGCCACCTGTTAATCCAGAAACTGCGTGTCCAATGGCAACTAGTTGTTCCAATAAGTAGTTGGCAAGCCCCCAAAGCATCAGAATAATGGCCATAATCGTCACTCGTTTAGAACGAAATCGATAACTAATCCAATCCGTAGGTGTAAGAAATTTTTCCCTTTTAGCAATGGCATATAAGCGTGGCGCAAATAATAAATAAATGCCTATAATAAGTGTCATAAAAGGAATAGATTGAACCCAAGAAAAGCCTTCACGATAGGCTTGTGGTGCATAACCAACGACTGTATTTCCACTGTATTGGGTAGCAAACAGGGTGAAAAAGAGTACGATGATCCCGAGGTCACGACCAGCAAGGTAGTAACTACTGACGCTTTTCCCAACTTTTTTCCCTCGACCGGCGAAGTAACCAATGACGATCATTAAAACGGCATAAGCTGATAAAATAATGACCGCATCTATTCCTGCAAAACGTAAATCTTCCACGTTTAATCCCTCCTCGTATAGTAAGTTTAAGCCCTTCAAATCTTGGGCAAATTCCACAAGATATTTTGTAGATTCATATGGTTTTTCCTTGGATGTCTCTAGATATTTCTAGATAATGATCATAGGATCATTTGGGACAATTCTTTTCTCTCCTGTGGTTCGACCACAACTAAAGACTGTCTCTCAGTGTACGTGCGGCACTTCCTACTCGCAGGCTGAGCCCTCGGCCTCTTGAACTCAGGGGAAGCAGCCCCTGGGGCGGCTTTCAATGCCGATGGAGTTCTGATACACGAGGTTGATGATCGGCGTTCACACTAGAGATATCTCGAGGCGTCCAAAGAACGACCGAATGATTCTACAATGAAAGGAGGAATCCCCCATGCGAATGTTTGTCGGGCTTGACGTTAGCTCGTTTGATATGAAAGTGTGTGTGCTTGATCAAGAAGGTGATCAGCTTTCGGTTTTTACGGTTTCCAATGACTGGCCGGGTGCCCAGGTGCTCAAAGAACGGTTGCTCGAGCTCTTGGCCGATACAGAGGTTGACATCCTAAAGATCGGTCTGGAGTCCACATCCGTCTACAGTTTTCATCCATCCATGTTCTTGCATGATGACGATGATTTAAAACCCTATGGCGCCCAAGTCTTTGTGATCAATCCGAAGCAGATCGCCAACTTTAAAAAGAGCTTCGCAGACATGAACAAGACCGATGAGATTGACGCCTTTGTGATCGCCGATTATATGCGTTTCGGGCGCAATCAGATGTCCGTTGTCAAAGAAAGCCAATACGTGGCTCTCCAGCAGTTGACACGTTCGCGTTATCACTTGACCAAAGCGATGACGAAAGAGAAACAACACTTCTTGCAGCACTTGGAGTATAAATGCAACACCTTTTCCAAAGAAGTGGATTCATCGGTGTTTGGCCATGCTATGATGGAACTCTTTCTTGAAAAATACAGCCTGGATGAACTTGCCCAGCTTCCGCTTGAGGACCTGGCTCGGTTTCTTCAAGAGAAAGGGAGAAATCGTTTTCCCGATCCGGAAGCTGTCGCCGCATCCATCCAGAAAGCCGTCCGTTCATCGTACCGATTGGACAAAGTGGTCGAAGATTCCATCGATGTACTTTTAGGAACGTCCATTGAGCTCATTCGTTCCTTCCAAAAGCAAATCAAGGCGATCGATCAGTCCATTACTCGAATCATGAAAGGACTGACGCAGACGCTGGAATCAATCCCGGGCATTGGTCCGGTCTTCGCCGCAGGCATCATTGCCGAACTCGGTCAGATTGACCGGTTTCCCGATGAAACAAAAATAGCTAAATATGCGGGACTGTACTGGCGAAAACACCAGTCCGGGCGGTTTACCGCCGAAGATACTTCACTGACACGTCAAGGGAACCATTATTTGCGTTATTACCTCGTTGAAGCCGCCAACTCGGTACGAAGGCAAATTCCGGAATACCAAGTCTTTTATCAGAAGAAGTATCAAGAAGTCCCGAAACATCAACACAAACGTGCACTCGTGCTCACGGCAAGAAAACTCGTGCGATTGGTGGATGCGCTGCTACGCAAAAACCAACTCTTTACGCCAGAAAGGGGCGTGAACCTCTGACCGACATCGGCTGAGGGCTAGCCTTTCATTTTACCAGTATTTTACATTTTATTACTGGTGTTGTTCAGTGCGCGCTTTTTTCGCCTAAATGTCCTTTGACAACTTCATTTACTGTGATTTTGAACTTGACATATTACCGCAGGTCTTTTCTGATCCTTCTCCTCTTCTTCATCTTCAATAATGTTCCATTGCGTCGTACATAGCCAACTTAAATAAGCACAAAGCAAAAGTGATAATATGATTGAAATTAACCCCCAGTAAGGAAGACCAAAAATGATTGGTTCTATGCTCCCTTCCGGAAAGTACCATGGTGCATTAAAAACAACGAGCAATCCCATGATAATCCAAATCCAAGGTTTTAATGCCGGTTCTTTTATTTGCTTTTTCATAAGCGTACACCTCTTTCATTAGTAATCGCTTACATATTACGCAACAGCAACCTCTCCTTACGAGGGTTACTGTTGTAAGTTTTACACGTTTAAATAATCTTTTGTCTCTTTAATTCAGCTACTTCCTCATCTCCAAGGTCAAGGAGTTCTTGGTAAATAAGCTCATTATGGGTTCCCATCTCACTAGTCCCAGGATGTTTAATTTTCCCGGGAGTTCGACTTAGTTTCGGGACAACACCGGGCATTGGGAAATCACCCAGTTCTGGATGGTCTACATTTACAATCATTTCACGAGCATTATAATGAGGGTCTTCTACCATATCTTTCGCAGAATATATAAGTCCTGACGGCACTCCATGCTCTTTTAATTTTTCTAATGCTGTTTCGGCCGGAAAGGTTTTTGTCCAATCCTCAATGAGTACATCGAGTTTCTTTTGATTTCGTCCTCGAGCCTCATGTGTCTTATAATCCGGATGGTCGGCCAACTGTGGATCATCCATTGCTTGACATAAACGTTGGAACACCGTATCTGAATTAGCCCCAATGACAATATAGGTTTCATCCTTGGTATAATAAATGTTGGACGGAGCAACGCCGGGGAGAACATTACCCATTCTTTCTCGAATGTATCCAGCAAGCAGATAATCAGGAATAACACTTTCCATAACCGAGAACACGGACTCATAGATGGCAGTATCCACGACTTGTCCGTATCCTGATTTTTCTCTTTCATAGATAGCGGTAAGGCAACCAATCGTAGCAAATAAGCCAGCTAGTGAATCTCCAATGGATATTCCTATTCTGGAAGGCGGACGATCTGAATATCCGGTTACATGGCGAATACCGCCCATTGCTTCACCGACACTACCAAATCCTGCGCGTTCTTTATACGGACCCGTTTGTCCAAACCCGGAAGTTCGCATCATAATGATACGCGGATTAATGCTGGCAAGTTGTTCATATGACAACCCCCATTTTTCCATTGTTCCAGGCCGAAAATTCTCAATGATGACATCAGATTCCGTGACTAATTTTTTAAACAATTCTTGACCATCAGATTCACGAAGATTAAGGGTAATGGATTTCTTGTTTCGAGAAGAAATAGGCCACCATAGTCCTTGCCCATCCTTGTTTTGCCCCCAATTTCGTAAGGGGTCCGCTTTATCAGGTGGCTCCACCTTAATGACTTCTGCTCCAAAATCAGCCAACAATCTACCCGAGAACGGACCGGCAATAAGCGTCCCGAGTTCAAGGATCCTTACTCCTTCTAGTGGTAAACGTTCTTTTTCCTCATCTTCCATTTGATTAAAAGATTGATATTTTTCAGTATCTTCCATTAAATGAACACCTGCTTTCAAAAGTTCTCCCTTTACTTTGTACACAAATTTATCACAATGTATACAAAATAACAACACATTTTTATAAAGTAAATATCGCATAGCTATTTACCCTTGATATATAAGTATTAAACTGATATAAATAAATCAAGACATTAATAAAAAAGCTTGTAATGTATACAGTTTAAAGATTAGAATTATTTTTCTAAAAAAGAAAAAAACATTGTCACGGGCTTATTTTCATCTATGTATACAAAATGGAGGATGTAGATGGGAGTTTACGAAAATATTAAAAATGCCATCATCATTGGAGAGTACGCTTCAGGTTATCGGCTTACGGAAGAATCCTTAACCAAAGATTGGAATGTAAGCCGTACTCCCATCCGTGAAGCGTTAAAAAAATTAGAGTTTGACGGACTAATTACGTCATTACATCGTGGTTATACTGTTCGAACTTTTGCCAAAGAAGACCTTCGTCAAATTTATGGTATTCGTGCCTTGCTTGAAAGTCATGCCGCTGAACAAGCGGCTATAAACCGTCATGACGAAAATATAAAAATGATGCACAGGGCGAACGAGGATTATAAAAAGGCTTTAGAGCAAAATAGTATAGATCAATTGACCCAAAAAAAGGCAATCGTAGATGCAAATAAAAGCTTTCACGACGCTGTTATTAACGCAAGCCAAAATGAACATGTTCGTGATTTGATAGGTAAAGTCGTTGTACTTCCGCTCGTTTTTCGTTCCTTTTATTGGCTAAATAAAGAGGAAATTCAACAATCGTTACAAACCCATCAAATTATCCTGCGAGCAATTGAAGAAAAAGATGCGATTCGTTCTAAAGCCGCTATGCACGAACATATATTTCGTGGAAGAGATAATGTACTATACCATTTAAAGGAGGACAAAAATGATGATCTCTCTATGTGAAGTTGGGCCACGGGATGGATTGCAAAATGAAGATAAGCACTTATCAACGAATCAGAAAGTCCAGTTAATCGAAAATTTAATCGAATCAGGCGTTCCAAAAATTGAAGCTGTATCATTTGTTCATCCAAAAGTTGTTCCCCAAATGGCTGATGCCGAGGATGTTCTAAAACAGCTTGGGAAACAAAGTCAAACAGAGATAGCGGGTTTAGTGTTAAATCGTTCTGGCCTTGAGAGAGCTTTAAAAACGAATATTGATCGAGTGCATATCGCCGCTGCAACAAGCGATACATTTAACTTAAAAAACGCGAGAAAAACCGTAAAAAAGGGCGTAAACGAATTAAGCGAAGTCATCCGTGAAGCAACCAAAAACAATCAGCCAATCACAGCCATCCTTGCAACGGCCTTTGGCTGTCCTTATGAGGGAAAAGTTGAACGTTCATCAGTATGGAAAGTGGCCGAAACTTTTTTGGAGGCCGGCGCAGATGAAATTGGTCTTGCTGATACAACAGGTATGGCCAACCCCCTTCAAGTCCAAGATATGATTCGCGATTTTCGTAAAAAGTTCGGAGAGAATGTTCCTTTATCCCTTCACTTCCACAACACGCGCGGGCTTGGCCTCGCCAATGTTCTGGCTGGATATGAAGCCGGGGTTAGACGTTTTGATGCTTCCATTGGAGGCCTGGGAGGATGTCCATTTGCTCCCAAAGCTGTGGGAAATGTGTGTTCAGAAGATATGGTTCATATGTTCGAACAAATGGGAGTTGAAACGGGTATCGATTTGCAACATATGATTTTAACTTCCGAGCAGTTAGAACAAAGGATAGAAAAAACCCTTGAGGGCATGGTAATGAAAGCTGGTGCAGCTTTCACACACTTTCAGACTAGTTAATTCAGGTGCAGACAAACCACTAACGTTGCCAAAAGAATTGTGAACTGATTTTTAGCCATGTATTATTAAAAATATTCCTAACCCACTGATTAAGAGGCGATCCAGCATGAATAAAAGTAGACCTTGGCAAATGCTAACATGGCTTTTGATCGCTCAAGTGCTTATTGCTTTTGTCGGGCGGAGTGTGGCTCCGCTAGGCGTTTTTATTGGGAGTTCCCTGGAACTTACAAACGCACAAATCGGGATGTTACCAGCCGCACTCTTTTTGGGTCAATTTCTTGCCTCAATCCCTTTCGGGCTGTTGGTTGACCAAGTGGGTCCCCGTCGCCTTTTGCTTTTAATGTGTTTATGTTTAGGCTTGAACTTTGTACTTGTTTCTCTGACATCAAACTTCTTCCTTTTACTTTTATGGTTCAGTAACAATTTACGGGGGACATGAATCGACACCCGATAAAACAGGAAAATCCAAATCACCTGTCGAAATGGATAAGTACCCACAAAACCCATACGAAAGGTGATTTGGATGCTTACCCATTATACCATGGTCCATGAATGTAAAGAAGTCCCTTTTGCCATTATCCATCAAGAAGAAATTCCATTTGGTTATCCGAACCCAGGATTATATCGCTACCTTCAGTTACTGAATGAAGGCACACGTTGTCCGGATTGTGGGTACTGGACAACCCGAGTGCATGAGCATCACATGAAGCAAGTGGTTGCAGGCGCTCACAACGATACACCGATCTTTGATCATTTCAACCATCGTCGATTTATATGTGATGCCTGTTGTCGTACGTTTATGGAGCCATTACCTTGGCTCAAACCATATCAACGAATGTCGGTGATAGCCAAGCAATCACTGATATTTGCAACGGCCGACCGTACCTTCAAATCGGTAGGAGAAGCCTTTGATCGCAGTGGTCAAACTATTGGGGTCCATGCACGCGCATGTCATGGGGAGCATCCAGCTATTTCGGATCGATCCACCCCCGCACTCATCGGCCTTGATGAAATCAGTTTGGCCAAAGGAAAAGGCAAGTATCGGTTGGTCATGTACGATCTCTCGGTACCATGGCGGCCCCAGTTATTCGAGTTACATGAAAGTCGTCGCAAAGAAGCTGTCATGGATCTTTTCAACCAATTGTCTCAACCTGAACAAGTGATTGCGGTTGCGATCGATATGTGGAGGCCTTATCAGACAGCGATTAAGGCCGCCCTCCCTCAAGCGATCGTGGTCATTGATGCCTTCCATGTCATCCAAGCTTCGACGCGTGCCTTGGACGATGTGCGAAAAAGCGTCCAACATGTTTTGACCAAAGAAGAACGGGTGGCATTAAAAGAAGACAAAGACTTGTTTGCTGAACGAACGGAAGAATTAACCCCGGAACAACAAGAACGTCTGAAGCATTGGGAGACAACATCACCGACGTTAGCTCAAGCCATGCGCCTGCATCAAAAACTTCGCCAATTGTATCAATGCCATGATCTGGAAGAAGCATTGGATCATTTAGGGGCGTGGGAAAAAGAGGTCATCGCCTCTTCCCTGGAGCCGTTCGATGATCTTCTCAAGACGATTTGGAATTGGTTGCCGGAAATTCTCCATCGGTTTCACTATCGTATATCCAACGCCAAAACCGAAGGGAAGAACAACCAACTCCGCACGATGAATCAACAAGGGTTTGGCTATTCGTTATTCTCTCTTCAAGCTCGGATGCAGGTGAAGGAAGAAAAAGAGGCGATCCTTAAATGGAGAAAATATCAAGCTCGGTGTGAACAAAGAATCCATCAAGAAGAATACCCACCGGCAACCTAAGGATTATCGACAAAATTTGCTCTATAAAGCAAGGTGCGGGACTTCATTGTCGAATATTGTCATCCATCCCGTGATTTGTGATAGAACCACTTTTATTTATTGCCATCGGGGGAGTGGGGTATGGAGCCTTCCACCCTGTGTCCAGCCGGGGAATACTCGATTGGTTTGACCTAAGACAAAGGGGAACCGCGATGGGTATCAAACAAATGGGCGTGACCGCCGGATCAGCAACAGCTGCCCTTTTGCTCGTTCCGCTTGCAGAAAACTTCGGTTGGCGACCGGCCGTTTTCCTAGCATCCCTAACGCTTATAATCGGAGGACTCATCTGTTACTGGCATTACCAGGACGCAATCACTCCACTTGAAAAAAAGCATGAGAAACCCCGGGAAATGTGTAAAAAGCTTAAAAACATCGGACAAAACAAATCGTTACTGTGGGTGACGTTAGGGTCAATGATTTTGAGTGGTGCACAAATATCTTTGAATACCTACCTCATTATTTACGCTCATCATACATTGCTAGTTCCTATTGTACTCGCGAGCGTCCTGCTCGTATTATCCGAAATTGGCGGTTCCTTTGGTCGTATTTTGTGGGGAATTATAAGTGATCGTTTATTTGGTGGGCGTCGTCTTGTCCTCCTAAGTCTTATCGCTTTCATTGCAACTATTGCCGCCTTAATCATGGGGCTTTTACCAGCTGGGACGCCATTTATGTTCATTGCGCTGCTTTCAGTTGTCTTTGGCTTTTGTGTCTCAGGGTATAACGGATTGTGGATGAATGCAGCCACAGAACTCGTCCCTCAAGAACAAGCTGGACTCGCTAGTGGTTTTAGTACAAGCATCGGGGCGTGGGGTGTTATTATCGGACCACCCCTATTCGGATGGATTATAGATGCCACTGGTGAATTTTTTGTTGGTTGGTTTGCTCTCGGAGGGATGCTTTTACTTGTGGCAGCGTTATTTATGTTTTTAAGTTGGTCATTACGAACTGTTGATTGAAATTGGTCCATTCACAAAAATGATTAGAGTAATGGTTTATTTCTAGCATGAAGATGTGCCATTTTCAGGCTGGAAAGATTCTTTCTACCAGAGCCTGTCCCACCTGTTGTCGGTGGTAAGAACGCTTGATCTTCTTTTCAATCGCTTATAATTATTAATCTTGCTCGCCATTTTAGTCAACATTTAACCATTGTAACGACTAAAATAGATCATTTCAGTATGGATTTCTTTGCTCAATGTAAGAATGGCAAACGAATAATACGGAAGGGCACGTTTGTCAGTCGGTGAACCAGGGTTCAAAAGCAGCTGTTTTTTGAAGTATCGGGTCATTGGGATATGCGAGTGCCCGAACAGAATGATATCCAGCTGTTCACCATCAAATGTTTCAATCGCTCGTTTTTCGGTTGTCTTCTTCTGTCCATGTCCATGTACTAAGCCAATACTGAATCCGTTAAGAATAATGATCTCTTGTTCCGGCAGGTATTCCCGGATGTCTTCATCATCGATATTGCCATAAACGCCTCTGACATAACCACAATCGCTGAGTTCACGATAAACATCCATCGTACTCCAATCACCCGTGTGAATGATGAGGTCGGCTTTTTTACATTCTTGTATCAGCCGGGGCGGTAGCTGTTTTGCTTTTTTTGGCATGTGCGTGTCCCCTGTTACAACGATTTTCATGTAGCTGCCTCCATTAAGCCCTTTTTACATTAACCATTGACGAATATCCCATTGCAGCCAATCTTATTGATCAATGACCTTGTTTTCACTCTGATCCAGGAACAGACCGGCGCCCCAAGCAAAACAGACCCCGGGTTCCATCGAACCCGAGGCTATATTAGTGAATTTAATCATGAAAGTCGAGTCCGGAGTGCACTTCTTTCACGTAGCCGGCGCGCACAACGTAATCCCCGAAACGTTCGCCTTCATTCCGTTCTTTCGCGTATGCGGAAATGATCGGTTGCAACTCTTCCAGAATTTGCGCTTCCCCGATGTTTTCCCGATAGAGTTTATTCAGACGGTCCCCGGCAAAGCCTGCGCCTAAATACAAGTTATATTTGCCGGGGGCCTTACCGATAAAGCCAATCTCCCCGAGCGCCGGGCGGGCACAACCATTGGGGCATCCGGTCATGCGAACGATGATGTCTTCATCCCTTAAGCCCGATTCTTCCAACATTTCTTCGATTTTTTCCAACAAAGACGGAAGGTATCGTTCCGATTCGGCCATTGCCAACTCACAAGTGGGAAAGGCGACACAAGCCATGGAGTTTCGCTGCAACGCAGATTGCCGCCCCCCATCTTCCAAGCCGTACTTCTCTATCAACGCGGCAATTTGCTTTTTCTTCTGGCTGGTCACATTGCTGATAACGAGATTTTGGTTTGGCGTCAGCCGGAAATCTCCGGTATGGATTTTCGCGATTTCACGCAGCCCGGTCATCAACGGATAATCTTCGTAATCCCTAATACGGCCGTTCTGAATAAATAATGTCAGGTTCCATCGGCCCTTTATGCCTTTTACCCAGCCATAGCGGTCGCCGTTATGTTCAAAATGATAGGCGCGTTCCGCTTCAAGTTCCCAACCTAATCGTTCGTTCAGTTCCTGTTTGATCCAATCGAGTCCTTTGGCATCAACCGTATATTTGAAACGTGCGTTTGTCCGTACCGAACGATTGCCGTGATCCCGTTGAATCGCGATCACTTGCCAGGCAACTTCAAATAGCTGTTCTGGAGTGCAAAAACCGATGACGCGGGCGAGTTGTGGATACGTATCCGTATCCCCGTGGGTCATCCCCATCCCGCCGCCAACCGCGACGTTAAACCCTTGCAGCTCACCGTTTTCCACGATCGCGATAAAACCAAGATCCTGAGAAAATATATCCACATCGTTGGAAGGCGGCACTGCAATACCGATTTTGAATTTTCGCGGCAAATAGGTCTCGCCGTACAGCGGTTCTTCTTTACTGTCTACAACTTTTTCTTTATCGAGCCAGATTTCGTGATAAGCATTCGTTTGCGGAGAAAGATCATCGCTCAACCGCTTCGACCACTCATACACTTCGGAATGAACCTCTGACTGATAAGGGTTTGGATTGCCCATAACATTCCGATTGACGTCTCCGCATGCAGCTAACGTGTCCAACAAGGAATCGTTTATTTCTTGAATATTTTTTTTCATATTCCACTTCATAATGCCATGCAGTTGAAACGCTTGCCGCGTCGTCAGCTTCAACGAACCGTTGGCGTATTTATTCGCGACGTCATCCATGACGAGCCATTGCTCGGGAGTGGCGACACCTCCGGGGGCGCGCACACGCACCATAAACTGGTAAGCAGGTTCCAACTTTTGGCGGCGCCTCTCATTGCGAAGATCACGATCATCTTGCAAGTAGCTTCCGTGGAACTTCAACAAACGTTTATCATCGTCGTTTATCCCGGCACTAATTGGTTCTGTCAGGCTTTCCGCCAGGGTTCCCCGCAAATAGTTGCTTTCCCGTTTGATCCGCTCTACGTCACTCGGGGGTCCGTGCAAATCCGCTTTATCCTTAGCCACGCTTACCGCTCCCTTCCTTTATTTAATATACATCCCGTTGATATCGTTTTTGCAGTTTCATATCTTCAATGTAGACATCGGCTTCTTCCTCGCTCAAACCGCCTTCTTGTTGAATGATGACCGACAACGCGTCATGGACGTCACTGGCCATATGTTTTTCATCCCCGCAGACATACAACACGGCTCCTTCTTGCAACCATTGATAGAAGTCACGGGCGTTTTCAAGCATGCGGTGCTGCACGTAAACTTTATCCTCGCCATCTCGGGAAAAAGCCACATCCATCCGCGTCAGCACACCTTCCTTCAACCACTGTTGCCAATCCACTTGATACAGGAAGTCCGATGAGAAATGCTGCTCGCCGAAAAACAACCATGTTTTCCCTTCCGCTTCAATCTCCTCTCGCTCCTCTAAAAACGAGCGATAAGGCGCGACTCCCGTGCCCGGACCGATCATGATGATTGGTGTCCCGGGATCTTCCGGCATTTTAAAATTCGGATTGCGGTGAACATAGACAGGCAGCTGCTCTCCAGCCTCTACCCTTTCCGCGCATTGTCCGGAACAAACACCGGTACGCGCACGTCCGTGTGTTTCGTACCGAACCGTCCCGATGGTTAAATGCACTTCATCGGGATTGGCCTGATAACTGTTCGCAATCGAATACAGACGCGCCGGAATCTTGCGTAGAATCGCGATAAAAGCCTCAGCTTCGACTTCCCATGGTCCGAAATCTTGCGCCAGGTCGAGCAAATCCCGCCCGGTGATATACTCCCTCAGTTGGTCTTCGTTTCCATCTGCCAACAGGGTTTTCAGTTCCTCGTGAGAGGATAGTTCAGCGGCTTGCTGCATTAACGGTTTCGTCAATACCGTGATTTCAAAATAAGAACTCAACGCATCGCGTAGCGCGGCTGTTTCCCCTTGTTTGTTCACTGTCACCGACGTCCCGGGGTCCCAGTTCATCGCCTCGATCAACGGCTCCACCAACGTAGCATCGTTTTCAGGGTAAATACCTAAACTATCCCCCGGTTCAAATTCCAGGTTCGATTCTTCCAGCGACAACTCCAGGTGACGGTTTTCCTTATTGGACCCCCGCCCACTGATATTAATATTTTCCAGAACTTCTGCACGGAACGGATTTTTTCTTGAATAGGTGGTCTGGGCAGGCGCTGGTTGTGCCAGTGGCGCATCCAGCGCTGATCCGCCGCTGGATGCCGCTCCCTCCGACTGTTTGTTCAATTCCGCAAGAACGCCATCGATCCATCCTTCCGCGTCTTCATCGAAGTCAACGTCACAATCGACACGAGGGTAGAGCCGTTCTCCTCCCAACTCTTCCAAACGTTGATCCAAATCTTTCCCCGCCTGGCAAAAATACTCATAGGAAAGATCACCTAATGAAAGGACGGAGAATTGAACGCCTTCTAATTTTGGCGCTTTTCTGCTGTTCAGTGTTTCATAGAATGAAAGGCCCGGTTCGGGGGATCTCCTTCCCCATGGGTAGCAACAACGACCAGGATATGATCGGTATTTTTCAAATTTTTCGGTTTGAAATCCAGCATGGAGGCTAGCGTGACATTGCACGGCTGGCTTTCTAATTTACCGGAAAGATCTTCAGCCACCTCTTGGCAATTGCCGGTTTCCGAACCATATAAAATGGTAACCTCTTGTGTTTTCGGTTGAGTGTCCGCTTGTGTCAAAGTTGCCGTTTCCGGCGTATTTTCCATAGCCACCGCTGCTGTTTCCGCATAAGCCGTTGCGGTTTGCGGAGCAGGGGAAGCCAGGTACCCGCTGAGCCATATTTTTTGCTTTTCACTCAGTGTCGGGATCACACGATTAAGAAGGTCCGCCTGCTCTTCGTTAAACGGACTGTCCGTCACCTGAAGGGCCAACGCCACCACCTCCTGAAAAAATTAAAGTGCACACGAAAGGAAGATCCATCCTCCTCTATGTAAGTATATATTATATTACTTTTATAATTCTTATGTGTCAAGTAGGGTTTTATTTTATAAAAATATCGGCTTATGGATGTCACGCGGGAATTCATTTATAATGAGGGAAAAGCAGGAAGGGGCTAACGCAATGGAAACGGGATTAGGAGTTGGAATTTTAATCTTTTTTATTGTCATCATCATCGGGGTAGCAGGATTGGTGATTACTTGGTTCACGTCATACAACCGGCTCGTCAAATACCGAAATTGGGTGGAAGAAGCCTGGGCACAAATCGATGTGCAACTAAAACGCCGGTATGATCTGATCCCCAATTTGGTGGAGACAGTAAAAGGGTATGCCCAACATGAACAAGAGACCCTGACACAAGTCATCGAGGCACGCAATCAGATGAACAACCCAGACAACAGCCGCAATGAACAGATGGCGGCCAATAATCAACTCGAAAGCGCGATGGGACGGTTATTCGCCTTACGCGAAGCTTATCCGGATTTAAAGGCAAACCAAAACTTTCAACAGTTGCAGGAAGAACTCACGTCCACGGAAAATAAAATTGCTTACTCCCGCCAACTGTATAATAGTACGGTCATGGAATACAACACCAAGATCCAATCGATCCCGACGAATTTTGTTGCCGGGGTGCATAACTTTATTCAACAAGAAATGTTGGAGACACCGGAGGAGCAGCGCGAAAATGTAAAAGTCGATTTTAACACGGGCGATCGCTCATGATTATGTACAAGCAAATTGAGCGCAATAAGCGGCATACCGTGTTTATTGTCGCCGGATTCATCGTTTTCGTGCTTGCCGTCGGTGCGGCGATCACGTATTTGATGGCCGGTGAAATTTTCACGGGAATGATTTTGGCGCTCGTTCTAGGAGGTGCATATACGGCAATGATGCTTATGTCCAGCACTAATGTCGTTATGCGCATGAATCATGCCCACGAGGTAAAAGATGGGAGCGAGCATCGCCGTTTATGGGATGCAGTCGGCAATATGGCCATGGTCGCCCGCATTCCGCGCCCGCGCCTCTTTATCATTAAAGATAGCAGCCCGAACGCGTTTGCTACCGGCACCTCCCCGGAAAAAGGGGCAGTTGCCGTTACGACCGGATTGTTGGATCAGCTTAATCATGAAGAAATGGAAGGGGTCATCGCCCACGAAGTAGCGCATATCCGCAATTATGATATTCGTTTATCAACGATCGCTGTTGCCCTCGTATCCGTTGTCGCCATTATTAGCGATCTCGGCATCCGTATGTTGTTTTTTTCCAGGGGTGGAAATAACAACAAGCACCCAATTATGCTGATTTTCGCCCTCGTGCTTGTGATTATTGCCCCTTTGGTCGCGATGATGATCCGCATGGCCATCTCACGAAAACGGGAGTATCTCGCGGATGCCAGCGCAGTCGAGTTGACGCGAAACCCCGGGGGATTGGCGCAAGCGTTGGAAAAAATTACGGGGGTCTCACAGCCAGTGAGCGAGGCTTCCGGCGCCTCGGCATCGATTTATTTTGCCGACCCGCTCAAACGCAAAACAGCGCAATTGTTTTCTTCCCATCCGCCGCCGAAAGAACGAATCAAACGTTTATATAATATGTAAAGGAGCATCATGGCAATGGCTCAACAAACATTAGAAGTTACACAAGCGACAACGTTAAAAGAAAAACCAGACGCTGCAACCCTTGAATTCGGAAAACATTTCAGCGACCACATGTTTATGATGAACTACACAAGTGAAGAAGGTTGGCACCACCCGCGCATTGTTCCGTACCAGCCGTTGACGATGGATCCGTCGGCCATGGTTTTCCACTACGGACAGACCGTGTTCGAAGGACTGAAAGCGTACCGGTCGAGCGACGGACACGTCCGTCTTTTTCGTCCTGAAGAGAACTTCAGACGGTTGAATCAATCATGTGACCGGCTTTGCATCCCCACGGTAAATGAAGAAGCGATGCTCGATTACTTAAAAGAATACGTGAAACTGGATAAAGAATGGATCCCGTCAGAACCGGGAACGTCGCTTTATATTCGCCCTTTCATCATCTCCACGGAACCCACATTGGACGTGAGCCCATCGCGCACGTATACGTTAATGATCATTTTGTCGCCGGTCGGTTCTTTTTATAAGGGGGGCATCGATCCAGTCAGCATCTTCGTTGAGGACGAATTTACCCGCGCAGCTCCCGGCGGAACGGGAAACGCGAAAACCGCCGGCAATTACAGCGGGGCGTACAAAGCACAAAACCGCGCCGCCGGTCACCAAAAAGCACAAGTCCTTTGGCTGGATGGCGTTGAAAAAAGATACATTGAAGAAGTCGGCAGCATGAATGTATTCTTCAAGATCGACGGGGAAATCCATACGCCCGCGCTAAACGGCAGTATTTTGGAAGGCATTACGCGCAAAAGCGTCATCGAACTGTTGGAAAGCGAAGGCATGCCTGTCCGTGAACGCAAGATTTCCATCGATGAAATCATCGCCGCCAACGAAAGCGGCAGTTTGCAAGAAGTGTTCGGAACGGGCACCGCCGCGGTCATTTCACCCGTCGGCGGCTTGGAATACAAAGACCGGGATTATGTGATTAACAACGGCGAAATGGGCGAGACCGCAAGCTGGCTCCACGAAACGCTCGTTGGCATTCAAACAGGCGAATTGGATGATCCGTTCGGATGGTCGGTCGTTTTGGAAAGATAAAAAAATAAGCGTATGCCCACCTCATCGGGTGGGGGTACGCCTACCTATAGGAGTGATAATTTTTTGATTATTAAAGAAAGAACTGCCCCCGTACAGATCCCCGCACTGGAAGCATTAAGCCGCCGCCTCCCTCGTAATCACCCGAAACAAGCAGTTATTCGAGGCGACCTTCGAAAGCGGGAAATCGGCTATCGTGGTGAATGTTCTCTTGATTATTACCTCGAGCAACTCCCAGATTTTTTCAAGCAATTTCGCGGGATAAGGCTTGGTTCGTTCCAAATCGATACATTGCTCGTATCGCAAACATGCATCGTCATAGTGGAAAACAAACATTTCGCCGGCAACATCCGGTTTGAAGAACGGATTCAACAGTTTACACGAACGTTAAACGGGCAGACGCAAAGCTATTCTCATCCCCTGCCGCAAGTGAGAAGGCATCAACATTTACTCTCACGGTGGTTGGATGAGAGAGGCTGGGCGACGCTCCCGATTCACCCGCTTGTTGCATTCACGTATCCTTCATCCGTGATCTCTTCCGAAAAACCCCAACCTTTCATCATTCGCGCCGAATTTCTCCCCGAGAAAGTCCTTTCCATTGCAGAAAACCATTCTGCTCACATTCTCACTGAATCACACCTCCATTTATTATCCGAACAATTGAAGCTCGCTCATAAAGAGCCTGAATATGATCCACTTAGTAGCTACGGGATCAAGCCGTCTGAACTATTAACCGGCGTGCATTGCCCTCGTTGCAATCATCTTCCCATGCAACGGACAAGCCGCTCCGGATGGCACTGTAAGCGTTGCACTCGTAAACATTTAACGGCTCACGTGGAAAGTTTGCGGGATTATCGCCGTCTTTTTAAGCCTAGGATTAGTAACCGCGAAGCTCGTATGTTTCTGCATCTTCCGTCCGCGTCCGTGACAAGACATTGCCTTGTGAATTTGAACCTTCCACGGGAGGGGAATTATAAAAATACTCGTTATTTGCTTCACAATCTTTGAGATAGCTTCCCGTGGATATTTTGACATTTCCCGCGGCTAAAACGGTATTTCCCGCGGGTATTTTGTTATTTCCCGCGGATATTCACATATTTCCCGTCGATTAATAAAACGTAAAAAAGTGCATCCGACGGTTGGATGCACTTTTTAATGAAAGCATCATGATGCTGATGAAACTTAAATACCGTTTACCTGTTTCAAACGATTGATGTCTCTGTCGTGTTCGGCCACTTTCTTGTTTAGCATTTCCATATCTGAATCGAATAAACGGAACTGGCGATCAACATGAGCAAAGTTTTGGTTTGTTTCTGATCTAAATTGTGAAAGATCATTCTTTATACCCTCAACATTGGCATCCAACGTATTCAAACGGTGCAGTATTGCATTTAAAATTTCTTTCGTTTCCTCAGCCACCCTTTTCGCCTCCCTCTTCGAAATTTGTCGATCACAATACTTGAATTCATCATAGCAAATATTACACCGCTTGCCTATACACAGAAGTAGTGTTTTCGACTATCCCAGGGCTGCTACTTCTTATTGTTCCGCAAAAAATTTTCGATGTATTCTCTCGCCTTCTCCGAGCTTCCACCGTAATCGGCTTCTCTTTTTTCGTCTTTTTCGATTCGCGCTTGCGCTTTTTCGGCCACTTCGTCCGCTTGATCCGCCGGCACGATGACGACACCGTCGACATCACCGACAACGATATCCCCGGGGTTCACTTCCACACCGCCGACCGTAACCGGAACATTGATGTTTCCTTCCTTCGTTTTTTTGCTCGCTGCCGTCGTCGCTCCTCTCGTAAAAACAGGGTAATCCAATTCACGAATATCTGAAATATCGCGAATAACGCCATCGATCACGACACCGTGCAACCCTAGTGATTGCGCCAGACCGATGACAAAATCACCGGCGAGGGCATTCCCGGTCGCGCCTTTCCCGTCCACGACCAATACGTCGCCGGGTTTTGCATTGTACATCCCTTCCAACACAGAAATATTTTCACCGGCCGGTGCATCAACCGTAAACGCCCGTCCATACACATGCCAATGATCGGATAGCGGCTTGATCCCGATATCCATGTGATTTTTTCCGCCTAACCCATCAGAAACTGGAGTTGTCGGCAAATTCGCAAATTCCTCCATATCCGTTCCTCTCCTTTTTATGTACTCTTACCCGTCTAATATAGCACAATTGCGGGACCACGGTAAATTTGCTACCATAAAGGAATGACAATGGAAAAAAGGATGCACGGCTATGGCAAAACATGAAGGAAAAATAATCGCCCAAAACAGAAAAGCGCGCCATGATTTTTTTATTGAAGAAACGTTTGAAGCAGGGATGGTATTGCGCGGTACCGAGATCAAGTCGATACGCGCCGGAAAAATCAATATCAAGGAGAGCTTCGCACGCGTGGAGAAAGGGGAAGTGATTTTACACCAGGCCCATATCAGCCCGTACGAGCAAGGCAATCGCCACAATCACGATCCGGTTCGCGAGCGGAAACTGCTTCTTCACAAACGGGAAATCAAAAAGCTCATTGGCAAAACCCAGCAACAAGGGTATTCGATCATCCCAATCAAGGTTTATCTGAAGCAAGGACGCGCGAAAGTACTAATCGGGCTTGCAAAAGGGAAAAAGAAATACGACAAACGACAAGCTTTAAAGGAAAAAGATGCCAAACGGCAAATGGACAAAGCCATTGGCCAACGCATGAAAGGCATGGATTAACACTCGCCCGTCAACGCGCGGGCGCTTTTTTTATCATGACAAACAAAATTCCTATTATAATGAGGGGGAGCAAAAAATATGATAAGCCTTGCCCTCCTTGCATAAACCATGAAACCAACACCACCGCCACGGCAAAAATGCCGATACCGGGCAAAACCTTCCGGATATTCACGAACGTGAACTTGCTGAAATGATTGATGATGAACAAAAGAAACGCGCCGATCAACAGGAACGACACCACTTGGATCACGACGATGACCGCCATCGTTGACATTTAATATTTCCTCCCCCTGTAGTGCAAGACCACATTTCGAACACAAAACACTTGGATCGCCAGCGGAATCACCAACATGAACGTTATGCTGTAGAAATTTTTCAAAAATCCGATGACGATCACGGCGCCCATCCCAATGATGCCGATGATATTGATACGGAGAAATTTCTGCATGTTCACGATTTGATGCAAACCTTTCAATACGAAAAAAAGCAAGAACAGGAACACAACAAACAGAAGACTAAAAGATAGTAATAACCCCACCAGACTACTCATACGCATCACCCCGTCTCCTAATGTAAACGTATGACAAGCCCACGCTCCCTATGAAAAAAGTTTAGCCCGGCGCGGCTAAACTTTTCGTTATTTCTCATATAGATCAACCAATTCGCCCTGCATAATATAGCGGTCAGGTGCGGCGCCAATATAATCGAACGGATAACAGGTCGTCACCGTCAATACCGACTCTTCTTTTTCAACAATGACGGTGCGATCGTCCGCGTCGGTAATCCATATGTCATCAATTTCATATTCGTAAACCCAACCATCAAATTCCACGTGCATGACATCACCTTCTTCAACTTCACCGAGTTCAGTGAAGACCGTATCCCTGTGACCGCTTAAAACCGTATGTTTTTGCACATTGGGGGTCTCCGTCCACTCATCGGAAACATACATGCCGACACCTTGGTCGAGTGTCGCGTCATCGGTTCCCCAAAAAACCTCAAAGCGGGAGTCGATGGATGGGAGTTCAAGGGAGGCCATTTCGTCTCCTTTGTCAAAATCATATGTTTGGGATGGATCGGGAGATTCAGCGTCTTCATTTTCCTCCACAAGTTCCGGCTCCAGCTCCGGTTCAGGTTCAGGCGCTTCCGCTTGCATCTCCTCCGCCAGTTCCGCGTCTTCGTCAATAGATTCGACCGATTGCGTGCTTTGTATCCAGTCGTACCCGGACCAGGCAGCCAGGGAAACACCGAAGATCACCATTAGGTATAGAAAAACTTTTATGTCAGGCACCACCCTTCGTTTTATTTTTCAAAAATCAGATTGTCTTCATCGTAACCGATATCATTCATCACTACAATCTTTTTTAGAGGATGCGGCCGAACAGCAATTTGTTCTCGGCATATTGTTCAATCTACTTGTTTTTAATCACAAAAAGGACAAGACTCGAAGCCTCATCCTTTAATGGTACAGCTTATTCAACTTGCAGACGGCGCCGGATTAATAATGCTCCACCAGCTACAATTGACATTGAAAGACCAACCGCGAGAAGTAAGGGGGTATTGGTTGCTGTATCCGGCAATGCGCCTCCTTCTTTTTCACTTGATTCTGCCTCTACACCGGCATCTTGCTCTTCGTTTCCTTCATCCGCTGTAGTTCCCTCGTCTTCCGTCGTTTCTTCATTTTCTGTAGTTACTTGATCTTCTGTCGTTCCATCCTCTTCTGTACTTTCATCATCATCTTCACTTGCTACGTCCGCAAGTTCCCATGTTACACCCGTACTGAAAACATATGGCTGATCTTCGGAAATTGTTATTTCAGCATTTTCCAACGTGTAAAGGCCAGGAAGGTCCATATCAGCATACTCTTCAGAAATCCCTGCATTTAGATTAATATCGATTTCATCGGCGACATAATCCCCGGAAACACCATTCAAACCGAAGAAAATCCCGAACCCTAACTCTTCCTGCGTGTACTCAACCGCTTCATATGTTCCCGGCTGAATATCTGTTCCCACTTTAAATGTTCCTTCCCCAAAGGAAGCGGCATTTTCAGCACTTACCTCATCTGCCTGGGCCCATTCAATATTGTTTGTATTGATCGTTTCACCTTCATCTACTTCGAGCCATGTTTGTCCAAGAATAAAATCAAGAGATTGACCGGCAAGGCCTTCAAAATCCTCATTTTCCAACTGTTCATCCATTTCTTCCATCATTTCGCTATACGTACGATCACCTTTAAACCAGGAGCCCCCGGGCATAACCTCATCTTCGACTACATTCCCTTTATACAGACCACCTTCAGGAAAAACTTCACTTTCTCCCACGGTATGTTGATCGAATTCATCATTTAAAAAATCAAGTTCATTGGCGCTAGCACTATGTACCCCCATAATACCCAATGTAAACATCCCAGCCAATGTGGCAGTAACAAGTCTTTTAGGCAAAAGCTTTTTCAAAATGAATCATCCCTTTCCAATTATTTTTTTATTTTAGTTTTTATGAACCATTACTAAAGTTTTATTACCATATATATCATACAACAACCATGAATATATGACAATGCTAATTTTAATAATTTTATTATTTATTAATAGAAAAAAGTAAGAGAAGCTATGCGACAGCTTGCCGTCCTGCCCCTATTTCCATATCAAGTTTCGACACCATGGACTTTTCGCTGTATATTTGTCTGGAGCAACACTTAATGTACAATAATTCCTACTTGACATATATGGATTATAAATGTACTGTAATATTCACTTACATAATTACGTTCTTTCTCTATTCATTTATAAAAGAATGAAACGGAAAACGCCTAAATTAGCTTGATTATTCTTTATTGTAAGGCGTGATGATGTGTGTCTTGGGAAATTGCCTTTGTATTAATCGTTATTTTTATTATGATGGCCACCCTTTTTCTTGAAGTCGCTCGACCTGATCTCATTGTATTCGGAACATTGATGTTATTTTTAATAACGGGGGTTTTGAGTTCGGAAGAAGCGCTGCAAGGGTTCGCGAACGAGGGCATGTTAACGGTGGCGTTGCTGTTTATTATTGCCGGCGCTATCCAGAAGAGCGGGATTTTTGACCGGATGCTTGCTTTCTTGCTCGGTTCAGGTTCGTCGCCGCGCGGGGCCATGTTCAAAATGATGGCGCCGGTTGCCGGCATGTCTGCTTTTTTAAATAACACCCCGATTGTCGCTGCTTTTACGCCATCTGTCCGAAAATGGTGCGAAGATCGGAATATTTCCCCATCCAAATTTTTAATTCCACTATCCTATATTACGATTTTGGGCGGAACGATCACATTGATGGGCACCTCAACGAATTTAATCGTCCATGGAATGTTGTTGGAAGAAGGTCTGGGTGGGTTCTCAATTTTCCAATTGGCATGGGTCGGAATCCCCATCGCCATCCTCGGCTTGTTTTACTTATTAACCATCGGGTATAAGCTGTTGCCCGATCACAAAAACATAACGGATACATTCCAGGAACAAAGCCGAGAATACCTAGCCGAAATGATCGTTGAAGATTCCTATCCTCATATCGGAAAAACAGTTGAACAGGCCGCTCTTCGTAACTTGAAAGGCTTATTTTTGATTGAAATCATCCGTGGAACCCAGCGAGTATTTCCTGTAAAATCAACGACCATCATTGAATCCGGCGATCGCCTGATTTTTACGGGGGCTGTCCAAACCATCGCGGAATTGCAACATTCGAAAGGACTCCGCTTGAAACCCGGAGCAGACCTATCTTTGGACATATTGGAAAACGGCAACACACAGCTAGTTGAAGTGGTGATCTCCCACCAATCTTCTCTATTGCAGAAGAAATTGAAAGCCACAAAGTTTCGAGGCTTATACGATGCCGCTGTTATCGCCATCCGCCGTAACCACGAGCGTATAGAAGGAAAAATCGGAGACATCATCCTTAAGCCGGGGGATACTTTACTGTTGCTGACAGGCACCGATTTTAGCCAGCGTAAAGGGTTAAACAGCGACTTCTATGTCGTCACACCTATGAAAAATCCCTTCTTATCGAAAGTCGATGTACGAAAAGGTTTCTTCACAGTCGCGATCCTTGTCATTATGATCGCTCTCGTTACGTTCGAAGTGTTCTCCATGTTTGAGGCGATGGGCATTGCCGTCGTGGTATTGTTCGCTACACGAGTGATTACACCGGGGGAAGCAAAAAAATCAGTCCAACTTAACGTCTTATTGTTAATCGCCAGCGCAATCGGTATCGGTGCCGCGCTTGAAGTAACCGGTGCTGCCGCCTGGGTAGCTTCCGGGCTTGTTCAATTTGGCGAACCTTTCGGCATGTTAGCCGTCTTATTTTTGGTATATTTAATGACTAATACTTTGACTGAAATGATCACGAACAATGCTGCTGCAGTGTTGATGTTCACGATTGCCATCAGCGCGGCCGAACAAATAGGCGCCGATCCGATGGCATTCGCCGTCGTTGTCGCTATCGCTGCTTCCGCCAGCTTTATAACCCCTATCGGTTATCAAACAAATCTCATCGTCTACGGTCCCGGGGGTTACAAGTTCACCGATTACGCGAAAGTTGGATTTCCACTCAGCATCATCGTCATGGTTACGACGTTATCCGTCGTTAATGTTGTGTGGTTATAGATGGGGGCGGTTCGCCGCCGCCCTTTGACTGACCGTTAGTTTAAGAAAAGATCTCGTGGTTATATAAAATGAGTTGTCTTAGTACATTGTCTAATTCATTAGATATTTCAATTAAAGTTGATTCTGTTTCTTTAAGGTATTGACCGTGCAACAATCTTGACCGATGGCTATAAGCACTTTTTATTAATTGAAATAGTTTCATCTTTGACTCTTTTGAACTACTCAGCAAAATAGACACACGTTCCGCAATCTCGGGATGAACTTCAGAGTTTTCCACTGTAAATAAACATTCTAAAGCATGGCAATAAAATACGATTTTAATGGATACAACATGGCTTTTTCTAGCTGATTCTATAAAGTAATGTGCTCTTACCATTCGATTAGACCCAAATGCTTTAGATAAATGCTTTGAACTCGACCATTTACTTTCCGATCTTTCTCCTTCAAAGTCTTCTATTTTAGGCGGTTCAAAATTATTAATAGCTGAAGATATTTCCGAACCCGTAAATAGTGAGTTTTTCTTCTCTCCAGTAGCACAAGTAAATATTTCTGCCAAAGATGCTTTATAGGTGAATCCTTCATTAAAATGGTTGTGATAAAAAATGAAAAAACCATCTCTTACATATACATTATTATCTTTTATCTCCCATAATTTTCGCGCGAAAGCCTGGGCATGCCTTAAATAGAGAAGGGCATGTTCGTTTCCTATTTCATCCATATCCTTTTTTGAATGTATATGGTTAAAAGTCCCATCAATATAAAAATATACACTATTTATAAATTCAGTTATTGAGTGATCACCTAGTGTAGTACGCATTAACTCTGTTTCCAGTGTTTTTGATAATATTTGTGAACCATTTGAAATTCTGGCACCCGGATAAATTTTAACTCCTCTTTTTTTTATCGTATCTAATTTCAAGTAATGAAGGATAGTAATGAATCTAAATTTCATAAATATAAGTTTTCTCCTATTACTTTGTTATCTTTAAAATGAAAATATTGGTAGATACTGTACTTCATTTAAACTTATCGTGACTTCCATTCACCATTTCTTCTGGAATCTGAGCCACCATAAATATTCCCCGACTCGTAATCAATCGTAAGACTTTGAACACTGCCAAAGTATACGGGGCTTCGTGAATTATCAACCGTGTACCCGTCATTTTCTAATTCCTCTTCCATTTCAGGAGAAATACGCTCTTCATAATACATTTTTTTGTCTTGCTTATCTCGATAAAAACGGTTCTCTTCAATGGCTTCATCGATGGGTTGTTCAAAAAGCAAGTGACGAATCAATGTCTGGGATAACGTAGACGTTATCCGCCTTCCGCCGGCACTGCCGATGCCGATTATTGGTGTTCCATTTTTCGCCAACACCGTGGGAGTGATATAACTAAAAGGCCGCTTGTTTGGTTCATACGCATTAGGCGAGGCCGAACTTTGAGAAAAATTATCTAACTGATTAATTAAGAAAAAACCGTTCGTAAATTCTCCGGAACCAAAAAAACTGTTCAGGGTGTTAGTCACAGATACCATCATCCCCTCTTGATCGACAACAACAAAATGAGTGGTGTTTCCATCTTCCCCTGCCTCATCCCCGTGATCTTCAAACTCATCCATAGCATCTCGGGAAACATTTGAAGCCAGTTCTCGGCTGTACTCCTTACTGGTTATTTCTTCCGATACATCAACAAACTCTGGATCGCCTATGGTTTCGAGACGGTCTTGATAAGATTCACGATTAATTTCACCTACCCCTTTAGCAAAATCCGCGGGCAGGTTCTTGTATTGGCCTATTTGTAGTTCCTCTGTCATCTGTAACGTTTGAATGAGCATGGATCCTCCGGCAGGAGGCGGGGGAGCATATACATCAAAACCTGCAAATTCCCCTTGAATAGGTTCTGTTTTTTCCACTTCATAGCTTTCAAGATCTTCTTTCTCTATACCATCCACACTCTCCGCCAATTGATTTGCTATTGCTCCTTGATAGAAGGTCTCAGACCCTTCTTCACTAATGATCGCCATCATTTCAGCCAATTCTTGTTGATAAAGAGTCTCTCCTTCTTCGATGGCTCGGCCCCCAGGATAAAAAAAAGATGCATCATCGTTGCGAGAAATATGATCACTGGCGTTAATCAAATGAGAATGAAGGGAGTTCGAAACCTCGACCCCATTTTCGGCTTGCTTAATCGCTGGTTTTAATAAATACTCCAACGACTGGTTTCCGAAATCCTCATGGGCTTCGTGCATTCCCATGACAAAACCAGGAGTACCGATGCCAGACTCCGGCTTTTGCTCTTTATCGGGAGCAGTTTCTCGGTAATCATATAGCACAGGTTCCGGATCATCAGCAGAATGAACGAGCATGATCCCCCCACCCCCGATTCCGGAAGCAAAAGGTTCTAGAACACCCAAAGAATAGGAAATGGCTACTGCTGCATCAACTGCGTTGCCCCCTTCTTTCAACACATCCATGCCCACATCAGTGGCCTCAGGATTGTCAGTTGCTACTCCTATGCCAGGGCTTTCGGGATCTTCGGGAGCTGCCTCCTGTGTTTGATAACTAGGGTCAGGGTTTGTCGGACCATTAAGAGTGGCCTGAACACTCAGTAACACAGTAGCTACGGCCAACAACAAAAGAACGCCTAAGCTTTCTTTCTTTTTTTCTTTCTTGCGGTCCAATTACTCCACGCCCTTTTTATATAAATCCAAGCAAAATGACTAAAGTGACGATAAACCCGATAATCGTGTGAGTGGTTGTTTTCGGTTTTTCGTGCTTAACGATCTTTAAATACTTTTCCTTCATATTTAACACCTGTTGCATAGTATATCCCTCGTATAGTATATTCAAGCCCTTCAAATCAAGGGCGAGTTGGATGTCTCTAGATATTTCTACACAGTGTCTCAAGATCAGTTGGGACAGTTCTTTCCCCTCGCTAGACAAAAAAGGTTTGGTAAAGCAAGAGTACGCCGAACGATAAAAAACTTAGAAGCATTGTGCTAGAAATCGTGGGTATAACCCCTTGCCGTTGAATCGTGTTCGCTATAAGTCCGGGAACAATCAACCCGATCGCTTGTAAATTACCGACGTCTATAGGAGTAATTCCAAATACGTTATCAAAACCAAGCTTTAATAGAATGCCTGTTAGTAGCATCGCTGTAAATTTCCTTCGGCCATATAAAATCGTAAATCGATTGATGACATGCATGACGGCAAGGTATGTAGCAAAACTGACAAAAAAGATCGAAATAGCGTATAACGGGGCGTCGATCACAAGTGCCAAATAACCCGGAACGACTAAACCAGCCGGTAAAATACCGGTTTTTTCAGCAAAAACGAGACTAAACGTCACACCTGCCACGAGCGCAATCGTAATTTCCGATAACCCCAATGATGACAACTCCTTTTTCATTGATTAGCTGCAATTTGATCTACGAACGGTTCCTCTTTTACCTGGATATTCTGTAATGCATTTACGAATGGTTCTGCCGCCCCATGGAAATTGCCGATTCCATAGATAACGGAGTTTATGGTATAGGGTTTGATCTCTTGAATAATTTCTTCTGTTGTATATTTTTCAAAGTTCAATAGCATATCCGTCCGAATGTTTCCGGCTTTGTAACTATCAATCACCGGGGTTACCGTTTCTCCAATTAAAACGAGCGTTTTACAAGAAATATAAGGGAGTACATCGATTGCAAATTGTTCAGTACGATCTACTCGATCAGCACGGCAGTTCATCACCACTATTGATTCATCCGTCGGATACCCCATGGTCTTTACTCGTTCCCAAATATTGATTGTAGATGTCGCATCGTTAGCAGCAAACCCATTGACAAGATAGGAGGGGGGAATGATCAGGATGAAGATTAATCGGCGTGATTTGTAAGGATCCCGGATCGGGCCATGCCTTTAACATCCCTTTGAAAGCAGTATGTTCATCAATGCCTAACGCATCTGCCACCGCTAATGCCAGAGCCGCATTTTCGGGAAACACCATATAGTGAAACTGCCGTAAATAACGTTCGGAAATTCGAGAGATGTCACACACGATCACCTTAGTGTTCCTTTCCTGGGCTATTTCTTGAAACTTGGAAACATAGGGATTTTCATTAAGAATCAAAAAGCCATCATATGGAATCGAAGATGTGAATGCTTGAGCTACCTCGTCCAGCGTTGGACCCATCACATCCATGTGATCTTCTAAAACATTTACAATCACGCCAATATTGGCTTGAAGCATTTTTTTCTGGAAAACCTGTTGATAGTCAGGGGTGACGGCCATGCACTCACTTACCAATGCATCAGCGTTTAGAGAGGCAGCTTTTTTGACAACATCTTTTTGTTCGCCAATATTAGGTCCCTCTGGCCGGCGTTTGATCGGTTCTTCCTGGTTATCAAACCAATAGAGCATCCGAGCTTCCGTACCAGTTGTTTTCCCTACTGTTTTGTAATTAGCCTCGGTGAGAACACCGGTGACTAATCTCGTAACCGTTGATTTTCCGCGAACCCCGTTAATGTTGATGCGTACGGGAATCGCAGCGATGTTCTTATTATGTTGCCGATTTTCAATAATACCGAACATGATTAGGATAAGAATACAGAGAGATACAATGTACAGCATAATACCTGTTACTTTACATCCTTTCCAACCTTTGACTTTATCGCCAGTGTTTAGTTTAAATAAATAGATCGTACATTTCATCACAGTAAAATTAAAAACTCGTAAAAATATTATTTCTGATTTTCCATTTTATAGAATATTTATAGAAAGAATAAGGCAGAACATGAAGAGCCTGCTGTTGAGACGAGCATTGGTTAACCATGGCTTCATCGAGGAGCACTATCTTCGCGACCTGAGCGATACATTGTAATAATGACGCAATAAACTCCGGAAGTTTTTATTGAGTTCCTGACTTCTTACCCGCTAACCTCTCACCTTCCCCGGTGGCACTTTATCGCTCCCGTTCACCAATTGAACTAACTATGTATTCCAAGTATAAAATAGCTATATTTCCTGCAAGCAACTATCTTCAGAGGATTGAATTTTGGAAATTCTCTCATTTAAATAAATAGAACATGAGTCTCATGTGTTCAGGTATCCCTAGCCTTCAGGTAAAATTGGCAACTGTTGGGTAACACGACCATCTGCCAATTTAAAATTAAGAATTTTCTAAAATATAAGGCTATAGATTGATTTGATAAACACCAACATTGACCCCAAGCATTCCCGCATCAATAGTCTCCCATGTGACGAATTATTCACCGTTTGCTAATGGTGCTTGTTTATAACATTCGTTAAACGTGGGATTAATGAAGTTTCTACTAGTTTCGGATGATCGTTCATAATTGCATTAGTTCAATCTAATTTAGGTATTAACATCCGTCCTGAACTTGTCTTAAAAAATTTCCAAAAAGACATCGTAGCCATCGAATTGGAAAAAGATGCACATCGTATTATAGGTTTGGTCACTACCAAGAAAAAATCACTAGTTGCAGAATGCTTTGTTTCAACTGTCACGGATTTGTTCCCGCCAATTAAATATTGGTGAAAAATTCAGGTTCTATCACAAATCACGGGATGGATGACAATATTCGACAATGAAGTCCCGCACCTTGCTTTATAGAGCAAATTTTGTCGATAATCCTTAGGTTGCCGGTGGGTATTCTTCTTGATGGATTCTTTGTTCACACCGAGCTTGATATTTTCTCCATTTAAGGATCGCCTCTTTTTCTTCCTTCACCTGCATCCGAGCTTGAAGAGAGAATAACGAATAGCCAAACCCTTGTTGATTCATCGTGCGGAGTTGGTTGTTCTTCCCTTCGGTTTTGGCGTTGGATATACGATAGTGAAACCGATGGAGAATTTCCGGCAACCAATTCCAAATCGTCTTGAGAAGATCATCGAACGGCTCCAGGGAAGAGGCGATGACCTCTTTTTCCCACGCCCCTAAATGATCCAATGCTTCTTCCAGATCATGGCATTGATACAATTGGCGAAGTTTTTGATGCAGGCGCATGGCTTGAGCTAACGTCGGTGATGTTGTCTCCCAATGCTTCAGACGTTCTTGTTGTTCCGGGGTTAATTCTTCCGTTCGTTCAGCAAACAAGTCTTTGTCTTCTTTTAATGCCACCCGTTCTTCTTTGGTCAAAACATGTTGGACGCTTTTTCGCACATCGTCCAAGGCACGCGTCGAAGCTTGGATGACATGGAAGGCATCAATGACCACGATCGCTTGAGGGAGGGCGGCCTTAATCGCTGTCTGATAAGGCCTCCACATATCGATCGCAACCGCAATCACTTGTTCAGGTTGAGACAATTGGTTGAAAAGATCCATGACAGCTTCTTTGCGACGACTTTCATGTAACTCGAATAACTGGGGCCGCCATGGTACCGAGAGATCGTACATGACCAACCGATACTTGCCTTTTCCTTTGGCCAAACTGATTTCATCAAGGCCGATGAGTGCGGGGGTGGATCGATCCGAAATAGCTGGATGCTCCCCATGACATGCGCGTGCATGGACCCCAATAGTTTGACCACTGCGATCAAAGGCTTCTCCTACCGATTTGAAGGTACGGTCGGCCGTTGCAAATATCAGTGATTGCTTGGCTATCACCGACATTCGTTGATATGGTTTGAGCCAAGGTAATGGCTCCATAAACGTACGACAACAGGCATCACATATAAATCGACGATGGTTGAAATGATCAAAGATCGGTGTATCGTTGTGAGCGCCTGCAACCACTTGCTTCATGTGATGCTCATGCACTCGGGTTGTCCAGTACCCACAATCCGGACAACGTGTGCCTTCATTCAGTAACTGAAGGTAGCGATATAATCCTGGGTTCGGATAACCAAATGGAATTTCTTCTTGATGGATAATGGCAAAAGGGACTTCTTTACATTCATGGACCATGGTATAATGGGTAAGCATCCAAATCACCTTTCGTATGGGTTTTGTGGGTACTTATCCATTTCGACAGGTGATTTGGATTTTCCTGTTTTATCGGGTGTCGATTCATGTCCCCCGTAAATTGTTACTGAACCAAAATTCATTAGTAAATGAATTTGGAGATGACAAAGAAGATGCTGTCGTTTAACAGGAAATCCCAGCTCATCCGTTTTGAGGTCGGCACAGAAGACGCAAAAATAAAACCATTCATTTTTTATTTTAATTTTCCGATTTAAAAGAATACACCCTCACTCACTTTAGATATTTAACAAATGAGTATATCAGTTGATTTATAAAGGAATGGTTCGATATACTATTGGACATTGTTGAGTGCTATCAACATCCTTATTAGTGAACAGGTGTACTAATAAGATATTCTATTAATCTCAAAACTTGAAAATAAAACAAGGTGTTTATATATGGATATTACAACAAACCGGGATCGGTATTATACGTTTCTATTGCTTGCGGCTGTGATGTTGATAGCCGCCACTCTTCGTTCTCCGATGACCTCGGTCGGTCCTCTAATCCCCTTATTGAGGGAAGAATTACAAGTATCAAATGCCTTGATAGGGATGGTAAACACATTGCCCCTTATTGCATTTGGATTATTTTCACCGTTTGTACCGATTTTATCTAGAAAAATAGGAATGGAAAAAACACTATTAATCGCTATGGTTATCTTATCAATTGGAACTTTCATCCGTTCACTCGGTGAAATTTCAATTCTTTTATTTGGTACGTTACTTGTTGGAGTGGCTATTGCGGCAGGGAATGTTCTTATGCCGGGTTTAATCAAATTGAGTTTTCCCTATCGGATTGGGCTAATGACCGGTCTTTATTCCGTTGCTATGAATGTATTTGGCGCACTTGCTTCAGGAATATCCGTTCCTTTAGCCGATTTAGAACTCCTAGACTGGCGAAACTCCTTGCAAATATGGACTATTCTATCATTTTTGGCCGTGCTCGTATTACTTTTGCGATTACCAGCCATTCTTTCTGACAATAAAAAAGTTCCCGGGCAAGTAAAAGCGCAGCCATCAAACAATTTGTTTACATCCAAAATTGCATGGGCGGTTACCATTTATATGGGATTGCAATCTTTGATTCCATATAGCCTTTTTACATGGCTGCCGGATATTCTGCTTGAAAAAGGGTTTAGTCAAGAAGATGCCGGTTGGCTGATCGCTCTCTTTCAAATTGGTTTATTACCGGCAAATTTTATCGTGCCTATTATTGCTTCTAAATTAAATAATCAACGTGTTCTTGCCTTTGCATCCGGCTTATTTTTCTTTTTTGGATTATTGGGGGTTTCCCTCGTATCCTCGCAACTGATTGTTGTATTTTTACTATTGGCGGGCGTTGGTGCAGGAACAACATTTAGTTTGGCAATGATGTTTTTCGTACTTCGTACCAATACGGTTTCCGAGTCCTCTCAACTGTCAGGCATGGCTCAATCTATTGGTTATATACTTGCCGCAACCGGGCCTATTTTTCTAGGGGCAATAGCAGAATGGTTTCACGGCTGGACTGTTCCTCTAGTCATTCTAATGGTCGTATCCCTTTTAATAGCTTTCTTCGGGACGATAGCCGGGAGAAACGAAACAGTTTCACTCAAAGCAAGAGGAACTTGACACTCATACAACGTGATGCTTCACGAATCCCATTGAGGTGAATTACTCGCATTAACGTGTGAAAGGATGATTTTGAAAATGCCTATTAGAACAACTAAAAACAGATGCCGATTGAAAAGAAGCATCTGTTAAAATTTATATATTGTATTGGGGTAGAGCCAGCATCGCTGTCATGAAGTGCAATTTTCCCAAAATATGGAAATTATAATGTAATCGTCAAAATGTGACATAATGGATTACAAGGATCGTCAGCCAAAGAAATCGGGTATGAAGTATTCGGACGCGATGACACAAAATCGGATTGGTAACATAATCGGTAACAACAGTGGTGATTGATAAATTATGAAAAAAGGTCTTCAGCGAGATAAAGCCGTTGGGCGGGAATGGTAAGGATGAGGCCGCCGGTTCGAGTCCGGCGGGAAGCTCCAGAATAAGACTTTAATAGCACGGGTTCCGGCGATTACTGGAACCCGTTTTTATTTTGAGATGCACTCGACTGGTAACGGATTGGTAACTTTTTGTGCTGTGAATCGTTAAATTCGCTGTACGTGATTTATTAATGCCCGATTTTGTTATGAGTATTAAAAGAACTTAAAAAAGATGCTGGAAAAACAGCACCTGTAAAATCGGACTATGTAGTGTTCGGGGAATTCTATACAAGTGTAGCGACAACCACCCTTGACCGACATTATAAGAAGTACATTAAAGCATCTGGGGTTAAAAGGATAGTGCTCTACGAGTTCAGGCATTCCCACGCATCATACCCTTATAGATAAAAACGTCAACCCGATTGTTATCGCCCACCGGCTTGGTCACTCTGACGTGGCGACAACCTTGAACACATACAGCCACATGTATCCATCTAAGCAAAAAGAAGCCGTAGAATTAATGGAAAATGACTTTTCGTGAGAACGTTTTTGTTCAAAATGTTCCCAAATTTTTCCCACAGCCTCTGTAACCACTGCCATATAAGTATTGGTGGAGACGGCGGGAGTTGAACCCGCGTCCAGAGATATTGCCGCTTAAACGTCTACGAGCGTAGTCGCCGTATTATCATTCGCTGTCACTTCAGCCCGGCGACAGGCTCCCGTGCAGCTAGTCTGATTAATCTCTTCTGCCGGCCTCAGACGGCGGCCGGTCAGCGTAGCCCGCTATTAGTGAGACCCTTCAATCTTCCACACGGGCGATGAAAGGAAGGATCCGCAACTGTTACGCAGCTACTGGTGCAGCTGGTGTTGCGAAAGTTTCTTTAGCTTTGCCAGTTATTATTGGCGTGGACCTTTCTCGAGCATGCCCAGCTCGGCTCGCAGTTTAAGCTCAATCTATCCCTGTCGAATCCGTATCGTCCCCAAATAAGCAGATTTCTTTCCCTCTGGACAATATATTTTATCACGTTGGAATTGTGATGTAAAGAGGTCACTGGATAATTCAAATCCTTAGACCACAAAAAACAACAGAATATGTTAAAGTAATTGTGTTTGATTATCAATGAATGTCGGGGGAGAAGATCAAATGACTATTGGGACAGTGTCTTCAGGCATCATGAACTTACTCCTCTATGGGGACAAACGCTCCTTCGTATTCTTCTTCCATAAATTGTTGAACGAAAATCCTCCGATGGTGACTGCTTTAGAAATTCCTCCCCCATTCATACATATTTCCCCTGATGAAAAGTAAAATCATACATCCGTCCCTAATAAGAGGTACTCCTCACTCTGAGAGGGACGATAATCGCCATGTTGTACCCCAGAAGGAGGGTTTTCCGTTTGAGAGGTACGGAATGCGTTTAGTCGTCCCCCAAAAGGAAAGCTTCCCCCTCTGAGAGGGACAGAAATCATGCCTTCGCCTCTCGAAAGGGAGGTTATTTCACTTTGGTCATGTGAATCAACCAAGGCAAAGGATTTCTGGGATAGAGTACTAGTCCCTATTGTTTTAATTCACCACTCATACCCTCGGTTATACTATCGATTCCCGCCCAACCAAGACTTCATTGGACACAAAAAGCTCAGCATTGACTGACCACCAAATGGCAACTATTATTAGACATATCTCAATTTTACATCAGCTTATTTTAAGGCGAGTCCTGCGCAGGCTCGCCTTACTTCTTGCAAAATGGTTTGACGATTAATCTTTTATACAATAATACATCCTTTCCTCCACGCCTAAACATCCGAGTTTTCTCTATTATCCAACATCCTCATCCACATATGTCACATTTTCAATCGTATCCACGTTAAGATTCGCGGGAACACGCAAATAAAGCAACGTAAGTCCCTGTTGAGTGGCGAACATGGTTTTTTTATCGCTAAATTGATGAAAAGGAAAGGGTTCATCAAAAACATTATATTCCACTTCTAACGATTCTGGTTCGCCAATGACTAGCGTATCGCCTTCCAAATCCAGAGTGAGCGGATTCGGATTCTGGACTCCCTGCCCTTCAACCGTCGATGGCACTTGATAGTAGGCTGCTTCCACGCTGTTATCATTTTCTTCTTTTTCTTCTATATAGATAGATAACCCACCATTGTCCGACGCCTCCACCTGTATCTCATCCTCACCATAATCAAAGCGCCAACGTTCATGAAGATAGGTTTCATTGAGGTTACCGGTTTGAGCGGCTTCCTGTAACTGCTCACTTTCTTGATCAACAGTTCGGGTGTCTAACCCTTCACCGGCTATCTCCCGTTGTTCCGCAATTGGTAAAAATAACATCACTGAGATGAACAAAACAGCAACATATCCTGCCATAAGTCCTGAAGCCCTTTTTCCGCGCAAAGCTGCTTTTGCGACGAAACCACTAACCAACATAATCAAAAACACAAATATAACAATTTGAATCAGCATGCTCATCTTTTTACCTCCAACCGATTCGATATCAATCCTGCAACCGTAAAAAGAACCGCTGTGGCTAGCACTATCTTAGTCAAAAACACAGGGAAAGAAGACTCTTGAAAGAAGAAAGCGCCCAGCCATGGCATTACATTCAAATTCAGCATGATCGTCACTCCAATAAACGCCGCGGGAACGACGATCACCATCACCCAATGCACCTGCGCCAGCATGCCCACAAAATAACCGAGCGAGCTGAAAAGAAAAATGAAAAGAACAGCGCCTGCCATCCCCGTGAGCATATACAACGGTTCCGTTAATCCTTCGGAAATAAGTATATTTTGATAGCCAATACCATAGTACATGAGCACTTGTAACAAAAACCCGGATAATACTGCGGTCATTCCACCAATGACGCTGGCGATGCCGATAAATATAATCGATGAAAAATGGCTGGTCATTCGATTGGCGACAAAAGCGAAGTCATCCTCCCTGTACGCTTTCGTCGTTAGCAAAAGTGAAACGACGAAGCCCCAAACAATGGTAAAACCCATCACAATATCAGCTGAATAATAATAGGCTTCCATCTCGATGGCATACCCAGTGTAGCTTGACATGGCAGAACCATCAAATGATAAGAGCACGCCGAGCAATTGTATGATCACGAGCGTTGCGAATACATCAATGTAAGATTTAAGCTTATATCTCACTTGATTGGTGAGCACACCGGTTCGGTTAACTTCCGTTAAAGACATCATCGATCCCCCCACTCGTTTTCGCAGTAAGATGAACACAGGCATCACTCGCAGAAACCGAGAAAAGATGAACGCCCGCCTGCTTCATTGTTTGCAAACCTTCCGTAGTAAAACGGTTCTTGGCGATAACACGGACATCTTCCCGTCCGATCTTTTTGGCCGACAAAATGTCTTGATCGATGAGCAACGGATATACCAATGCTTCTTTTCCGGTGAAACCAATAGTGGCTTCCTGCAAATCATCCATAGAAAGGTGCAAATGTTTCTCTCCTTCATCAATGAGCAATACCTCTTCCAAAATATCCTCGATCTCCTCGATATGATGACTCGAGAAAAGGATCGTCCGGGGATAAGCGATGTAATCTTTTAACAAAGCTCTGTACATATCTTTTCTCACGGCTGTATCCATCCCGGCTGCCGGTTCATCAAGAATGGTGAGCGGGCACCGGGAAGCAATGCCGATCAACATATTAAACGTGCTCCGTTGCCCTTTAGACAGATGCTTGTGGAGTCGATGACGATCAAGGTTGAAATAGTCAATGAGTTGATCGGCCAATTCGCAAGCCCAATTTTTATAAAAGTAATTTGCTTCCTTCACAATATCGGCAAGCGACATCTTAGATGGAAAATGCATGTGTTCATCAATAAAAATCGAATTCGCCGATACAAACAGGTGATTAAATGGCCGCTCAGAAAAAACGTTCACTTCTCCGGAAGTTTCGCGCAAAAACCCGGCGAGAATTTTCATCAAGGTTGTTTTGCCTGCCCCATTCCGGCCGACAAGTCCGACGATTTTGTTTTCTTCAATCGTAAATGACAATCCGTTTAGCGCATTTGCTCGTCTATAGGATTTTGTCACATCCTTACACTCGATAACATTCATTGTTCGTCCTCCCCTTTCTTGACGGCTTTCAACATCATGATCAATTCCTCTTCGCCCATCTCCAAGCGTTCTGATTCCTGAACGATTTCTTTCAGCATCCTTTTCAACGTATGGTTTTTGCGTTTATCGATGATCTTTTCTCTAGCATCGTTCGCGACAAATTTACCAAGTCCGCGTTTGTCATACAAAATATCCTCTTCCGCAAGTTTCGTTAATCCTTTGGCCGCCGTCGCCGGATTAATGTTGAACATCTCCGCAAGCGTATATTGGGAATACACCTTTTCATCTACCCCAAAGACGCCATTCAAAATTTCACCTTCGATCCATTTGGAGATTTGGATATAGATCGGCTTTAATTCATCTGAATTTAGAATCAAGGCTTCCCTCTCTTCTGCATGAGTGCATTAGTTATGTAATGTAGTGTAGCAGTTGATGGTAAAAAAATCAATAATTATAAGGGAATCCGACTCCACCAATGCTAGCTAATAAAAAAAGCCCTTCGAAAAGAGCTTTCTTGTTACGACCGTTTACTTTTCTTCTTTTTCTTTCCTTTCTTGCCCCCGTTTTTGCTTTTCGTATTATTTTTCGGCGGTTTATGATCTTTCGGGCGTCCGCGTTCGCCTTGAATGACCTTTTGGCCTTCCGATGGTTTGCGTCTTTTCCGTTCCGGCATGCCGACGATTTCAAAATCAATGTTCGGCTCATCCATGTTCACATCGAGGACGCGTACGTCTACGCGGTCGCCGATACGGTACATGTTCGCGGTTCGCTCTCCAATCAGCGCGAATTGGCGTTCGTCATAATGATAATAATCATCGGTCAAATGACTGACGTGGACAAGGCCTTCAATGGTATTTTCCAAACGGATGAACAAGCCAAAATTTGCTGCACCGCTGACAAAAGCCGGAAACTCTTCGCCGATCTTGTCTTTCATGAACTCAGCTTTTTTTAAATCATCCACATCCCGTTCGGCGTCAACGGAACGGCGTTCCATGGCCGACGAATGTTTAGCAATATCCGGAAGACGTCCTTGCCAATGGTCCACTGTCTTTTTACCGGTTTTATTTTGCAACAAGTACGTGCGAATCAAACGATGCACAATCAAATCCGGATAGCGGCGGATCGGCGAGGTAAAGTGCGTGTAAAAATCCGCAGCCAACCCAAAGTGCCCGACATTTGTGGGATCGTACTTGGCTTGTTGCATGGATCGCAGCATGACCGTATTAATGACCGTTTCTTCCGCTTCCCCTTTTACCGCTTGCAACACTTCCTGCAGGGCTCCGGGATGAATGGAATCTCCGCGCCCTTTCATCACATAGCCAAAGCTCGTAATGAACTCGAGAAAACTTTGCAATTTATCCTCGTCCGGATCTTCGTGAATACGGTAAATAAACGGAAGCTTCAACCAATGAAAATGCTCGGCAATGGTTTCATTTGCCGCCAGCATGAACTCTTCGATTAAACGCTCGGCTACAGAACGTTCGATAATACGGACATCTGTGGGATGGCCGTCCTCATCCATTTCGACTTTCGCTTCCTTGAAATCAAAATCAATCGCTCCACGTTCAAAACGCTTGTTTCTTAAAATAGCAGCCAAGTTTTCCATGTCTTCAAAAAGGGGAACGAGGGATCGATACCGCTCTCTCGTCTCTTCATTTTGGTCGACGAGAATTTCTTTCACTTCCGTGTACGTCATGCGTGCAGATGTGCGGATGACACTCTCGAAAATGTCATGATCAACGACGTCCCCTTCAGGGCTAATCTCCATTTCACAGGAGATAGTGAGTCTGTCCACTTTCGGATTCAAGGAACAGATGCCATTGGACAACCGGTGCGGGATCATTGGGATGACGCGATCAACGAGGTAAGAACTCGTCCCGCGATCTTCGGCTTCCACGTCAATGGCAGAACCTTCTTCCACATAATAGCTGACATCGGCAATATGAACACCGAGGCGATAATTGCCGTTATCCAGGCGCTTCACGGTTACGGCATCATCAAGGTCTTTCGCATCGGCACCATCGATGGTGACAATCGTTTGCTCCCGCAAATCACGGCGGCGGTCTATTTCATCCTTTTCAATCTCGTCAGGCGCGGCGGCTGCTTCTTCCTGTACCACTTCCGGGAATTCCCCGGGCAGTTCATGTTTATGAATAATCGACAAAATATCGGTCCCGGGATCGTTTTTATGCCCGAGAATGGTAACGACGACCCCTTCAGCCCCCATACGCCCTTCCGGATATTTCGTGAGTTCAAGCACCACTTTATGTCCGTCGGCGGCTCCGTGCTCCTGTCCTTTAGGAACAAAAACATCGTCATATAAACGTTTATCATCCGGGGTAACAAACCCATAACGTTCATAGTCGAGATATGTTCCTACAACCCGCGTCGTGCCCCTTTCGAGAATGCGAACGACAGCACCTTCGGAACGATCACCGGATTGCCCTCCCGACCGGGATTGAATGCGGGCAAAAACCGTGTCTCTGTTCATGGCACCGGCAAGATCCCCGGGTGCCACATACACATCATCTTGCCCTGAATCTTCAGGCAATATAAAAGCAAAACCTTTGCGATGGGCTTGTACCGTCCCTTTAATCAAATTCATTTTTTCCGGTAGGCCATAGCGGTTGTTACGCGTACGAATTAACTGGCCGGTCTCCTCCAAATGATTCAACGTTTTCATTAAATCTTTTCGATCTTTTGCAGCATCCATTTGTAACGCTTCTTGCAATTCATGTACGCTCACCGGTTTTTTTGCTTCGTCACGAATATGGGTGAGCACCGGTTCTATAGTTTCTTCCACCATGGTTTCACTCCTTTCCTTCCCAATCTAATTGTTCTAAAAAAGCAACAATATGATCATGAACTTTTTCTTTCTCTTTCCATAGCGTAATCACATGTGGGGCGTCTTCATACCATTGCACATGTTTTTGCCGTGAAGACACTTGATCGTAAATCACATTTGCACTTTCGATATCGACCATTTCATCTTGCCCGGCTTGGATGATTTCAATCGGAACCTTTATTTCGTGGAGCTGTTCACGAATCGTGCCGATCAATTGAGGTATGGCGGTCAACACCGTCTCCGTATTCTTTTTCACACCATTCATTTCTTTTTCTATCGTCTGCTCCTCTTTTTTCTCATAACGCTTGTATTCTTCCGAGTACTGCAATAGACCGTTATACAAGCGCCGGTCCTGTTCTTTCGTTATGGCAGGCGCGCACATCGGAATAATGCCGTTCACCTTGAATGTGTATCCGGCTTTTAACGTGAACAAACCACCAAGTGAAAGACCGCAAACAGCAATCTGCTCAAACCCTTGCTCCCGTAAATGATTGTATCCTTCTTCTACCGCTTTCCACCAATCATCAGGACCCGTTTCCAATAGCTGCTCGGGTGGCACTCCATGTCCGGGGAACATGGGCGCGTGGGTCGTGTACCCGTTTTTTTGCAAAAAGCGACCGAGCATGCGCACATCAGCCGTCGACCCGGTGAAGCCATGCAAAAGCAAAACAGCGCGCCCGTTGTCGCCATTAAACGTGAACGGTTTCGGGGGTACGATTTTCAATGGTTCTTTTCCTCCTCCAAGACGTATGCCTAAATATGTTTCCCGTATTTCGCTTCATATAATCCTAAAAAAACAACGGGAACGTCTCCCGTTGCTTTACTGAAGAAAATATGCCAATGAAATCGTGCCTACGAAAAACAGCACGGCAAGCACGACTGTTGTTTTCGCGAGGAAAGATTCAACACCTCGTGCTTTTTGTTTCCCCATCAATTGCTCCGCCCCACCGGAAATGGATCCGGATAAGCCTGCACTTTTTCCCGGTTGCATGAGAACAACCGTAATCAGAGCAACACTTACAATAATTAATATGATCGTAATAATTGGTGCCAAGCGCGTTCACCCCCTGAAGCATTCGCACGTCTATACCTGTTTTCACTTTATCACATGAGATGATAACAGACAATGGCGACTGCGCGGGGCATTTTGCGCTGTATCAATTTTTCGCTTTAGGCAGAAAAACGGGACCAGGTTCACGCCTTGTTTTTTGCTACACCTCATGGAAAGATGAAAAAGATGTTAAATATATCGTTTTCATTGCAATTGCGGTTTGGGCACTCGGCAAATATTATGCGTTCGCAAACCCCATTCCTGAGGACTCGTATGGGGGCCGCACAGCACATAGAGTCCGCTAAACCCTTTCCTGAAGACTCATGTGGGACCCGTGCAGCACATAGGGTCCGCTAAACCCTTTCCTGAGGACTCATGTGGAGCCGCGCAGCACATAGAGTCCGCTAAACCCTTTCCTGAAGACTCATGTGGGACCCGTGCAGCACATAGAGTCCGCTAAACCCAATACCGAGGGCTTCTGATACGGAACATTGGTATTCACTTTTCATGCCAGCGAGCTTTTTAACCTTTGAGGTAATGTTTCGTGTATGATATGTCGGACACTGCTATGCCCATTTTTTAGAAGGGATTTATTTCCAACTTGCTCTTATCCTTTGCGCGGCAAGGATTCTGTGACTGTGCAATTAGCTCGCGAGGAAGGTGCCCGGTTGTAATCTACCCCTTTTTTGAGCCCACGACCTCCGATTGTTCATCAGATGAAGCCCTAACGCCGTTCGCACTCTTCAGTTAGGGCTTCATCACCCCCACACATATAAAAGGCGCCTCCGGCATTAACGTATGGAGTCACTTGATAAGGTTAACGATTGCCGTTGATAATTCCTGCGTTTTCCGGTCAATAGCTTCAAAATCCATCGCTTGCCCGTAATATGCTTCCAGTTCATCATGAAGACTTTTTGCATCGCTTAAATAACGAGTCCCTTGTTTCATCTTATTTTTGTATGACGTTTCTGTTTCATGAATCGCATCGGCCTGTTCCACCTCGATGGATGGATCAATACAGCGAATAAACATATCGACGACTTCGTCATTTTCTCGGTCCGGATCAAACGTGTGAGGGTCGGTTCCATCTAGAATAACGGTTTCCAACCCGGGAATGATCACCATATCGATGCTCTCCGGATCAAATGCACAATAATAATATTCAACGTCATATCCAAGGCTTTCCGCATGGGTGGCGATTTTTTTCATCATCGTCGATTTTCCGGTGCCGGCACGGCCTTTCACGATGTACCGTTTGCTTACATCTTCCGTTAAATTGTCGTAAAAATGTACCGGTCCTTTAGGCGTCGCGGCGCCGAAAAAACGATGTCTAACCGTCGGGACATGTTCTTCGTTTTCCGCGTTTTTCGTAAATATTTTTCCCTTCAATTCTTCTGTTACTTGATGCGCCTCCCGGAAGTCCATCGCACTTAAGTAAATGGATTCCAGAACGTCATGCACGTTCCGGGCTTCAGCAAAGGCTTCGTATGCTTTGGAAAACGTTTCTCCAATTTTATCAGTGAGCTCCACGATCTTGTTCTTGTGCGCCTTCAGCTTCGTGTCGTCTCGAAAATCACCCAAATTAACGATGCAATCAACGACGCCCGGATACTTGGGGTCGATCACGTGCGGCGCTGTGCCGTCAACGATTCCGATTTTCAGCGAGGGGATAACCACGCCGTCCAGGGAACCGTTATCGGATGAACAGTGAAGATATTCAATCGCTGTCCCTTTTTCTGCCACCGCGTGCCCGACCTGCCTGATCAGTGTTGATTTCCCTGTCCCCGGCCCACCTTTTAAAATATAAAGTTGCTCGAGTCCCTTTAACGCTTCTTCATAAAGTGAATAAAAGCCTAGACTGGAGTTGCTGCCGGCATAGTAATTTTTAACTTCCCCCATTGTGCTCCCCCGTTTCTTTGGTTACGCAAGAATCTAATCATTAGCCTATGTGGAGGGGGAGGTTTCCGTTACTGCCAGAAAAAAAAGGTGCTCGAAGGTTCCTCCTTCAAGCACCTTTACATTATTCCTGAATTATTCATACTTCCAAGTGATAGCGTGAATGAGCATCAAAACTAACGATTTTTCGGTTATGTTCACTAAAGTAAGCTAAGCTGATTAAAGTTGGAACGAAACATAACAGGCAAACGCTGAAAAAGGCCTTTTTTGGACATACGTCTCCCTTGGTCTCGCTGGGGCTTTTAAAAAATGGGGCTTTATCGATAACTGTGCTTCATTCCAGTTTAAGGGCTTGAATGCGTCGGAGCACTTTCCAAAAAAACGTCTCATAAACAAAGCTTGAAGCCAATTTGAAATAAAACGAGCGCCCTGATTTTACTAACTTGCTTGCCACTTTAATGACCTTTGATCGTATAGTTTGGATTTGCATGCTTTTTTGTTCTTCCGGAAAACAAAGCGTGCGCAGCCAGTTCGTTAAATTGTACGCGAACAAGCTGAACATCATCCTTGCTTCGTTGGCCTGAAACGAATGGCTGCTCATTCGATCCAAGTCAAAACCATTTTTGGCTTCCTTAATATAATTCTCCATCGTTCCACGTTTTTGGTAAGAACGGACGATCTCTTTGGGAGAGAAGGCATCGAACAGGCTTGTCACAAAGAATGCATGCGTGAAAAACAATTCGCCGGCCGGACGAATGGATTGAATGATGACTTTTCGGGGCTTGGCCCATGATTTGGCTTGGTATTCGGTTTCCTCATAATAGCATTCGGTTTGTGTAACGTCAGATGGCGGTGTTGCCGGATGGAGCTCATCGGCTAGTCGTTGCAGGTTGGCATTGGATTTCAAGCGAATCACGTAATAGACGGATTCCTCTTCACATAGCTCATACAGCTCCGGAACCGCAAAGCCACTGTCTCCGCGCAGAAAGGGGATCGTCTCCGGAAATGTTTCGTTGTAATGCGTGATCAGGGGCTTCACAAAATCCACAACCCCGTTGGACGTATAGACGTTGCCCGGGCGTAGTTGAGCCTTCATAAAATCACCGGTTATACCATCGAAAGCAACGAGAGGATGATAGCCGACGGTTCCATAATGCGCATTGTAATCGGTTGATTCTTGCCCGCCGTATGTATCGGCATGTGTGGAGTCTAAATCAAAAATAAGACTTTTTGAGCCCCTCACTTGATGGACTTTATCTAAAAGCTCCTGGTTGGCTTGATTTAATTGCTGGATAGATTCGGTGTCAAACCGGGCCAAAAATCGGGATATACTGGGTTGAGAAGCTAACGCATCCGTTCCAATGATTTGCTTAAACACAGGGTCGTCCGTTAATTGATCCGCCGCATCATCTTCATCATAGCCGGCAATCATCTGATAAAGCTTTTGCCGAAGCAGTTGCTCATTCGAATGAAAATGGTACTGTCTCTCGTCTTTCAGATGGAGATGTTCATCCAATGCATGGAAAAAACCAAGTTTTTCTTCGAATTCTCTAAATAAGATCTCGCCCGTATCAGAGGAAAGCGCACCTCCATCATTCGACAGCTTCATTTTGCGATTGAAATCCAAGGTTATTTGCGTTAAAGTAGCCATTAGAAGAATCCTTTCTGTGGTTATTTTGGGATAATTTAACTCTAACAGAAATGGATTCTTTTTTCATTTATTGGATGAATGTTCAATGTAGCTGAATGCCTTGATAGACAAGCGTTCGCAATTCAGTTTGGAATTTCTATGAATAGTTCAGGTTATTGATTCAACTGGTAAAAAGTCTCTCTTCCAGGATACACGGAACGGCCGGCGAGTTGGTCGTGAATGCGTAACAGTTGATTGTATTTGGCAACACGATCGGTTCTCGAAGGAGCACCTGTTTTTATTTGCCCTGCATTTGCGGCAACGGCTATATCTGCAATGGTGGCATCCTCCGTTTCCCCGGAACGATGGGAAATGACAGCAGTGTAACCGGCTTTTTTCGCCATTTCAATGGCGTCAAACGTTTCCGTAAGTGTACCGATTTGATTCACTTTGATCAATATGGAGTTCCCAACGCCGCGTGCAATGCCTTCGGATAGTTTTTCCGTATTAGTGACAAACAAATCGTCGCCGACGAGTTGCACGCGATCGCCAATCGTGTCCGTTAGTTTTTTCCATCCTTCCCAATCATTTTCGTCGAGGCCATCTTCAATCGAAACAATCGGATACTTGTCCACGAGACCTTGGTAAAAAGCAATCATCTCATCGACACTTTTTGTGACGCCCTCGCCTTTCAACTGGTAGCTCCCGTCTGCATGCATCTCGGATGCAGCTGCGTCCATCGCGAGGACAACGTCTTCCCCGGCTTTGTACCCTGCTTTTTCGATGGCTTCAATGATGACCTCAAGCGCTTCTTCGTTTGATTTTAGATCCGGGGCAAATCCACCTTCATCGCCCACTGCCGTATTGTGTCCTTTTTCTTTCAATACTTTTTTCAGGGCGTGGAAAATTTCCGCGCCGACCACCACCGCGCTCCGTACGTCCGTCGCGCCGACGGGCATGACCATAAATTCTTGCAGATCGACGCTATTATCGGCATGTTCACCGCCATTTAAAATATTCATCATTGGCACGGGCAAGGTTTTCGCATTAAAGCCGCCGAGGTATTCGTATAACTCGAGCCCCAATTCTTGGGCCGCGGCGTATGCACAGGCGATGGATACACCGAGGATGCTGTTGGCGCCCAGATTTTCCTTGTTCGTAGTACCGTCAAGTTCAATTAGCAAGCGGTCAATTCCGAGTTGGTCGGTCACCTCTACGCCGACAAGATGAGAGGCAATCTCCCCGTTCACATTTTCCACCGCTTTGAGCACGCCTTTCCCCATTAAACGGTTACTGCCGTCGCGAAGTTCCACCGCTTCATGCTCCCCGGTTGACGCTCCACTCGGAACGAGCGCACGCCCGAGGACTCCCTCGTCTGTAACCACTTCTACTTCCACTGTCGGATTCCCACGGGAATCAAACACTTCCCGGGCAAACACATCCGCGATCATTGTCATCCATCCTCATCCTTTCTTATCATTTGTTATTAGATTTCGGCCTGTCATTTCGGCAGGTTGGGCAATCCCCATCATCGCGAGCAATGTCGGCGCCAAATCGGCCAGAATGCCATCACTTCGTAATTCGGCACTAGCTTTTGTAACGATCACCGGCACCGGATTCGTCGTATGTGTCGTCATCGCGGTTCCGTTTGCTTCCGTGACTTCATCGGCGTTGCCGTGATCTGCCGTTACAATCGCGGCACCACCCTTTTCGTGAATGGCTTCCACAATCCTTCCCATATGCTCGTCCACTGCTTCTACCGCGGCAATGGTCGGTTCCAGCTTTCCGGAATGCCCGACCATATCGGGGTTGGCGAAATTAAGGACAATCGCGTCATGCCGGTCGTTTTCTATCGCATCCAGTAACGCCTTTGTCACAGCCTCCGCGCTCATTACCGGTTTCAAGTCATATGTGGCTACTTTCGGAGAGTCTATTAAAATTCTTTCCTCTCCATCAATGACCGTATCCAATCCGCCGTTCAAGAAAAAAGTAACATGAGGATACTTTTCGGTTTCCGCGATTCTCAATTGCGAATAACCGGCGCCGGAGATGACTTCTCCAATCGTGTTCGGAAGTTGCAACGCTTCAAAAGCAACATCGGCGGTGAATGTGTCATGATAGTGCGTCATCGTCACATAATAAAGAGTGCGCGGGTGTCCCTCCCCCCTATCAAAAGCCTCGAACGTTTCTGTGGCCAGCGCTTCGGTCAGTTGGATGGCACGGTCGGGCCTGAAGTTAAAACCAATCACGGCATCCTCATCTGCGATTGTTGCTACGGGGCTTCCATCTGCGGATTGCAAAACGGTCGGTTCCACAAATTCATCATACACCCCTCGCTCGTAAGAGCGGTCAATCGCTGCCAAGGGATCGTCTGTTTTGTCCCCTTTTCCATAAACAAGGACATTGTATGATTTCCGGATCCGTTCCCAACGCCGATCGCGATCCATCGCGTAATACCGGCCGTGCACACTTGCCAGTTGGCCGACACCTATATCATCCATCTCCGCTTGAAGCTGTCCAATGTAGATTTTCGCACTTTGCTGATCCACATCTCTGCCATCCAGAAACGCGTGGACAAATACGTTGGATAAGCCTTCTTTTTTCGCGAGCTTCAAGAGAGCAATAACGTGATCGATGTGGCTATGAACCCCGCCATCTGACAATAAACCATACAGGTGAAGAGCACTGTTCTTTTTCTTCACATGGTTGATCGCGTTATGAAATGCTTCATTTTCAAAAAAAGTTCCGGCTTGTATGCCTTTATTAATCAATGAAAGATTTTGGTGCACAATGCGTCCGGCCCCAATGTTCATATGGCCAACCTCGGAATTTCCCATTTGTCCGGCCGGAAGACCCACACTTTCGCCTGAAGCCGATAAGGTCGCGTGGGGGTGCGTCTGCCATAACCGGTCAAAGTTGGGAGTGCGTGCTTGCGCGATTGCATTCCCATATGTTTCATCCCGAAGAGCGAAGCCGTCGAGGATAATTAATGCGTGTGGCGCTTGCTTTCTCATTGGGCAGCCTCCAATAGCGAGAGGAATGAATCAACCTTGATGCTTGCACCGCCCACGAGCGCCCCATCAATATCTTCATCCGCCATATATTCCGCGATATTTTCCGGTTTCACACTACCGCCGTATTGAATGCGAACGGCTTCCGCCGCGGGTTGACCGTATTGTTCACGAATGTATGCACGGATAGTCCTCGCCATCTCCCCGGCTTCCTCGGGATTTGAGGATTTTCCGGTGCCGATCGCCCAAACTGGTTCATAAGCAAAGACGCATCCTTTAACCTGCTCGGCTTCCACTCCTTGCAAGGCTTGCTCCAGTTGCTTGCGCACAACTTCCGACGCGCGATCCGCTTCTCGCTCTTCCAACTTTTCACCAATACAAACGATTGGCGTCATGCCATGTTCCAAGGCTGCATGAAGCTTTCGATTCACCCGTTCATCGGTGTCATTGAACATTTCTCTGCGTTCGGAATGGCCGATAATGACAAGGCCGATTCCGATCGATGCTAAAGCCGGGGCGCTAATTTCACCGGTAAAAGCACCATTCTCCTCTTCATGCATGTTCTGCGCACCAATTCTTAAATCGGTGTGCTCGGCTTTTCCCCTCATTCCTTTCAATGATACCGATTGAGCGCAAACCGCACTCTCCACTTCATCGTTCGAAGGGATGCGATCCTTCACAGCATCGACAAAAGCGAGAGCTTCCCTATCGGTTACGTTCATTTTCCAGTTTCCTGCGATAAATGGTGTCCGCATGAGCATCACCTCATTTTATTCTGTTTGATCGTCGATCGCTGCAAGACCTGGCAACACTTTTCCTTCCATAAATTCCAGCGAGGCGCCGCCCCCTGTAGAGATATGGCTCATTTCCGACGCGAAACCAAATTGCTCTACGGCTGCCGCAGAGTCTCCCCCGCCAATAATCGTATACGCTCTCGTATTTGCCAACGCCTTAGCCACACCTTTCGTTCCATCGGCAAATGGCCCCATTTCAAAAACACCCATCGGACCGTTCCATATGACAAGAGAAGAAGATTGTATTTCTTCTTTATAGGCGTCCACGGTTTTCGGGCCGATGTCAAGGGATTGCCAATTACCAGGGATGCTGTCAATATCGACGATTTCAGTTGCCGCATCTTCTTTAAAGTCATCTGCAACAACCGCATCCCTCGGAAGCAACAACTTCACGCGATTGCGCGTGGCTTTTTGCATGAATTGTTTTGCCAATTCGATTTTATCTTCTTCAAGCAGCGATTGGCCGATTTCATACCCTCGCGCTTTCACAAATGTGTAAGCCAAGCCACCGCCGAGCAACAGGGTATCAACTTTGTCCAGAAGATGGTCAATAACCTCAATTTTATCTTTTACTTTTGCGCCGCCGATAATGGCAGTAAAAGGACGATCGGGGTCTTCCAGCGCTGCCCCGAGGATGTCGAGTTCTTTCTCGAGCAAAAGACCGGCCGCCGAAGGCAAATGACGGGCAATGCCTTCCGTAGAAGCATGTGCGCGGTGCGCGGCGCCAAACGCATCATTGACATAAACGTCGGCAAATGCAGCCATCGCTTCGGCTAGCGCAGCATCATTTTTTTCTTCACCAGCTTCAAATCGTACGTTTTCCAATAAAAGAATGTCACCGCTGGTTCGTTCATCAAACGTTTGTTTAACCTTCGCACCTACGACTTCATCCACTTTGTGAACCTTTGTCCCCAACAATTCTTCCAACTTACGGGCGATCGGATCCAAGCGCAACGCTTCCACAACTTCTCCTTTTGGCCGTCCCAGATGGCTCGCGAGAATCACTTTTGCCCCTTTTTCCCGTAAAAACCGAATCGTGGGCAAAGCGGCACGAATGCGTGTATCGTCGCTTACCTCCCCATCTTGCAAAGGAACGTTGAAATCAACCCGGCAAAATACGGTTTTTCCGGTGATTTCGAGGTCATGAATGGTTCTTTTTTTCACGTCGGGCTCCTTCCTCTCTTATGTATGATGGAAAAGAGAAAAGCGGGAGCAAAACATACGTGTTCTGTTCCCGTTTCTCTTCTGCTACTTATTATAAACCTTTTTGCGCCATATGCGCGACCAAATCTACAACACGGCTGGAATATCCGAATTCATTATCATACCAGGCAACGACTTTTACCATGTTTCCTTCCATCGTTAACGTTGACTGGGCATCTACCGTCGCGGAATGGGCGTTGCCGTTATAGTCACTGGAAACGAGCGGTTCTTCACTGTAGCCGATAATGCCTTTCATCGACGTTTCTGCCAGTTTCTTCATTGAGGCGTTCACTTCGTCACCTGTCACATCACGGTCCAGTTCCGCGACGAAATCAACGAGAGACACGTTTGGTGTCGGAACACGAATCGCGTTCCCGTTCAATCGCCCTTCCAGTTCAGGGAGGACGAGGGCAACAGCTTTGGCGGCACCGGTTGAAGTCGGAATGATGTTCTCGCTGGCAGCCCTCGCGCGACGATAATCTTTATGGGGCAAATCCAAAATTTGCTGGTCATTTGTATACGAATGAACGGTAGTCATAAAACCGCGGCGAACGCCAAATTCATCATTTAAGGCTTTCGCGAGCGGAGCGAGGCAATTCGTCGTGCATGAAGCATTCGAGACGACATAATGATCTTCAGGGGAATAATCTTCATCGTTGACTCCCATAGCAAACGTTTGGTCTACATTTTTTCCGGGAGCCGAAACAACGACTCTTTTTGCGCCTCCTTCCAGATGTTTAGCCGCATCCTCGCGTTCGGTAAAACGACCCGTCGATTCTACAACGATTTCAACGCCGTACTCGTTCCAGCCGATGTTTGCCGGGTCTTTTTCAGATGATACATGGATTTTTTTTCCTGAAATAAAGAGGTCTTCGCCGTCGACTTTCACCTCTTCCGGAAACGTTCCATGCACGGTATCATACTTCAGCAAATGGGCAAGCATATCCGCGTCTGTCAGATCATTGATGGCGACGACTTCAACTTCATCATTCTCCATCGCTGCCCGAAACACCAAACGTCCGATTCTGCCAAATCCGTTTATTCCTACTTTTGTTGCCACAACAGATTCCTCCTTAACAAAGTAAAATTTTAATTCAAGGTTGCAAATGATTGAATAGCCTCGGCCGCTCCTTCGTCAGTGATGAGCAGGTCACTTGGCCGGTACGTCATGTACGCGATAATTGCGTCAGCTTTTGATGCGCCGCCGGCAATGGTGACGACTTTCTGTCTTTCCCCGAGTTCATCCAGTTGCAAGCCTACTGTTTTTTCCTTTTGGACCACGTTCCCTTTACCGTCAAAATAGTAGCCAAAACTTTCAGCAACAGCATTTAAGTTTTTTAAACGGTCTAATTTTTCTTCATCCGCGTTTCTTCGCGTGGCCATCGTATAAGCATCTCCTACGCTATGGAGAACCATGCGCGGAGACCGAATCAGCTCTAATAGTTCTTGAATACCCGGCTCCTGCGTCAGTGATTCATAAGCAAGGTCGCTTACTTGATCGGGCACATGTAACAATCGATAGTGGGCATTGGCACTTCTAGCCAGTGCAGCGCTAATCGTGTTCGACTGCAAATCAACATTTTCGCCCAAGCCTCCGCGAGCGGGAACAAACGTAACTTGCTTCAAGTTTGGGTGAGGTGTAACGGATTCCGCCAGCGTCGCGAGTGTCGTCCCGCCTGCAACAGCAACGACGTCTTCGGGGCAGAGGGTTTGGATCATTTCATCGACACAAGCGCGGCTCATTTCTTTTTTCACCCATGGCTGGGCGTCACTATTGCCGCTCGTTACAATCACATGCGGAATGTGAAGGAACTGCTGTAATTCCCGCTCCAATTGCGTGCGCCCGGAGATGTTTTGCATGCTTGGCCCCAGCTGGTCCAGTAACGTACGCCCTTCCTCTGTCAGGTCCATTCCTCCGGATTTCACTCGCAAAAGGTTTTGCTCCTTGAAAAGTTCAACCTCGCTGCGAAGGACACGTTCCGAAATATGCAATGCTGCCGCAATCGTCCGCCTGCCTACCGGAGCACTGACGCGAATAAATTGCAAAATATCAAAACGACGGTTTAAATTTTCCAAAATGTCCGGCTGTAGTTTCTTCTGCCATTCTAAGAGATCCAGCATTGTGCACATCACTTCTTTATAATCGGGAACGTTTTTGACCCTACGAGACATTTTCGTTCCCAGTAAGTGTTAATTATATTATATATCATTTTCTTTTTGCTTGCAATATTAATGTAACCTTTTAAAGATATTTCCATTCTGTACGGGAAGAAGTGCACAGGCTCCTGGTATTACAGTAAGTTCGGACAATATTCCCGGCTTCTTTTTAATCCCGTTGCCAATACATAAAAAACCGCCCGATTCCCAGGCGGTTTATGCAAAACGTTTTCGTTTGGATGAAGCCGGAATGTTAAGTTCATCACGGTATTTGGCGATCGCGCGCCGAGAAATCTTTATCCCTTCATCCTGTTTAAAGCGATCGGCGATTTTCTGGTCAGAGATTGGTTTTTGTTTATTCTCTTGTTCAATCCAACAACGGATGGACTGTTTCACCATCGATGCCGAAACGTCTTCGCCGGCATTACCGGAGACCCCTTTACTGAAAAATGCTTTTAATTCATAACAGCCGCGGGGCGTTTGTACATACTTCCCGTTCGTCGTTCGTGAAACCGTTGATTCATGAACGTCTGCCCGTTCAGCAATATGTTTGAGCGTCATCGGGCGCAGCTCGCCACTCTCCAAAAAATTTGGTTGATATTCAACGATCGCTTCTGTTACGGCGCGAATCGTTTGTTGCCGTTGGTCAATGCTTTTCAACAGCCAGACGAGTTGTTTGTATTTGGAATGGGCATAATCAAACGTTTCTTTATCGCTTTTTTGATGAAGGAGATTCCGATATTGGCGATTCAAGCGAATCTTCGGCAAAGAATCATCATTTAAAATAACGGCCCATTCGCCATTGTGCTTTTCTATATAGACATCCGGCATAATATATTCCGCTTCGCTTTCACTAAACCCTTGGGCAGGGCGTGGATTAAGCGTCTGAATAAAATCATGGGCCTCTTGTATTTCTTCGAGTGTGATTTGCATTTCTTCCGCAAGCCATTTCCATTTTTTTCCTGCAAACGCTTGCAAATAATGGCGGACAATCGTTTCAATCACCGGGTGCTCCTCAGGAAGTGCTTGCAACTGCAAAAGCAGACATTCCGATAACGAACGCGCCCCTACGCCAAGGGGATCAAAGTGTTGCAAAATGGCGCTTAATTCATGGAAACGGTCGGGGGTGATGCCGAGTTCAATGGCCGCTTCTTGTTCATTAACAATTAAATAACCGTTTTCATCGATATTATGGATGAAATATTCTAGCTGTTCTTTTGTCTTCTCTCGGCAATCAAGCATTCGAAGTTGATCCATCAAATGAACCGTTAACCCTTGCCGCTCATTCCCCAAACGATCAATGAACGGGTCTTTTCCCTGCTCCCCACTGCTTTCCTCACGATCTTGCCATAACACAGGGCTATCCCGGATCACCTCATCCCTGTTTGAATCGCCGATATCCAACAGTGGATTCTCCAATGCTTGTGCTTCTATATATTCAGACAATTCCAGTGAGGAGTATTGTAACAAGGAAATTGCCTGGCGCAATTGCTGGGTCATCACGAGTTTCATTGTTTGTTGTTGAATTAGTCCCATTTCAAGGTTCATGGTGCGCCCCCCTTTATTCTGTAAGCGCTTTCTAAAAAGATAGCGGCTATTTATTGTTGTTCCATCCATGAAAAGGCTAAACGGACGGTATGCGTTTTCTTCTTTTGTATATACTCGCTATTCATCGTTATATGAGAAGGGACATGAGCTTGCTCATACGTGCGGTCATCCTGCAAGAAATCAAATGAACCGGTTGTTCTTAACGATTCGGCTAACCTTTCGAGTTCTGCAGCGGCTTCATCCACCTTTAGTTCCTGCTCCCGGGCATGCAGTTCCGTTTGTTCTAAGCGTTCTTGGCCAAACATGGAATCCCCCTTTGAGCATTTCTTTTATTGTGAAAATAAACATTCATTACGCTAATTGCAATATCCTTGAGTGTATTATATCGCATTTCAAAATAAGAAGCCAGGAGAAAACGGTTTGAAGTTTACGAAAAAGGGTAAATATAGTAGTGGGTAAAAAATGAATGCAATGCATTTGACCTTTATTGACCAACAAGGTATGATGAGACCAGTAAACCCCATCATTTTATGTTGCATGGGATTGCACTACAACGTAAACGAGATGAAGGAGGATTAGATTTATGCATCTAATACCAACAGTTATTGAACAAACAAACCGAGGAGAACGGGCTTATGATATTTATTCGCGTCTGTTAAAAGACCGTATCGTCATGCTCGGATCAGGGATCGATGACAATGTGGCCAATACCATCGTCGCTCAATTGCTTTTCCTCCAAGCGGAAGATCCGGACAAGGATATCTCCCTTTATATTAACAGCCCGGGGGGCTCCATTTCCGCCGGCATGGCCATTTATGATACGATGCAATACATTACACCGAAGGTCTCGACCATTTGCATCGGCATGGCTGCCTCCATGGGTGCTTTCCTATTAAACGCCGGTGAAGTCGGTCAGCGTTTCGCCCTCCCGAACAGTGAAATTATGATTCACCAACCGCTTGGCGGCACACAAGGGCAGGCTTCCGATATTGAAATTCATACCCGCCGTATTCTGGAAATGCGGAAACGGTTGAACAACATCTTTGCCGAGCGAACGGGCCAACCTCTCGAAGTCATTGAACGTGACACGGACCGCGATAACTTTATGACTGCACCGGAAGCAAAAGATTACGGGCTTATCGATCAAATCTTTGAGAAAAATGATAGCAAACAATAAAGAAGAAAAAACGATAGCATCAACAAAAAACCACGCGGGTCGCGTGGTTTTTTTATTCCTCACTCACAAATTCCGCAAGCGCCTCTACCGCTTCTTCCTCATCGCCGCCATCTGCAGATATGCGAATGGTTGCTCCTTTGCGAACGGCGAGGCTCATCACTCCCATAATACTTTTGGCGTTGGTCTCATGCGTCCCTTTTATAACGTTTATATCCGCATGGAAGCGATTCGCTTCCTGCACGAATAAAGCGGCAGGCCGCGCCTGCAAGCCCATTTTTAACTTCACTTCCACGTCACGCTCGACCATTACTACCCACCCCTTCTATATGTTTATCCCGGTGGTAAGCGCCCGCTTTTCCGATAGTTCCGACGTACACTTTACCCTTGTGGCAACGATTCACGATTGCGAATTCGTTCAGCCAGTTCGTCAATTTTTCGCAACCGATGATTGACCCCGGATTTGCTTACCTTCCCGCTTTCTGCCATATCTCCCAGTTCTTTTAAGGTAACATCCTGGTGTTTCACCCGGAGTTCCGCCATTTCACGAACTTTGGGAGGCAAACTTTCCAGGCCGATTTCTCGCGCGACAAGTTGTATATTTTCCACTTGCCGCAAGGCGGCCCCTACCGTTTTGTTTAAATTTGCCGTCTCGCAGTTCACAAGCCGATTAACAGAGTTACGCATATCTTTCACAATCCGTACATCTTCAAAATAAAGCAATGCTTGATGGGCACCGATAATGTTAAGGAATTCAGTGATTTTCTCACTTTCCTTAATGTAAACAATATACCCTTTTTTCCGCTCCAGTACACGGGCATCCAGATCAAATTCCGATATTAGTCCCAGCAATGATTGATTGTGCTCTTTATAATAGGAAAACAATTCCAAATGATAGGAAGACGTCTCCGGATGATTAATGGACCCGCCCGCGAGAAAAGCTCCGCGCAAATACGCTCTTTTGCAACAGTTATCCTTGAATGTATGTGCTGAAATGGACTGTGTAAACGTATGCCCATCGGCTCTCAGGTTTGTATCCGCTAAAATTTCTTCCACGAGACGATATACCCGAACGATGTAAATATTGTTCTTTCTTAATTGCATTTTTTTACGAACGACGAGTTCGGCCTTCATGTTTTCATAACGCTGCTTCAGAAGCGTATAAAACCTTCGCGCAATCGCGGCGTTCTCGGTTGTTATATCCAAAGTCGCGCGCGATTCCGAAACCTGGAGCGCACCAACCATCTGAATGAGCGCGGAAAGTTCCGCTTTTACACAGCAATCATCTGCACGAATTTGCGTAAGCTCTTTTTTTGTCATTGCTGCAAACGAAGTCAAGGCATACTCACCACCTTCTTAGTCAAACGTCCTTAGCCCTCCAGAATCATCCGGGCGATTTTTTCGGCATTATGGCGCAACACCGGGCCGTCTGTATGAATGAAATCATCTTGAACCACATCCAAGCCAAGTGATTTTAAAGAACCTTCATCACAAATCACAGCTTCCGAACCTTCCTCTGCATATCGCTCGATCATTTCCGATGAAATGTTTCCGTCATGGGTGAAAACTTGTTCAATCATCGAATCCCCGATATGGGCATGCAACGCCTTGATATGATCGGAAGCGGTAAACCCATCTGTTTCCCCTTTTTGCGTCATAACATTGCAAATGTAAATTTTATCCGCTGGCGATCGGCTTATCTCCTCAGCAATCCCGGGCACGAGCAAATTGGGTAACACACTGGTATATAAGCTTCCCGGCCCCATAATAATTTTATCCGCTTGTCGAATTGCCTGAATGCTTGCCGGAAGTGCCTCGGGAAATTCGGGGTCAAGGATCATTTTGTCGATTTTTTTCCCTGCCTTCGGAATATTGGATTCCCCCCGAACGACACTGCCATCGGTCATCCTTGCCACGAGCTCAATGCTGTTATTTGACGCGGGCAACACCGTTCCGCGCACATTGAGCACAGCGCTAAGCTCGCTGATGCCGCGGGCAAAATCACCGGTGATGGATGTCATGCCCGCGATTAGCAAATTGCCGAGCGAATGCCCGCTGAGTCCTTCTCCATTTTCAAATCGATGCTGAAATAACCGCTCAATTAATGGTTCAACTTCCGCCAGTGCCACCAACACATTCCGAACATCCCCGGGCGGCGGCACATTTAATTCCTTGCGCAACCGTCCCGAGCTTCCTCCATCATCGGCTACGGTAACGATCGCCGATAGGTCTACGGAATAGGTTTTTAGTCCCCGCAATAACACGGACAGTCCCGTACCGCCTCCGATGACAACCATTTTTTTTACATTAGTCACTCGTTTGTTTCTCCCCTGTCCTTATGTTCACGATGGCTTTTATATACTTGGTAATTCCCGGAATAAACGTCGGACAAATGCTCCACAAGTGCCACGGAACGATGATTCCCGCCCGTGCAGCCGATAGCGACGATCACCTGGCTCTTCCCCTCTTGCTTATACAGCGGCAACAGAAAAGTAAGCATGTCTTCAAGTTTTGCCAAAAATTCCTTCGTGTCCGTCCACTTCATCACATACTCGGCCACATCCGAATCCATCCCGGTTAACGGGCGCATCCGTTCAATATAATGGGGATTCGGCAAAAAACGGACATCAAAAACAAGATCAGCATCAATCGGAACTCCGCGTTTAAACCCAAAGGACATAAAGTGAACACTGAAAGTCAGCTCCTCGGGAGCGGTGAAGAACTTGTTAATTTCCGCCCGTAGTTCGCGAGGGGAAAGCGCTGTCGTATCAATATGGTAACGTGCTCTCCCTTTGATCTCGTCCAGGATCTGCCGTTCTTCTTTAATGCCATCCAACAGTGGGCCTGCCGGAGCTAATGGGTGCGAGCGTCTTGTTTCTTTAAATCGCTGCACAAGCTTGCTGTCCTCTGCATCGAGAAATAAAATATGCGTGTGCAGATTCGGTTTGTCTCCAAGCATACTCACCGCCGAAAACACTTGTTCAAAAAATTCCCGGCCGCGTAAATCCATGACGAGGGCCACACGGTTCATCGAACCGCCTTCGACGAGATCCAATAATTTCGGGATCAATGCCGGCGGCAAATTATCGATGCAAAAAAACCCGAGATCTTCAAGGCTTTGAACGGTAACCGTTTTCCCTGCCCCCGACATTCCGGTAATGACAACGATCTGGATATCATCTTTCACACCAACATCTCTCCGTTCACACTGTTTCGAGCTTAGCGTCAAGCAACTCGTAATCAGGCGTGTAATAAAATGTGCCGAACAACATTCCTTGTTTTCCCAAAAGATGTTTAAATAAATCCTGGTCTCCCAAGGCCATCGGAAAAGAAAGCACGTTCGTTTTCTCTTCCCAAAACAATTGGCCTTCAGGTGAGCGTTCCAACATTTCCCCTTTATGTTTATGCGCAAGAAAAGAAAACATCATCCACTCGGAAACTTTCGCGTATCTTTCCTGAATGACAATCGTAGAAACTGCCCGTAACTGTGGGTTCAGCAGTTGTAATCCGGTCTCTTCCATGAACTCTCTGCGCACGGTGGCAAGTGGGGTTTCTCCATCCTCCATCTTCCCTCCCGGGGCGACCACCCAGTTTCTTCTGGGCTTTTGCAATAACAAAACCCGATCATTATGTGTCAACACGCAGTTTGCCACACGCCGCATGTTCATCACCTCACATTAATTATAACGTGAACGGATGCATCCCACAAATCTAACCCTCTGGAATCTACACGATCCCCCCATTTTTGACAAAAAAATACGCAAGGCGATGAACCTTGCGCATCCAAAATATATAAAAGGGGGGTCAATTAACGTACTTCCATCATAACGCTTGATTGTTTCACAGCTGTTACAATAGCATTAAAAAAGAATAACGATTTTTCTTCCTTTTATATACTGGCATTTCTTACGCCTCGACTGTTTTCTCCAATTCTTCGACATATGACTGTGCGTTTTGTGCCGCCAAACTGCCGTCACCGGTTGCTGTCACAATTTGCCGCAACGTTTTTTCGCGAATGTCACCAGCCGCAAAAATTCCGACACGGTCGGTTTCCATTTCTTCGTTTGTAACGATATACCCTTCTTCATTCGTGATTCCCAAGTCTTTCACGGCGTTGTTGAGCGGAAGCAAACCAATATAGACAAAAACGCCATCGGTTTGAAAATCATATTGGTCGCCGGTCTTCACATTGGCGAGGGTAACATTGCTCACTTTTCCATCCGTACCATGGATTTGTTTGACAACATGATCCCATTTGAAATCAATTTGTTCATTGAGAAATGCCCGTTGTTGAAGAATTTTTTGGGCGCGTAATTCATCACGGCGATGAACGATGGTCACCTTTTTGGCAAAACGCGTGAGATATACGGCTTCTTCGACAGCGGAGTCGCCCCCGCCGACGACGATAATTTCTTTATCCCGGAAAAATGCTCCGTCACACACGGCACAATAGGACACTCCGCGGCCCCCGAACTCTTTTTCACCGGGAATGCCCAATTGTTTATATTCCGCACCTGTGGCAATGATCACAGCGCGTGCTTTATACGTTTTATTCCCGGCGTGAATCGTTTTATATTGATTTCCGTCTTCGATCTTTTTAATATCTCCATAGGCATACTCTGCACCAAATTTACGCGCATGCTCAAACATTTTATTCGATAAGTCGGGGCCGAGAATATGCGAATATCCGGGGTAGTTTTCCACATCTTCCGTGTTGGCCACCTGACCGCCCGGCATCCCTCGTTCGAGCATTAATGTTTTCATTTCTGCACGCGATGTATACACTGCAGCAGTCATGCCCGCGGGACCTGCCCCGGCAATTATGACATCATAAATGGTCTCTGTTTCTCCTGACATCGACCGACGCTCCTTTCACTTGCCTTCTGTCTCTATATTATCCCGCTTTTCCGTTAACGTCTATTCATCTGCTCAATCCAAACCGAAAGATAAATCGTGCAGATGTTCACACTGTACTTCGTCCCTTTTCAGAGCCCGTGTCTGCCATGTCTGCAAAAGCGTTGCTGCTTTATCGTGCCCGTGATCACGCGCGAGCTTCCACGCTTTTTTACTTTTTTCGTTGTAGCCACAATGAAAAGCCGCCACGCCATAACGATAAAAAAATGCCCCTGTTGTTTCGGGCATGCTGTGTTTTCGTAAAAAGTGGAAGGATGCAAGCGCCTGCTCATATTCGCCGAGCCGGCAAAGCGTTGCTGCCAACTTATGCATATGCCCTTTATTCAATGGCGCCAATTGTCTAAGTTTCTTTTTCCAATGTTCGGCTTCCCGTTCTTTATGCTGATCTTCAAGCAATAATGTTAACTGGCAGAGCGCAGGCACATACATCACCTCTTTTAACAAGGAACGCAGGCAATTCATCGCCTCGTCGCTGTGTCCTTGCAGGTGAAGCGTTCTCGCATATTGATTGTAGGAAGCATAATGGGCGGGATAATCCATCATTAATCCTTCGAGCAAACGCTCTGCTTTTTCATAATTTCCATCGTTGATGAAGCGCCCGGCACGCTCATACTGTAAAATAAAGTCATCGGGAAATGGAAGCTCTTCTTTATATTCATCCTCAAAAAAGGCTTCATCCCCATCAAGTTTTACCAACTCAAGCAGCTCTTTCGTATCTTCCGCGAACTCCCCCTCAGGCGAGGAGGACAAATATTGAAGCGCCGCTTCCTTTGCTTTATCAAAAAGTCCGAGAAACGCATAATTGTTGGCAAGGAAATAATAACAATCATGCATGTTGCCATCAATATGATCCAAGACGTGCAAAAGGGTCTCATTGGAACGTTCATGCTCGCCCATATCGGACAATACAGCTGCTAGTTGACAATGAAAAACCCCTTCCAGGGGCCTTAATTCAATCGCTCGTTTTAAATAACGGATCGAGCGGTTCCACTCTTTATTTTTATAAAACGTAATTCCCCGGTCAAAAAAATACTCCGGGTTTTGAAGAAAAGGGATCAGTTGCCCCATGCGCATACACGCCTTCCACATGCTGTTGGTTCTTTTATTATAACATAGTCTATGGAGCACCCCAAAAGTTCGTGCGCAGGTGGAGTTGAACCGTGTATCATTAATTTAACCAAACTAAAAAACGGCAAGTACGTAAGTCCACGAATATACGGGCCGTTAACTATTTGACTGTCTCTATACCGATTTTCGCTTTAAACATAAAACGGGACCGTAGATCATTCGTTTTTATGACCTAAAACAACTATGACGAATTGCGACACCCCGCGGAAAGATGAAAAGCGGACTCATTTGGCGCTCGCCAACCATTATGCGTTCGCAACTCCCAATCTTGAGGACTCACTTGGCTCACAAGCAGCGCTTCGAGTCCGCTAAACCAGTTCCTGAGGACTCTTTTGGCTCACAAGCAGCGCTTCGAGTCCGTTAAACCCAATCTCGAGGACTAAAAGGAGCAATCTCACCTAAAATACACTCGCTATTACTTCCCGTGCCGTTCCCTTAACGTATCCATCACGCGGTCAAGGGGCAATTGCTGTTCCTCAAGCAACACCACGAGATGATATATAAAATCGGCACTCTCCCATGATAATTCTTCCCGGTCACGATTTTTCGCCGCTATAATAATTTCGGAAGCTTCTTCGCCGAGCTTTTTTAATATTTTATCCACCCCTTCTTCAAATAAGTAAGTGGTGTAAGCCCCCTCCGGGCGTTCGTGATTTCTTTCTGCAATCGTCGCGGCCAACGTTCGCAAAATCTCGAAACCCTCTGTTTTCTGCTTCGCTTCCCCGTGGTAAAGACTCTCTGTAAAGCAGCTGTACGTTCCCCTGTGGCAGGCCGGACCTCGCGGGTGTACAAGAACGAGCAAAGCATCGCGATCGCAATCAAAACGAATATCGCTCACTTGCTGCACATTTCCGGACGTTTCTCCTTTATGCCAGAGGGACTGGCGCGAACGGCTGTAAAACCAGGTTTCCTTCGTATCGATTGTTTTCTTTAGCGATTCCCGGTTCATATATGCTACCGTCAATACTTCTTTGCTATTGGCATCCTGTACGACTGCCGGCACCAATCCTTCGCCATCAAAAACAACATCATCCACATTCACCGCACATTCACCCCCTGTTTTCTCAGCTCATCTTTAACTTCCGAAACAGCCGTTTCCTTGTAATGGAAAACGGAGGCCGCCAAGGTTGCGTCCGCACCGGCCTCCAGAAACACATCGGAAAAATCCTGCAGCGATCCCGCGCCTCCGGAAGCGATCACCGGAACGGTCACAGCTTCGTTTACCGCGCGTGTGAGCGCCAAATCATACCCTGTTTTTGCGCCATCCTGGTCCATGCTCGTGAGCAAAATTTCTCCCGCGCCTTTGCGTACGACTTCTTTCGCCCAATCGGTCACTTCCAAATCCGTCTCGTTGCGGCCACCATGGGTATACACACGCCAAGATTGCAATTGATCGTCCCATTTGGCATCAATGGCGACGACGATGCATTGGGAGCCGAAAAAGTCCGCCCCTTCCGCGATCAAGCCCGAATTTTTAACGGCTGCCGTATTTAGCGATACTTTATCCGCACCGGCACGCAAGATTTGCCGCATGTCATCGACGCTATTGATGCCGCCGCCGACCGTAAACGGGATCGCGAGTTTTCCTGCCACTTCCCGCACAACATCCACCATCGTTTTCCGTCCTTCATGAGATGCCGATATATCCAGGAACACGAGCTCGTCCGCTCCTTCCCGGTCGTAGTAGTCTGCCAGCTCCACCGGGTCTCCCGCATCTTTTAGCTCTACAAATTGGACGCCTTTAACAACGCGGCCTTCTTTTACATCCAAACAAGGAACGAGCCGTTTTGTTAGCATGTTCATTTCACCTCTTTTAACGCTTCAGACAAATCAAGGGCGTCTGTGTACAACGCCTTGCCGACAATTACACCGCTTACGCCTGTCTCCCGATAACGCACCAATGTTCGAACATCGTCCAAACCACTTACACCGCCCGATGCAATGACGTTAGCACCGCTCGCTTTTGCAAGGGCGGCACTGGCTTCCACATTTGGCCCTGCGAGCATTCCGTCCTTTTCGATATCGGTAAATATAAACGTATCCGCACCTGCGGCGACCATCTCAGCGGCAAGCACTTCTGCTTGCACATCTGATGACTCCAACCAACCGTTCACAGCTACCATACCATTTCGCGCATCTAGTCCAATGACGATTCTGCCCGGATAAGAGGCGAGCATTTTCGCTGTGAAATCGGGGTTTTGCACCGCAACAGACCCGAGGATCACTCGATCAACGCCACGGGAAAGATAATATTCCACGTCTCGTTCCGTGCGAATGCCGCCTCCCACTTGAACACGAGCATTCGTTTTTTCAACAATACGGAAAATGGCTTCAGCATTGACCGGATGTTTATCGCGGGCACCATCCAAATCAACGACGTGCACCCACGTTGCGCCATCCTCGACAAAGCCCGCCGCTATTCGAGCCGGATTGTCTCCATAAATCGTTTCCCGATTGTAGTCGCCTTGCTGTAACCGCACACATTTGCCGTTGCGAATATCGATGGCAGGAAATAAATTAAAGGCTGTCACTCGTCTGTACCTGCCTTTCTTTTACATAAGTCACATAATTGCTTAACATTTGCATCCCGAGCGTGCTGCTTTTTTCCGGATGAAACTGGGTGCCGAAGATATGATTTCGACCGACAACCGCCGGCACGTCTCCATCATAGTCGGCCGTAGCAACAACAACCTCTGCAGTATCAGCATGAACGACATAGGAATGCACAAAATAAGCATGCCCTTCATCGGTTCCTTCAACGATGACGTGGGTAGGTTGACGGTATTGGAGATAGTTCCAACCCATATGAGGGACTTTATATTGAATGCCTGCCCTTGTTTTCCCGGGAAAATGCCGCACTTTCCCGGGCAACAGCTGAAGCCCTTGGGTAACTCCGTTTTCTTCGCTTTCGGAAAATAGGAGCTGCATGCCGAGACAGATGCCTAGTAAAGGTTTTCCGCCCTCGACCAATTGTTTGAGGGTGGCATCTAGGTTCTTTTCACGGAGAATAGCCATGGCATCTTTAAAAGAACCGACCCCGGGTAAAATCAAGCCATCGGCTGATGCCAATGTATGTGATTCTTCGGTAATGATATAAGGGGCCTCTAGCCGTTCAAGCGCTTTGCTTACGCTGTACAGATTGCCCATCCCATAGTCTACGACCGCGATCATCTACAACATCCCTTTCGTCGAAGGAATGCCCTTCACACGGGGGTCAATTTCCGCCGCCTCCGATAAGGCCCTGGCCAGCGCTTTAAAAATAGCTTCAATGATGTGATGCGTATTCCAGCCGTAATGCACGATCACATGCAAGTTCATTCGTGCTTCCACGGCAAACTTCCATAAAAACTCATGCACAAGCTCGGTATCGAATGCACCTACTTTTGCAGCGCCGATATCTCCCCGGAATTCAAGGTGCGGGCGATTCCCGAGATCAATGACCACTTGGGCAAGCGCATCATCCATGGGAATGTGGACAGTCCCATACCGGCGGATGCCAGTTTTGTCGCCAAGGGCTTCCTTGATCGCTTGACCCAGGCAAATCCCAATGTCCTCCGTTGTATGATGATCATCGATTTCCACATCACCGCTCGCTTGTACACGTACGTCCAATTGTCCGTGCTTGGTAAAAAGATCAAGCATGTGGTTTAAAAACGGAACCGGCGTCTGAATATCAGACTGACCGGAACCGTCCAACCGTACATCGAGTTCAATATCCGTTTCTCCGGTTTGCCGTTTTACCGTTGCTTTTCGTGTATCATTCATCTTTTTATCGCACGTCCTTTTTTTTACGGATTTCCACCGCACGAGCATGGGCTTCAAAACCTTCCACGCGCGCAAGCGATGCAATCATTTCGCTGTTTTGGGCAAGTGCTTCCTCGCTATAATGAATGATGCTTGATTTTTTAAGGAAGTCATCGACCGTTAACGGGCTTGAAAAACGAGCCGTTCCGTTCGTCGGCAACACGTGATTCGGACCTGCAAAATAATCGCCAACCGATTCCGCGCTGTTTTCTCCGAGGAAAATAGCGCCCGCGTGCCTAATTTTTCCTAGATATTGAAATGGTTGGCTACAGAGAACTTCCACGTGCTCCGGAGCCAATGAATTAACAACATCAACCGCTTCGTTAAGATCAGCGCTCAAATAAATCGCGCCAAAGGTGTCAAGCGCTTCGCGGGCAATAGCCGCCCTCGGCAAATCTTCCAATTGGCGCTCCACTTCCGCAGACACTTTTTCCGCGAGGGCTTTCGAAGGCGTAACGACAATAGCCGTCGCCCGTTCTTCATGCTCTGCTTGCGAGAGCAGATCAGCCGCCACATAGTCCGGACGGGCAGAATCATCGGCGAGAACGACGATTTCACTCGGACCCGCGATCATATCAATATCCACTTGGCCGAAAACCGCCCGTTTCGCTAAAGCCACGAATGAGTTCCCCGGACCGACGATTTTATCGACCGCTTGCACGGAATCCGTCCCGTAGGCAAGTGCCGCGACCGCCTGTGCTCCGCCGGCCTTCAGGATCGTTTCAACGCCCAGTTCAGAGGCCGCCACCAAAACGGCCGGATGCAACAGCCCAGATTCATCCGGCGGGGATGCCATCACGATACGCCCCACATTTGCCACTTGCGCCGGGATCACATCCATCAAAATCGTCGAAGGATAAGCGGCTTTACCCCCTGGCACATATACCCCGACTGCATCCAGCGGAGTTATTTGCTGCCCAAGGATAGTTCCGTTCTCCTTTGTCGTCATCCAGGATTCCGACCGTTGGCGCTCATGGAAATCACGAATGTTCGCGATCGCCTGCCGAATCGCGTCCACTGTCCGCGTATCCATCGATTCATACGCTTGTGCACGCTCCTTCTCACTCACAAACAAAGCATCGAGTGCTGCCCCGTCTAATTTTTTCGTGTATGCCCGCAAGGCCTCATCGCCATCTTTTCGCACTTCAGCAATGATTTCATCTACAATCGCTTGTATTTTTTCATTGCCGCTGTCAGGGTCCCGGCGTAAACTGACCTGTTCATCCACCTGTATAATCTTCATGACGATGGACTCCCCTCCTTAATAACCGCGGATAAACGCCCGACAATATCGTCGATTTGCTTATCTTTCATACGGTAACTGACCGGATTCACGATCAATCGGGAAGTAACAGACTCAATCGTCTCTAATTCGACAAGACCGTTTTCCTTCAATGTTTTTCCGGTTGAAACGATGTCGACGATTCGTTCGGCCAAGCCGATTAAAGGCGCGAGTTCAATCGATCCGCTTAGCCTAATCACTTCCACTTGCTCGCCTTGCGCTTTAAAATATTGGGTAGCGATATTCGGATACTTGGTCGCGATTTTGGGCGCCACCCGTTCCTTCCTTTGCTGTGGAAGGCCGGCAACTGCCAAGTAACAAGCACTAATGTGCAAGTCGAGCACTTCATATACATCTCGCTGTTCTTCCAACAAAACATCTTTTCCAGCGACGCCGATATCGGCAACGCCGTGTTCCACATACGTAGGTACATCCATAGGCTTGGCCAGAAAAAATTTCATGCCGGCCTCGGGGGCTTCCACGATCAACTTTCGGCCCGCCGCAAAGTCCTCCTGCAAAGGATAACCGGCATTTCGGAGAAGGTCAGCCGCCTCTTCAAAAATTCTGCCTTTAGGCATGGCGAACGTGATCCAATCTTTATTCATTGTTGTGTCCCCCTCTCCGATCCGTAATTGAGACAACTTCCGCATATTTATCCGTGAAAGCATTGATGTCCGGTACACTAGCGATGTTTTGCATAACAATCGACTCCCCATTTTGCCGACGCCGGTTTGCTTCCTGCAACGCTTGTTGATGATGTTCTTTATGGAAAAGAATGAGCGTCGAGCGTTTCTGGGGACCCCCTTCGTTAATATGATTCAGTGCTTCCAGCAATCGATCCAAGCGTATCCCGAAGCCAGTCGCGCTTGCCGGACGCCCAAATTTTTCAAGCAATTCATCGTAGCGTCCGCCGCTTGCAAGAGGGAAGCCGAGCGGTCCGCCGTACCCTTCAAACACAATCCCGGTATAATAATCAATTTGACCGACGAGGTTAAGGTCAATTTGGACGACATCATGAACTCCGAAGTCTTGCAAAATTCCCCATAAATCTTCAATATCGTTGATCGCTTGATGCGCTTTTGAACTATAGGCCAACGTTTTCGCCCGCTCGAGAATTTCCGGACCGCCGCGTAAGCTGTGCAGTTGATGGAGGCGGCTTTTCTCAGCTTCCGAAATTTCCAGTCGATCAATCCGTTGTCGGTAGCCCACGAAGTTTTTTTCATAAAGATACCGTCGGAGCTCCTCAACAATTTGAGGGTCATCGATGATTTCTTCAAAAAAAGCATTCATATATTGAATATGTCCAACAGCAAGGCGAAACGAGGACAAACCGGACGCGCGCAGATTGGACGTTAGAAGCGCCAGCACTTCTCCATCGGCGTTCATAGAGTCATCGCCGACAAGTTCTACGCCAAATTGCTCAAATTCCGCGCGCCTGCCTCCCTCATGCTGTTGAGCCCGGTATAAAGCGCTGCAATAGGAAAGACGTAACGGCAAGGGCTCTTCTTTCATGCTGGATCCGACAACTCGAGCGATCGGCGCAGTCATATCCGGCCGCAAGACGAGCGTCTGCCCTTCCCGGTCCAGCAATTTGAACAATTGCTCCTCACGAATCGCGGAAGCATTCCCTACCGTTTCGTAATACTCCAATGACGGCGTTTGAATGGGGCGGTATCCCCAACTTTCCGTTTCCCGTTCAATATAGCTTTGCACCTCACGCGCACGTTCATAGAGCGCGGGGAGCGTATCAATCATTCCCAGGGGTTTTTCAAACATCAGTGGCATGTGCGCAGCCTCCAAAAAATCCTTTAGTTCGATAGAGTAGTAAAATGTTTATGTATTTAAGTTTACACTTGGAACTTGAATGCCGTCAACGCATGCAAATGAGCCGGGGACACGCAGTAGCCCGTGAAAGAAGGCGAAGTAAGGATTTTTGTCCCTAAGCAAGTATTCGGTGCCCTTTAGCGGTATAAGCTTTCCATACAGATAGTTTCGCGATCGTCGGACGCCATTATTCAACTGCCTCGGGCTATTATTTTGTCCTCACCTGCGACAAACGCCTCCATGCCGTCCATATAATTTTTACGCCGCACGCGCCTGATCAACAGGCCTTTCTTCATTATTCCTGATCGCAAATGTAGCGATCCATCCGACGAGTCCTAATGTTAAAATTGAAAAAACGAGAAGGACAACGTATTGATCACTATACTTCCTGAATAACTCAAAAAGGGTATACAATACTAGTCCGAGCGTAACAAACCATAATAATATAGCCAATATGACGAGCGGCGGAAAAATGATCTCAAGCATGAAAAGTGGAAATTGCGTTACGGATAACCCAATAAGCAGCCATGGGAGAACATCGCGAAAACCAGCGGGCACGCGGTCCCAAACGACCATACTAAGCGTGTAATACTGGGCAATCGGGATAAACGCCAACCAGGCATTTTCAATGCCGCCCCTTTTGGCAAGCCGAAACACGCCAAAGGCAAACAAGAGATAAACGGCAATCCCTGCCGCAAAGGCAAATAACAGGAATACCAAAAGGACCAAAATAAATAACTCCATCAGATTTCCTCCTTTTAAACTTCACGCGGCCCTTCCCGGATCACTTGCATCGGATTCCCGCCAACAAAAGCCCCTGCAGGCACATCTTTGTGCACGAGAGTCAACGCGGAGACGATCGCCCCATCTCCGATTGTCACACCGGGAAGAACCAACGATTGAGCGCCGATCATGACATTATCCCCGATATGAATCTGCCCGAGACGATATTCATCAATTAAATACTCATGGGTAAGTAGCGTCGTGTTGTAGCCAATGACACAGTTGCTGCCCACGTATACCTTCTCCGGAAACATCACATCAGGCGTCACTTTCAATGCAAACGCGGTTTTTTCGCCGACATTCATGCGCAAAAGCGTTCGATAGAGCCAATTTTTCACACTTAGAAAAGGCGTTATACGGGCAAGCTCAATGACGATAAAATTTTTTACGACTTTAAAAAAGGAGACGGTTTGATAAATATGCCAGAGGGAATTGTTTTTTGATACGCGGTAACGATCCGTGCGCCGAGTCATTGTCCCGACACTCCCAAAATGTCAAGGAGGTCACGCATATCATCCAAAATCACGTCCGGCTTGTGTTCCTTCAATACATCGACACCCTTGATCGACCAGGCCACCGCGGCGGTTCTCGTCCCCGCGTTTTTCCCCCCTTCAATATCGTGAACATTATCGCCGACCATAAGTGTCTCTTCCGCTGTCGCTCCCAATGCTTTCATCGCCTTCTCCAACGGTTCCGGGTGAGGTTTTGGATTTTCCACCTCATCAAGGGTGACTACCGTCTTAAAAAAAGGCTTCATGCCCATCAAGTCCAACCCTTTCCAAGCAGTCTCCCCCCGTTTCGTCGTCACAACCCCTAATTGGAAGGATGCAGCCGCCAATTGCTCCAACGTTTCACGCACCCCGGTGTATTCCTTGATTAATTCATCATGGCGGGCATGATTGTGTTCACGATACATCGTCATCATTTCATCTGCCCGTTCCGCATCCAGGCTATGAAACGTATCGGCTAACGACGGTCCAATAAAATCAAGGATATCCTCCCGCTCAAATCTTCCCGGATAATAGTGTTCAAGCGTGTGGACAAAAGATGAAATGATCAAGTCATTCGTATCAATTAATGTTCCATCAAGGTCAAAAAGAACTGTATTCACGTTGTCCATCAACATTTGCCTCCTGTTTTTCCAAGCGGTTCCAGAAATAAGCAATTGCCATCGTCAACAAAATTGCGGTTACTACCCGAATGATAAGCAGTGGCAAGACCGGAATCCCGAGAGGAATGAAAATGAGTGTGTCTTCTACAATACCATGACAGGCGACCAAAAAGATAAAAACGAGGTATAAATCTTTTTTCTTCACGCCGTTTTCTCTCGCTTCTTGAATCATGACCCCTGCCCCGAAGGCAAGACCGAAAAAGATCCCGGATGCCAACGTTGTCGATGTATTGGGCTGGATGCCGAGCATGCGGGTAAAAGGCAACATCTTATTGGAGAACCAATCCAACATGCTAAAGTCTTTCATGAGCTGCACGACCATCATGATTGGGAATACAAAAACCGCGATTGTCACAACACCCATGGCAGCACTCGAGGCCGCTTCCAAAAGGGCATCCATCCAACCACTAACTTCCACGGATTCGGTGCCACTCACAAAGCCGTATTGCGCCTGTTGATCCCCGCCTTGCCAAATCCAATGAATGAGAAAGGCGGAAACAATGGCGAGACCAATGCGAACCGCCAATACCACAGAGATACGTATTCCTAATTTTGCCGCAACCGCAGATTCCACAAATAGGTTGTGGGAAAAAGAAAGCATAACCGCGAGAATAAAAACTTCTTTCACCGTAAAATCAAACGTTAAAATCGAGCCGATAGCAGCGTATAAGTTCAATACATTTCCAAGAACAAGCGGGATGGCCGCCTCCCCGGGTAATCCTATCCAAGACATAAACGGCGCCAATTGGGCCGAAAGCCAATCCAGGGCCGGCGTGAACGACAGAAGGGTCACGGCAAATGTAATCGGAAAAATGATCTTCGCCAATGTCCAAGTCGTATCCAGCCCTGATTTCAGCCCCCTTTTCAACGTTTGCATTTTATCTTTCCCCTACTCCAAACTCATTTTTTCTTCTTTTTATTTCGGTTTTTTTTCACAAGTTTCTCGTCTTTATCCCAATAGCGCGCTTCTATAATCCCTTTCTTGCGATGATAAATCATGAAAATGATGGCTCCTGCGATAAGCACGACGGAAATGATTTGTGCCGTTTGCAAAAGACCCCCGATCATTAAGCTATCCGTGCGCAATCCTTCGATAAAGAAACGGCCGAACGAATACCAAATGACATAAGTTAAGAAAATATTTCCCCGTCGCAAGTTCAACCGCCGCAAAAAGATCAACAATGCGAAACCGAGGACATTCCAAATGCTTTCGTACAAAAAGGTCGGGTGATGATACGTTCCCTCGATCAACATCTGATCGATGATCCAATCCGGCAACATGAGGTTTTCCAAAAATGACCGGGAAACCTCTCCCCCGTAGGCTTCTTGGTTCATAAAATTGCCCCAGCGGCCAATCGCCTGCCCAAGAATGATACTCGGGGCGGCAATGTCAGCCAGTTTCCAGAATGAATACCCGCGCCGTTTGGCAAAAACAATGGCTGTTATCACGGCTCCGATTAAACCTCCGTGAATCGCCAAACCGCCTTCCCAAATGGCAATGATTTGAGCCGGATTTTGTGCATAATAGTCAAATTGAAAAATGACATAATAAAGACGGGCACTTACAATGGCAATCGGAATCGCCCAAATAAGTAAATCCGCAAATAAATCGTCCGGATAGCCGTGTTTTTTTGATTCCCTCGCCGCTATTACATAGCCTATGGCCGCCCCCAGCACAATTAGAATGCCATACCATTGGACAGAAAGCGCTCCTATTTCAAAGGCCACGGGGTCCAGCGGTTGCGCTTGAAAAAGCATCCGGATGGCCACCTCCCTTGTTTGATTCGTTTCAGATCTCTGCGTTAAAATTCATCTCGATCATAATCCTCAATGACGCCCATTAACTTGTCTGAAAATTCCTGGGCTGCATTTATGCCCATTCGTTTTAAGCGAAAATTCATGGCAGCAACTTCTACAATAACCGCCAAATTTCGCCCCGGGCGTACCGGAATCGTATATTTTGGGATATCCGTTTCAATGACGCTCATCGTATCCTCGTCAATCCCTAACCGGTCATAAGCCTTGTCTTCATCCCACAGCTCAAGGTGCACGTTAAGGGTGATCCGTTTAAAGGGCCGTACCGCGCCGGCACCGAATAAAGTCATTACATCTATGATGCCGAGCCCGCGAATTTCAAGCAAATGCTTAATCAGTTCCGGCGGGCGGCCCATCAATGTGTCTCCATGCTGTTGACTGATTTCCACCGAATCATCGGCAACGAGCCGGTGCCCCCGCCGCACCAAATCCAGCGCGGTTTCACTCTTACCGACACCGCTTGCCCCGGTAAGCAAGACTCCGATTCCGTATATATCTACAAGCACCCCATGAACCGCTGTCGTTTCCGCGAGCTGCGCTTCAAGAAATTCGGTCATTTGGCTACTTATTCGAGTCGTCGTATCATTGGCACGCATAACCGGAACACTGGATTTTTCCGAGACATCGAGCAACTCCCGCGATGCTTCCAACTCTCTGGAAATGATCACGCCGGGTGTATTGGCCGTGCATAATTTATCCAAACGTTCCAACTTCACCTCTGTATCCAACTGCTCAAGAAACGTAAGCTCCGAGCGGCCCAACAACTGCAACCGTCTGCGGGGATAATAGGTAAAAAAACCGGCCATCTCCAAGCCTGGTCGAGAAATGTCACTCGTGGTGATCGGCCGATAAATCCCTTCTTCACCACTTAACAATTCCAGGGAAAAACGATCAATCAAATCTCTTGCCGTGACCTTAGCCATCTAGTTCCCTCCGAACTCGGGTTGTATAAGTAGTCGGCAGCGACGTATTTTTTCAAAAATCATCACACGTTGTCCATTGTAGCATGTTTTCGCTCGAAAATGGTATGTATGACAGGGTTTGCTGAAATGAAAAAATTCTTTCTGTCGCAAGGGGTTTCCCCTGATGTGTAGAAAGAGAGATGCAAGGAAAAATGGCCGCTCAGGGCTAAACCTTTGCACCTTATGATCAACATGCGGGGGATGTCGCTTCCATGGCTTCGCTTTCCGCGGACGAACGGCCAAGCCTCCTCGCGCAAGATCAGCGCTGCGGGGTCTTGGCTCGTCCGTTTTTCCGCTGGAGTCTTCGCCATTGCAGCGCCATCCCGCCCTTGCGATCAAGTTGTTCAGCAGCCTCTATGATATGAGTTTTACTTGGCTTTCATCCAGCAAGCTGTGGGCGGGATTCATCACTTTCTTCCCCATTGATTCCGAATGAAAAAGCGCCCCATACATGAGGCGCCTCACTGTCTTACTGGTTTAAACACGACATTAATGATCGCGTTTAGGATGGCCATTACGACCGCTGCCAATATAGCTGTTCCGAATCCATCGATGACAAAAGCGCCTCCCATAATCCACGCAATGAACATAAGCATGGCAGCATTAATGACAAAGAGGAAAATACCCAATGTCAAGACCGTGACCGGGAGGGTTAAAACGACGAGAATCGGACGAACAATCGTGTTGACAATCGCGAGCAGGACAGCAGCAATCAACGCTGCCCAAACATTTTCCAATTCAAAGCCGGTAAAAATCAATCCTGTGAGCAATAAAACAACAGCATTAATGACGATATTGACGAGACATCCCATTATGAACGGAAGTCTCCTTCACTTGGCACCAAAACGGTGAGCAACAAATAAAGAAGCAGCGTAATCCCGAAGCTGAGAAAAAGGCTAATCACTGCTATGACCCTGATAATGATCGGGTCAATATTAAAATATTGGCCGATCCCTCCACAAACACCTGTAATAATACGACTGTTGGCAGAACGCACTAAACGTTTCATTTATCTCCCGCCTTTCCCTTTCTTCACAATTAACGGTCATGGGTTTTGACGGAAACGGAGCCTGTTTTCGTACCGGCATCCACACGCAATACCGCTGATTTATCCGGGTTGGACACAAACGTTAACGTTTTTTGAACAAAATCCCGTTTTTCATCTAGCACTTCCACATTGGGGAGTTTCCAATGGTAATTTCCGACATTTGTTTTCAACTTTCCTTCTGTGCGTATTTCTTCCGGTACAGCAAGAAAAACAGACCCAGTCGTTGCCGTTAACGAAACATGGCCGCCTTCTCTTCCATGAAAATGGCAATTAACGGACCCATTCACGGATTCGGCGTCAATATCTTCGATGTGCCCGTTTATGTCAATGCTTCCATGGACGGTGCGAAAGTCGGCACGCTGGCTGGAGCCCCCGTCAAGATCAATCGGGCCATTGACAGTCTCCACTTCAAGCACATCGGCATGAACGCCTTCCATGTTTATACTTCCATTTACGGCTTTTGCCGACAAAGATATGCTGTTCAACCCATTCACGTGTAAATGTCCGTTAAACGTGTATAACGATAGTTTTTCAAAGCGCTCGCGCGGCACATAGACCGTGGCTTGCAATTTGATTTTTTTCGATTTCGTATAAAAACAGAGCTTTTCATCTTTGGTTTCAAAAACGGTTTCTTCCAGAAAAATGCGACGGGCATCTTCTTCGTTTTCCGCCTTATAAACTTTAGCGCTACATTCAATTTTTCCATCTGCTTCATCCCATGGTTGAAGCTCAATCGAGCCATTTTCCAACGATAGTTCAAACGTCCGCTCCTGCATGCTCGTGTGTTGGAAAATATGATTGATTTCTTGCGCGTTGCCAAAATTGAAGTCGAGATCCAGTTCTTTAATTTTGTGAACAGCGGAATCCACAAATTCCGTAAACCAGCGGGCTCCTTCGGACAAAGGTGAACCTTTTTCCCCTTGTTCCTCCCGGTACTGCCTCCATGATTCATCGTGGTGGCGATTGCTTTCGTCCCAATCTATCCTCGTGCTTAAATCAGTGCTATCAGACGTTTTTGTTTCGCTTTCGTCTTTGCTTTTTCGCGTTGTTGCCGAGCTTGTCGTCGTCTCCTTTTCCTGTCCCGATGACAATGCCTTAATCAACTTCGTTCCGTCTTCCGGGCTGATTTTGCCGTCTTCCACCATTTGCAGAATCATTTTACGTTCTTCTTGCATGATTTTTTCCTCGCTTTCCCTTTTTAATACAATCATTAACTGCCCAAGACCAGTTGAAAAAAATCACTTAACGACGGCTTCATCCTTTTCCAACGCTTCCATCCGTTGTTCTTCCCGCTCCAAGATTGGCTTTAAATATCGGGCGGTGTAAGAGTGTTTCGCTTCGGCGACTGTCTCGGGGGAACCTGTCGCGACGATTTCACCGCCGCCATCACCACCTTCAGGCCCAAGATCAATAATATGATCGACCGTTTTAATGACGTCCAGGTTATGCTCGATGACGATAACTGTATCTCCATTATCAACGAGACGTTGCAATACTTGCAATAGGCGGCGAATATCATCCATATGAAGACCGGTGGTAGGTTCATCCAAAATGTAGAGAGAGCGCCCGGTTGTGCGCCTGTGCAGTTGGGAGGCCAACTTCACTCGCTGCGCTTCCCCGCCGGAAAGCGTTGTGGCCTGTTGGCCAAGCTTAATATACCCAAGGCCCACGTCTTTTAACGTCTGCAATTTCCGTTTGATTCTAGGGATGTTCTCAAAAAAATCCACGCCTTCATCGACGGTCATTGCCAACACTTCCGCAATATCTTTCCCTTTGTAGCGGATATCCAACGTCTCCCGGTTGTAACGTTTTCCGCCGCACTCTTCACATTCCACGTATACATCGGGCAAAAAGTGCATCTCTATCTTAATAATGCCATCTCCCCGACACGTTTCGCAACGGCCGCCCTTAACATTAAAGCTGAAACGTCCCTTTTTATAACCACGCACCTTCGCCTCGTTCGTCATGGCGAATACCTCGCGGATATAATCAAATACACCGGTGTACGTCGCCGGATTGGACCGTGGCGTTCGTCCGATCGGTGACTGGTCAATGTTTACGACAAAATCGAGCTCATCAATGCCTTTGATTTCTTTGTGTTTCGCAGGCTTTTCTTTCGCCCGATGTAACTTCTGGGAAAGGGATTTTCGTAATATATCATTGATGAGCGTGCTTTTCCCGGAGCCGGAAACACCGGTAATGACATTAAAAACACCGAGCGGAATATCGACGTCGATATTTTGCAAGTTATTCGCGTTCGCGCCTGTGACCGTAAGTTTGCGCTGCGTTGCAGGACGTCGTCTGTGCGGTAAAGGAATGAATTTTTTTCCGGACAAATACTCGCCTGTGAGAGATTCAGGTTGATCACTAATCGTTTCCGGAGATCCTTCTGCAGTAATATGCCCGCCGTTTACACCGGCGCCGGGGCCGATGTCCACAATATGATCAGCCGCAAGCATCGTATCTTCATCATGTTCAACGACGATTACTGTATTCCCAAGGTCGCGCATGTTTTCAAGCGTACGGATTAATCGCATATTATCCCGCTGGTGCAAGCCGATGGAAGGTTCATCAAGAATATAGAGAACTCCCATTAGCGCGGAGCCGATTTGGGTGGCCAGCCGAATTCGTTGCGCTTCACCGCCGGACAGGGTCCCGGCCGTACGACTTAGCGTTAAATAATCAATGCCCACATTGCTTAAAAATCCCAACCGATTATTAATTTCCTGGATGATGAGCCGGGCAATTTGCATCTCTTTTTCGGATAAATCAAGCGTATCCATATAACCTTTGGCTCCGTCAATGGATAGATCTGTCACTTCTCCGATATGCTTGCCATTAAGTAAAACGGAAAGTGCTTCATCTTTTAACCGATGGCCTTGGCAAGCTTGACAAGCTTTCCGGACCATAAACTGCTCCATCTGTTCCCGCGTATAATCCGAAGAGGTGGAATAATACCGCCTGGAGATATTTTTCAACACACCTTCAAAATAAATTTTCCGTTCTCTTACATTGCCAAACTCATTCTCATGCCGAAAGTAGATTCGTTCTTTCCGATTGCCATGCAGTAAAATTTTTTTATCCTGCTTGGAAAGTTGCTCAAATGGAACATCCATGTCGATGCCGAAATGTTCGCAGGCGGCCTCGAGCAGCTGCGGATAATAATCGGAACTTGTCGGCATCCATGGAAGAATGGCATGTTGGCGCAAAGTGAGGCTTTCGTTTGGGATAACCAACTCTTCATCGGTTTCCAACTTGGAGCCAATTCCGTCACAGGTTGGACAAGCACCCGATGGATTGTTAAAAGAAAACAACCTCGGTTCCAATTCATCAACGGAAAACCCGCAATACGGGCATGCATGATGTTGGTTGAACAACACCTCATCGCCGTCAATAACGTCAATGAGCACGCGCCCTCCCGATTGTTCCAATCCTGTTTCCAATGACCCGGAGAGTCGGGACTCCACTCCTTCTTTTATAATTACCCGATCTATGACGACTTCAATAGTATGCTTTTTATTTTTTTCCAAAGCGATGTCTTCGGATAAATCGCGAATCTCCCCGTCCACACGCACGCGCACAAATCCTTTTTTCTTTAAATCCTCAAAGACTTTTACATGCGTTCCCTTTCGCTCGGCTTCCAACGGAGCAAGAATTTGAAGGCGGGTCCGTTCGGGATAGCTCATCAATTGATCGATCATTTGCTGGACGCTTTGCGAAGTAATGGGGATGTTATGGTTCGGACAATAAGGGACCCCGACACGTGCGAACAATAACCGTAAATAATCATAGATCTCCGTGACCGTCCCTACTGTGGAGCGCGGATTTTGGCTTGTCGTTTTTTGATCGATGGAGATAGCCGGGGACAGTCCTTCGATCGAATCTACATCCGGCTTATCCATCTGTCCTAAAAATTGCCGGGCATAAGACGATAAGGATTCTACGTATCGCCTTTGCCCTTCGGCATAAATCGTGTCAAACGCCAGCGATGACTTACCCGAACCCGATAACCCGGTAAAAACAATCAACTGATCACGGGGGATTGTTAGATCTACCCCTTTCAGGTTATGGGAACGCGCTCCTTTTATGCTGATATTATCTTTGGCCATCGTTCCGGTCACTCCTTGTACTAGAGGTGGGAGGTGAGAGGTTGGAAGTTATTAGAAAGCCTTAGTTGCACTTCCGACCTCCAGTGCTTGCTATGATGTTTTCTTTCCCTTCAGCTCAATCATTGTATCGCGAAGCTCCGCGGCTCGTTCGAAATCAAGCGATTTTGCCGCTTCTTTCATTTCCGATTCAATTTTTTCAATGAGACGAGCCTTTTCATCTTTCGTCATATGCTTATCTTGCGGCGTTGCATAGCTTTCTTTATCTTCTGCGGCAACCGTAGCCTGAATCGTCTGCGGCACGGCTTTTTCAATTGTTTTCGGTATAATCCCATGTTTTTCATTATGTGCTTCTTGAATACTTCGGCGCCTTTCCGTCTCTTTTATCGCTACTTCCATGGAGCGCGTTTCCTTATCCGCATACATGATCACTTGGCCATCTGCATGACGTGCCGCCCGTCCCATCGTTTGGATTAAGGACCGTTCGGCACGCAGAAACCCTTCTTTATCCGCGTCCAAAATCGCCACGAGGGAAACTTCGGGGATATCCAACCCTTCACGCAAAAGATTGATGCCGACAATACAGTCAAACTCGCCAAGACGCAGCTGGCGAACGATCTCCAAACGGTCCAGCGTTTTAATATCGGAGTGTAAATATTTTACTTTAATGCCGACTTCTTTTAAATAGTCCGTCAGATCTTCCGCCATTTTCTTCGTAAGCGTCGTCACTAACACACGTTCATTTTTTTCCTGCCGTTCGTTAATCTCCCCGATTAAATCATCGATCTGCCCTTCGATTGGCCGCACGTTCACTTTAGGGTCAAGCAATCCGGTCGGGCGGATAATCTGTTCGACAACCTCCGGCGCTTTCTCTTGCTCATAAGGTCCAGGGGTCGCGGATACATACACTGCTTGTGACACTCGCTTTTCAAACTCCTCGAATTTCAACGGACGGTTGTCCATCGCTGAAGGCAGCCGAAATCCATGGTCGACCAACACTTGTTTTCGCGCACGGTCCCCATTGTACATTCCCCTTACTTGCGGCAACGTTGCGTGCGATTCGTCGATAATCATAAGAAAATCGTCCGGAAAATAGTCCAGTAACGTAAACGGCGCCTCGCCCGGTTCGCGAAACGTTAAATGCCGGGAATAGTTTTCGATTCCGGAGCAAAAGCCCATTTCCTGCATCATTTCAATGTCATAACGGGTCCGCTGTTCCAGCCGCTGCGCTTCCAACAACTTGTCCTGGTTTTTAAATTCTTGGAGGCGTTCAGCCAGCTCTTGTTCAATATTGACGATTGCTTTTTTCATTTTTTGTTCGCGCGTAACGAAGTGGGAAGCCGGGAAAATCGCAACATGGTTGCGTTCACCAAGCACTTCTCCTGTTAATGCGTCCACTTCGGTCATGCGATCAATCTCGTCGCCGAAAAATTCCACGCGAATGCAGTGTTCATCCCGGGAAGCAGGAAAAATTTCCACAACATCCCCGCGCACACGGAAAGTCCCTCTCGTAAAATTAATGTCGTTACGGTCATATTGCACATCGACGAGATCATTTAAAAGTTCATCTCTTCCTTTTTCGATCCCGGTACGAAGTGAAACCACCAACTCGCGGTATTCTTCCGGCGACCCCAGCCCATAGATACATGAGACGCTGGCGATGATGATGACATCATTGCGTTCAAATAACGCGCTCGTCGCGGAGTGCCGGAGTTTGTCTATTTCATCATTGATGCTGGCGTCTTTTTCAATAAATGTATCCGACTGCGGGACATATGCTTCCGGTTGATAGTAATCGTAATAACTGACGAAGTACTCTACGGCATTATTGGGAAACAATGATTTAAATTCACTGTATAATTGGCCGGCGAGCGTTTTATTGTGAGCCATGACAAGCGTCGGTTTGTTGACTTCCCGGATCACGTTTGACATCGTAAATGTTTTGCCGGTTCCGGTTGCTCCCAACAACACTTGGTGTTTATCGCCCGCTTTTATTCCTTCCGTAATTTTTTTTATCGCTTCAGGTTGATCTCCTTCGGGTTGATAAGCAGATTCAAGTGAAAACGTTTGTGTCAACGTTCACCCTCCTTCGCTGGCAGTACCATTCCTTTATTGTTTATTATAACACACTCTGGAGAAAACCGAACATTTATTTGCTTCTGTTGGCCATAAAAAGCCTTCCGAGCATGGCAGTGATCATTTCCAATGCCTTTTCCCGGAAGGTTTATGCCACCATCTATTCACCTTGCCATTGTTCCTCATGAGGATGCAAAAATAACAAACCCAGCTCATGGTGTTGATTGTCGTACAGCGCTGCTTTCTCCACCCTTCGTTCCCCATTGGCATCGATTACTTCAATACGGCCATATGCCGGATTAATCTGTAATGCTTGGTAAAAACTCCATTCCGTGTGGACGGGATCTCCATGCACTTTCGTCACCATTTCTCCAGGGAGAAGGCCCATCTTTTCACCCGGGGAGCCGGGTAAAACACTGAGAATGATGACTCCCTCGTTCCGGGGGACAAAATAATGATCTTTCAAACGATCACTAACGTACTCGTACACTTGCAAAAGAACCCTGCCCAAGATGGCGACAAGCAAGACCGGCAACCATGTCCATTCCGAAAGCAACATAAATATAACAGTGCCAATCGCAACCAGTACACCGAATCCAATTACTCTTGTTCCGGCCTCTTTGACTTTTATTCTCATGAGTTGGCCGACAGCCGTTAGCCGAAATCCAACAAGAAAAGGCACCAGCAGTAAAGATATGTCCTCCGCTACGGGGAACAGCGGCCACCAACCTTCTGCCGGGAACGTGTCTCCGGGAATGAATAGGCATACGGGGACGAGCCACATTCGATCGAGTCGTTGACCCCCGATCCATTTCCCTCTTTTGCTGCGCAGGCGGAGCGGTGAATACTGCTCGCGTTTGGACTGCGTGTGCATGAATACCCCTTCAACGAGCACGAAGGCGGCGATAAACATAAGGACGGGCAACGGATCTACTGGCGTTGTCCATCCGGAAGGAAGAAGATAGGATAGGAGGAAAGCCAACCCCAGTGCATACGCAGGAGAGGCAAATCCCGCGCCGCCAATAACAATCAGCACAAGATAAGTCACTGTCGTTATCAAAAGGAATTCCGGGGTAAGCACAATGCCGGAAGCCACCGCGGCAACCGATAGAACTATCCCTGCCAAAACCCCCGGCAATAGACGATGAAAAACGTCTTTCCCAACGGGACCCGTGGACGTATGAAACATTTTTCTTTCTCTTTTTAAGCGACGGTAGCCAATCCATACCATGGCCAACAAGCCGATATATGTTAACGGATGAATAAAGAAACTCCCTATCCCCATCAATAGATCTATAAACCAATGATCCATCATTTGATCCCCTTTAGTAAACGGTAAAAGAATTGAAAAACTTGACTACCCGTCAATAACGGGAGCGTCCATGTCTTTCTTATACGATCATTTTATCAATTTATCCTTTCCAATAGTATAAAATATAGAATAAAAAAGAGAAATACACCCAAATGCTGAGGATGTATTTCGGCACGAAGTGTTATACTTCCTGCTTTTTCCTGGCTTTAAGAGACCTCACTAATTAAATGGTCAATGGCTGTATCAAGTTGTTGATCATTTTCATCTTCACGAATCTCGTCCACGATTGCGCTATGAAGGTGTTGTGCGGTTTCTTCATCAATCTCTCCGTTTTCCTCCAGGTCCTCCGCCTGTTGCTGGAAATCTGCCACCGCTTCTTCCGTTTGTTCATCAAAATATCCATCGGTTCTGCCCGGATCAAAACCTAATCCCTCTAAAATATATTGCGCGTTGCTCACTTGATCATTGTTGTCATCGAACGTGAGCGTTTCATCTACAGCAAGCGCGGCCGTATAGAAATAATCCGGTTGGCTTTCCTCGATCGTCGGCTCCACACCATCTTCATGAATAGTGTTGCCATCCGATGTTAACCATCTCGACATGGATAAATTCATTTCACTGCCATCGTCAAATTGGTATCCTTGTTGGACAGTGCCTTTTCCAAACGTTGTTTCCCCAATAAGCGCGTGCCCACCTGCTTCATTAAGGGCAGCTGCCAATATTTCCGATGCAGAAGCACTACCTTGATTAATAAGCACAGCCATTGGATAGTCTTTTTCTTCTTCGAGTGTAGAAGGGGTCGCCATTACCTCTCCATCAGGTTGTTCAATTTGTACGATCGTTTCCCCTTCAGGAAGCAGTAAACTGCCGATATCCTGAACACTGTTCAAGTAACCGCCCGGATTATCACGAACATCGATGAGCAATCCATCAATGCCTTCAGATTCCAAAGCGTTCAATTCATCTTCAAATTCCTGGGCTGTATCCGTAGAGAAAGAAATAATCTCGAGCAAACCGATTGTTTCTCCCTCTCGATCAATCGTTCGGCTTTCAACTGACTCCATTGGAATCGCGTCACGTTCCACTTCAACTTCAAACGGGTCGGAAGCCGATGGGCGGTCAATTGTCAAAGCAACGGAAGTACCCTGTTCCCCGCGTATGTCCATGACTGCTTCATTCAAAGATTGACCTTCCGTTGAGTTGCCATCTATCTCCAAGATTTGGTCGTCCGGCATCAAACCGGCTTCCTCTGCCGGTGATCCTTGAATTGGAGATACAATCGTTACATTTTCATTCACCATATTCACTTCCGCACCGATGCCCTCGAATTCACTATCTAAGGATTCCTCAAACTGCCCTGCCGTTTCCTGATCCATATAGACAGAATAAGGATCGTCCAATTCGTCTAACATTCCTTCAATGGCACCTTCGTACAAGCTACTTTCGTCAACATCGTCGATGTATTGTTCCACAATCAAGTCATGCGCTTGATGAACTTTCTCCCAGCCTTCTTCAGATGACATTTCTCCGTTATCTCTATCCGGCTGCGAAGCGGCATTTTGCTCTTGTCCCTCTTCGCCGATGGAGACCCCTGCGATCACCCCGCCGGACCCGGCTATGATAACCGCACTCGCTAAGATAACGAGCCACTTTCCGCTAATATTCATACTGCCCACCTCGATCTCAGCTTTTGGCACTGCCCAGTCTATCTCGGAAACAACGACTTCTCTATCATTTAGCCTTTTTCCAGGTGTCGCCCTTCTTTTGCATATGCTATGTTTCTTTCTCCCATTTAAACACATTTTTATGGGCGAGACAAAAAATAAACGATCCTCGGATCCATTAACACCAAAAAATCGAGCGGGAGACTGATTTCCGCTCGATTATTCTTTAAACTTATAGATAGTTCATCGGATCGACCGTATTCACGCCTGATCCTTCCCAGCCACCTTCATGCACCTCGAAGTGCAAGTGCGGGCCTGTCGTATTTCCTGTATTCCCCATGATGCCGATTTGTTCCGAGCGGCTGACCGAATCACCGACGGATACATTGGAGGATGCCAGGTGGGCATACAATGTCGTGATCGTTTGTCCATCTATTTGGTGCGTAACCATCACGGTATTTCCATAACCGCTCATATATCCGACGTAGCTGACTTCCCCTGATTCGGAAGAATTAACCGGCACACCCGAACCGCCAATGTCAATCCCATTATGCATCCGCCCCCTCTTGGACCATATTCTGAGGTCAATGGACCTGATGCCGGCCTCGCCAGTGTGCCGCTTCCACCTGCGTCGTTGGAACCGGAACTACTGACACTCGCGGTGGTAGCATTATCTTCCTGTGAATCGGAAGAAGACGCCCCTTCGCTGTCCCCGGATTCACTTGCATTTTCTTCATTGTTTCCGGAATCATCGGAGACTTCAGCTTCGGATTGGCTCTCTTCCTCTTCTTCTTCTTCAGCTTCTGCTGTTTCTTCTTCAGCTTGTCGTTCTCGCTCTCTTTCTCGCTCTCTTTCTCGCTCTTCTTCCCGTTCGATTTCATTCTCTTTAGCAATCTCCTGTTGATGCAAGATTTCCTCTTCGTTTTCGATTTCTTCCAGATCGTCAAGCAACTGACGCTGCTCTTCATCAAGCCCATCCATCACCGTTTCTTTATCTTCCATTTGCTCATCCAAGTTTGCTTGTAAGTTTTCCAATTCTGATAGATGCGTTTCCAAGGTTGCTAGATTTTCTTCAACCGTTTTTTGATTTTCTTCCAATTGCTCATGGTCGGCAATGTGCTCATCGAGAATTTCCTGATCTTGTTCGGCAATCGTTGAAAGGGTGCGTATTCGCTCTATAAAATCCCCAAAACTTTGCGCTCCAAGCAAAACTTCTATGTATTCGACTGTTCCATTGCCATTCTGGTAAAGGATGACGGCTCGTTCCTTCAACACTTCATCCCGTTCTTCGATACGTTCCTCAAGCTCTGATATTTTTTCTTCTAATTGCTCGTTTTCTTCCTCTAGTTCAGCAATTTCCGATTCTTTGTCTCCGATTTCTTCAACCGTGACGGACATTTCTTCATCTATTTCACGAATCTCTGCTTCAATGTCTGCCAACTCTTCCTCAACCGCTTCTAAATCCTCTTCCGTCTCTCCCGCTTCATTCTCCGCCTCTTGTTGGGATTCACGGATGTCCTCCAATTCATCTTCCAAATCATTGATGGAGGCTGCATGTCCAACATAAGTTGATTGCAGCCAACCGGATAAGCCGAACAAAATAGCTGATCCAACTACTATTGTTTTTTTTATTTTCATATCCAATACCCTTCCATCACTAAACTTTCAAGAATTTACGCACAGACATTTGACTTCCCCAAATGCCAACGAGAACGCTAAGGCCCAGCAATACAAGTGACAATTGCCAAACCATTGGAAAAGGCTCAACCATTGTAATAAAAGGCAGCTGGTTATCAAAAAAATCATGGAGATAGACATACCCTGCCATAAGACTCGCCACCGGGATTAAAGCGCCGATCGTCCCGATTAACAACCCTTCAACAAAAAAGGGGGTGCGCACGAACTTGTTCGTCGCTCCTACAAGTTTCATAATTTCAATCTCATCTTTGCGGGAGATAATTGTAAGTTTAATCGTGTTTGAAATCAGGAATATAGATGTAAACAACAAACCGATAATTAAAGCAGCTCCGATCACTCGCACATAATTTGTGACCGTGAACAATTGCGTAAGAATCGATTCTCCGTATTCGACCGTTTCAATTTCAGCATATTCATTTACGGCATTTGCCACAGCTTCCGTAAATTCCGGTTCAGTCGTCTCGATCACTAGAGCATCGTTCAGTGGATTCTCCTCACGAATGCTTTCATAAACCGCGCCTTCAGAACCGAGACTGTCGATAAACTGATCCAGCCCATCCTCCTTGTCAAGGTAAGAAACCTCCTGCACGGCATTGGCGCTTGCAATGTCTTGCATCACTGCCGCCTGCTCATCTTCTTCCGTTTCCATTTCCAAGAAAGCGCGGATTTCAACATCGTTTTCAACATCGGAGACTAAGTGGTTCATGTTTAAAATCAACAAGGCAAACGTTCCAACGACAAGCAGCATAATTGTCACGGCACTAATGGACGCAAAGCTCATCCACCCGTTTCTGCTGATGTTTTTAAACCCTTCTCTCACGTGCCGCACAAGGGTGCTACGCTTCATAGCTGTAAGCACCCCGCGATTCGTCTCGGACAATATTTCCACTATCGATGGCAATCACACGTTTTTTTAAATGATTGACAATGTGGCTGTTGTGGGTCGCCATCACAACGGTTGTACCCCAATAATTGATGTCTTCCAACGTTCCCATGATGCTCCACGCCGTTTCGGGGTCGAGATTTCCAGTCGGTTCATCCGCGATCAGGATGGCCGGTTTGTTTACGACCGCTCTTCCAATAGCCACTCTTTGTTGTTCCCCGCCGGATAATTCACGCGGTTTATAACGTGCTTTATCTTTTAACTTTACAAGATCCAACACTTCCATTACACGTGGTTTAATACGGTCACGAGGCGTTTCGATAACCTCGAGAGCAAAAGCTATATTTTCAAAAACGGATATGTTGGGAAACAACTTAAAATCTTGAAACACAACACCGATTTTCCGCCGCAAATATGGAATTTGTTTTTTCCTGAGATCGTCCAGGTTTGTCCCATTTATGTGAACGCTTCCTTCCGTTGGCTTGACCTCGCGAATGATTAACTTAATAATTGTTGATTTTCCGGCACCGCTTGGGCCGACAACGTACACAAATTCCTCTTTGCCAATATGTATGTTAATGTCATTTAAAGCTTGGACACCGCTACGATAGGTTTTTTTCACTTTTTTCATGTCGATCAAATCTCTCACACCCAAAATATCCTTAATCTGACGGTTTTCGACAAATCTCCACATAAAACCCAAGTCATATTATATCATTTTTTCATCTTAGGAAAAGATGTGCATCATTACAGTTTTATTTCAAACAACTTACAACTAATCAGCTTATAATAGGACTAATATCGACATGGAGCGCTAAATGCCAGCACCGGCGTACAGTAGGCCATAAAAAAACGCCCTGCCGCTATCGGTAGGACGTCATCTTTATCAAACTTAGCCTTCTTCTTCTACGTATTGCGCAACGGCATCAGCGTCGTCGCCGGTAACAAGATCTTCCGGCATGGAACCGGGCCCTTCTTCAATCGCAGCGCGAACATCGTCAGCGCTATATCCATCAAGCGCCGGACCGGAACCGCCTTCCAAGTCCCCGCCGTGGCAACTCATGCAGTTCTCTTCATACAGATCCATTCCTTCGCCGGCATCAACGGTTTCGCCATTTTCTTCTTCATCTTCTGCTTCTTCTTCGGCGCCGCCATTTCCACCATTGTTATCACCTGGCGGTTCTTGTTCTTCACCAGCTTGTCCATTACAGCCGCCGATGATAAAAATCGCTGTGCCTAACACTAACATTGCTTTTTTCATGATGATCCTCCTCAATTATCGTGCGGGTCCGCGTTAGGATTGACGCTCCATTTATTATACACGATTTAGTCCATTTTAAAACCACGACCAAGCACTTCCGTGGCGTTGGAAACGACTATGAACGCATCACGGTCGATGTTTTGCACGACTTGCCGCAACAAAGGAATTTCATTGCGATTCACCACACACATAAGCACCGGCCGTTCGTCTTCCGTATAGCCTCCAAATGCCTGGAGTTTAGTGACTCCACGGTCGACATCATTTAAAATGGCTTCTTTTATCTTTCCCTGTTCTTCCGTAATTATGAAAGCGATTTTATCATAACCAAAACCTGTTTGTACAATGTCAATTGTCTTACCGGTGATGAAAAGCCCGATGAGTGCAAACAGCGCAAATTCAAAACTGAACGCAATTGCCGCCATTGCAACGATTAGCCCATCCATGATAAAAACGCCTGAACCGAGAGAAACACCGGTATATTTATGGATGATTTGAGCCGCCAAATCGGTGCCGCCGGTGGAAGCACCTGAACGAAAAACGAGACCGAGCCCTGTTCCGACACCGACACCGCCAAAAATCGCTGCCAGTAGAGGCTCTGTTGTTAAAGGCGTCCAATTTTGTGTCAAAAAAACGACAAATGGGAGGAATAATGTTCCTATTAATGTCATCCCCCCCGTATCTAAATCCGCCGAGTAAGAGCATTCCCAAAAGAAACAGGGGGATATTCAAGGCGTAAAGGGTAATGTGCGGAGCAAGGCCGAACACTTGATACACAATAGTGGCAAAACCGCTCAATCCTCCCGAAGCGATTGCATTCGGCAATAAAAACAAATTAAATGCGATTGCCACAATTGCCGAACCGCTTAAAACGAGCAGCACATTTATGAGCGATCGCGCCGAACCTTGTGCCGGCTCACGCCGCTTTTTCCGCTTCATCCAAACCCTCCATTTCCATCTTCAGAAACCCGGTTGCCTCCCCTAATGCGAATGCATGAAGTCTCTTGCACGCTTATGTTATTCTCGAACGCAAGTATGCATCAATGAAAACATCAATCGCCCCGTCCATGACAGCCTCCGAATTCCCGACTTCATAATTGGTCCGATGATCCTTCACCATATTATAAGGGTGGAAAACATAAGAACGTATCTGGCTGCCCCAACCAATTTCACTTTGGTTGCCGCGCAGTTCATCCAACTCTTGTTGTTGCCGTTCAAGTTCCTGTTGATAAAGACGGGCTCTTAGCATTTTCATGGCATGTTCACGATTTTTGATTTGGGAGCGTTCATTTTGGCATTGCACAACCGTGTTCGTCGGAATATGAGTAATTCGTACGGCAGAGTCCGTCGTGTTCACGTGCTGCCCCCCGGCACCGCTTGCGCGATACGTATCAATTTTCAAGTCTTCGGCAGCCACTTCGATATTCACATCTTCGTCCATTTCCGGCATCACTTCACAGGAAGCGAAAGACGTATGGCGTCGTCCTGACGAATCAAAAGGGGAAATGCGCACCAATCGGTGGACCCCTTTCTCTGCTTTTAAATGACCATAAGCATCTTGCCCTTTAATGAGCAACGTGACACTTTTTAAGCCTGCTTCGTCCCCTGGCAAATAGTTAAGCTTTTCCACTTTAAACTTACGTTTTTCAGCCCAACGAGTGTACATGCGAAGAAGCATTTGCGCCCAATCTTGGGATTCCGTGCCACCGGCCCCGGGATGTATCTCAAGGATCGCGTCTTTTTCATCGTGTGGATCCGAAAGCAGCATTTTCAACTCAAACTGATTGATCTTTTCGGAAAGTGAGCGAATCCCTTGTTCCAGATCCTCCCGCAATTCTTCATCCTCTTCTTCCTGTAACAGTTCCTGGGTCACCTTTAAATTTTCCAGTTCTTCTTCCAACTCTCTAAACGTATGAGCGGTTTCTTTTAGTGCATTGGTCTCGTCAATCACTTCTTTGGAGGCATCTGGATTATCCCAAAAGCCGGGAAACGTCATTTCTTCTTCCAGTTCTTTAATTCTGCTTTCTTTCGCTTCAAGGTCAAAGAGACCCCCTAAATTCCGCGAGACGATTCGCCATTGTCGTAAATTCCGTTTTTATTTCGGCACTATCCATTCTCTCAGCCTCTTTTCCATGCTATGCATGCTCAGCGATTAAGCTCCCTGAGCTCCACAGCAATGTTTGTATTTTTTTCCGCTTCCGCACGGACATGGTTCGTTTCTTCCCGCTTGTTTCGCTTTCCGAATCGGTTGTTTTTTCTTCTTCTCTTCTTCTTTGTTATTGTTTCCGTGCACAGCTTTCGACTTACTTTCATCGGCTACTGCTTCTCGCTCCATGTTATTCTTCAAACGTGCTTTAATCGCATATCGGGAGACTTCTTCTTCAATGCTGGCAACCATGTCTTCAAACATGTTATATCCTTCAAATCGATAATCCCTAAGCGGATTGCTTTGTCCATATGCCCGCAAGTGAATGCCTTGGCGAAGCTGGTCCATCTGGTCAATATGATTCATCCATTTGCGATCAACGGCCCTCAACATAATGACCTTTTCAAATTCACGCATTTTTTCTTCGCCAATCTCTGCTTCTTTTGCTTTGTAATTGGCCGCAGCTTTTCCTTTAACGAGTTCCTGAATTTCATCCTGTTCCAAACCGTACAAATCATTTTGTGTAATGTCGCCACTATATAGAACCATCGCGTTCAGCTCCGCCACTAAACCGGCCAAGTCCCAGTCTTCCGGCACTTCTTCTTCCGAAGTGAAACGGGCAATGGTTCGATCCACCACGTTGTGAATCATGCCCTGAACGATCTCTTCCAGGTTTTCCGATTCCAAAACTTCCATCCGTTGTTCATAAATGATATCCCGTTGTTCGCGCATGACATCATCATATTCAAGAATTTGCTTACGCGCATCGAAGTTATGCCCTTCCACGCGTTTTTGCGCTTGTTCAACGGCACGGCTTACCATGCGGCTTTCCAAAGGGGTGTCCTCTTCCATGCCCATTTTATTCAACATGTTTTGCATGTTTTCCGAACCGAATCGGCGCATGAGAACATCTTCCATCGACAGGTAAAATTGCGAAACCCCGGGGTCGCCCTGGCGTCCGGAACGGCCGCGTAATTGGTTATCAATCCGCCGGCTTTCATGACGTTCCGTGCCAATGACAAATAAACCGCCAAGGTCGGGAACGCCATCTCCCAATTTAATGTCCGTTCCGCGGCCGGCCATATTCGTGGCGATCGTAACCGCATTTTTTTGACCGGCATTTTTAATGATTTCCGCTTCATTGGCATGGTGTTTAGCGTTTAAAACGTCGTGGGGGACCCTTCTCTTCTTTAATAACTTTGACACGTACTCAGAAGTATCAACGCTTGCCGTCCCCACAAGTACCGGCTGCCCTCTTTGATTTATTTCCTTTATGTCATCCGCAACGGCTTTGAACTTCGCATCCATCGTTTTGTAGATGAGATCGGCCCTGTCCTCCCTGACAATCGGCTCGTTGGTCGGAATGGAGATCACGTTCATATTGTAAATATTTTGGAACTCCTCTTCCTCTGTTTTGGCCGTCCCGGTCATGCCGGCAAGTTTTTGGTACATCCGGAAAAAGTTTTGAAACGTGATGGAAGCAAGTGTCATGCTTTCTTTTTTGATCGGAAGTTGTTCTTTCGCTTCAATTGCCTGATGTAAGCCATCCCCATAGCGGCGGCCTTTCATGAGCCTTCCGGTGAATGAGTCGACAATCACAACATCTCCGTCTTCCACGACGTAATCATCGTCGCGTTGCATCGCGCGATGGGCTTTGAGGGACTGGTTAATATTGTGTGTCAGTTGAACATTTCCCTGTTCGAATAAGTTACTCAGATTAAAATAGTTTTCCGCCTTATTGACACCTTCTTCCGTTAGGCGGACATTTTTCGATGACTCTTCGTACGTGTAATCGTCCTCTTCTTTTAATAAGCGCACGAATCCATCCGCTTGTACGTACATATCCGTGGATTGCTCTACCGACCCGGAGATGATCAGTGGTGTTCGCGCTTCGTCAATGAGAATGGAATCCACTTCGTCGACAATGGCATAATGGAGCTTCCGTTGGACCATTTGCTCCGGATAGAGCACCATGTTGTCACGCAAATAATCAAAGCCAAACTCATTGTTTGTTCCATACATAACGTCACAAGCATACGCTTCGCGTTTTTCATCTTTGGACATGCCTTTTTCGTTCAGGCCAACCGTTAAGCCCAGAAAGTTATAAAGGCGTCCCATATCTTCACTGTCCCGACGCGCCAGATAATCGTTCACGGTAACGATGTGAACCCCGCGCCCGGTCAAAGCATTTAAATACACCGGCATCGTTGCCACCAATGTTTTTCCTTCCCCGGTTTTCATTTCCGCAGTATCCCCGTGATGGAGCACAATCGCCCCTAACAATTGAACCGGGTAAGGCGTGAGACCGAGAATACGAGTCGACGCTTCCCGTACAACAGCGAATGCTTCAGGCAGGAGACTTTCCAAGTCCTCTCCACCGTCGTAACGGGCCTTGAAGTTTTCGGTTTTCGCGGCCAAATCCGTGTCTGAAAGCAATTTCATCTCATCTGCATACCCCTCGATTTCATCGACGGTTTTTTGCATTTTCTTCGTTTTTCGTTGGTCCGTATCACCAATGACCTTTTTAATTAAACCGATCATGCTATCATCATCGTCCTCTCGCACCAAGAATAATTTATCTTTATTTTTGGCAGGCACCTTGATTTGTACACACTATATCATTTATTTTAGCAACTTGACCCATTTCTTACAAACCCGGAGGACTTCGGGTATGTTTTAAGTGAACACGCTTTTGCACAAAAAAGCGCCCCACCTGCAATGGATGGGGGCTTCCTTTTTACCATGTGCGATTTGTCCTCACGCCTCCGGTTCAATTAAGCCGTAACGCCCGTCTTTTCTTCGGTAAACGACGTTTGTGTCTCCGCTCACTGCATTGGAAAAGACGAAGAAAGAATGGCCGAGCATATCCATTTGCAACACGGCCTCTTCCGCATCCATCGGCTTAAGATTAAAACGTTTGGTGCGCACTAGCTGGGCTCCGAAGTCATCATCTTCTTCCGACCAGCCATTCTCCAATTGCGTTACGCCCATTTCATTTTTGAATACATCCTTCGTGCCGGTTTGTCTAAACTTACGGTTCACTTTGGTTTTATGTTTGCGGATTTGCCTTTCAAGCTTCTCTACAACAAGGTCAATGGCAGCGTACATGTCCGAATGGTCCTCTTCGGCACGCAGAAGAAGGCGAGACATGGGAATTGTAACCTCAATGCTATGTTGTTGGTTATTTTGAACATGCATTTTTACGTGAACATCGGCGACCGGAGTTGTATCAAAATACCGTTCCACCTTGCCCACCTTTTTCTCCACATATTCTCGTAATGATGGTGTTACCTCCATGTTTTCTCCACGGATATTGTAATTCATCACCCAAACTCCTCCTTTCATGCTCTATAACTTCTCTATTCCCTCTTTTCATTCCTGCTAAAACGACAAAATGTGTACAAATAAGTAACTATTTTTTACATGTCGCTTAGGTACATACTTATCTTTATGTTAATCCCCCTCACTTAGAAGCATTCGTACCCTTACACATTCAACTTATTTCCCTGAATTACTTTGCACGAAATCCCCTATAAACATACGCCGCCTTGTTCACCCCCATAAAAACCGAAAATAGACGTTAAATCAACTTTTGCCACGTTCTTGTAAAAAGCCTTCTTTCAACGCCGCCTTCCCCCCTTTTCCCTTCTGCAAAAATTGTCGAATCCATGCATATAAATGATCTTTCGTTGTTTGGCAATCCAGCCTAAATATGGTTCACTACTTTATACCGGATCACCGCCTCCGTTTTTCCCATCACACAATCTTTCATGCCTCTTCGCTTTCTATCTCCCCTCATTTGCCTTCCCTTTCTTTTCAGAGCGGTGATTCTTTCTCATTCCCGAAGAAAATATGATAAAATTTATGTACATATTTTGAAGGAAAAGGCGATGATTACATGAAATATAAGTTCGGTTTCTTTATCCTGCTAATCATACCCATCCTTAACGCCTGCAATGATGACGAGAACTCGGAAGAAATGAATATTCAAAACGACAACAATGACGAGCAACATCATGAGATTACGGAAGAAGACAATAATTTAACAGCAATCCTCGAACAGTCTATTGAAACAATGAGTAATCTGGATAGTTTTGCGGTTACCATGACATCAAAGCAAGAAATAGCCTTTGATGATGAAACGTCCCGAACCGAAAGCATTACGGAGACAAGTGTCACTTATGACCCTTTTGCTTATCATGAAGAAACGACGATCGTTACCGAAGACAGGGACGAGGAAATGAACATTGAATCTTATTTTACGGATGATGGTTTTTATTCCTATGAATCATCTTTGGATGAATGGGCAAAATTTCCAGAAGAACTAGAGGGAGACATAAGGGAGTTGTCAGCGCAACAACAAGATCCGGAACGGCTGCTGGAAATTCTAATGGCGCAAATGGATGATGGCACCATGGCAGCGGAAGACGGGCAAGGGCACTACGCCATCACCGTAGAAGGAGATACGGAAGGTTTGCAGGAAGTGAGTGCGACGCTCACTGACACAATGGATGGCGGCATGGATATGGTGCTCGAGGACATTCTATCTGTCGCTGACATAAATGATATTACTTATGAAATATTGATTGACAGAGAATCGTATGCCTTTCAGGAATTTAATACGCAGATAGATATGGACTTTGAGGCGGAAGAAGGGCAAAACGTCGCCTCCCGGCAAACGATAACGACCTCCTACGGATCCTTCAACGAAATCGATGAGATTAACGTCCCCGACCACGTGGAAAGCGCCGCAGAAGAGATTGATTTTCAACTGGATTTAGCTGAGGAAAATAGCTGAGCACACCTGCCCTATCCCGGAACCCATCATGCCTTTTTATGCACAATTGTGGCCGGCGGGATAGCATTATCTCAGCTTTCCGACAGAAGTGATCTTACAACGGTATTCCAGCGGTGAAATGCCGGAAGCGTTCTTTTCGTTATATGGGAAATTTTTTCCACGGGATCTCCAAGCGTTGAAACTTCCAGCGTTTCGTTGATTTGTTGTTGGAAAAAATCCCACTCACGCAAATGTTCTTCATTCTCTCCAAAGATGCTTTGCATAGTCATATTTTCTTCGCCGAATCGGTCGAAACCGGCCATCGTTTCCGTCAACAGACGATCGCCTTGCTCTTCGTGCCCGTCTCGGTAAAATTGGACAACCATCATCAAAGCGTCAACGACCTGATCGATCCACTCTTCATATCGCCGGATAAAATGCTCTTGTTTTGCTGTTAGAATCTCCACGCTTGGCCTCCTTAAGAAATGTTTAAGGGAGATAACCCTTATCCCCGGCCTTTCAAAACGCGAAACCGAACCAGGTTACGTTTTATCATGACGACGACCGGCGTTATTTTCAAGTGTCCGGAACTGCATCTCTTTCAGTCATTTCAAAATCTGCCATAATAACTATATAGCGCCTAACCCCATTGCATTTGAAAAGGTTAGGCGCTAAAGTTTTCAATTTTTCTTATCGAAATAAAGCCCTTCTACCGTAGGCGCAGCAAAAGTATTGCTATACCGATTTTCCACATGTAAACGGGAGCGGGCTTGATTCAAATCACGGCCGATGTGCACTTTGACCGCTCTTATTTTTTCTTCGATGCATTCATTCATTTCCACCATCTCGGCGGCCATCGAAGGCTCTACAGCTGGTGGCGAAAGCTTGTTAAAAGAGACCATTATAAGACCTCTCTTTTCCAATAAAAAATCTATAATATCAAGATAATCTTCACGCGCCTCACCCTCAAACGGCACAGGGGTGCGCAGATGATGATCCAGTTGCTTCGTCACTTTATAAACGGCTTGCATTTCATTCATGATTGTTGATTCCTAAGGCATATCTTTGTTGACGATCAATCTTTATGGCTTCTTTCCACGTTTCACGAAATTCAGTGATAATGGCATCCGCTTCATCGAGTGCGTTCGCATCATTGTTTATATTTGCCCGCACGAGCGCATCATGGGCGAAATCGTACAATTGCAGCATTTGTTGGGTGGTTTCATTCTCTACCCGAAGGGTAACCATAAGTTCACGTATGATCTTTTGCGCTTTCGTAATATTGAGGTTCTTCGTTTCATAATCTTTTTTATCCATAGCGCTTGCGGAAAGCCGAATAAATTTCAAACATCCGTTATAGAGCATTAATGTTAATTCCCCCGGAGAAGCTGTTTGAAAAGCATTTTGTTTATATGCGGCACGCGTTTGAGTGCCCATAGCCCCATCATACATGCCTATCCCCCTACATCATTTGATTGCCGTTCCCAAACATAAAATTATAAAGCATTTCACTTTGACTGTTCGCCTGGCTCATCGCCTGCTCCATAGCGGTGAATTGCCGCCAATAACGGTTTTCGGCCTGTTCCAAACGCCGGTCAAAGTTTTCTATCCGGTCATCAAGCCGATTCATTTCGCGCCCCAAAGCGAATTGGTGGTTCTGATGGCGCCCATTGGACCCTCCGGCTTCTCTGGAGATCGCTTCTTCCATACCATTGACTGTACCGCGCAAATTCCTGGCAATGCCTCTTTCCGCACCTGTTTGAGAAAAGAAATTAAACGCCCCTTCCGGATCTTCTTCAACGGTTGAACGCAGCTTCCCTTCATCAATTTCCAATCTGCCACGCTCCAGATAATCATCCGAAGTCGTAATCCCCAGGTCATTCAAATGCTCGATATCCGATCCTTCCACATTGATTGTTTCATAAAGGTTCACGCGCATTTGACCCATAAAATTCCCGAGTTGGCGATCTTGGCTTAATAAACCGCTCTGTGCCTGTTCTTCCCAAAGCTCAATCTCGTGTTCCGTCATTTCCCGGCGTTGTTCATCCGTGAGCGGAGGGTAATCACGGTTTCGCCTTTCTCCAAGTTTCTCATGAACCTCTGTCAACAGCGCATTATATTCATCCACAAATTCCGTAATGTTCTCCACGATTGCATCCGTGTCCACCGATGATGAAACGGTAACATGCTGGTCAAATTCATCATGCAAGGTGATCGTTAAATGATCCAACGTGAAGGTGTTGGAGCGACGTTCGGTGTCCAAACCATTGATTGTAAAGGAAGCATTTTGCGCCCCTTGATCTATATAGTTAACATGGTCTTCGTCTAAATTCTGCAAGTTTAAAAAATCGGTGAAAAAACCGTCATCAAATATAATTTCATCTCCGCCATTTGAATTATAGATCCCGGTTTCTGTACGAGAAACGGAAACTTGATCAGAATGGCTATCATAAAAAGCGTTAATGCCAATAGCGCTGTCGTTAAATTCATTGAGAACATTTTGCAGACTGTCTTCTTCAGTAATGAATCCTTGATGACGGAGCTCTTCTCCGGCTTCCCCGAAGGTCTTGGCACCCGCGTACATAAACCTCCCGTCATCATCATCCACATACTTGACTTCGATACGGGCGCTGTTTGCAACGGGTTCTGCAAATGTTAAGGTTTGGTTCCCAGTATCCAGGAACACTTCCCCTTTTTCCAGACCCTCCAGATCTCCGTCTCTGATGACTGTATGGGAAACACCATCCACCTTTACAATAACAGGATGTTCATCATTCATGGTTGTTTCTTCGGCAAAGTCAAACGACTCTTTCTCTCCATCTCCTCGCAAAAGCTCCGTTTGAACGGTTCCATCCTCCCAATTTAATCCCGCCACCTCGCCTAATGGCTGAGAAGAATCAAATGCCTCATCCCCATCGCTTATCCTCTCCGTACTATAGGTGATAGCCGCCCTTGCCAGCTGGTTGACTTCAGATAAGGTATACTGTGAACTACCGGTGCCGGAAGAGGAAGTAACGGAAGCGAGCGAACTGTCCGACGATGTCCCCGTCCTCGAAAGAAAACTCCCCGGTGCGAGAAGACGATCAAAAATCGATTGTTCAAAGGCGCTCACCATCGTGTTCAATTCACGGTACGCATCCATTTGCCAACTTTTAAAGGTTTGTTCTTGTACATATTTATCCTGCGGCATTCGTTCGGCACGCATTAAATCATCAACCATTTGGTCGATATCCATTCCAGAAGCCATCCCCGTTATCCTCATTCACGAGTCACATCCTCAGTAAATTATCACAAGCGCGCATGTAGATCTTTTTTCCTGTCTATCAACATATTATAATCGTTCATCCATAATGATACCTACTTGTTTTAGTTATCTTGGCCACAAACCTTCCCTGAACCGTTTTAACGCCGGGAGCAAATGACTCTTCAGCATCTCCTCCGCCTTCTCATACTGATCGAACTCCACCGCCGTCTGTGCATCTTGAAGCTCGCGCTTCACTCGCGTGAGCCTTGCTTTTATATTCCCTTTGTCTCTGTGGCTGCCTAGGGTTGGCGCAACAATATGCAATTGTTCATAGCGGTCCATCATCTGTTCGAATGATTGCAATATCTGATCTTTTCCTTTTTTATCCATCTTGTGTAAACCATCTTCCATGTCACTAATTAAATAGTCACAAGAAAGGATTACTCTTTTCATCGCGCCCCCATCATTCATTTCTTTCATCCCCATTATTCTTTGTCCTTACTATTCTTATCGGTGTTCCGCACCAAACATTTAGTTGTTTTTTATGATGTTCCATAATTCCTACAATAAGAATTCTCAAATTTTTCTTTTAAAGAGACTAATTATCTATTATAATAAGATAAAATAAAATAACAGGGTGATTAGGCCTATGGAGCAAACAATGAGGGCAGTGTATCGGGTTAGTGCCAATACGATGGCTATTTTACCGGCAGCACAAGGTTCAATCATTTATGAACGAAACCAAACGGTTGTGCACTGTCGGGAAAAGCCTTTACATATCATTCGACGATCATGTTTGGATGGAGGGTCATCGCTGGAGGGCAGGTTAGATGCAGTCAGGTATAAAACAAAGCTGGCAAGGAAGCTCCCCATACCAATCAACATGGAAGAAAATTGGTTTGCATTTCCAACAGCAGGATTACGTGACCATGATTGTTGCTGGGTATTCTACCAACACATTGATAGCGTTGTTGCTTCCCAAGGAGAGGGCTGCCATATCTATTTCCGCGATCAACAAATGATCGCTGTAAAAAAGAGCCTGTATACGCTTCATCGGCAATTACAAAGGACAGGCTGGATCATGTCATTGTTTCTTATCCGCTAAGGAACTAGCCGAGAAAGATGCTTGTATGTCCTTAGGTTATAGTTTCAGGGTAAAAAGGGTTCAGAGGCCGGACCAAGGGGTTGTCCGCCCCCATTTCTTATGTACATCATCCATATGTGCACTACCCGCCCCGGAGCCATCCAAATTCTACGACTCTTTTCACCGTATGGGTGCGGTCGTTGGCGTTCATTTTTTTCGTTAACTGACTGACATGATTATTAACCGTGGATACCGACAAATAATCGTCTTCGGCAATTTTACGGTTGCTTTTTCCCTTTAAAATGGAATCGAGCACCCGGCATTCCGAGGCTGTCAGTGTGACCGATGCTTTTGCATAATTCAAGTCCAGTGCACCATCTATTTTATTGGCCTTCACAGATGGTTCAAGGTCCTCTTCTGCTGACTGGTTCAGTCGCACCACTTGTACCAGATCGAGCTGTAACAGAGGGTCTACATACGTTTTATACAGCCGGGCAACAGAAAGGTTTTGGACCATCTGGCGAAAGGGTTGGTTGATTGAAAATAAGGTCATGACTTCAGCTTCCACTGTTTTTTCCATTAAGACCGGAGATCTGGGAGGGATAACCGCACACAAACGATAGACATTTGATAAAGCGTGCAACACCCCGCTGTCCAACAATCGAAAGCTCTCTTCTTTTGATAAGATAACGACTTCTTCTTTATTTCGCGGCTTCTTTTTCGGCAAACGACTATGAGATTCTGCATGATATCCCTTCGCATGTAAGGCAGTTAGTAAATACTCATCATTATTTTGCTCGCCAAGCTGCAACCATAAATACGAGCATAGTGACGCGGAATGTTCTCCCGAATAATGTCGAGTTGTCCTCAGCATCAAGGATTTCCTCCTCTATATGTAATAGCCTCTCGGCATTCGCCGAGGCTGATGCGACAAGGGATCTCTTGACGCATGCTTTTCGTTATCCTCCTACCACCGGTAGGAGTTTTTGTTTTCCTTAGTTCGTATGAACCGCAAAAATTATTTCTGTAATTAGGTCAAAAAGTACTTGACTTTTTAAAATCATCCTCATAATCGCCGGTGAAGGGAACATTTTTTCCCTTTCTACGATTTTGGGGGTTTTTTGTTTGAAACCAACGGTTCGCTCGCATGACACGTACCAGAATTTTGTCCTGCAACAACTTCAGGAACATTACGGACGATCCATCATCCACCTGAATCAGGATTGGCCACTCATCCTCAAATGTTGGCAGGCCGACCTTTCCGGCATTACCGCTCAGCTGCAGGATCAGTACTCGGATCAAGGGCCGGAAGCCCGTGACCCGGCTTCCATGTTGCGTTCCTATCTTGTCTTCTTGTTCACGAATCCCGGTATCGGGATCACCGCATGGATCGACGAAATGAAACGCACGCCCATTTATGCCATCCTCAGCGGTTTTTCTCCTGATGATCTCCCCGGGGTCGGCACATTCTATGATTTTATCGAACAACGGATCTGGCCCGAGGTGGACAAAAACATGAAGCCCAAGAAGCAAAAACCGAAAAAGAAAGGCAATAAGGGTACGAATGGCCAGAAACCAAAGCCCAAGCCAGGCACCGTCGAGCGCCTCGTACAATGGCTGGAACGCCATATGGACATCTTTAAACCATTGCCCGGGGACCCTCTCTTTCAGTTTTTTGAGCAGAATATCTTAAGCGTTTCTGCGGACTTAGGCTTGATCGGAGATCCGAACGCGCTTAGTGTCGCCGGGGACGGCACCCCTGTGGTCACGCAAGCCTATCGGCGAAGCAAGCCGACCTGTGATTGTCGGGCGAACGGGATTTATGGATGCAGCCATCATCGC